>JAYSCL010000026.1:0-51863 GCA_041914905.1 Enterobacterales bacterium
CGTTGTCCTTGCTTAGGACTGAGCGGCAAATGCTCATGTTGCCAATTTTTTGGCGTATCCCCCATCTGCTGTTTGAAGCACGTCGAAAAATAGCTTTGCGATGAAAAACCAACGGAATAGCACACATCAGTAATTGTACGCCCTTGTTGCAACAGCACGCAGGCCTCGGCAATACGACGATGGCGCAAAAATTCCATGGGACTTAAACCCGTCAGCGCTTTGATTTTGCGTTGCAATTGTTTTTTCGACAAATAGAGCTGACGGCTGATGTCTTCCAACTCAAAGTCGGCGTTGGCCAAATTGTCGCTGACCACTTTTTCAAGCTGCGTCATAAACCGTTGATCAACAGGCGTCAAAGGCAAAGCTGTTGGTGGTAGCAATGGTTCTTGCGGATCGGTGGTTGCGCTTGCAGGCAACGCATGAGCACGCGTGCGTTGAATTAAGTTGCGCACCTTAATTTTGAGTTCAGGCACGTCAAACGGTTTTGAGATGACATCGTCCACTTGCAAAGTCAAGGCACTGAGTTTGATCTCGCTTTCGGCAATCGCCGTAACCACGATGATGGGAATATGTGATGTGCGCAAATCGTTTTTAAGGCGCTGTGCCAATTCGAGGCCGTCAAGCTCCGGCATACGGATATCCGATATAATCAAATCCGGTAAATGTTCGTACGCCAAACTCTCGGCATCGGCACCATTACTCGCGCTCAGGCAATGGTATTGCTCGCTCAGCAGCGACTTCAGGTAATCATTCAAGCTGGCATTGTCTTCGACGATTAACACCGTCGCGCGATCTCGGTGCGTGTCACGACCAATATCGACCTCATCATTCAGTTCTCGAACGGAATCGGGCGCCGACAAGGACGGCATCGTCACACGAAACAAAGAGCCTTCGCCGACACGGCTGCTGACGTTAATCGTGCCATCGTGTTGCGCCAATAATTCTTTGACATGCGGCAAACCCAAACCGGAACTGTGGGGCAATAAGGCATTGCTACGCTCTTCGTGTTGGGCGCGATAAAAGGGTTCAAAGATGTGCGACATTTCGTCGTCGGTCATGCCAATACCAGTATCACGCACAACGAATTCAGCCGCAGACAATTGTTCGTCATAAACTAAGCTGATGTGGATCTGGCCACCGGGATTCGTGTACTTGATGGCGTTGGAAATCAAATTGCCAAACACGACCTCGGGCAAGTCCGATGTGGCTAACACATCAATGTCGTCGACCGGCCCCCAGGTCAAGCTGATTTGCCCTCGTTTAGCAATCACATCGTATGATTCGAGCAATGCCAACAAGTGAGGCTTCAATGCGATGGCCTGTTTACGCAGTGGTGCTGCGCGCTCGTCTTGCAAACGCGTCAACGCGAGCACCTGATCGATCAGATCATGCAAGCGACGACTGTTCTGCTGAATCAAAAATAGTTTTTTTCGTACTTTGTCCGGCAGCGGTTCGCCCATCAGATCCGACAACGGACCTGTGATCAATGTTAGCGGTGTGCGCAATTCGTGTGACACATTGGCAAACAGGCGTGTGCGTTGCTTCAACAAGTTTTCGATTTCGTCCGTGCGCTGCTTAACTGCTCGGCTCAACACCTCATTGCGGCGACGCAAATAAATTGTGCGCCAGCGCCAGCTCAATGTAATCACCAACACCACGACAAGGCCGTACAGCGTTTTCGCCCACCACGATTCCCACCACTGCGGCAGCACCGCAATGGGCAGTCGCGTGACTGGTCCCCATATGCCGCCCGGGCGACGCGCCTGCACAACAAATTCATAATTCGCCGCTGGCAATTGCGTAAACGTTGCAACACGATTGGGGGCGGCGGTCTGTAACCACGGTTCTTCTTGTTCACCTTCCAGGCGATAACGAAACTCATATTCAGATGTGGCACTGAGATTGTCCGCATCAAAACCAATGCTGAGCTGGATTGACGCATGATTTAATGTGATCGGTGTTTGCAGATCGCGCATAACGCGACGATCCGCCAACCAATCGTGCGCACCGTTGACGCGCACATCACTGATCAACGTTGCCGGGCTTTCTGCTTGCCATCGCATTTGCAATGGGTCAAACATCGCTAAACCACGAATGGCACCAAACAATAGTTGATCATGCAATTTCAATGAGCTAAACGCATTAAATTCGCCGGCATGAAAACCGTCATTGGCTCCGTACAAACGAAATTGCTGACGACGCAGATCGTAATGCGCAATTCCGCGATTGGTACTCACCCATAAATTCCCTAGGGCATCGTCTTCAATCGCGTTGGCCACGGCCGTAGGCAACGACCAAGTGCTGTTTAACTGTTCACAATCATGGCTGACGGGATCGAACAACAAGGGGCCCAAATTGCTCGCCAACCATAGCTTGCCATCGGCACGGCGCTTGGCGTCGAATACGCGTTCGACGGCATGGCAACGCAGCGAAATCACTTTGGCAGCGCTGACATCTTCTGACCAGAAATACAGTTGATTGCTCGCCGAGAAGATCCAGAACCCCTGCTCGGGATCACGCACAAAACGAAATAAATTGGCACTGTGATTGACCAAGCCCAGATTGCTGATCGGCACCGGCATGATGCGATCCGTTTTGGGATCCCAGCGATGCAACCCGGTGTACGGATTTAAAAACCACATGCGCTGTTGTTCATCGCGTAACGTGTCACTCCACATATCGGAATACACCTTACCGGCGTCACGCTGCGCCAAATATAGCTTGGGCTTTTGCTGACGTGCTTGACGATAAATTCCGTTGTAACTGGCCAGCCAGACGTGTTGTTCAGCATCGACACTGATGCCCGCGACAAACGGTTGTGGCCGCGCGGATTGTTCAACACCGGCAACGGCAGAAAATGGTTGCACCGATTGCGTGCGAACGTTCACGACACTTAACCAGCCGTCATAAGTCGCCATGACGACATGATCGGCATCCAATGCCGCTAATTTTGACGCCGACGATGAAATGTTGTGATTGGCAGTGGAGGCCGGCAAAAAATAGCGGACGCGTAAACCGTTTTTATTGATGCGAGCAAGCCCCGAGGTATAGCTGCCCACCCAGATATTGCCAGCGCGATCTTGCAAAATGCGCGTCAGTAAATTGTCAGGCAATGTGTCGGTTAGCTCATTGCGTTTGAGAAATTGTTGCGTATTGCGCGTACCGGCCTCACGATAAAACAGGCCTCGTCCGGTTGTGATCCACAAGCCACCATCCACATCACGCAATAAACCTTGTGGACTATCGCTAACGCCAATGTCACTGATTTTTTCTGCGATGAGTGCTTGTTGTTGTGGCCTCACCGAAAAGAGCGTTGTGCGTGTTGCCCACAGCAATTCGCCATCACCACCTTTGTTCATGACGGTGATCTGTTGTTTCAAGGGTTCGCTGATTAACCATCCCGGTAATTCCGGCAAAAACGCGTCGCTGGCCAGATCGTAAACGCGCAAGCCCCCCATGGTGGCAACGTATAGTTGTTGACTTGTGTTAATGCTGAGTGCTGACACCATCTGCGCCCACGAAGGACGCGATGATTCTTTCCAAACCCCAATGCGTTGCAGTTGTTTCGTGGTGTGACGATAGCGAATCAAACCCAATTCATCACCGAGCCAAACATCACCGTTGTCTTGCAAGGCATAGCTGCTGACCGCGCCCATCGGAAATTCCGCTTGCGCCTGATTTTTATTGAGAAGAGGGGTTACGGTGCGCGCGGCCGGATGAAACAGATCGATACCACCACCGTTGACAACCAAGACATTGCCATCCGGCAGCGGCAATACTGCAAAAATGAAACTGGAGGCGAGGCCGTTCGATTTGTCGCTTTGATGAAAATACGATTCAAAATGATCGCCATTAAAGCGATTGAGACCGTCTTCGGTTCCCACCCACAAAAAGCCGTCGCGATCTTCGGCTAACGACAAAATCGATACTTGTGATAAACCATTTTGAACACCAAAACGCTGAAAGATAAATTCGCCATTGGCTTGCGCGACGGCGACCAGCATCAGCCACGGTAAAACGCCGCGTGCCAGCGCCTGAAAAAAACGAAGGCCACAAACTGTGCTCCCACACATCATGATGTTTTGGCCTCCGAGCGTATTGTTATCGTAGAATCGTTTTAGCTGTCACAACGGTGTTAGTCAACGCACAAAAAAAAGAAAACAGCACGGCAAAGTTGCCGTGCTGTTGTTCTGAGTGAGATCAATGCCCAACTCATCTTTCCCACTCATTTCTAACTTATTGGCAAGCGCCTAAATCCTGCCAGTATTGCGCGGTGGTCGGTGGGTAGTACCACACACCATACAGTGCGCGGTATTTGCGACCGTTGTATTGCACTTCGGTGCCCGCGTTGTAATAGGTGCTCGCGTTCCATACGGGTAACGATCCGCAGCTACCGCCGCCGCCACCGGTGGTGAACGAACCGGTCAGCGTCAAACCGCTGGATGCCGCGTAGCCATACACCAATACGTAATACGTGCCGGCTTGTGCCGTTGCGATATTGCAGGTTTCAGCATTGGTGGAACCTTCTGATTTGCAATCGCTGCTGGTGGTGGTCGGCTTGCTACCAAATTTCACATACAAATCAATATCACCGCTACCGCCACTGGTGACAAATTTCAGATTGCTGGCGCCTGCTGGTACATCCAATTTGAAATATTTTGATTCTTGCGCAGCAACACTGACAGACACTGGTGAACCATTTGTCAGCACAACATCGCTGCCCGGATCGGTGCCGCCGGTGGTGTATTTGCCGGTAATGCTGACGCCAGATGACGCGGCATATCCGTTCAACAACACATAATATTTGCCCACTTGAACTGTGCTGATGTTGCAGGTTTCGGCGCTGGTGGAACCATCCGATTTGCAATCGTAAGCGGACGTTGTGGGTTTGCTGCCAAACTTGACATACATATCGACATCACCGTTGTTGCCAGTGGTCGTGAATGACAACGCAGAAGCACCTGATGGCACATCAAGAATGTAGAACTTTTGATCGCCTTGATTAAACGAAATGCCGGTCACCGCAACGCCATTGCTCAATGTCGTATCCGGTGTTGGATTGGTGCCACCACTGCATGAGGTTGGGTTGACACCCACCGCTTGCAGTGATGCTTTGACTTGCGCTTGGTCATAACCCAGATCGGCCGCTGCTTTGCAGGCACCTTCGCCGGCTTGTGCAAAAGTTGTGCTCGAACTCCAGTAACGATCGTTGGCGCGGTAATACACCTCAAAAGCTTTTTTCGTGTTCCAGCCCGATGTCGTTGCCAAACGATAAAACGCGTGATTGTAAACACCCGAGCTGAAGTGAACATCCATACCATTGGTGTAGTTGTTCACGTGCTTGATTGAGCGGCCATCACAAGTCGGATCGTCCATGCAACGCATTTGACCAGATGATTTTTTAATTTGATCACCGATCTTCCAGGTGTTGCTGCCAGTTAAATAATAAACCAGCGCGGTGCCCGACATATCGGAGAACGATTCATTCAAACCACCCGATTGGCCACTGTATTGCAGACCGGAACGCCCTTCGGTGACACCGTGCGCGACTTCGTGCGCGACCACATCCATCGACACCAATGGGTGGAAAGTGTTGCCATCGCCATAGGTCATCGTGCAGTTTTGCCAGAACGCGTTGTCGTAGCTGCGATCGTAGTGACCGATTTGTTTTAATGTGCTCGCACATTTGATCGGAAACACACCGAACCATTCTTGATACATTTGAACGGTTTTCGTGCCGTTATACAAAATATCCGCGAGCACGCCGTAACCACCGTTTACCGTTGCTTCGGTAAAACGATTGTCGCTGCTGCTGCAGGTATACGATTTCGGTGTGCTGCCAGGTGATGTCGATTGACCGGCATCAATGACATAGGTTTTGGCATTTTTCAGTTGGCAGGTGCTGCCGTTTTTATCAACGGTCAGCGCACCGTCGACACCGTTTTCGGTGCGACCGTGTTCAATTTGTCCCATGCGTTGATTACCGCCAGGACCGGTGCCGCGCGCTTCAGCCGAATGCACATTGTCAAACTCCAGCAGTAATGCGCCCGATTTGGCGTCAATCAACATCACCGGTTGTGAGGGCAATTTGCCCGACACGGGTTTTAACGCAAATTCAACACGCCACGCGAGCACCGCCACGCCGTTGTCTTTTTGATAGACCACCAGTTCCGGTTTCATGTCGCGCGTCACGTCCAAACGAGGTGGCAAGCTGCGACGTTTGCCGATGCGCGTATGGTCATCTTGATCGTTTAATGATTGCGCTTTGATCGCTTTGGCACGCGCTTGCGCTTGTGCCGCCGTTAACGATGGCTTGACGCTACCGAGATCGCGATCAATGTTTTGCAACAACGTGCCAACGACAAAGTTGTATTGACCGTTTTTGTCGCGGGTCGCGGCAAATTCGGCGCCCCAAACGCGCAAGCCTTTATACAGTTGTTGACCACGCTCCAGGGTTTCACCACGTTCAATGGCGCGGTCAGCATTCATTTTGAAACTGTCGTTACTGCCGACAATTGATTTAAAAACGTTGAAATCACCGCTTTGTTGCGCTTTGGCCAAACTTGTCTGACCTTTGCTATTGGCCGGTAACTTGTCGAGACCAAGCTCGATGCGATCAGCCGCTGCACTCAAGCCCGAAAACAGCACCGCGCTTACCGCGAGAGCCAATCCGGACCGCACACGGCGTTGTGTGTGGTGTTGAAAAATCATTGTTGTAACCTCCGAGTATTTTCTGTCTGCTTATTCAGCAAGCACCCGTTCGGAGCGCAAACAACGCGCATGTCGTGGTGGCTTTGCCGCCCTGCTGTGAGTGACAGGGCGACGGGAGTGTGGCGCGCACCTAAAACGGAAGATTTCACGTCAACGACATGCTGTTGCAGAAAAAAGACATTCGAATTGGCGCATAGTGCGCGCTACAAAATGATACAGTCGAATCGAAAATGGCGAGAAAAACCCGCAACCAACTGCGCAACTTAGAAACAATTTATCGTGAATCAATAAGATAGGTCAGCGTGAGCTCATAACCCTCTGCTTGAAATTTCACGTCAACAAAATGCAGCGTTGTCGCCACAACAAAAAAATGTCGTTTTGCCGCAAAGGCATATAACGATGCAAAGGCGTCATCGTGATTAATCAGATGCGATGATTGCTGCAAAGCAGCAGAGTAAGGGCAATAAAAAAAACCGCGTTTCTACGTTCGAAAAGCGTGTACGTAACGGAATGCACCGCCCTCGGGCAATCTTCAATCCTATTGATGATGTTCATCAACATTTCGATTGCAACCGCTTGAGCAGGCGCTTGCAAAGATAGGCACACCAATCACCGATGCAAACGCGAATCCGTCAAGGCTCGTGCTTGCATCAGGTTTTTACTTAGCCGCCTCTGGCGAATACATAACACATTAGAAATGATAACCAACACCGAGATTGAAGCCCTTGTCTTCGGTGGCACCGGTTAATTTTTCATGATCGGCTTTGATCACAACATTGGGATGTATCCAGACATTGACGCCAACTTGTTTGGACACTTTTTCGGTGTCGCCGCTGCCACCATTGTCCCATTTGCTGTAACGCGCAAACGCGCCGACGGTGTCGTTGAAACGGTAAGACGGTTCAATATAGAAACCTTTTTGCACCGCTTTACCGGCCGCTTCGGCGACATCACTGTCGATGTCCCATTGCGCGTGCAAGGCGCGAATTTGCATGCCCGCTACCTGATACACAACATGAAATTCACGCAACGTTGCCGAAGCGGTTTCATCCGGTTGCGCCGGCACATTATTCGCGGCTTGAATGCCCAAACCTTGTAGCAAATCTTCTTGATACTGCAGCGACAACGCCAATTCCAAACCGGCAATTCCGGTGTATTTCACACGACCGGTGTAAGCCAACGCATCCGCCGAGGCTTTCGCCACTTTTTGGCGACCGCTGCGAATAGTAAAGGTGTGATCGGTTTGCAAACCACCGGTAATCGCCACATCGGCTTGAAAACCATCAGCGAATGAAAACGTTGCCGCGCCACCGCCTTCCCACCATGTCGCCGGAATGATGTCGCCTTCGACGCGATTGCGTTCAACACCGTAAAATGTGGGCGGCTCATGGGTTTCATTGATAATGCCGATTGGCAACAAGAACAATCCGCCTTTCCAATGAAGCTGGTCATTCAACTGATGTTCGATGTACGCTTGTTCGAGTTCGACTTCACCGGGTTTGCCTTCCCCGGCCAACGAATGCTCGACTTCCAATTCGGAAAAGAAGCGAAGATTGTCATCAAACTTGTGGCCGAAAAACAGCACAAAACGATGAAAATCAAGCGCCTTATCCTGCGCACGATTGGCACCGCCGCGATCAGGCGCCTGCGTTTTGTAATCGCCGTAATGCAGTTCGCCATAGCCTCCAAAAAAGCTGTCATCGCTGGTCGATTCGTTTTCCGTTTTCTTCAGCGATTTGCTGAGGGCGTCAATTTGCTTTTGTTGTTCATCGAGACGTTTTTGCAGGGCTTCGATCGCCTCAGTGGCAAAAGCGGACGGCGTTAACAGCGCCAAGCTGACGGCGACGACGGAAGATTTGAGCGACATGAATTGTTCCTGGGCTGGATATGTTGATCAGATTGCGGTGATGGCGCCCATTGTAATGAGATTGAACCTAAATGCAAAGCGTTCGCATTTAGGTTTGTTGATCCACGTCAACCGGACACTGCCAGCAACACCCGCTCAGATGCACCACGTTCTTTGTCATGGCCAAACGCCAGCAATCAGATCTGCCATTCACCGTTTTTATCGATCGGGTACAGATGCGTTTGTTTGGTGGACACGGTGACCAATTTGTCCTGACGCAGATCCAGATCGCCCAGATCAGCGGAATTAACTTGTGCTTCGATGCGCGAACTGTCGTACACCGTTTCCAATTCAACGCGTGTTACCGGTCCGAATTGTTGCAAACGACGCACGCGGGCCGGCAGGCCAGGCCCATCGGTGCCATTGTGCAACTCCACTTCATACGGACGCGCAAACGCGACGGCTTCATTAACACCAGACGGGATCGCTTCGTCGATCGGTAACACGTGTTCGCCGATATGCAGGCTGTGTCCTTCGACGCGGCCTCTGAACGTATTCACGTTGCCGAGAAAGCTGAACACAAACGGCGTTTGCGGATGATTGTAAACCCATTGTGGCTCGCCGACTTGTTCGATCTTGCCGCGATTCATCACGACAATTTGATCGGACACTTCTAACGCTTCTTCTTGATCGTGCGTGACAAATACACTGGTGATATGCAATTCATCATGCAATTGCCGCAACCAGCTGCGCAACTCTTTGCGCACACGTGCATCCAATGCGCCAAACGGTTCATCCAACAGTAAAATTTTGGGTTCAACCGCGAGCGCGCGGGCCAATGCAATGCGTTGGCGCTGCCCACCGGACAATTGCGCGGGAACATGTCGCGCAAATTGTGTTAGTTGCACCAATTCCAACAGCTCGTTAACTTTGGCTTTGATCTGGCTTTCGCTTGGACGCTCTTGGCGCGGTTTTACACGCAGACCAAACGCGACATTTTCAAACACATTCAAGTGACGAAACAAGGCGTAATGTTGAAACACAAAACCGACACCGCGCTGTTGCGCTTTCCATTCATTGACAGCGGTACCGTCCATGCGCACGACACCGTGTTCGGCGGATTCCAATCCCGCAATAATGCGCAGCAATGTCGTTTTGCCACAGCCGCTGGGGCCGAGCAATGCGGTTAACGAGCCGCTTTGAATCGACAAATTGACATCGTCGAGGACGACGGTATCACCAAATACTTTGCTGACATTTTCGATCACGATATTCATGATCAACCCTCATTGTGCACGGAACGTGCGGTGTACCAGTCCAGAATACTTTTGGCCGCCAACGTAAACAGCGCCAAAAACGTTAACAACGACGCGCAAGCAAACGCGGCAGCAAATTGATATTCGTTGTGCAGGATTTCAATATGTAAAGGCAAGGTGTTGGTTTCGCCGCGAATATGACCCGATACCACCGACACGGCGCCAAACTCCCCCATCGCGCGGGCATTGCACAAAATGACGCCGTTCAGCAAACCCCATTTAATGTTCGGCAAGGTGACGCGCCAAAAGGTTTGCCAACCGGAAGCGCCGAGTACGACGGCGGCTTCTTCTTCTTCATTGCCGAGCGCTTCCATCAGTGGCAACAATTCACGCGCCACAAACGGGAACGTTACAAACACGGTGACCAACACAATGCCGGTGACATCAAAAATAATTTGAATATCGTGTTCGACCAACCACGGACCAAACCAACCACGTGCTCCAAACAGCAACACAAACATCAAACCGGCGACCACCGGTGAAACGGAAAAGGGTAAATCGATTAACGTGATCAGCAATTGCCGTCCACGAAATCGAAACTTGGCCAAGGCCCACGCCGCGCTAACACCAAACACGACATTCAGCGGAACCGCAATCAGCGCTACGCTCAACGTCAACAAAATGGCCGCGCGCGCATCCGGCTCAGTGATTGCCGCGACATAAACCGTCCAGCCTTTGCTGATGGCTTCGCTGAACACGACATACAACGGCAAGATTAACATGAGCCCGATAAAGGCGGCGGCCAAACCAATGAGTAACACGCGTACCCACAAGGGATCGCCTGCCTTTTCACTGCGATTGATCAACGCCTGACGCTGCAAATACAGAAACGGTGCAACACTCATGATGCCCTCGCTTTTTGCAGTGAATTGATGAACAGCAACATGACAAACGAAAAAGTCAACATGATGGCGGCAATCGCGGTGGCGCCCGCGTAATCGTATTGTTCTAGCTTGATGTAGATCAGCAGCGGCGCAATTTCGGTTTGATTGGGCAGGTTGCCTGCAATAAAAATCACCGAACCAAATTCACCGACGGCGCGCGCAAACGCCAACGCAAAACCGGTGATCAACGCCGGGGCGATCGCCGGCAAAATGACACGCACAAACGTTTGCCAACGCGTCGCCCCTAAACAATGGGCAGCCTCTTCTTGCTGCACTTCCAGCTCTTCCAACACCGGTTGCACGGTACGCACGACAAACGGAGTGCCGATAAAGACAAGCGCAATCAAAATGCCGAGGCGGGTGTAACTGATTTCGATGCCCCACGGCGCCAACCACTGCCCCACCGCACCGTTGTTTGCATAAATGGCACTGAGTGCAATGCCGGCCACGGCAGTGGGCAATGCAAATGGCAGATCGATGATCGCGTCCCACAATTTTTTAAACGGAACCGTGTAACGCACCAACACCCAAGCGATGATAAAACCAAATACGGCGTTAATCGCCGCTGCCAATAACGACGTAAAAAACGACAGACTCAGCGCCGACAGCACGCGGTTGTCGCTCAATAACGCGAACCATTGCTGAACGGACAGCGCGGCCGATTTAAAAAACACAGCAGAGATCGGAATCAACACCAGTATACTGAGGTAAATCAGTGTTGAAGCCAACGTCAAACGCAGCCCAGGAATAACTCGCGATGAATAAACGGCGTTTGACATACGACTTGCCTTTGCAATGACGATTGAAGGATGTTGTTACGGTTTAGCCGCCAGTTTCTGCGCACTTTGCAAGGCAACATCAAATGTACCGCCATCTTCAAAATGCGTTTTCTGTGCTAACTTCCAGCCACCAAATGCCTGATCGACCGTTACCTGTTTGACCTGAGGAAAGACCGTCGCAAACTTGGCCGTAACAGTTTCGTCACTTGGACGAAAAAAATGTTTCGCCGCCAACGTCTGCCCTGCTGGACTGTAGAGGTATTTCAAATAGGCTTCCGCGATGTCGCGTGTACCCCGTTTATCAACCACTTTGTCGACAATCGCAACCGGAGGTTCGGCGGTGATCGATAACGAGGGAAGCACGATCTCGAATTGCCCCGGTGCGACATGTTGGGTGATTAAGAGTGCTTCGTTTTCCCAGGCCAGCAACACATCACCGACACCGCGATTGGTGAACGCCAGTGTCGCACCGCGTGCACCGGTTTCTAAAATGGGTACGTTGGCCAAAAGTTTCGCTACATATTGCTTTGCTGACGCATCTGTCGCATTCGGCTGCGCTGACGCCCAGGCCCAAGCCGCCAAATAATTCCAGCGCGCACCGCCCGATGTTTTAGGGTTTGGTGTGATCACTTTGACGTCACCACGAATCAGATCAGGCCAATCGCGGATCTTTTTCGGATTGCTCTTGCGCACCAAAAATACAATTGTCGAGCGATAAGGAGCAGCGTTATGTTGCAGTTTTTTTTGCCAGTTCGGTTTTACTAAGCCTTGCTCGGTCAAAGTGTCGATGTCATAGGCCAATGCCAACGTCACCACATCGGCTTTAATGCCATCGATAACCGAACGCGCTTGTTTGCCGGACCCACCGTGTGATTGTTGCACCTTGATGTCGGTGTTCTTCTGTGTTTTCCAATACCGCGCAAAGAGCGCATTGTACTCGGCATAAAATTCACGTGTGGGATCGTACGATACATTCAACAGTGTTTGTTCAGCCCACGCCGCCTTGCTAAATAGCGCGATTAAGGCCGTTAAATGCAATATTGATTTGATGTTCATCTTTTTTCCGGGATGCGATTGAGTCGTTCTGCTTACGGCGCAAGAACTGGTCGTTTTACGTTGAGAAAGTGGCGTAGCGATCTTTATCTTTACGCGCGCCGACATCGTTCAATCCCGCTCAGGCGTATTTTTTCGGTTTGCACGTGCATCAGGCCACCGCCGCAACGACATCGTGAAGCAGCGATTCCGGTGCCTGACCAAACCAATGCAGTTGTTCCGCCAACGCCGTGACCTCGCCCACCACCAACAAGGCGGGTGATGACACTGCAAACGTATTAACCAATACGGATAGTTGATCCAATCGACCACGCACGACACGTTGCTGCTGATGGCTGCCATTTTCGATAATCGCAACAGGTGTCGATCCGTGACGGCCCGCAGCAATTAAACCGTGTTGCACGTCAACGGCTTGTTTAACACCCATATAGATCGCCAACGTATGATTTTTGTCGGCGAAACGCGCCCAGCTATTTGCCGCACCTTGTTGATAATGCGCCGTCGTGAATGTCACGGCTTGCGCGTGATCTCGATGTGTTAATGGAATACCGGCATACGCTGCGCAACCCAACGCCGCGGTGATGCCGGGCACCACCTCGTACGGAATGTTGTGCGCGCGCAGTACCTGCAATTCTTCACCGCCACGACCAAAAATAAAGGGATCGCCGCCTTTCAAGCGCACCACCAATAAACCTTGTTGCGCTTTCGTCACCAGCAACTGATTGATGTCGTCTTGCGCGGTACTGGGACCACCGCCTTCTTTGCCCACCAGAATTTTTTCAGCATCGCGGCGCGCCAGATCCAACACGTCATGGCTGACCAATCGATCGTGCACAATCACATCCGCTTGTTGCAGTGCGCGCAAACCTTTGATCGTCAACAAACCCGCATCACCGGGACCGGCACCGACCAACATCACACGACCTTTGTGATCGCCCTCACGCGCTTCGCACAGTGCCAACGCATCGGCCAATTCGGCGGCGGCTTCGCTCGGTAAGTTGGCTTCCAATTTCGGCAACACGCGCTCAGTTAAAATGCGATCGACGACACGTCGCCGCGTGCTGATACGCTGTAATTTGCTGACTAATTCGTGGCGCGTTTTTTTCAACAACTGCGCCAAACTGCCGAGAGCCGGTGACAACACCGTTTCAAGTTTTTCGCGAATTAAGCGCGTCAATACCGGTGACGCACCGCCACTGGAAATGGCCACTACGACCGGTGAGCGATCCACAATCGCCGGAAAAATCGCATTGCTTTTTTCACGATCATCGACAACATTGACGAGGACGTTGGCGGCTGTGGCCGCCAACGACACCTGGGCGTTAATGTGGTCATCGTCAGTGGCCGCCACCACGAGGCGTGTGCCCGCCACCAAGGATGGATCAAACGCGCCAGCGAACCAGGTCAGCCGGCGGCTGGCGGCATAATCGGCCAGTTGCGGGTGCAAGGTGGGCGCCACCACACTGATGCGGGCACCTGCGCGCAGCAGCAGATCGGTTTTGCGCAACGCAATATCGCCGCCGCCGACGACCAACACAGATTGGTCTCGCAGGTCCAGAAACAGGGGAAAATAGTCCATCGCGCACCTCGCTTTCGATGGGAGCACGGTAGAGGTATGGATGGCCAATCGGAAATAAACAGCCGTTACGGCCATATAACAGCTTGTCATGTCAGGGCATAAAACAGCGGGAGCCACCTTTATGCAGCGAGTTCATCGCGCCTTTTTTGTAAGTGCTTGCTTATCTTTTATGGCTTGTATTGCTTGGGCAGAGGATGCCCGTTACTTTGCGAACCGCCCTCTTGACCTGTCTTTACTGGAGTTCTTCTACACCCGCACTCACAGCACGACCGGCAGTGATGATCAGCTGCCATTGGTCGGCATCAATGCCAAATTCGACACGGTAACGTTGCATTACCGTCGTTACCTTGAGTGGCAAGGTCAGACCGCTTTCTGGTCAGTACAGGTGCCCAGCGTCGAGATCAAAGCCGCCGATGACAGCGATCCATTTGGTGACACACGCGAAACCGGCGTTGGCGATCCCACCTTGATGATGGCTGGAAACTTCTATGGCCGTCCGGCCTTGGATCTCAATGAAGCCGACGATTGGCGTGAACGGCCAGCCTTAGGCTGGGCGACTTCGGTCACATTGCCATTGGGTGAGTACGACGCAGCATCGCTGGTGAATGCCGGCAATAATCGCTGGATCGTCAAACCACAGGTGCATGCAACACAACCCACCCGCATGGGGCTGTTCGAAGCCGGTATTGCCATGAATGTGTACGGCGACAACGACGAATTTTGGGGAGATTGGCAATTGCGTCAGCAGCCCTTGTGGGAACTGAACCTGCAACTCAGTCATGACCTTACGGAAAACATCTGGTGGTGGTGGGGAGCGCAAGGTTTTTATGGTGGTCGCGCCCATGTTGACAACGTTCCGTGTGAACGCGCGCGTGAATACAACGAAACCTGCGCTGACAACACTCTTGTCGACAACATCGCTTTTAGCGAAAAGCAAGATGATTGGCGCGCCAATGTGGGAGTGCACATCGAAATGGCCGATGGTGTACTCGACATTGTGCTGCAACGCGTAATCAGCGACACCGATGGCGATCGCCAAGTGGAAGTGGGCAAGGTGGCGTATTCGACGCGTTGGTAAATCTGATGTGGTCGATAGTCAAAAAAAAATCACAAACACAAATCGATGTGGCTCTAATTAGATTTTTGACAGCAGACTCAACCGCAATTATTTCACTCACAACCCAAACGACCAGGAACAGAATAGGATTTCTGATACAGCATGCGAAAACGCTGCATCTCGGTCTGCCAGCGCGTTTCATCCCATTTGAGTTGACGACAAATGGTTTGCTGCCAAAGAGACAGTTGCGGCACGCCGCCCTGTTCACTCATTAAACCGATGTGCGTTCGCCTTAATAACCAATCATCCAAATGCACGACATCGTGCTGCAAACCAGATAACGGATCGCGCTGACGTGTCAGCGGTGTTGGTAATGTAATCGCCGGTAGAGGCAGGGTTTGCGGATACCCGATTTGTTTGGTCACACGCTGCAAAATCTGTTTGGCCATATAGCGAAATGTCGTTAATTTGCCACCGGCGATCGTGATCAAGCCGTTCTGTTCGGCAATACAATGTTCGCGCGAAATGGCGCTGGCCTTTTTGTGACCATCATCGACTGTCGGTCGTACCCCTGAATAGGTGCTGATCACATCGTTGGCGTCAAGATTCAGTGACGGAAACTGGCGCCGCAATGCATCGAGCAGATAATCAAATTCACGCGAATCAATTGCCGGCTCTTCATTTAAATCGGCAACATGTTCCACATCCGTTGTGCCAAAAATCACTTCACCGCCCCATGGCAATGCGAACATCGGTCGCTCATCAATCGGGTGCATTAACGCCATCGCCTGTGTCAGTGGCAAGCGGTAAAACGGCAGCACCAGATGTGAACCACGCAGCGGTTTCAGTTTGATGGATTTTAATGATACTGGCGGTCTGTTTTGCAACCAGCGCGTCGCCCAAGCACCGGTCGCGTTGATCACCATTTTGGCCGTGATCGCAAACGATGCGCCGCTGACACGATCGTTGGCGACAACACCGTGGATCGTGTTGTTACCGACCATCAACTCGTTGGCTGCACAATAATTGCACGCCACGGCGCCCAATTGTCGCGCTTGTTGCAACACGCGCAGCACCAACTGAGCATCGTCGGTTTGACCGTCGACGTAACTCAATGCGCCACGGTATTCATCACGTAAAAAGGGGAACAGTTGCTGCAATTGTGCGCGGTTATAATGCGCGCGCGTTTCGTGTTCGGCCAATCCATCATAAAGACGAATACCGGCGCGCATGCCGAGCGGCGCTTTTTGGCTGTACGGTAAAAAGAAACGCAATCCCGACGTTAAATCCGGGTAATCATGCAGCAGTTGATCGCGTTCGCGTAGCGACAACGCCGTTAGCGCGACTTTGCCGTATTTCAAATAGCGCATGCCGCCATGCACGAGTTTGGATGAGCGACTGGAGCTGCCCCAAGAAAAATCGTGTTGCTCGATCAAGGCAGCGCGGTAACCGGCTTGGGCTGCGGCCAGCAAAATGCCTGCCCCGGTAATACCGCCACCGACCACAACGATGTCAACGGGTGTCTCTACGAACTGACGAAAATGCGCACGCGATGACACGATTACTCCTTGAGGCCGATCATCCAAGAGCAATGACTAATCGAGCAGATTGCCGGTGCCAAAGCGTTGCTCTGGATCGACATGACGGCACAATGCAGCGATCCACTCGATGCCCTGTTGACCTTTCTCTTGCGCAAACCACGTTTTGTGATCGCGACCAACACCGTGTTGATGGCTGATGGTTCCGCCATGGCGTTGAATAGCGTCGCTGACCGCCGTTTTTAATTTTTGCCAACGTCGCATATTGACGGCGAAATCATCGGCGATGCGAAACACAAAGGTGCTGTAAACACTGGAACCCGAGGTATACACATGCGACAAATGCGTGTACGCAAATACCCGTTCATTTTCGTCAAGCAACGCGTTATAGGCAGCATTTTCAATGGCATGCACCATGTCATCCACACGTGACCACGAGCAGGCGGTTTCAACGGTATCAACCGCGTAACCCTGCGCCCACAAGCTGTTGCGCAAATACACATTGCGAAAACGATTCTGCGCCCATTTTTTTCCGATGAACGTGCCGGTACTGCGCCCTTTATTTGTGTTGAGGATACTGTGGCAGGCCTGCCACGCGTGTTTCACTTCACGTTGGCTCCCTGTTAATCCCAGCAGCATCATGCATTTGCCGTCACCACAGCCACGCCATTGCAAGTAGCGATGTAGCCACTGCATGCGTTCGGGATGCCCTGCCATCGCCAGCATCGTTTCGGTTTCACGCGCATTCGATAAACGCAACATTGAAAAGCTAATGTCAGATTGCGCGAGTGCACGTGCGGCGCGGCGTGCGCACAACCAATCAGGAAAAAAGATCGCGCGAAATTCTTCGGCTTCTGCCAATGGCGATATCCTTACCCACGCGCTGCTGATCACACCGAATCGGCCTTCTGATCCCATGACCCATTCGCGCAGATCAGGCCCTGCGGCACTCGCCGGAAAAGGTGCCATATCGAGCTGATGATGTTCATTGATCACCGTACCCCCGGCGAACAATTGTTCGATACGACCGTAACGGTGCGATTGTTGACCCGAGGAGCGCGTAGCGATCCAGCCGCCCAAGGTCGACAACTCAAATGACTGCGGAAAATGCCCAAGTGTAAAACCGTGTGTGCGCAATTGAGCTTCGAGCACTGGCCCGGTCACACCGGCTTCAAACCATGCCAATTGATCATCCGCGTTGAGCTTTTTCAGCTTGCACAAACGTGCGAGTGACAGCGTCAGATAAATTTGATCGTCATTCGGTGTGATGTGACCGACGACACTGGTGCCACCGCCATAAATGATCACGCGCGCATTGTGTGTACGCGCGAAGGCTAAAGCGTTGCGCACGTCATCTTCATCGCGCGCCATCCAAACACCGTCACTGACGCGCGAAATTTGACCAAAACGCAAGCACAACCAATCGGGCAAACTCTGTCCGAAGCTGTGCAATAAGCGTGTCGCTGCGCTGGTATCGAGATGCGGATGCGGTGGCAATCGTGAGGCCGGTAGTGACGCCACCGCAGCGTCAAACGCACAATCGGAGGGCGTCTGCGTTTGCCCAACACGCTCGGCTAAAAAGGCCGGCGCATTGGCCGGCAAGGGATACTCAATGGCGGCATCACCCCAGCCGTTCCAACGTCGCATCGTTTGCATCCTGATTTATCTCGGTGCTGATGCTAGCGCGGCAAATTTCGTTAAACTTGCTCCCCTAAGCCAAGCTCTTGTTGAACAACGCCAGATGACTCCTCGTGTAGTAGGCGCCTACACCCAAGCTTTTTGGGAAATGGCCGCGCAATCGCAACTGAATACTGCGGATTTGTTAAAAATGGCCGGCATCACATCAATTCACGACGATGTGCATCCGCTGGCGTATATGCGTTTGCTCAACGCCGGTGCAGAACTGACCGGAAATAGTTTTTTTGGTTTGCAAACCGGCGCGTTATTGCGTCTCCCCCATTACGCCGTTTACGGTGTCGGTTTATTAAGTTGCCGCGATGTGCGCGAAGCCGTGTCGCAGGTGATGCGTTACGAATCGCTGGCGCATGATTTAGGACGTTCCGAACTTGTTGAAGCACAACCGTTTGCAGAATACCGTTGGCACAGTCCGTGGCTTTCACAACTGCCCTGCCGACAATTACCGGAAAGTGTTTTTGCTGGTATCGCAGTGTTTGTGCGCTGGTTGTTAAATGCCCCCGTAACGGCGACCGCCGTGGAATTTACGCACGAGGCTCCCCGCGATTGCGATATTTATGAAGTGATCTTCCGCTGCCCAGTACGCTTCAATGCCCCTTTTAATCGCATTATTTTTGCCGCAAGTATTCTTGACCAACCGCTACCGCATGCCGATCCCAGTGTGCAGCAAGCTTTGCGCAGTCACGCGGATTCGTTATTGGCGGCACGCGCGCAGCAACAAGAGCCAGAACTGTTACAGCAATTGCGTCGCCTGCTAACCGATCGTCTCGCCCGCGGCGACGTCAAATTGGCCACACTGGCTAAAGATATGGCGATGAGCACCCGCACCTTGCAACGCCAACTCGAACGACTCGACACCAGTTTTCAACAGCAATTAGATCGCACACGTCAGGAGCTGGCCCAACGCTATTTACGCGATGTTAAACTCTCATTGACCGAAGTCGCATTTCTGCTGGGGTACAGCGAACAAAGTGCGTTCACGCACGCGTTTCGTGAATGGTTTGAGATGACGCCAACGGCGTGGCGAAGCAAGAAAATCACGTCATAAAAAACGCCCGGATTTTTCCGGGCGTTTTCATGACAACTCCGATTAGAAGTTCGCTGTAAAGCTCAATCGAACCGTGCGTGGTGCCTGATACGCACGTGCCGTCATAAATGCCGGATTCACTTCACCAGGTGTACCGGTATCAAATTGCTCGGTGTAAGCGGTGATATTGTCTGCATCAAACAAATTGAAGACATCCACACGCACACTGGCATCCACATCTTTCAAGCCAAGGTTGTAGTTAACGCCGACATCGACTGTGGTTGTCCACGGTGTACGCCCCCATGAACCGCGCGGTACCAAACGTTGCTCACCGTTCACTTCAATATAGTGCGATGTTGCACCGTAGCCTTCGGCTGCGCCATGCAATGTACCGAATGCCGATACAGGCCGACCGGATAAGATCGTCAAGTTGGACGACAACGTCAATGCATCCGTTAAGGCGTACGCACCAAAGAATTTGAATTGATGACGACGATCATTCGGCTGATAACCGTAAGCGCCTTCGGTGAACTCCGGAAAATCAAAGTTGGCGGTGATACCCGAGTCCTGTTGGCCTTGATCACTCTTCGCTAACCCTTCGGCGTTGCCGTAGCTTTGCGACCAAACATATGATCCGTTGAAACTCCAAACACCGTCCCAACGACGTGCAAAATTCAACTCCATTGCGTTGTAATAACGCTCAGCTTTGGGATAACGCAGTTGTGCAGCACTCAACTGAATTTCATCCAAATCGCCATCACCATCAATATCAAACGCAACATCCATGTCGGTACCTGGATTCGTCAACACATAATAAGTGCTCCCGTCGGCACCGGTGACATCAACGGCTTCATCCTCATCGCAATTATCCGGTGTATCACTGACATTTTGGCAATAGTAGGAAACAATCGCGTGATCAATCAGCACGTCATCCAATGAGCTCTTTAAATCACGACGTGTCAGTTGAACCCCTGCAGTCCAATCAGCATTGATTTCCCATTGGTAACCGAGAATCAATTCATCCTGGTACATTGATTCAATGTCTCCATCCACAACGGCCCGCGGATCGGCATCAGGATCGCCAAATTGAGTATGGCGATATTCCACCAGCGTTCCATTTTCAATCAACGTCGGAATGTCCTCCAACTGACCAGTAAAAACGGGGGGATTGTTTTCGTCAAAAGCGGCTAAACGATAGCGCTTCTGATAAAAGTCTTCGCCACCAGCAAGACGCTCGTTGGTGTTATTGGCAATTGGTAGATAATAACGCCCGAAATTGGCAAACAGCTTGGATGTTCCATCACCCGCAACATCCCAAGCAAAACCCAAGCGTGGCGCCAATTGATCGGTTATCGAAATGAATGTCCCTTTTTTGCCGTCATTTTCGAATTTGTCGTTGCGCAGACCGATGCTCAAAGTAACGGTATCACTGACATTCCAAACATCTTCAATGTACAGGGCTTCGGAGCGCGTCTCATAACCGCCTTTCAGGAAGTAATAAGTACCCCGAATTTGATCACCACGATAGGTGTTCAAATCTTCCGGATCGGTGTAGTCATATCGTACGCTATACCCGCCATCGCCGGCGCGGCGCCGATCAATTTCCGATACCAGCTTTTCGTTATCAATACCAAATTGCAGTGTGTGATTGCCCAAATACCAATCGAAATCGAGTCGAGTGGTATCACGCGTGGCGACACCGTCTTGATTGTTGACAATAACCGAAAATGCACAGCCACCGGTATTGAAATTAACGAAATCATTTCCCAAGTCAGGATCGGTAGTTCCGCCGGCACCGCGACCACGAAAGTCGCTGACATTGAAGCAATCGTTGTCACCAACTTTGGCCGTTCGTCGGTTCTCGTATTTGCCCACCAATGCCGAAACACTCAAATCATCGGTAATTTGACCGTTGTACTTGACCATCCAGGTCTTACCGCCCGTAACGCCTTCAAACTCAAACGGCTGGTGTGAGCGACGATACGGTGAGAAGCTGCTGGGATCGATGGCCGACAAAGTCTGAATGGTTTCGTCTTCATCCTGAAATGCCGTGACTTCAATGGTGTGATAGTCAGTTATCGCAAAATCAAGTTTGGCTCCCCAGAATTGATTGTCCGACTCGCTATCAATTTTGTTAATTAAATCATTTTCAAAATGATTGTCTTGTTGCTCTGGGTTAAACATCACATAGAAGAACACTTTGTCTTGTACCAAAGCACCCGATGCATGAATGCTCAGATTGGTACGAGAAGCCGTGTCACGACTAAAATCAAATACCGGCTTACCATCATTGCCGTAAACAATACCCCAATCTTCGGTCATCGATTCCGGATCATGGAACAGATGAATGCCCCACTCAAACTCGTTACTACCTCGTTTTGAAATAGCATTGAATACACCGCCCGTTGAGCGACCAAACTCAGCGCTGTAGCCACCAGTCTTGACTTGAAACTCTTGATAGAACTCAAAAGGTACTTCGGAACCACCCAAACCTTGCACAAAATCAGTGATATTCATGCCGTTTAAGTAGTAAACATTTTCTAAAATCGACGCGCCACCAAACGAGGGGAGACGACGAGTAAACTGTGTATCTCCCTCGATTACGCCTGGCGCTAACAATGCCACGCTGGTGTTGTCACGTTGAACGGGCAAACGGTCAAGCATCGTCTCGGATAACACTAAGCCAGCTGAGCTGGTACTAACATCAATTGCAGAAGGACGCATCCCCACCACCTCAATCGTTTCTGCGCCACTGCGATCGGCAATGTCAAACTGCGCATTGGCCGCTCCGCCAACACTAACCATGACGGTTTGCTTAGCAACAACATTGCCTTCTTGCGTTACAACAACTTCATAGCGACCAATCGGCAATTGCGGAAAGCGATAGCTGCCGCTCGTATCCGTATTGATCTCACGTGATAAACCAGTATCAAGATTGGTGATTTTAACTTGTGCGCCAACGACTGACGCCCCTTGCTGGGTATGCACACTACCGACAATGCCGCCAGTTGTTTCGCCTGTTGCGTGAACAATCGCTGGCATTGACACAAATGCAGCAGCGATCGTTGCAGCTAAAAGTGATTTTTTCCATGTTGATTTCGTTCGAACACAATGTGGTTTTACTACGTCTCTCATGAGGTTACTCCTGATTTTTTATAACCGTCATGCGTAGGGGATACGCATGCGTGTTTTCGCAAAAGGAAAACGCGCAGTCACTGTGCGAAGAAACAGTTTGTTAAAACAATTGAAAAAAAATGGAATATTAATTGAATGTGTCGAATTACATTTTTTTTTGTGACTTTTTTGACAACTTTTTCAGGAACTGAATGATGGGAGTGGTAAACATATGCAATTTTTCACACTGTTATTTTCATCAGAATCACGTCAGGCATGGGTGTATCGTTGCGCCGACCGTGACCGAAAAAGGGGCTTCGGCGGCGGAACGGCCATCCGCGCCGTAAGCCCTGCCCGACCATTCGTAAGCGAGCCCTATCACAGTCATTTAGCCATCTATACGGCTTGACAGTGGTATGCTCAACGGTCACAGTGCCCATCATCAGTCATACTTAATGGCCATTTACGGCGGAACGTTTGCCATGAAATTGCAACACCTGCGGGCGCTGCTCGCTGTCGTCGATGCCGGCTTCAACATCACAGTCGCCGCCGAAAAGCTGTTTGCGACGCAGCCCGGCGTTAGCAAAACCTTGGCCCAATTTGAGGATGAACTGGGTTTTCCGTTATTTGTGCGCAAAGGCAAGGCATTGGTGGGCTTGACGCCGCCGGCGCGTGATGTGGTCACACGCGCGCGCAAAGTGATGCAAGAAATTGACAATATTCGCGCGATTGCGGCCGATTGGCGTGGTGAGGACGAAGGTGAATTACGCATTGCTACGTCGCACACCCAAGCGCGTTATGTATTGCCTAATGTCGTGATGGCGTTTCGCGAGGCGTATCCCAAAATTGCGGTTCACTTGCTGCAAGGCACGACAGAGCAAATTGGCCAATGGCTGACGGACGGAGAAGCCGATCTGGCCATCGCGTCAGGCGATGCGGAAGAATTCAAATCGTTATTGCGTTTCGATGTGTTCGAATGGCAGCGCTTGGTGGTGGTGCCAAAGAATCACCCACTGGCCGCGCTAAAACGCCCCGTCACATTGGCCGATCTGTCGGCGCACCCCATTGTCAGCTATGCGTCAACCACGCGCCCCGATTCCGGTTTGCGCCAAGCATTTGCCACGCACAATTTGCCGTTGAATTTGTCGTTTACGGCGCGTGATGCCGACATCATCAAAACCTATGTTAAAACGGGGATGGGCGTTGGGATTATCGCAGGTATGGCGTATGACGCTGACAGTGACAAGGATCTGGTCGCATTGTCCGCCGATGGGTTATTTCCGACCGTTAAAACCTGGATTGGCTTGCGTTCAGACACCGTATTGCGCAAGCACACGCTGAATTTTATTTTGCGCTTTGCGCCGCAACTAAACGAGCGCGATATTCTGTCTGCGCTGGGCAGCGAGGATTATAAAACCGTTATGTATTACATATAAAAAAGGGCGATGTCTAATCGCCCTTTTTTATTGCATGCCGCTTTTATTTTTCTTCCATCACTTTGTGAAACGCATCATGGAACTGGCTGAATGACGCATCAAACGTTTTTTGATCGGCCGAACACAGGCGCTGCAAGTTGTTGCCCGATTCAACCAATTGTTTGGCACTGTTGTATTTCATTTTGCCCGCCATATTGATCATGTTCGGCAACGCTGCGCACGTATCTTTTTGGCGTTGTTTGCCAGCGCTGGCATGCCACAGAGGGGATAACACATCGTGAAACGCTTTGATGTCGCCGCTAAAGTCATGTTTATGGTGATCACCGTCGGCCATGACCGGTATCGCTAACGCGGCCATTATTGCAATCAGAATCGTACGCATTATTTTCTCCTTAAAAAATAAAAGGCGATGGTCTCGCCTTTTAATCTGATCAATGTGAATGTTTGGTGAGCTTGTCGAGATAACCCATGCTAAACGCTGATAAGACAAAGGTAATGTGAATGATGACAAACCACAACAACATGTCACCAGCCTCATCGGGAAAATCTTTATAGAGCTTTTCAACGCCAATAAATTTTTGTAAGAGGTGAATGGACGAGATCGCCACAATGCTTGCCGCTACTTTTTGTTTTAATGTGCCGGCATCAAGCTTGCCCATCCAATCCAATTTTTCACCGCCTTCGACGTCAAGCTTTGAGACGAAATTTTCATAACCTGAAAACATCACCATGACGATCAGACCGCCGACCATGGCCATATCAACCAGGGCCAAAACTAACAAGATCAAATCGCCTTCGGTAACACCAACATGCGAAAACAATAGCGGCATCACGTGAAAAACTTCTTGAAAGAATTTCACCATCAACATGATCAACGCCAACGTTAATCCCAAATAAATGGG
The DNA here is from genome assembly GCA_041914905.1 of Enterobacterales bacterium. Lineage (GTDB taxonomy): Bacteria > Pseudomonadota > Gammaproteobacteria > Enterobacterales > Permianibacteraceae > Permianibacter. The sequence goes on from JAYSCL010000026.1 coordinate 24,938, forward strand.
GGCCAATAACCAGCGGCTGGCGTACATGCCACGTTCAATCAATTTTTCCAACATTAGGATTCTCACGACTCAAGAAAGCGGCGGCATTCTAGCAAAATCAGACGTTGTGCAAATACCAAGCGTAATCCTGTTCATCAACGGTACCCCAGAACTCATCACACTCTTGTTCTTTGATGGCGGTGTAAACATCAACGAAACGCTGACCGAAATACTGTTCAGTAAACGCCGACTGACGAAAGCGCTCAATTGCTTCGTGCCAATACATGGGCAAGCTGCGTTTGATGCCTTCATAACCATTCCCACTGATGGCCGGTCCCGGCTCACGCTTTTCGCGAATGCCATGATGCATGCCGGCCAGAATCGACGCGGCAACCAAATACAAATTGGCGTCCGCACCGGCAACACGGTGCTCAATATGGCGCGATGCCGGCGGCCCCTTGGGCACGCGCAGGCTGACCGTGCGATTGTTGATGCCCCAGGTTGGCGCCATCGGCGCGTACGAGTTCAGCCGAAATCGGCGGTAAGAGTTCGCGTTGGGTGCATACGCGAGCATTGTGTCGGCCATCGTTTGTTGTAGGCCGCCGATCGCATGGCGCAGGAGCGACGAACCGGCAGGATCATCGTCAGCGCACAGGTTGCGGCCGCTTTCATCCGCAATGCTGACGTGCATATGCAAACCACTGCCCGACAATTCGGCAAACGGTTTCGCCATAAAACACGCGACCATACCAAATTGTTCCGCCACCGCTTTGACGGCGCGTTTGTACAACACGGCTTCATCCATGGCCTGCATCGCATTAGGACGATGATGCAAGGTGATTTCCATTTGTCCGGGGGCAAATTCAGAAATAGCGGATTCGGCCGGCAATTGCATCGCATCACACACGTCATACAAACGGTGCAAAAATGGCGTGAAATCGTCGAGTACCTTTATCGCATAGGTACCGTGATCGGTCGGTCGGGTATCGGTCACGGGTGCCGCCGCGGCTTGCATGCGACCATGCGCATCCCGATGGGCATCGAGTAAATAAAATTCGAGTTCAGCGGCCATGACCGGAAACAATCCATCGGCATGCAATCCGTTCACAACGGTTTGCAAAGCATGACGCGGATCGGCAACGATGCCATTGGGTGCCAAAGCCGGATCGAGCGATAACAGCAATTGCGCACTCGGCGTATCACTCCAGGCGCAACGTTTTAATGTGCCGGTCACTGGAAACGCCAAACCATCTTCATCGCCGATATCCCAGACCAACCCGGTGGACAACACATCGTCCCCGCGCATGGTCAGGGCCAATAGCGAACTCGGTAAGGCACGCCCATTTTCATAAATGGCGAGCAATTCCGCTGGGCGGATCATTTTGCCGCGCAACACGCCATTCAGATCGCTGATCATGATGTTAATGGTTTTAATATCAGGATTTTGTGCCAAAAATTGCTGCGCTTCTGCAACCGGGGCGTGCATGATTTACTCCTTTACCAGCAGCGCTTGTAAGGCTGCGGCAAATTGCGTTAAAAGTTGGACGATGTCGTCGTGCTGTGTCGCCGGCGAAACCAGCATCATATTATGGAAAGGCGTGATCATGACGCCTCGATTCAACAGAAATAAATGCAGCGCCTGTTCCAGTTCATCATCAAATCCAGCTTCGGCCTCAACACCATTGCGCGGTGGTGTTGCACGAAATTGAAATTCGACACGCGCACCAATATGCGTCACACACCAAGGCAATTGAAAACGCGCAATCACATCGCGTAAGCCCTGCGCCAATTCATTGGCCAATGTCAGCATATGTTCGTAATTGGCTGTCGTTAATACGTGCTCAAGCGTTGCGCGTATGCACGCCAATTGCAAAGGATTCGCCGACAAGGTTGTGCCCATGCCACTGTGGCCGTGACTACCGAGGTGTTGCGCACGTTGCCGTGCGGCCAACATCGCATCGGCCGCCGCTTGCGTGCAACCATAGATCGCGCATGGCAAACCGCCGGCAATGGGCTTACCGAGCACAAAGAAATCGGGCTCCAAGTGATAAGTGCGCGTATAACCACCGACGCCGGTCGAAATCGTGTGCGTTTCGTCAATGATCAAATACGTGCCGTATTCCCGCGTTAGTCGGCGTAATTCACGATGAAACGATTCGTCGGGCATCACCATGCCGATATTGGTCATCACTGGCTCGGTCAACACCGCCGCCACATCGCCGGGTTGCAATGCTTTTTCGAGCGCATCCAAATCATTGAAGGGCACCACCCGCGTAAACAAACTCAGATCGTGTACCTGCCCCAACAAACCATGACGCGCGACCGTTTTGCCATCGCGCAAACGCACCATCGCGTCGTCTACGGTGCCGTGATAACAACCATCAAACACGATCACAACGGGGCGCTGACTGGCAGCACGCGCCCAACGCAGCACAAAGCGATTGGCATCCGTCGCCGTCGTTGCGATTTGCCAATAATCGAGACCAAACCGTTTTTTGAGTTCGTCACCGACCCATATTGCATCGGCACTGGGCAACATCGTCGTCAATCCATTAGCCGCTTGTCGCGCGATCGCCGCTTGCAATGCAAGGGGCGAATGCCCGGTCATCGCGCCGGTGTCGCCCAAACAAAAGTCCGCGTACTGATGATCGTCCACGTCCCAAAAACGAGCCCCTTGTGCGCGCTCAACAAACAACGGAAACGGCGTTGACCAGTCGGCCATCCAGTGCATTGGTACACCGTTCAACAAACTGCGCTTAGCCGCTTCGGCCAGAACCTGCGAACGTGGGCAGCGTTGCACAAAGCGAGCCTGCTCGGCGGCTATTAATGCGGCCAAATGGGTTCGGTCGATGGATGGGGTCATCGGAGTTGCCTCTTGCAAAGCCAGCCAACAGGCTAGCCAAAGCCGGTGGGATTGGCAAATTTGTGATCACAAATACGAGATTTTTGCTATTTTCTAGAGGCTTTAGCCGTTTATGTGATCACAGAATGAGTAGCTCACCGGCCGACTTGGCCTATCAGTATCTGTCTTCTGCATTGAGTGCCGGCCGTTTCCGTCCCGGTGAGCCGCTGAAGATCCGGCCTCTCGCGGATGAGCTCGGCATTAGCACAATGCCAGTGCGCGCCGCTCTCACACGCCTTGTTGCTGCGGGAGCTCTCGAAGCGCGTCAGCAGCGTTCCGTGATAGTGCCGGCCATGTCGTTGCAACGATTTGATGATTTGCTGCAAGTGCGTCTCGCGTTGGAAGGATTAGCCGCTGAGCAGGCAATCGACCATGCCGACGAGCGGCTGATCACGCAGTTGCAGGCGCGGCATGCCGAGATGGACAGTGCATTGCGCGCTCACGATGCGCCCCGTTATTTGCGTGCAAATCACGATTTTCACTGGCAGCTGTATTCAGCCTGCGGCAATGCACTATTGCTGCAGCATATCACCGCATTGTGGCAACAAATTGGTCCGATTTTTAACGCGCTGTTCGATACCCGTGATTTGAATTTGCGATTGAACAGTCATCACGAACAAGCGCTCATCGCATTGCAGCAACGTGATGGCAAAGCGGTGCGCGCTGGCATTGAACACGATCTGCGTTATTGCGCCAGCCTGCTGCGACATTTGTTGTCACAACAAAACGCCTCGGAGCGTCGCACGCGTGCAATCAAATGATCTACACTGCGGCAACCTCGACTTTATGAGCATTGCGTTTGCGGTTGTTCTCTCTTCCTGCCCTTCGCGCCATGGTGATGGTCGCGATCAGTGTCACCGCAATCGCCGAGAGTTCGGTGCCCAGTTTGCGCGTCGGCGTTTTGGTGTCGTTATCGGGTCCCTCGCGCTCGTGGGGCGAAGTCAATGTGTTATGCGCGAAAATTGGCGCCGCGTTGATTAATGATAACGGCGGTATCGTTTGGCAGGGTCGTCGTCGTCGCATCGAATTGTTGATAGAAGACGATGAGCAAGAAGCCGATCGCGCACGCGTCGCGGCGCAGAAACTCATAGAGCAAAACGTGTTATGGGTTATCGGCCCCAATGTTGCCACTACCACGCAAGCGGTTCAGCCGCTATTTGAAAAAGCCAAAATTCCGCACATCAGTTACAGTTTTAGTCGTGACTTGTATGGCGTTCAACATCCCTACACATTGCTCGGCATGAGCAGCAGCTTCCAAATCGCTCCCGCTCTGTTTGATTTGCTGCGCAATCGGTTGCATGTACAGCGACTGAGTTTTCTCGTGCGCGAGTCAGACGAAGGCCTGGCGCAAGTCAGTGCCGACAGCCACATTGCCACAACACTTGGCATGCAAGTGTTGCATTACGACAACACTGCCCGCAGTTTTCCCAGCTATCGTTCACGCGAAGGGCGCGACGCACGACGAGCCGCTGAAAGCATTGCCAAATTGCGGCCAGACGCAGTTATTTTGGCCGGCGCTACGCCGGAATCCGCGCCACGGGTCGTGCGTTTTTTGCGTGATGTCAATTATGCTGGTTTGATCATTGTGACCACAGCCATTGATGAAGCGCAGTGGCGCAGCGCCGAACGAGAATCGGAGGGTATTATTTCAGTTGCCAATCATTGGAATAGCGCGGTGCAAAGTAATTATTTTCGCGAATTTCGCCGACGTTATTTATTGGAAACCGGCAGCTGGCATAACGAAGCAACGACGAAAGCCTACGCGATGGAAACCATTGCGCAATTTTTGCGTTTTGCTGAACAACAGCAACAACACGATCCAGTCAATTGGCCCGCGTTATTGGATCAATTTGTCGCCGATGATCCCTTTGTCAGCTCGACACGGACATTGCGTTTGCATGGCAAAGACAGCTTGGGGTTACCGCGTTTGTTAGCGGCGCCAACGGTACTCGCCCAACTGCGTCGAGGTCATTACCGTCCCATCGCCAGCATTGATGTTGTGCCCTAACCTTGAAACCTGACTGAGCCATAAAACGGCTGATCAAAAAGAGGGCAAATGAAAGCAACCAGACTCGGTTTAGACATCAAACGGTTGACGTAGCAAAGAAGCGATCAACGCCGGTTTTTAGAATGATCAGCTACGCTTTATCCACAGTCGTGTAGGGAGATTTTCAATGCGCAAACTCATCCTTTTGGTCTTATCCGTTGGCAGCGCTTCAGCGGCCGAAGTAACACTGCGTGCCGATGTCTGGTATCCCATGAACGGCGAACCGAATTCCGCCAATCCCGGTTATATGGTCGATATCGCCAAAGAGGCGCTCGCCTCCGGTGGCCACACGGTCAATTATCAAAACATGCCGTGGGAACGAGCTGTAAACGAAGTGCGGGCCGGCAAATTTGATTGTGCGATTGGCGCCTACAAAGAAGACACGCCAGACTTTGTTTTCCCCGATGAAGAATTGGGCCGCGATGTACAGGCGTTTTATGTCAAGAAAGGCAATAGCTGGAAATACAGCGGCAGCATCGATTCGTTGAAGAATGTCAGCATTGGCATCGTCGGCGGTTATTCATACGGTGAGGATTTCGAGAAGTTTCTGGAATCGGCCGGCAATACCTCAAATGTGCAGGTGATCAACGCGGACAACGCCTTGGAACAAAATTTCAAGAAGATCTTGGCCGGGCGCGTCGTCACAACATTGGAATCGGTGTACGTGGCCGAAGCCAAGCTGAAAGAAATGAACCTGGTCGGCCAGATTGAGCAAGCCGGTTTGATGGGCGAACCGACACCGATGTACATCGCGTGCAGTCCCGCAAAACCGAGCTCAAAAGAATATGCCAAGCTGCTCAGCGACGGTGTCAAAAAAATGCGGGCCAGTGGCAAATTGAAAGCCATTCTGGATAAATATGGGCTTAAAGACTGGAAATAGCCACGGCGAAGCAAAGGTTAAAAAAGGCGATTTCATCGCCTTTTTTGTTCAGCAAAGATTCAGTTGCCGAAGGCGAAACTGGCCTCCAAGCTGGTCAGGAGCACAATGATGAAAACCGGACTGATGGTGGTAGCCGCCACCTTGTTGAGCATGTCGACTTTGGTACCGGATGCACAGGCGCGCGATCGTGACGAACGCCAGTCCACGTACAGCGAAGGTCGTGGCAACAATCAAACACATCATTTTCACCGCGACACTGTTCGCCCCGACAATGGCAATCGCGATCATTACAGACAACGCGATGACCGCCGTGGCCAAGACTACTACGACCGACGTGACAATGATGATCGCCGCGACCGTGATCGTCATCATGATCGTGACCGCGATGATCGTGTGTACTACCGCGATCAACATCGCCATTACCGTGACTACGATCCCTACCCGCGTCATGTTGTCGTCGAACGTCGATATCATCATCCGCGTCGCGTGATTTATCAAAGCGATCGCTGGGGGCATCACCGTTATTACTACGTCAGTGATGATTATTGGGAACACTATTATGATCACGCGTTTTACCGTCATGGACGCCACCTTCACACAGGCTGTCACTACCATGGCTTTTTCGACGCGCTGGCCACTGGCATCGTGATTGGTGCCGTCATCGGAGACTGGTAAAGGGTAGGCTGGTAAAGGGTAATAGTACGAACTATTGGCGTGCGTAATGCCACGACTTGTCTGACGCATTACGTGCACAGTGGTGACGCAAAGTAGGTACTGTGACGTGAGGGTTCAGTACCCAAATGCTAAGGCGCATGATTGTCCACATGCGCCTTATTTTATGTTCAGGATGAACGGTACGTCGTGGGTGCATGGATGCACAGGAACGACGTTCTATTCGCACGCACCGCATTATTTTTCAAGCGGCGCAAGAGCAGTAACGTTCAGGATGAACGTGTTGTTTTTGCAGGAGCAATTGCCGAGATGCACAGGAACGGCGTTCTTGTCGCACTCGCGCAACCCCATTTAGCCCAGAAACAAAAAAAGCAGGCCACGCCTGCTTTTTTTGTTTGTCATTCATCGCTATTTCGAACGAGCAATACGAATATCGTTGAGATTTTTCTGTGCGGTGGCGATGGCGTCATCGTAGGCTTTCAGCTCTTTGTCGAGTTGTTCCAAATCGGCCGACACCAGCCATGAGTCACCGACTTTGACGTTGATCACGGTGAGCGTCAAACGGGTATCACGGCGTTTTTGCAATACTCGATTGCCCCAACTGGAATATTGATTGGGCACCAAGCGATACGTGGCGGATGCTTGATCGGGTAATGCGCGGATCAACTCATGCGTCAGCACTTCATGCACCCAAGGCTGATCTCGTTCCGGCGTAAACAAATCACCGCGCAAACGCACACCATTGAGGGTTTGGCCTGAATTGTTGACCAATTCGAATTCAACCACCGCTTGCGGCATGTAATCGCCACGTGTCCAGCCATACGAGGCATTGCGCGTGGTGATCGCTTTGACATGCTCCATTTCGGCTTTTGCTTGCTGAATGCGTGCGAGCACTTCGCGTTTGGCTTTTTCGCCAGCTTCAATGGTGCGCTGTTCTTTCAGTTCGCGCAGGGATGCCGCTTTCGCGATCAAATCATCAAATCCCTCGCCATCCAATGCGCGCGTCAGCGCCGGTCCCAATGTGGAGTCCTGCGCAACGGCGACGGCATCCAGCGGCGGCTCCCCCAAATAACCGGTCTCTGATAACGCAATTACCACCAACGCATCACGCAATTGCTGTCGTTGATCCGCGCTAAGTGCCGTGACCATTTCGTTAAGACTATCCACCAATGCTTCGGTATTGGAATTGTCCACTTTGGGCTGGCATGCGGTTAACAGCAGCGCCGCCAACGCCCATGTCAACTTGTGCATCGTCAAGTCTCGTCTTTTAAGTAAAACGTGTAGACCACATTGTAACGATAAGTGTAGAGCTTGGTTCAACCATTTATCAGCCGGCGCAAACCTTCGATATCATAAGTGCGCGCCAGTGCCTGCAATTGTTCCGCCAAATCGCGTTGTTCCGACTTTTCTTTCAATTGCACGGCGTAATCACGGATACGGGTGATGGAGCCGCTGGCCAGCCAGTTACGCAGCTGACTGATGTCGACTTCATTCAGCGCGTTGAGCTGATGACGGGCTTTCGCATGTCCATCTCGACTGTTATCCGCTTTGTTCTGTGAGTTGTCGACATAGTCAAATTCGATATGCAGGTGCTGACTCAGCTGTTGGCAAATATCATTCAAGTTAATTGGCTTCAGCGCGAGACCATTAAACCAGCGGCGAATATCGGCATCCAGATGCGGATCAAAGACGCTGGCCGTAAACGCCAACACCGGCAACTCCGGATCACTGGCGCGGATATGGCGAGCCGCTGTAATGCCATCCATGCCCGGCATGCGAATGTCCATGAACACGAGATCGGGACGCTTGTTTTTGATCATCGTCAGCGCTTCTTCGCCGCCGACGGCGGTGTCGACATAAAAACCCAATTGCCGCAACATGCGCGCCAGAATATCGCGATTGTGTTCAACATCATCGACAATCAACAATTGTGGTCGCCATTCGCCTTTGATGCCGGTAGCACTGCGCGATTCACCGCTGCGGGCAATATCGGCTGCAACTGGTAGGATCAACACAAAATGAAAACGGCTGCCAACACCGACGGTAGACGTTAACTCGAGTTTGCCACCAAATAATTCAACAAAGCGGCGCGCAATGGACAAGCCCAAACCTGTGCCGCCTTCCTTCAATTGCTGCGCGGCGCCCCCCGCTTGTTGGAACGGTTCAAAAATGCGCTCAATGTCGCGGGCCGGAATACCCACACCGGTGTCTTCCACGGCAAATTCAATTTGATCTTCAGACAAAGGATTAACGCGTAACGTAACACTGCCAGCATCGGTAAATTTAGCGGCATTGCCCAGCAAGTTAATGAGGATCTGCTTCAGTTTCGCCGCATCGCCCAGCACCGATTGCGGTAAGTTTTGCGGCCATTCCGTACGCAGCGCGACCCCTTTGCTGTCGCAACGAGGTCGCACAACGGCGATAACGTCCTGCAGCAAACGCGGTAAATCAAAAGGCTGGTCGACGCGATCCATACTGCCCTGCTCAATTTTCGACAAATCGAGCACACGATTAATCAATTCCAGCAAATGATTGGCGCAGGTGTGAATATTGCTGATGTATTCGCCTTCTTCTTTTTGCATCGAATGACTTTGGCGCAGCAGTTGCGTGTAACCAATGATGCCATTCAATGGCGTGCGCAATTCGTGACTCATATGCGCCAGGAAAAAGGTTTTGGCTTCGGAGGCATGTTCAGCGGCTTCGCGCGCTTGGATCAATTCTTGTTCAATGCGCGCACGTCGTTGCACTTCGCCTTCAAGTTGTTCATTGGCTTCCGACAAGGCGCGCGTGCGCGACAACACCATTTCCGTTAAATGTTGCTGGTGTTCGCGTAAGTCAGTTAGCACATGGCTGTAACGATCGGCGAGCAAACGCAATTCGTTTTGTGGCATTGCCTGAATCACATTGGCCAGCGTCGCGCTGTCGGATTCACTCATCGCTTCGCGTAACCGATGCAAGGGCTCACCGACATTGTGATGCACGAGGTAATACAACATGCCCAGCACCAAAATGCCGAACAACGTCAGTTGACCAATCAGAAACAACAGTTGTTCGCGCTGCCGCGCCACCAACATCGAATCGGTGAAATACAATTCGCCGGTGGCCAGATCGGAATCTTTCCAGCTCACCACCAAGGGAAAATGCACGGAAGCGTCGATTTGTCCTGCCGTTGTCACCGACAATTGTGCGAGCTGACCATTGCTGTCGCGGGTGAACAAACGCTCATACTGACTGGGGCCAGTTTCAACAATGCGCACAGCGAGCAAATCGGGGATCATAGACAGTGATCGTACCGATTCTTCGATTTGGGTTTCGTCGAGATCCCAAAGCGGTTCGCGCAACGACACCGCCAACACTTGCGCCGCACCTTCGATACGGGATTTGAATTCTTGTTCGGCTTCGCGGTGGGCCATTTCATTGCGAATAAAACCGAACAGCGGGATCAGCACCAACATCAAAGCGGCGACCCGAATAAACAACTGCCATTTAAGGGACTGAAGCGGCGCCGCTTGTGGACTCATGCCTGGGCCTCATGTCGAATAGCATCAGCTGCGTAAATCTGTGCCATTTCTTTTTCTTTGCTGATCAAACACCGCACCAGCTCCTGATCAAAATGCTGGGGCTGAGTCCGACCATCACCGTGTTGCAAAACCTGTAATGCCTGTTCGTGGCTGTATTCGTTTTTGTAGGGCCTTTTCGCCCGCAACGCGTCATAGGTATCAACCAATGTCGTGATCCGCGCCGCCAACGGAATCGCCTCGCCCCGCAGACCACGCGGGTATCCACTGCCATCACATCGTTCATGATGGCAGGCAGCTATTTCGGCCGCCATATCAAAAAGTGGTTGTTGATAACGGCGTAGCAAACTGGCACCAATTTCGGCGTGCGAGCGCATCACCGCCCACTCTTCGGGCGACAGCGGTCCTTCTTTCAATAATATGGAGTCAGGAATTCCGATCTTGCCGACATCGTGCAACGGAGCAGCCAATTCAATTTGATGGCAGAAACTGACACTTTGGCCATGCGCTTCAGCGAGCATGCGCGCATACAAGCCAATACGGCGCGTGTGATTGCCGGTGTCGCGATCGCGAAACTCACCGGCCAGCGACAACAGCTGCAAGGCCTGTTCATACGAACTTTCGAGCTGCACATATAACGATTGCACGGCCGCCGTTTGGCGGTCGACTTCTTGCTGCAATTTGTTGCGCAAACGGTGCAATTCGATATGCGTGTTTAAACGCGCGAGCAATTCATCGGTTTGAAACGGTTTGCTGACATAATCGACGCCGCCGGCTTGAAAGCCATCGACTTTCGCCTGCACCGCACTGTCTGCTGACAAGAACAGCACGGGCACATTGTGCAACGAGGCATGCGAGCGCAAGGCGCGGCAGGTGTCAAAACCATTCATGCCACCGGGCATCATAACGTCGAGCAAGACCACGTCAGGCGTTTGATGAGTGGCGACGGCGACCGCCATTTCGCCACTGTTGGCGACGAGAATTTCGTAACCATGACGTTCCAGGATCTCGCCCAGCACAGCGAGATTGGTGTTGTTATCGTCTACGATGAGAACGCGACCAGCAGTTGACACGTAACAGCTTCTTGGCAAGACGGGCTTCGACCAAGTGTAGAGGCTGGCGGACTTTTTTTCACGCGAGACTGTCACGCCAAGGGGCACACATCACTGTGTTGCGCTGCGCAGTACCTGCGCCAATTTTTGCCACAGCGTCAAACGCCAATCACTGCGGCGAAAAACCAGACCAATTTCACGCTGCGGTGGCGTTTCGAACGGCACATATCGAATCCCGGACTGACCGCTTTGCGCGGCCATCGCCGGCATTAGGGTAACCCCCAGCCCGCTGATGACCATTTGTCGCAACGTTTCCAGACTGCTGGCTCGAAACGTGGTGTTTTCTCCCGCACCGGCCAGTTTGCACACCGATAGCGCTTGATCACGCAGGCAGTGACCCTCTTCGAGCAGCATCAGGTTTTGTCCCTGCAAATCACTGATGTCGATGTGTTTGCGTTTGGACAAGGCATGTTGCTGAGGCACCGCGAGCAGAAAATCCTCGTGACACACTGGGATCACGTCCACTTGATCGTTGCCGACCGGCAATGCCAACAGCGCGGCATCTATTTCGCCCCGCAGCAACGATGACAGCAGCATATGCGTTTTTTCTTCGACGAGATAAACCCTTAGCTCAGGCAGGGATTTTTTCACTTTCGGTAAAACGGTTGGCAAAAAATACGGCGCCAACGTTGGAAACGCGCCCAAACGAATGTCGCCCGACAAAGGATTAAATTGGCTGCGCGCCAATTGCTTTAGCCCTTCGGCTTCGTTGAGCAAGCGGCGCGCACGCACGGCCATCTCTTGTCCGATCGGTGTCAACCAGACGCGACGATTATCGCGCTCGAGCAATTCGACGCCGAGGTAGTGCTCCAGTTTTTTCAACTGTGCGCTCAACGTTGGTTGCGTCACATGACAGGCTTCCGCGGCTTTGCCGAAATGTTTGTGCTCGGCAACGGCGACAAAATATTCCCAATCACGCAAATTCATTGAGGCGACCGCCATAGACGTTATCTATCACTGAAGGATTATCGTCGATGCGCCATCATCGCTGTCAATGTTTATGGGCGCGCCGGTAGTCGTTTTAATGGTGAGCTTTCGCTTCTTGCCGCAGCAAATACAAACCGCTGCCGATCACGACACTGGCGCCCAGCATCGTCATGGCACCGGGCAACGCCGACCACAAAACAAAATCGAATCCAAGCCCCCATAACATGGCTGTGTATTCAAAGGGTGCGACAACCGACGGTTGCGCACTGCGAAAGGCTTCGGTGATCAAATATTGTCCCAGCGCACCGCATATACCCACCGTCAGCAGCCAGGGCCAATCCGTCCAAATAATGGGGACCCAATTGGGCAATGATAACGTTAATGACAACACACTGACCAAGGTGACGAACCAAAACGTCATCGTCACCGTGCTTTCGGTGCGCCCCAACACGCGCATCAGCAACGCCGACACCGCATACATTAACGCGGCCGCGAACGACGCCAACGCCCCCAGCGAAATCAATTCTTTGCCCTGTGGGCGCAACATCAGCAGCACACCAATCAAGCCAAACGAGATCGCAATCCATTGCGCCGTGCTGACTTTTTCTTTCAGAATTGGCACTGACAATGCCGTAATTAACAAGGGACCAATAAAAAATACCGCGTAGGCATCCGCCAACGACATTACGCTGATGGCATAAATAAATGAGGCCAACATCGACACGCCCAACACTGCACGCAACACATGCAAGGAAATGCGGCCGTGCAATACCTGCGCAAAACCACCATGACGAATCACAAACAGCAAAATGAAAGGCAAGGAAAATAACCCGCGTAAACACGCGGTTTGGATCGGTGGATAATGCGCAACCAGCGATTTTAACGCGGCGTCCATAATCGACAGGACGGCAATGGCGGCAAGCATGAACAAGATGCCGCGAACATTAGGTTTCATGGGGATTTTTCGTTTCTTGTGTCAGTGTGCGTTAAGTAGTGATCCAATTGCTGCTGCCAAGTCTGCATGAACTGGGCAAAGTGTTCGGGCGTGAACGTTTGCAAAAACCGATCACCGAGCGCACCCAAACTGGTGTGGGTGTACGTAATGTCGGCGATGCATCCGCCATCATCCTGATGCAAGCGGATGTCAATTTTAGCGACGGTCACGCCGGGCGTGATTTTATACAGGTTTAATGCGTACGCGCTGGCATCGTAGTGACTCGTGATCCAGATCGCATCGCCCAGCTCCCCCGGCGTCACAAAAATACACTCGCTTTCGATGCCATTGCGCTGACTAAAGATAACGGCGGGCGCCCAACCCGGGATCCAATGCTGTTCCGCCACTGGACACAGTTGCGGCCAAACCTGCTCGCAACCATGACGATAATGTTGTCGATAGTGATGACTAACTCGTCGCGGCAGCTCGGCCGCAATTAGCTTGATCATGCTGGCGATTGACCCTGTTGGCGCTCCCGCAAGCGATGCGCCGATTGAGCCGTGAGGTCGAGGCCATAGATCGCCTTCAACTGCGCAATTTTTTGCAGCGATTCGTCACCAAACGCACACTGCCCTTCGAACGCGTGCAAAACGATGCCTTCGAGCAGATCGCCAAGGCTGAGATCGTGGTACTCCGCCAAGCCTTTCAATACTTTCAACAAGCGTTTTTCCAAACGAACACCCGTTTGAACTCGCTCTATTTCCAGATGGGGTTCTGCCATGGTCTCGCCTCGTTACGAACACATCAAGGTATATATGTACCAAAATACCATAATAGATGCCCCGTTCACAATGGGCGGGCGAGCAAGAAAGGTCACAAGGTCTGCGACCGACGCTGGATGCCGACGACCGTGATCGACATAATGCGCGGCCCCAATTCAACACCCGGATATGTCCATGCTGCGCAATGTTTGTCTGTACCGTTTACCTGTTGGCTCACTGCCCGCGATCGAAACGGTTGAAACGGCGCTGCGCGAACATCCGTTTGCACCGTGTGGCGCGACAGAGCCCCAACGTGCCGGTTGGGTGCCGGCGCTGCACGATGACACGACCGCGTTTGTTCATGGCGCCAACGGTTTGTATTTGGTGCGTTTGCGTGAACAAAAACGTCTGTTGCCGGCCGGCGTGGTCAACGAACAATTGCAAAGTGAAATTCAAAAACGCGAAGTGGCCGAAGCGCGCAAGATCGGTCGCAAAGAACAGCAACGCATGAAAGACGAATTGTTCTTCTCGTTGTTACCCAAAGCGTTTACCAAAACCGATGATTTGTTGGCGATCATCGCGCCCGATGCCGGTTTTGTGCTGGTCGGCACATCGAGTTTAAAACGTGCCGAAATGTTGCTGAATGCATTGCGATTGGCGCTCGGCAGCTTGCCCGTTCAGCGCCCCGCGTTTTCAGCACCGATTGAATCGTGGATGACCAATTGGCTGAAAGGCCTTAGCGATATGCCGAGCCAATTTGAGCTGGGCAGTGAATGTGAAATCAAAGACGAAGAATCCGTCGTGCGTTGCAAAGGACTGGAACTGGCCAGTGACGAAGTGCGCTCCCACCTCGAATCGGGTCGTGACATCACCAAAATGGCCTTACGCTTTCGCGACAGTCTCGATTTTGTGTTGAACATGGATGCGCGCCTGACGCGTTTGCAATTGTCCGAACGATTGAAAGGCGAATTGGCGTCACAAAACAGCGAAGACCATTTATCAGAACGTGATGCCGAATTCACGTTGATGGGATTAACACTGTTACAATTACTGCCACCGCTGCTGGAAAGTTTGGGCGAAACCCGCAACAGCTAAATAAAAAGTCACAAAAGCGAACACAAAGTTCACGAAGTCGTACGGTAGGCCTGCGGTAGAACGACTCAAATTCTGTGCGACTATTGCAGTATTCCGCCAAATTGATTCAGAAAGGAACAAAAGAGTTTTCTTTGTGATCTTCGTTCATTTTGTGTACTTCGTGTTCGTCATTTCTCTGTTTGTGTTCATTCAACTACAACAAATACTGTTTCAATATCCGTTGCAGATCATCGCGTCGAATCGGTTTGCCAACAAAATCGATCATGCCAGCATCACGCGTTAAGCGGATGTCCTCCGGAAAGACATGCGCCGACACGGCGATGATTTTGGGCGCGGTGCTTTCCATCAATTCCTTTATACGGCGTGTTGTTTCAAGGCCATCCATATCGGCCATTTGAATGTCCATTAAGACCAGTTCGTAGTGCTGTTGTTGCAGCAGCGTCAACGCTTCGGCTCCGGACGAAGCGGCATCGGCGTCATAACCCAAACTTTTTAACATGTGCAGCAACGCAATGCGATTGACCTGATTGTCTTCAACGATCAAGATCGGTTTGCGATTGGAAAACGTTTTGCTGTTCTGATTATCGTTGTGGTGAGCACTGGCGACGACGGTTTCGCGTTTAAACGGTGTGTTGACGACCGAACGTACATGCATCAGTGCTTGCTGCAGCGCCGAAAGCGTAACCGGTTTGTGCAACACAACGGCACCTTCAGGTGCTTTTTGGCCAACACAGCTTAACCAGATCAATTGACATTCGGCGGGCGCGCGCGCCTGCAAACGCTTGACGGCATCCACACCGACATTGGCATCCAGAATCAACAGATCGGCGCTCATCACTTCGGCTTCGGCTTCATCGATATGACGAGCGATACGACACTGCACGCCACTGTGATTGAATCGCTGCGCAAGCCACGCCGCATTGGGGCGAAACTCGCTGAAAATGACGACGCGTCCCGCGAACGACAATCGTTCATCATTGGCGGCGGTTGTCGACAACGACGGCGCTTGAATGCGAAACGCAAAGATCGACCCCAGTGACGATGAACGTTCAAGCCATAAATCACCCTGCATGGCACGACACAATGCGCGTGCCAGAGGCAATCCTAAACCGGTGCCGCCATAACGCCGCGTATTGGAATTGTCGACCTGCTGAAATGCTTCGAAAATGCGATCCTGACTTTCACGCGGAACGCCAACACCCGTGTCTTCGACCGTACCCAGCAATTCGCCGTTGCGCCATGACAACGTCACATCGACACCGCCAGCGTGGGTAAATTTCAGCGCATTGCCAATCAGGTTGATCAACACTTGTCGCAAACGATTGTGATCGATCCACAATTGCGGAGGCACACTGTCATCCAGATGAATGACCAAATCCAACGGTGGCTGCGTCAACATCGGCGCAAATATTTTTGCCATTTCTTCGATCAGTGCGCGCATCGTGGTGGGCGCTGGTCGAATCGGCAAATGGCCACTTTCGACGGCGGCAAAGTCCAAAATTTGATTGATCGTATCAAGCAACACTTCGCCGCTGTGACGCGTGACTTCAACGTATTCGCGCTGCAGACTGTTTAATTCTGTGTTGAGCAACAATTCTGTCATGCCAAGCACACCGTTTAAGGGGGTGCGCAGTTCATGCGTCATATTGGCCAGAAATTGGCTTTTAGCGGCGCTCGCGATCGTTGCGGCTTGCGTCGCGGCGCGCAATTCGTTTTCAACTTTGTGTGCATGCTCGATATCGTCGTTCAATTGCGCATTTAATTCTTGCAATTTATGGTTCATATCATTGGCGGTGCGTCGATACGCAAACACCAGTGGCAGCGCCAAGATGAGCATGACCGCGCCCAATACAGCCACGGCCAACGCGCGCTTAAACAACGTCATTTCGATATAAGCAATATCGTAATCAGCACCGACGACATAACGTTTGCCGGTCGCCGACGTTTGTGGCAACAACACGGTGCGGAACGAGCCCCAACGATCAGTGTTGGTCACATAAGTGACCTGACCACTTCGCCAGGCTTGCACAAATTCCGGCGGGCCTTCGGCATAATCGGTCCAATATTTCGATTCAATGCCTTGCACCAAATCATCGGCATCGTAATTGGATGACGTAAAACGCACTTCATCATCGACAACAATGTAGGTATACAAATACGCGAAGCCGCCCATTTTGGCGTGACGCGATAACTCCTGCATGTTAATGCGATCTTCTGTCGTCGAAATGCTGTCTTTAGCGATGGCGCGATCATGAAAATCCGGAGCCAACATCTGCGGCACGGTTTCGGCGGCCGCTTTTAATTTGGCATCCGCTTCCATCAGATCTTGCTGACGTCCCCACAAATACACGCCGGTCGCCACCAACAAGACGCCAACCGCGTAAATGATCACGGCAATCAGTAATGGCCGAATTGTTGTTTTCATTCGTCGGTCCAACACCTGCAAATAGGAACGCCCTCACAGTCTGCGAGGACAAACTGCCGTTAAGCTTAACGCAATACGCGGGTATCGTCATGTGCTGCACCGCAACACATTGCGACTCGACGTCGACGTCGTTATAGTCCGCGCCATTCCAAAAATCGGCGACACCATAACGGTAGTCGTCGATTCCATGACGGTACGTTTCACGGCGTTCCGTCCTAAAGGCAGGGAGCGCAGCAGCGTGTGGTCATCGGTCAGCCAATCGGCTGAAGCATTTATCCATTCCGACGCCGGTTCATTATGGTTTGCACTGCTGTCACTCGCTTTTCTGACCTTTGTTTTCTATTGGGAATATCGCCGGCGCGTTACACGCGAATTGCACCTCGAAACGCTCGAAACCACCCGTGAACATTTGCAGGCGGCGTTGTGGGGATCGGGCGATGGTTTGTGGGACTGGAATTTGCGCACCGGCAAAGTGACACGACTCGGCATTGGCGAAATGCTTGGCTACCGCATCGAAGACATGCCCGCCACCGCTACCGCTGTGTACGACTTGATCCATCAGCAAGATCGCCAGCTTTTTTTGACCGCTATCGGTCGTCATCTGCGCGGCGACTCCGAATTCTTTGAAGTGGAATATCGCTTGCGTCGCCGTGATGGCAGCTGGTGCTGGGTATTGGATCGCGGTCGCTTGTTAACCCGGCGCCATCCAACGACTGATTTACGCATCGCCGGCACCACCAAAGACATTTCAGCACGGCGCAATGCCGAGCAAGAGCTGAAAATCGCGGCCAATGTGTTCGACACCATGAATGAAGGCGTGTTGATTCTCGATTGGCAATTTCGCATTGTGCGCGTCAATCGCGCATTTGAAACCACCTTTGGCTATCACCGCAGCATGATCGTCGGTGCTGATTTGTCGATCTTAAAATCGAACGAACATGACGATGCGTTTTATCAGGGCATGCGCCAACACGTCACGTTGACAGGTCATTATCGCGGCGAAGTGTGGCATCGCTGCCTCGATGGCCATCAAATTTTAATCGAACTCGATTTGCGCGCGACCCATGATTTGGCGACGCAAACCTCGTACATCATCGGCGTGCTCACCGATGTGACCGCACGTCGCCGGGCCGAAAATGAATTGCGCTATCTGGCTAATTACGATCAACTAACGGGCCTACCTAATCGCAATCAATTCAATGAAAAATTGCAGCAAGCATTGACGCTCAGTCGTCAGCAGCATGGTCAGCTCGGTTTGATGTTTCTGGACATAGATCATTTCAAACACATCAACGACTCAAAAGGCCACGCCTACGGCGATGTGTTGTTGCAACAAGTGGCCGCCCGTTTGCGCCAAAGTGTCGACGACAGTGAGTTGGTTGCACGCTTGGGTGGCGACGAATTTACGGTGTTAATCGATTCATTTATTGATGAAACCGACTTAAGCCGCATTGCACACCGCATTCTGACCAAGTTTCGCGAACCGTTTGTGCTCGATGGCGAAGACATCAGTATTTCGCCCAGCATCGGTATCAGCTTGTATCCGCATCATGGCGAAGACGCGACCACCTTGCTGCGCTGCGCCGACATGGCGTTATACCGCGCCAAAGAAGCCGGTCGCGCTACTTACAGTTTTTATGATCACGACATGCAAGAGCATTCGTTGCGGCGCTTTAATATCGAATCGGCTTTACGGCGCGCGCTGGAAAAAAACGAACTCGAATTGTATTTCCAACCACGCTCAACGATTCGCAGTGGCGTGATCAGCGGCTACGAAGCGCTGGTACGATGGCGCTCATCAACATTGGGGGCCGTACCGCCCGATGAATTTATTGCAGTCGCCGAAAATATCGGCGTCATCAACGCGATTGGCGACTGGGTGTTGTTGGCAGCTTGCAGCAAAGCAGCGGAATGGCATGCTCAGCAATTGCCATCTCGCATATCGGTCAATTTGTCCGCACGTCAGCTGCAACAAATTGGTTTGGCCGAGCGCGTGCAATCGATTTTGATCGCCACTAATTTCCCTCCCGGCCTGCTGGAAGTGGAAATCACCGAAAGCATTTTGATCAGTTCCGAACCCATCGTCCGCAATAATTTAACGCAGTTGCGACGCTTGGGCATCAAATTAGCATTGGATGATTTCGGTACCGGCTATTCCACATTCAGTTATTTGAAAAAGCACAAATTTGATACGATAAAAATTGCACGTGATTTTGTTAAAGACATTGGTAATGAAGAAAGCGCCGGCGCCATTGCAGTGGCGATTATCGAACTCGCGCACAACTTGAATATGCGCGTGGTCGCCGAAGGCGTTGAAACCGAAGCGCAATATGAATTCTTGCGCAAAGTCGGTTGTGAAGAAGTACAAGGTTATTATGTGGGTCAACCCGATCCGGAGCCTACGCAGTATTTACGCAATCAACTGAAAATATTTGACAGCACTCACTGAGTCGAATCGCCGTAACCCCAGCGCGCCATCAATTGATGTTCAACCCCCAAATGATCGAGCATGCGCGCGACCATAAACGCGACCAAATCATCAACACTTTGCGCACGATGATAAAAACCCGGCGCAGCCGGCATGATGGTGACGCCCAGTTGGGCCAGCTTCAGCATATTTTCCAAATGAATGGCATTCAACGGCGTTTCACGCGGCACTAAAATCAGCTGCCCTTTTTCTTTGATCACGACATCGGCAGCCCGTTCGATCAAATTATCGCTGGCGCCTACCGCAATCGCAGACAACGTGCCGGTTGAACACGGACACACAATCATTTGTTTTGGCGCACTCGATCCACTTGCTACTGGCGACAGCCAATTATCGCGCGCGATGACATCAATCTTTTCTGCAGGCAGTTGCAATTGTGTACACAGCTGAGCATGAATCGCACTGGTGGCTTCCGGCAAATTGATGCCGCATTCGGTCGCCAACACCATGCGAGCCGGTGATGAGATCAGTACAAAAACACGATCGTAAGCGCGCGCCAACTCCGGTAATAAACGCAGCGCGTACGGTGCGCCCGACGCGCCAGTAATCGCCAAGGTGATCGCACGCTTTGACATTTTTTCACCCATAAAAAATCTATTTCGCCAATAACGACAGTAATTTGTCGTGAATGCCACCAAAACCGCCATTGCTCATCACCAAGATGTGATCTCCCGCACGCGCTTCGTTTTTAACGGCTGTCACGATGCTGTCGACATCGCTCAAGGTTGACCAGGGTATCGTCAAATCCGCCGGCATGGCGACATCCCACTGCAGTGTAGCGGGTTTGTGCAAAAACACGGCATTGGCACCGCGCAAGCTTTGAGCCAATGTGTCGCGGTGCACACCCAATTTCATCGTGGCTGAACGCGGATCAACCACCGCTAATATGCGCGCATCACCGACACGTGCGCGCAAGCCGGCGATGGTGGTTTCGATGGCCGTTGGATGATGCGCAAAATCATCGTACACGCTGATGGCGTTAACACAGCCACGCAATTCCAGACGACGTTTAATGCCATTAAAGTGGCTCAATGCCTCGACACAGGTCGCGGCAGGCACACCGGCATGGCGCGCCGCCGCGATAGCGGCCAAGGCATTGTGGCGATTGTGCGCACCAGCCAATTGCCAATGCACACGACCTTGCAATTGGCCTTTGCACAAAACGTCAAAACTGTTGTCGCGGGCGTCAATATTGCCGCATGTCCAGTCACCGTGAATCGTCTCGATCGGCGTCCAGCAACCACGCTGGATCGCGCGCCGCAGCGCTTCATCGTCGCCGCTAATCACCAGACCGTGACTCGGTACTGTGCGCAACAAATGATGGAATTGTGTTTCAATGGCGGCCAGATCGGAAAAAATATCGGCGTGATCAAATTCGAGATTGTTCAGCACAACCGTGCGCGGATGATAGTGCACAAATTTCGAACGCTTATCAAAAAACGCCGTGTCGTATTCATCCGCTTCGACGACAAAAAACGGCGAACGGCCCAAGCGCGCCGACACACCAAAATTACTGGCCACACCACCAATTAAAAAGCCGGGTTGTAATCCAGCGTATTCCAGCATCCAGGTCACGAGGCTCGTTGTCGTGGTCTTTCCGTGCGTGCCCGCAATCGCCACCACCCAGCGCTGGTGCAATACCGTTTCGGCGAGCCATTGCGCGCCCGATTGATAACGCAGCCCGTGATTCAGCACATATTCAACGGCTTCATTGCCGCGAGATAACGCGTTACCAATCAGCACCAGATCCGGTTCCGGGTGCAAATGCTCGGCACGATAGCCCTGTTTCAATTCGATGCCGGCCTGTTGCAGCTGCGTGCTCATCGGTGGATAGACCGCTTCATCCGATCCGGAAACCGTAAATCCCATTTCGCGCGCCAACAAGGCCAGACCGCCCATAAAAGTGCCACAAATGCCGAGTATATGTATGTGCATGACTTTTCAACTGCTGCTGCAATTTGGATATTATGCCTTATTCGTCCGCTGCCTGAAAAAAAGGACCTCTCCTCATGGCCAAAGCCACGACTAAAAAAGCCCCCGCCCCAAAAGCGGTCTCCAAAAAAAACGCCGTAAAAACCACCACCGGCAAAAAGAAAACGACCTCGTCCCGCACCGTCAGCAAAACACCGCCGGCCAATGCGTTTTACGCCCAAAGTGGTGGCGTCACGGCGGTGATTAATGCAACGGCCGCAGGCGTCATCGAAACGGCGCGCAAACACAAAAACAAAATCGCCAATGTCTATGCCGGTAAAGATGGCATCATCGGTGCGCTATTGGAAAATCTGATCGACACCAGTGTCGAAAGTGACAAGGCGATCGCCGCCCTCAAACACACACCGGGCGGTGCATTTGGCTCTTGCCGTCACAAGCTGAAATCGGTCGAACACAATCGTGCCGAATACGAACGTTTGCTCGACGTGTTCAAAGCGCACAATATCCGTTATTTCTTTTATAACGGTGGCAACGACTCGATGGACACCGCCAACAAAATTGCGCAGTTTGCCGCAACACAAGATTATCCATTGACCTGCGTTGGCATTCCCAAAACCGTCGACAATGATTTGCCCATCACTGATTGCTGCCCCGGTTTTGGCTCGGTCGCGAAATACGTTGCCGTGTCGATTCGCGAAGCGGGTTTGGATGTGGCATCCATGGCAACCAGTTCCACCAAAATATTTGTGCTGGAAGTGATGGGCCGCCACGCCGGTTGGATCGCGGCCGCCGGCGGTCTTGCGCAAGAAACTGACGGCCAACCACCGCATGTAATTTTGTTTCCGGAAATCGCCTTTGATCGCCAAGCCTTTTTGGCCCGCGTTGATGACTGTGTAAAAAAATTCGGCTTTTGCGCGATTGTGGTCAGTGAAGGCGTTAAAAACGAAGAAGGCAAATTCATGGCCGAAGCCGGTACGGTCGATGCGTTTGGTCACGCTCAGCTCGGCGGTGTGGCACCGGTCATTGCACAAATGATCAAAGACGCGTTGGGTTATAAATATCATTATGCCGTGGCTGATTATTTGCAGCGTTCGGCTCGCCATATCGCGTCCAAAACCGATTTGGATCAGGCCTATGCGGTTGGCAAAGCGGCCGTAGAACTGGCGCTAAAAGGTCAAAACGCCGTGATGCCGGTGATCGTGCGCAAAAAAGGTAAAAAATATAGCTGGGAAATTGGCGTCGCTGCGCTTAACGACGTGGCCAATGTCGAACGCAAAATGCCACGCGACTTTATCAGCGACGACGGTTTTTTTATCACCGACAAGGCGCGTGACTACTTGCTGCCACTGATTCAAGGCGAAGCTTATCCGCCGTTTAAAAATGGATTGCCCAATTATGTTGAACTCAAAAACAAACTGATCAAAAAGAAAGTCGCGGCGCAATTTGTACTGAAAAAATAGAGCCGGATATTTTTTACCACTGCCACCGCAACCCGATGTCAACCTGACGACGTGGTTGCGGAGCGGCAACAAAGGCAAACGGGCCGCCCGTCAACGTGACATGGTAATAACGTTGATCCCACACATTGTCGATGCGCATATACGCCTGCCACGCACGATTGATCTGCCAACGAACCAACCCACGCCAGACACAATACCCTGGCGCATCATTATTGCGATCGTCACTGTTTAAACCGCTGGTGCTGGCCACGGCAACGGCACTTAATTGCGCGCTCCAATTGTCATCACGCGCACTGATGCCCACTTGTGCCGACCATTTCGCGTGATACGGCAAATCGTGATCAACACCACTCAACGTTAATTCGCCGTCCGCATTGGCTAGGCCAGTCCACGTGTCAAATGCCCATCCTTGCCACATGAACGCGTAGCGCAACGTCAGTTCGCCACCGTGCGCGCGCAAACGTCCGACGTTATCGTAGTGGCGACTAAAATGAATTTCGCCACCGGGAACAAAACTTGTGTCGGGCTCAACCATCGCAGCGTCATTAATAAAATCATCAACACGGCTCTGATACATGCGAGCTTCCATGACCATGTCATCGCCTTGCCAGCGCCACGCGAGTTCTGCGGTACGCAATTTTTCCGGCGCCAGATCGGGATTGGGCACAAACATAAAGTTACTGTCGTACAAACCGTCGTTATCACTGTCACCAATAAAACTACCGTAATGACGCCACACCGTTGTAGGTGACGGTGCCAAAAAAGCGCGACCGGCACTGAGACGCACACTGTGTTCTTGTTGTCGCCAGTTCACCGCGAGGCGTGGATTGATCACAGCGCCGTAATCACTGTTGTGATCCCACCGCAAGCCTAACGTGCTCGCCCATTGTGGTGACCATTGTGCTTTGTGTTGCAACCAGGCACTTTTTTGTTGTTGCGACACATCAAATAGGCGAACAGGTAATTGATTGTTGCTGCCCAAATAAAACTGTTGCTGATTCGAAACCGCAGCACGCGGATTGTAACGCGTTTGCAAATCGGCCGTGAGCAGAATGCTGTTGATATGGCCATAGCCAACACCATAGCTGATCGTTTGTTGTTCCGACCAACGAAAATGATCCAGCATCATCAGATCAACGGTGTCGGTTTTGGCGTATTTCCAAGCAGGGTCGTAATTGGCAATGATGTTGGCAAAAAACGAATCATTTCGCACATCAAAGCGCTGAGCATTCAACGTCAACACCGGTCGATGTGCTGACGTCGTGTCAAAGGGTTGATAGTGCAACCACGCCGTATCATGACGTGTATGCCAGATCGGATTGATATCATAATTGACGTTATTCGGGTTCGAGCCAATCGTTGTGGGCTGTTGTTGATCGGCAGCACGCCAACCGGCTGAAATACCGGTTGGTGTTGTCAGTTTAAGTGATACCACCGAGGTCTTTCGTTGCGACGCGATCGCATCACGATCGGCGGCCGCTTCGAATAATTGTCCGTTGAATCGACGTAAATCATTTAGCCCATATAAGTCGGGATAGTCTTCATCGAGATTGGGGTCGCTGTCGCGATGAAAAAATTCCAATGCGAGTTTTGCTGCGCCAACCGCAAACGGTGACACGACGCTAAACAGTTGATGATGATCACCGAACTCTCCCGTTAGCGCCGCTGTTTGCGTCGATTGATCGTCCACTGAAATCAGATTGATCACACCGCTAAAGGCATCAGCACCATACAGCGCCGATGCCGGCCCATACATGACTTCGATACGCGCAAGCCCAAGCAAAGGATAATTGTCGGCAATCGTTTCGGGTTCACCGGCGGGAGAGCTGATGCGCACACCGTCAAGCAAAATCAGCAGCTTTTGACCACCGTAAATGCCGCGCCAGGTAGGCGCATCGCTGACGGTTGCATTGTGTTCGCTGTGCCAAACAAAACCGGGTAATTCGCGCAACACATCGCGCAACGTGCGATAACCGCGAAGGCTGATGTCTTGTGCCGTGATCACGGCGACGGTCGCCGACAATTGTTGCGGCGATTCCGGTAAACGTGCCGCGGTGATGATACTGACGTGACGCAGTTGCTCAATATCCAGCGCAAACACATCGTCATTGTCTTCGTTGGCGAAGCTGAGTGTGGACAGCAAAACTAAAAACCACAGTCGACTGCGCATATTACCAACGAGGATGAGCCAAATAATGATGTTTGATAACGTTGTTGAACACGTCAACCATCGGTGTCGCCAGCAAGGTGCCTGCAACGGTATTGACCGCTTTCACGGCGCCCAGCAAACAGCCTTTATAGGGTTGTGCACGACCAGCCACAACGGCTTCGTGAAACACATCGGCCAGCGCCAAGAGTTGTGCACCAGGATGAATCGCGGCGGCGGACAAACCTGCCGGTAAACCACTGCCATCAAACGCGGCATGATGCTGTTCGATCATCACGGCCGCATCACGCCAACCGGGCCAACGATGCAAAATGCCGGCGGCCCAGGCCACGTGTACAACCGCTAATTTTTGTTCATCACGATTTAATTGCTGCCACGGTTTGTTCAATGTGGCGGGCAACCATGGCATGCAGATGTCGTGCGTAAACACAGCGGCTGTCAGTTGAGCTTCATCAACCGGCGTCGGTAATTCTTTGTTGATTAATTTCAGTAGTTCCAACTGCAGCGCGATGCGCCCACGCCAATCCGGATCTCGCGCTTCTAACGCACTGCCAATTTCGGACATAAATTCCAGATCATGGGCAAATGCTTCGGCGCTGATTTCGTTGGCCGCACTGACGATGTTTTTTTTGGGCGGTGCGGCATGCACCAATTGCAGACTGTAATGACGATCCAAAATCGCCGTCGTGGCCGCGCGCGCTAATTGCACGCGCTCTTCGTGACTACCGGCGTTGCGCACGGGGGCTATCAATAAACCGATTTTGTCGAGCACGTCACCGTCGCAATAACGATGCGTGATCAAATGCTGAAGCTGCTCATCAATGTCGCTGAGCGCCGCCTGCGCAAACGCGCTGATGGCCGGATCATAGGGATAGCGATCTTTGCGCACATCATCGAAGATCTCTTCCAGCTTATGCGTGACGGCAACAAACGGCGGCAAGAACATCATGTTGCAATTGCCTTTGAGCGAATGCACCGCGCGAAACAGGCGGTGCAACAACTCTTTGTCGTCGGCATTTTCGGCCAAGGCATTGCGGCAAGTGGCAATCTCGTCAATCGCCTCCTGAAAGCTACCGTAAAAGTCATGAATCAGTTCAGAGTCCAGTTCCGAAAACTGCGGGCAGGTGACGCGTGACATGTCCACATTAAAAGCGGCGTTTGGGGGTTTATCGAGTATGGCAAAGGCTGGCCAAACCGCCAGCGCAGGACAAAAAGGGGGATGAATATAGCGCTTTGGCAGATGCCGTAAGGGACGTCCATCGCTATAATTCGCGCCCTTTCCAGTCTCCCCCCACCCTTTTTAAGGAATCGCCATGGCTTTGAAAGAAGTGCCGTCCGGCAAGAAAGTCCCTGACGAAGTCAACGTCATCATTGAGATCCCGGCCCATTCGGATCCGATCAAATACGAAGTCGACAAGGATACCGGTGCGATTTTCGTCGATCGCTTTATGGCGACAGCGATGCACTACCCCTGCAACTATGGTTATGTGCCAAACACGATTTCGGACGACGGCGATCCGGTTGATGTGCTGGTCGTCACGCCGTTTGCACTACAAGCCGGTGTCGTGATCCGCTGCCGCCCGGTCGGCATGTTGGCAATGGACGACGAAGCCGGTGGCGACACCAA
>JAYSCL010000027.1:0-49027 GCA_041914905.1 Enterobacterales bacterium
GCTGCCGCCCGGTCGGCATGTTGGCAATGGACGACGAAGCCGGTGGCGACACCAAGGTGATCGCGGTGCCGGTCACCAAACTGACCCCGTTGTACGATGGCGTCAAAACCCACGAAGATTTGCCAGCATTGTTACTGCATCAGATCCAGCATTTCTTCGAGCATTATAAAGATCTCGAAAAAGGCAAATGGGTCAAAGTAAAAGGTTGGTCTGGTCCGGACGAAGCCAAAGCCGAAATTGTGAATTCGGCTAAACGCTACACGGCACAAAACGACAAACCCGCCATTTAATTGATGCAAAAGCAAAACCCGCGAACAGCGGGTTTTGTTTGTTAAAGATCTTCACTTTTTGGGTGGCCGGAACGTCGCCCTGCCTTGGAAAAAATTCAGAGAATTATGAATATGCTGTGCTGGCGCGTTCTTTTATTTTTTGCATTAATAGGGTGCCCGGTATCGCTAGCAGCCGACATTCCGCGCCCACAAAACAACTACGTCAACGACTATGCCAATCTGCTGAATGCAGATAACCGGCTGCTGTTTCGCAGCAAGTTAGAGGCCATTGAAAACGCCACTGATGTCGAACTGAGCTTGGCAATCATTCGCCGTAAAAGTGATGTGGCGCACACTGGCACGATCGAATCATTGGCACGTACTTGGTTCGATCACTGGGGCGTCGGCAATGTGCCACGCAATAACGGCATATTGCTTTTGATGGCGGTCGATGATCGCGAAATACGTATCGAATTGGGTAAAGCCTATGGACACGATTATGATGACGCTATGCAAGCCATTATCAATGATGCCATGTTGCCCGCCTTTCGCCGTCAGGATTATGTCAGCGGCTTAAATCAGGGAATTGATCGGTTACAGCATTTTGCAACACAACACCAGCGTGATCCGCAAGCACTGGCGGCCGACGGCAAAAAAAGCGCACCACGCCATTGGATAATCACCGCCGCATTAGGCCTCTTCAGCGTGGGCGGTTTTTGGTTCGGTTATCACTATCGTCAACGCCATAAAGCGCGCAACTGTTCACACTGTGGCAGCATGATGACGCGTTTGTCCGAACGGGTCGACGATCGTTATCTCGATGCCGCCCAAAAAGCCGAAGAGAAAATCGGCAGTGTCGATTATGACGTGTGGAAATGCACACAATGTCCTCATCATGAAGTCACGCATTTCCGCCAATTATGGCGCCGCACGCGCGAATGCCCGCAATGCCATCGTCAAACCGCCGTGAACGACCACAGCACACACGGCCATGAAACCATTACCGAACATTGGCAATGCCGCCATTGTCATCATCATTTTCAGCGCTACCGCACGGTTACCTCATCAAACAACACGTTTGGTGGCGGTTCTTCAGGTGGCGGTGGTGCAACAGGGCGTTGGTAGACCAAAACGCGAGGTGCGTCTGACGGCCATCTCATTTGCGCTGAACCAACTATCCTCTGAAAATTAAGATCATCTGACATCAGCCCCACAATTGAGTGAACTCACTCTCGTCATTCATACAAAACGTAAGGCATTCTCTTAAGTTTTTTCGCACAGCAAATGCAGACGTCGCCTGACCATTTTATGGCGGTGAGACGGTCGCGTTAACGTCGTTTCTGCGCCACAGTAGGCTCGTTGCATTTGCACAGCTGTCACGGATGACAATGTATTGCAAACTGAATGCAACGCCCTTCCCTTCGACAATATGTCGTTTGTCATCCTCCATTTCTCGTGATGTTTTGCGGTTATCACGAAGCACGTTATCGCCAATTCGCGCCTGGCGCACAGCCGCATGTTGCGGAGGTCTCGGCACGCGTGATCACCTTGGCGTTTCACTCAGCAACGCGTTGCGGCGTACGTTCGCGCAACGTTTTTTTACAAGGAGTGTTCCATGGCGTTTTGGATCCAACATTATCAGCAAACCATCCGGCATCAGCGACTCCCATTAGTGGGGTTCGCGGTGTTGTGTCTCAGCAGCCTGTTGTTTGCATCACCGTCAGACGCCGCCACTTTGCGCGTCACTAAAGCCGGTGTCGGCAGCGGCGTGATTGCGACCAGTGATATGCGCATCAATTGCGGCAGTGATTGCAATGAAAGCTATACGATTTTTGAATCGGCTACGTTGCTGGCCAACCCCAGCGCCGGCTCAACGTTTGTACGTTGGTGGGGCGATTGCAGTGGCACGTCGCCGACTTGCACGGTCAGCATGTCATCCATGCGATCGGTGCGAGCAGAGTTCACGACAAGCACCGCCATTCCAACGCTAACGGACTTCACGCCATCCGGAATCGCCAGCTATTTGGCGGCCAATCCAACGGTCGACACGCCCGCACGGTTCATCAAAGCGTTGCCCGCGGAATTCAAACAAAATTGGATTCTGATGACACGATCTGAAAGCCTGCAAACCGGCACCGCTGAATCACCGCGGTTTTTATTGCCCAGCGCAAACAGTCAGTTCGTGTTTACATTTGGCATGCAGGCGCACACGTCGTATCCAGGCGCGCACCCGAATGCAATCGAATACATGCAATGGGATCCGGCTGAGAAAAATTTTCGCTTCCATGAAATTGTGTTGGCGGCAACGCCACCTATGGGCACCGTGCCGGCACGTGTACGTGGCGTCGCCGCCGACGACATGAAATGCACACGTTGTCACTCCACCAACAACGTGCCGAACAACAGCAGTTTTCCGGGCACGACCGGCATTCCACCCGGCATTGTTAAAGCGAAAAATAAACCCAATTGGGATACGTACGACAGCTGGGCCGGCATGATGCCGTTTAACCGCGATCGCATTTATCAAGGTACGGTTGAAGCCGCGGCGTTTCGCAAATTATTTAATTGGTGGACATGGCAAACCAATGACTTGATGCGTCCTGTGATTGAGCAGTTGGAGTTGCAACCGCCCGGCGTGCCCATGCCGCATGCGATCACGCGCGTCAATGGCGGCAGTAACGATGGACATGTGTCTTTCGGTTTTGATGGCGGTGCGATTGTCACCACGGAACCAATGCCCTCCGGTGGCAGCACCACCAATATCAGTTATTCGTTTAATGGTGTCGCGGGCGTGCCACCGGGTTCAGCGGTGGTGCGTGACGGCAATTTTGTTACGTTGCATCACTCCAGTATTCCCGGCAGTGATGAAGGACGCGGTGTACGCTTTTTTGACAACCTCGGCGGATTGGTCAGCAGCACACGATTCAATCAGCAACGGGTTGCAGATGAATTGATCAGTCATCGTTTTGCCACCGGCAGTTACCCAATCGATGTGCGCCCGATCGCTTTAGCGATCACCAAAAACTGTTTGTCGATTGACACCGCCAGCAACACCGTTGTCGGTACATCACCGCTCACCATCAATATGTCATTTTTTAATTCGCGTAATGGCATGATGATTAATCAACTGGTGGATGACACCCGCGCACGCGCGCAAAGCATGCCACGGCGCAAAGCCGATTTGCAAAAAATCAATTTGGATCGAACCAATGATGTCTACACCGTGGCCCCCACCAACGGCTTGATTCAACAATACGGCGCCGCGACGTCTGACGGCACCAGCACGGCCGTCACGCGCATTCGCCAAGATGTATTTCGTCGCGGCCTTGGTGGCTTCAACGGCGACAGCACCGTGATGGGCGGCGTTTACGTCGATCGGGAAATTTACGCGTTTAATACCGAGCGCGTTGCATTGTTCCGTTATTTCCTCGAACCCTTGGGTGTGTCAGTGGACAAATGGTCGATGGGTGTGCGCGGACGTTCTCGCACGTATTCCTTCGCGGATATTTTTGGCAGTTATATCAGCACTTTTGATAGCGATATCAGCGCCAGTTTGACCAGTAATCCCATCCCAGGTTTGGCGGCGCCGTTTGATTGTGCATCATTGATCCCGGCCATCAACAGCACACTGGGAAGCTTACCTTCCGCCAACGACGTGCCGCGTTACACCGATGTTCAACGTATTTTTAATCGCAGTTGCATTGAGTGTCATGGCGGTCTCGATTACCCACCGTTTTCCAATTATTTTCCGGCCAATTATCTCGATTTTTCTGAAGATGAAAATCTGGTGATGGGCGACCGTTTAACGCGCCCCTATACGTACGCCGATGATTTCGTCACCACCGATCCAGCCACGTCGTATTTGTATCAACGCATCACACAAACGGGCGAAGATTGTCCGTTTGGATTAATGCCTTGTGGCGGTCCGGCATTGAGCAAAGTTGACACCGAAACGATTCGTCGCTGGATCACCGGTGGCGCGCCATTTTCGCTCGGCGATCCGCACATTAAGACCGTTAGCGGCGTGCATTATGATTTTCAAGCGGTCGGCGAATTTGTATTGCTGCGCGATCCCGGTATGGAAATTCAAGTGCGACAATCACCGGTGCAAACCGATGCCCCCTTGGGACCGGATGCGCACACCGGCTTAACGTCATGCGTGAGCATCAACACAGCTGCTGCGTTGCGGGTTGGCAAGCACCGCATCAGTTTGCAACCGTCGCTCTATGGCGAACCCAATCGAGAGGGTTTGGATCTGTACGTCGATGGCAAGTTAGTCAAATTGGGCAGCACTCCGCTCGTGTTACCCGCCGGTGGACGCATCATGACCACCGCCTCACAAGGTGGCATTCAAGTGGAATTCCCTGGTGGCGTTAGCGCGATCTTTACACCCGGTTGGTGGGATTATTATCAGGTGTGGTATTTGAATGTTGATGTGCGCAACGCGCGCGCCAATGAAGGGATCGCGGGTGCGATCGCGCCGCAAAACTGGTTACCGGCATTGCCTGACAACACGTGGTTAGGCGCACGCCCCAGCAGTCTGTCATCGCGCTATAAAGTGTTGTATGACAAATTCGCGAATGCTTGGCGCGTGACGGATAAAGACACCTTGTTCCAATACGCATCTGGCACGTCTACGAAAGACTTTACGCTGGAAGCGTGGCCGGGTTTTGAGCCAACATCGTGTGAATTGCCCAAAGATTGGCCGGGCAATCCCTTCAAACCAACATTAAAACCGTTGCCGATCGAAACCGCCAAAAAATATTGCGCCGATGTGCAGGACAAAAAGCGTAATGAATTTTGTGTTCACGACGTGATGGTGACCGGTGAACCAACCTTCGCCAACACCTATGTTGAAAATGAAAAATGGCTCAGTAATATCAAGCCCACTGCACCGTTATTAGCCTACCCTGGCAATAACAAAACCGGCTTGCCTGCCGATATCACTTTCAGTTGGAAACCGGCCAGTGACAAGGATCAGGATAAGTTGAGTTATATGCACTGTGTCTGGGCCGCAGGTGAAACACCGACGTTCAATCATTGTGTGCCGGCTGAGTCCGGGATCACGCGCAAACTCGACAGCCGAAAATCGTACTTCTGGAAAGTCGTCGTCAACGATGGTCGCGGCGGCACCACCGAAAGCGAAACCAGGCGATTCGCGACAAAGTAAACGGGAGTCAAACACAAGCATGTACCCCCTCCTTTGACAACAAAGGAGGGGGCTTTTACATCGACGTCTTTGCGCTAAAATCACAATGCCGCCAACGCATCCAGTATTTTTCTATTTTTCACTCGGTTATTCATTCTCAATGCATACTGCCATTCTCTGGGATAACGATGGTGTTCTCGTGAACAGCGAGCAGCTGTTTTACGAAGCCAACAAACGCTATTTCGCTCAACACGGTATTCAACTCAGCCACGCGCAATTTTTCGATCTGTTTTTGCACAGCAATACCGGTGCTTGGCATTTGATTGGTTACGAGAATGACGAGCAAATCCGGCAAGGTCGTCAACAACGTAATGCGATTTATACCGAACTGTTAACTAACACCAGTGATTTGACGATGGCAGGCATTGATACGGTATTACAGGAGTTTGCCACGCGCTGTCGCATGGCAATCGTGACCAGCTCCGAGCGTCACCACTTCGATCAAATTCATCACCGCACAAACGTGCTGCAGCATTTTGAATTTGTCGTCGCCGCAGGTGACTACCAACATGAAAAACCGAACCCAGAACCGTATCTGACCGCGCTAACACGTTTGGCATTGCCTGCACACGCCTGCATCGCCATCGAAGATTCACCCCGCGGACTCGCGGCTGCACACGCCGCGGGCCTTCGCTGCGTCGTGATCCGCTCCGAGTTGACGAAGCACCATGTGTTTAAACAGCCCTATGCCATCGTTGACTCATCGTCAGCATTGCGCGATGTGTTGGATGAGTGGCATAACAAACTGTGTCGATGATTATCCTAAAAACCGCAGTTGACCGCTTCTTTGGTAAATCAACATAATGATTTCTAAAACAATTTTGTTGCAACAGGTTCTCACCCTCTTGGTGAGCCGCTACACGACGCATAGCGCGCACCGGACTTGGCGATACGGCGTTGAAAATCCTCGCGAGGTGTTCAACCTCGCTGCGGTTTTCGCCTTGTCTCGCCGGCGCCGGTACGCACTCTGCGTCGTGTTCAACTGCGGTTTTTAGGATTATTCGTCGCGGCAAAAAAGAGAGGAATCAATTTGCCACCTATTGAGGTTCGGCTTTTCGCTGATGAAATTGAAAACGCCCGGTCGTGTTGTTCCAGTACGGATCGGTTTCATTTGCGTTGCGACTATCACTGATGTTGTTGTGCGCTGTTCCGCCCGCCGTTGCTTGATAAATGTCGTCATCGCCGTATTTGGTTTGCGCACTAAACGCTAACCAAACGGCATCGGCAGACCAGGCGGGAGCTGAACACTCACCGTTGATTTCGGCAATCAGCCAGCTGTGTCCAGTCAGATCGGTGACGGTCATAAAGTGACGTGATTTGAACGTGGCACAAAACGCGATGAACAAACTATCGGGGGACCAAACCGCAAATTGATTGTTGCCGGGCAATGTAACGAGTGCACGCGATATCTGCTGTTGAGTATCGTGCAGCCACAACTGAATCTGGCCATCGACATTCTTTTCAATGACACGATAATGTCCGTTCGGTGACAACGTTGCGTGCCTTTCAGGTTCCTGTGCCTGACAGACCGCGCACAGCAACAGTAACGCCGCGTGCCGCGTATTAATCCAGCTTGACACTGCCTTTACTCAACGACGCTTGTAACGCGGCTTTTGGAATATCGTGACGGATGGTCGGATAAAACTGTGCAAACACATTTTGATAGGCGGCGTTGGTTTTATGACACGTCACACAGCCGTTACCATCGGGCAAAATCGGCGATTGTTTTTGGCCAGCGCCAAACACCGCAAAGTTGAAGCCGTCTTTGAACTTTTGACGATCGACGATATGAATTTCAGTGGAGCGGTGTTCCCCCATGACAAAACCGGCTCGGTTGGTCGATAACCGTTGCTCAGCCGGATAAGAGCGCCGAGTAAACAATGTGCCGTCGGCAAATTTTTTGTGTTTTTTGAAGTACGCATACGCTTGCGGTTCAATCGACACCAGGACAAAACTGCCCGGTGCTTTGGCATCGAAATCTTGCTCGTTATAACCCATGCCGATCGACGCCCCGAGCACAATCCAAGAATCGACGTTATCAGGATAGATCAGCTGGCCATCGGCGCTGTAACGCGGCACATCAAGTCGCGAAGCGGTTTCGCTTTCGGCGGCAGCGCTTGCTAACGCCAACGCGCAAAGCATGATCCCAATCAATCGTTTCATTCACCTGACTCCTGTTGTTGACCACCGCCAAAATGGCGTTGATAGTCCGACGGCGTGCAGCCATAACGCCTTAAAAAAGCGCGACGAAACACATCGGCACTGCGAAACCCCAACGAATCGGCCACACGCTCAATCGATGCAGCGGCCTGCAACAAACGCTGCCGCGCTTCGTTTAATCGCACCGTCTCCACGTAGTGCGCCGGCGTGCATGCAAATTGTTCGTAAAATCGACGATTGAACTGACGCACACTTAAACCGATGCGCTCGGCCAACACCGTGACGGTGAGTTCCTGTTTTAAGTGCGCGTGTATCCATGCAATCAAATCACCGAAACTGCCGCTGGTTTTGGCTTGAAACTGCAGCGGTTCGGAATACTGTGATTGCCCACCCGAACGGCGCAAATACACAACCAATTCACGCGCTACAGCCAGCGCAAGGCTGGCACCAAAATCCTCTTCAACGAGCGCTAACGACAGATCAATGCCTGCTGTGATGCCCGCTGAGGTGTAAAACTTGCCATCACGGATATAAATCGCGTCAGCTTGCATTGTTAGCGCAGGAAATTTTTTCGCGACATCGTTGGCAAAATTCCAATGCGTTGTCACCGTGCGATGATCAAGCAAACCAGCCGCGGCGAGGCCGTAGATACCTGTGCAGGTTGACGCAATACGACGAATGGCATGGTGCCGCTCGCGCAACCATTGCGCGATCCGCGCATTAATGGCTGGCTCACGTAAGCCACAACCCCCCGGCACCATCAGCGTATCGATCGACGGACAATTTTCCAGCGTAAAATCCGGCACATACGTCAAACCTGATTCACTGCGCACAGGTCGATCATCGAGCCCAATCACCGCGCAACGAAATGCGGTTTTGTGTGGTGCTTTCGCCAACATCATCGCGGCGGTGGCAAATACCTCAAATGGACCGGTCAGATCGAGCGCCGTCATATTCGGATAAGCCAGCACGGCAAAATGCAGCGCGTCGTTTTGCTTTTGAATCATTGTTAACACCCACAGTGAAATTCAGCGTATCAAAAGATAAGCACGCTCAGCTGTCAATGATCCGACGATTTAGGACATGCACAGGCTGAACGTCCGAGTTCAGCCTGTGCACCTTACGAATAGATTTACAAACGAATATCGTTAACCAACTCTTGGGCGGTCGCGGCCAGCGGCATTGGCGCGGTGGTTTTGTCC
The DNA here is from genome assembly GCA_041914905.1 of Enterobacterales bacterium. Lineage (GTDB taxonomy): Bacteria > Pseudomonadota > Gammaproteobacteria > Enterobacterales > Permianibacteraceae > Permianibacter. The sequence goes on from JAYSCL010000027.1 coordinate 8,841, forward strand.
TTATTTTGCAAATTGGATTGCACCTGATACCAGTCGATATGACGTGTTAACCACATCGCAACGGCAAGCAGTACAAAGATGAACACCGTGCCTGCGAGCAGTGCAAAATCCTCTAGTTGCAAGATGACATATAAGGCGCCATACAACATGGCGGTGATGGCAACAAACGCCGACAGTCGAGCCGTAGATTGCAGCGCCGATTTCATGTAGCTGCTCAACAAGGCAATGCACGCTGCAGCGGCGATGGCATAAGCACCATCGAACCCGATCTGCTCGGCCAGACTGAGCAGTAACATGAAAAACACGGTCAAAGCCAAGCCGACCAAACCGTATTGGATCGGATGGATCTTTAATTGGTACAGCACTTCATACAACACAAATGCCGCAAAGGTCACCGCGAGAAACAAGAAACCATATTTTACGGCGCGCTCGGTGCTGACATAAATATCGACCGGATCAATTAACTGCACACCAAATGCTTGTGCGAGCAAACCATCACAATTGCCATCGCGATCACACTGCTGCCACATGTTGGGTAAATTGTTCGCGAGCGAATGCGTGAGCCAGCGCGCACTGAAACCGGTCGAGTTCAATTGTCGCTCGTCAGGTAATTGCGCACCGATAAATTGCGCGTGTGGCCAATTGCTGTAAATCGACACATCGGCTTTATCGGCGATGGGCAAGAACGACAGTCCTCGCGTGCCACGCACTTCGACATTGAGTTCAAATTCGATCATGCCCTTGCGTAGCACGGGTAAAAAGGTGTGGACACCGCGCCCCGATTTTACCTGCACACGAGACCCGGGCTTAAAGGTGTAGCTGGCGTTCGCCCATTTCAGATCGGCCAGCGATTTGATTCCAGTTTGCTGCGACATGGGCAATGAAAGTGACGGCGTGCCGTAGTGGATTTCTTTTTCTTCGGTCACCAGCGCGTCATAATCGCGCGAGAAATCGAATTGCCCTTTGATGGTGATCGCCGTCGTATAAATGGGTACGTGATAAATGCCTTTTTCACGCGTCTCGACTTTTTGCGTTTGCACCACCGACAAGTTGCTTGGCGTAAAACTCAGTTCACCTTGGCTTTTTTTACGCAAACGTTGCACATTGCCATCACGATCACGCGATTCTTCCCAATACTGACTTTCATACGGCAACGTGACGATCGGACTGATCAGCATTTGTTCGTCACCTTGCATTTGTGCCACGGCATCAAATGCTTCTTCACGATAATGCGTGCGTTCGCGCACCATTGACTCGGTCATCGACAACGGGATCTGCAAGCCCATAAACACAAGAAACAGCAATAAGTACTTTAAAAACATCTTCATTGTTCACACTCCGGTGGTTAGCAACACGCCGGCAGTATGCAAGTCTTGTGTGGGCTTACGATGAGCACTGTGTGAGGATTGTGTGAGGATGCGCCAATAAGTCCAACGGAAGATGGCTAGTGATTTAACAATACGGCCAAACTAACACGGCAAGCGAATACTCGCCTTCACGCCACTCGGGTGATTTGCAATATGCGCGCTACCGCCGTGCAGTCGCGCCACTTCACGCACCAGGCGCAAACCCAGTCCGCTGCCGCGTTGGCCGTCTTGGCGTGTTAATGCATAAAAACGTTCACCGAGTCGGGTTAACGCGTAATCAGGGATCGGTTCGCCCTCATTGCTGAACGAAAGCTCGACGTCATGTTCATCGCGACGCTGCCATGTGATGTGAATCGTGCTGCCCGTCACCGCAAAATTGACCGCGTTTTCAAACAGATTATTGATAGCCAAATTCAGCCAAAAACGATCGGCATTGATGAACGGCGCGGCACCAATAACCAGATCAATCCGAAGATTTTTTTGCTCCAAACGTGGCAGCATCGCATCTTGTTGCTGTTGCACCAGCGCCTGAATGTCGACACGGCTACGTTCGGCAATTTCACGTTGTTGTTCAAGCTTGGCCAGCAGCAACAATTTATCAATGAGCAGCTGCATACGTTCCACTTGCGTTTGAATACTGACCAAAAAGCGTTGACGATCCTCTGGCGACAATGACGCTTCTTGCAAGATCTCCTGCGCCGCGCGCGTCGCCGCCAAGGGGCTTTTCAATTCATGCGTTAGCGCGTGCACATATTCTTCGACATAGCTTTTGCCATCGAGCGCTTCACGCATGGTTTGCAAGGACTGCATCAATTTTTCCAATTCGGTGCCCTGCGAAAACTGCGGCGCTTTGAGGCCCGGTTCATGACTGATGCGATCGGCATACTCGCTGATGTGACGCAAGGCGCGAATCAGCCACCACGTCGTTAACACGCCGATCAACAAACTCAACACGACCATGACACTGCCGTAACGTTTTAATTGCTGTTGTGCTGCCAGCAAATACGGTTGATGACTGCGATTCGGCACCACCACCGTCAACACACCAATGATGCGATCGCGATCGCGCAGTGGTGCGGCCACGTACATGGTTGAAGAGAATTCATCGTTTGCATCGTCACGCGTCGTGCGCGCACCGTACTGACCACGCAATGTCAGATACACATCATTCCAACGTGAGTAATTTTTACCCACATCGCGCCCACTGCTGTCAAAGCGCACAATACCTTCTGCGTCGGTGACATAAACACGCAGATCAAGCTGCTGTTTATGTTGCCGCCAGATCGGGATCTGCAAACGCTGCTGCGCCAACTGCGCATACGCCTGCGTCAATTCCGTTGGCACTTGCTGTGTCTGAGCAAACGTCGGCGCAACGACGGCCGCCAACAACTGCGATATTTCAACCAGATTGTCTTCCGACACTTGCCGCACAACCGGTTTGATTTCATCGATCACCAACTTCAGCAGCAACCAAGCACTTAAGCCAACGATCAAGAAAAATCCCAGAAACAGACGCAGCCCCAGTTTCATGCGCGTGCACTCAAGCTGTACCCCAATCCGCGATGCGTAACAATCCACTCTTCACCAGCGTTGGCATCCCGCAATTTGGCGCGGATCTGTTTAATCAGCGTGTCGATCACGCGATCGGTCGAATCATCGCTATTGGGGAGTTGCTGCAACAACTGTTCTCGACTGAACACGCGTTCCGGATGCGCCATCAATGTCGCCAATAGCAAATATTCGGCACGTGTCAACGCGAGCACTTGACCGGAAAAACGAATGTGTTTGCGATCAAGATCATGAATCAAGCGACGGCTAGGAGGTTCACCTTCTGGCTGCGAACGGCGCAATAACGCTTTGACTCGCAACAGCACTTCTTTTAGCGAAAATGGCTTGGTCACATAGTCGTCGGCACCAAGCTCCAACCCCATTTCGCGCTCCAAGGTATCGGCATGCGCAGTTAAAAACAGGATTGGAATCGTTGAAAATTCACGGATCTGACGGCACAACGAAAAACCATTTATGTCGGGCAAACCAACATCCATGATCACAAGATTGAACGACGTGTGGTGCAGCGCAGCCAACGCTTCACGCCCCAACACCACATGTTCGACGCGAAAGCCTTCGCGTTGCAACACAAATTGCAGCGATTCGGCGATGGCTACATCGTCTTCGATCAACAAGATGCTTGTCGTCATATTACTTAAGATCCACTTTTTTGCGTTTTCAGCTGCTTGAAGCATATGCCACGATTGTCTTTCAGCCAGTGACGGAGCGCCGGTTGGCTCGATTGAAGCCATCAGGATGCTGGTCATGCTAGCCGATTCGCTTGATCAACCCTACTTGTTTAAAAAACAGGCAATAAAAAGCCGCATTCGCCTTGATTCGGCGACTACTGTCTGGCTTTTTTTTCCTGTATAAAGGCACGTAGACCGACCGAACCGGACAAGCCTGTTACGGATGTCTATTTGTTGTTTGAATAGGCACAGGAACTGTCTGGATGGGGCTCCGGCCGGCCTGACGTAATCGACGTTTGCAGCATGCAATCGTCACTCCCCAGAGCAATCTGTATAACAATTTCATCAGGAAAGCTCTGTCGTACTTCAGGCCGTTTTATTGTCTCGTGAAGCGTTTTTTGCAGCATTATTGCAACGCCGCGCGCGACATAAAACGGGTCATAAAAAAGAGCGCCTGTGAATGCCGCGCCGCGTGTTGCGTGGTTCTCATTGGTGGGGACTTTCGCCGTTTTCTTGCGAGCGTGCATTCACGTGCGTGCTTTTTAACTTTTGTGCCCAGCACTTTTCATTTTCGTGCGACGCACAAGAGCCGACAACAGAGATTTCCTGTGCAGGCGGCCTGTGTTTTTAACACTGTCGTAAACGCCCAAGTAACAGGAGAGTTTGGATGTCAGCGGGTCTTATCATTGCACTGGTTTGCGCCGTGCTCGCCGTCGTGTACGGCATCATCAGCATTCAATGGATCATGGCCAAACCGGCCGGTGACGATCGCATGAAAGCGATCGCCAATGCGATTCAAGAAGGTGCTCAAGCGTATTTAGCGCGTCAATACCGCACGATTGCTATCGTCGGTGTCGTCTTGTTTTTGGTGATCGGTTTTGTGCCCGCCTTGGGATGGTCAACGGCGATTGGTTTTGCCGTGGGTGCCATTTTGTCTGGGGCTGCCGGTTTTATCGGTATGAACGTGTCGGTGCGGGCCAATGTGCGCACCGCCGAAGCGGCTAAATCCGGTTTGAACGCCGCCCTCGATGTAGCGTTTCGTGGCGGTGCGATCACCGGTATGTTGGTCGTCGGTTTGGGTTTATTTGGCATTGCCGGTTTTTACTGGATACTGACCAAAGACGCCGGTGCCGATGCTAATTTGAGTCAGTTATTGCATCCGCTGGTGGGGCTTGCATTTGGCTCGTCATTGATTTCGATTTTTGCGCGTTTGGGCGGTGGCATTTTTACCAAGGGTGCTGATGTGGGCGCCGATCTGGTCGGCAAAGTCGAAGCCGGTATTCCGGAAGATGATCCACGCAATCCTGCCGTTATCGCCGATAACGTTGGCGACAACGTGGGTGATTGCGCCGGCATGGCCGCTGACTTGTTTGAAACCTATGTGGTGACGATTGTCGCGACGATGTTGCTCGGCGCGTTAGCTTTTAGCGGCGTCGAAGCCGGTCACGCGGTGATGTATCCGTTGGTGCTCGGTGGTGTGTCCATTGTCGCGTCGATTATCGGTGCGTTTTTTGTCAAAGCCTCGCCTGGCAAAAAAATCATGAGCGCGTTGTATCGCGGTTTGATCGTTGCGGGCGTGATTTCGGCCGTGGCCTACTTTTTTGTCACCAAACAATTTATGCCCGTCGCGAACAGCATGAATTTGTATTACTGCGCGATAGTTGGTTTGGTGCTCACCGGTTTGCTGGTGTGGATCACCGAATATTACACCGGTACCGAATACGCACCGGTAAAACATATTGCACAAGCGTCGACCACGGGTCACGGCACCAACATTATTTCCGGTCTGGCCGTGTCGATGCGTTCAACCGCGTGGCCGGTGATCATGGTTTGTGCGGCCATTTATGTGTCGTATGCCCTCGGTGGTTTGTACGGCATTGCGATTGCCGCGACCTCCATGTTGTCGATGGCCGGCATTATTGTGGCGCTTGATGCCTACGGTCCTATCACGGATAACGCCGGTGGCATCGCCGAAATGGCTGATCTACCGGATTCGGTGCGCGCCGTCACTGACCCACTCGATGCCGTTGGCAACACAACCAAAGCCGTTACCAAAGGTTATGCCATTGGCTCAGCCGGTTTGGCGTCATTAGTGTTGTTCGCCGATTTCACGCATGCGTTGTCCGGTCAAGGACACAGTGTCGCGTTTGATTTGTCGAATCACATGGTGATCATCGGATTGTTTATCGGCGGTTTGATTCCGTATTTGTTTGGTGCCATGGCGATGGAAGCGGTTGGCCGCAGTGCCGGCGCGGTCGTTGTCGAAGTGCGTCGTCAATTCAAAGAAATTCCCGGCATTATGGAAGGCACAGCCAAACCGGAATATCACCGCGCCGTCGACATGCTGACCAAGGCCGCGATCAAAGAAATGATGATCCCCAGTTTGCTGCCAGTTGCTGTACCTGTGCTGGTGGGATTGTTCTTGGGCGCGCAAGCACTCGGCGGTTTGTTGATGGGCACGATTGTCACCGGATTGTTTGTCGCGATCTCGATGTGCACCGGCGGTGGCGCTTGGGATAACGCGAAAAAATACATCGAAGAAGGTCATCACGGCGGCAAAGGCAGCGAAGCGCACAAAGCGGCGGTGACCGGTGATACCGTCGGCGATCCGTACAAAGACACGGCAGGCCCAGCGGTAAATCCGCTGATCAAAATCATCAATATTGTCGCGTTGTTGATTGTGCCGTTGGTGGCATAATCACTGCCGATATTTTTTGCTTTAGACAAGGGCCGCTTTGCGGCCCTTTGTTTTCACAAATGCATTACCTATAATTTTCGCTTTACGCGAACCGGCAACAGATGAAAATCACCAAATTGAATCATTTCAAATCGGAAGCCATCTTTATGATGGGCCTTCCTGTCGTGCTTATCTTCATCGCTATTGCTGCGGTTTATTTTCTTGGCTGACACGTCACCCAACAAATCAGTAGCGTTCTTACTTGCGCCGATTGCATCAATCATCTTCGACAACGCGGCTAGGCTTGCCTGACATCAATCGCTACACTGCGACGTCTTTTTTTGCTTCGCATTGGCGCACTCCATGTCTCTTATTATCCGCCCCATCGCCCCCAATCACCCCGACGCCTTAACATTAATGGCGATGTCAGAAGCGTATATGTCGGCATTGTATCCGGCTGAAAGCAATCATTTTGAACCGATAAGCACGTTCAATTTGCCCAATGCTTTTTTTGTTGGTGGTTTTGTCGCCGAACAATTGCTCGCCGTCGGTGCCTTTAAAATCATGGAAGACGATGGCCTTTACGGCGAGATAAAACGCGTTTTTGTGCACCCAACAGCGCGAGGCCATGGCTTATCTAAAGCAATTATGGCGACGCTCGAAAATGAATTGCGGGCACGCGGCGTTGTGTTAGCGCGATTGGAAACCGGCATCAGTCAGCCGGAAGCCTTAGGGCTTTATCAGTCGTTGGGCTATGCATTGCGGCCGCCCTTTGGACATTACCAACACGACCCACTCAGCGTTTTTATGGAAAAATCGCTGTAACGAAAATTACCCAATTAGCACACGATCGCATTGGATTTTTCATTTGCCCGTTTATTGCCCGTCGCACGCGTCCTTTGCACTGGCTTGCAACGTTTCAAGCTGCTTGCTGTCGTTGTCCGCTTGCGCTTTTGCCAGCGCAGCACGCGCATCAATACAGCGTTGGCGTCGCTCTTGTTCGGCCAACGCGGCTTGATCTCGCGTATAACGCTCAAAAGCGTCTGTTCCGGTATACGTTTTGCGCGGAGGCCCCGCATTTTCTGGTGCTGGCGGCGCCGCTTGATGTCCACAGGCTAACAAGAGCGACGATGCCAATGCGACCACGACACAACGTTGGAACATGATAAACCCCGATCAATCCGCTTTGCTGAAGTGTAGGTGGCGCGGCCTAATTCGCCCACCCAGACGCTTTGTCTGCATCCAAAGCGGAACGATCCGCCGAGGTTCAAGGTCTCACCATCGGGCGTTGTAGCAACATTAAGGCGGCCACCAAAAGCCGAATGACAGGTGCGCACAGCATACCTTTCTGGACATTTTTGCGATGGCGTCTACAAACTGTTGCAGATTGATCCTTCACGACACGTTATGATGGGCCACCGTTTGTAAAGCTATTGGCTCTTACCAGGAGGTCAGTCATGACTGGGCTTTTCTCTCGCACCGGACTCATTTGTGCCATTGTGGTGGCGTTGGCAGGCTGTGACGATGATCATGATCACTACTATTACGACCAACCGATCCCACCTCATGATCGTCTGCCGGCGGTTGCTGTCGCACACGATTATCAAACCGCCCTGACGTTTGATGCCGATAACGACGGCGATCTCGATATCTTTCTTGGACAGCGCGTTACCCGCGACCCGATGTTGGCGCATGATGTGTTGTTGTTTAACAACGGCAGCGGCCGATTCACCTCATCCGATACCGCGTTGCCGGAACGCCATTATTCCTGGTACGGCTCCACGAAAGCCGCTTGCACACTGGATTACAACCATGACGGCGATCTCGATATTTTTACCGGGGTCACCAGCGCACAAACTGGTCGCGTTTCGCTGCAATTATTAAAAAATGATGGCGATGGCAGCTTTTCAGATCAACCCGACTCCTTGCCAACCAGCTGGCACAATCGCAACGAATACGACACCAGTTGGTGTGGTGCGGTCGATCTTGATAGCGATGGCAATGAAGACGTGTTGCTGCGTTTAGCCGACGGTTCGATGCATTTTTTCCGTTTCGAAACTGGCAGTGGTTTTGTTGATGTGACCGCCGATGTCGAATGGACCGGCGATGCCGTTTCGCACACGTATATGGACGCGACCTTTGGCGATCTCAGTGGCGATAGCCTTGCCGATCTGATTCACTTTGAAACGATTCATGCCGCGCCTGCCGGTCAACGCCGTTTTGCGGTTTACACCAACGAATCCACGCCTGGACAGTTCGCGTTTTCGGCGCACAATTTTCCGGCTGATGCGATGATTGAGGGCGAAATCAATAAGGCGCTTATTGTCGATTTGAATGACGACGGTGACAACGATGTTGTTTTGGCGCAAGGCAGTGACGATGGCAATGCGCGCGCGCTGCTGATTTTTGAAGGCGACGGTGCCGGAGGCTTAAGCAATATCAGCGCCACCGCCAATCCCGATGACATCACGTTGCGTTTGCCATGGCAGGGCTTACTCGTGCGTGATTTCGACAATGATGGCGCCGTTGATATTTTCAGTTCTGATCTAGGGGATTGGTGGCAGTTTACCGGCGCTAATCCGGTGCTGCTGCGCCAAACCAGCGAACTGGTGTTTGATGATGTGTCCGCAACCGAACTGCCTGCCAACGCGCGTGCTTGTGCGCGCACGGCGGTCGCCGGTGATTTTCGCGGCACCGGTGCTCTCGACATTTTTGTCGCGACGCAGTTGTGTGATACCTCGACCGCCATGCGCAGTTATTTGCTGCTGAATGATGGTGCAGGCCGCTTTACGTCGGAACGCTGATTCAGTCGCAACCAGAACGGGTGAACCATGACAAATCGATACACGCTCAACGAGCATGTTGTGGTGCTGTCACCGGCACAAAGTGCAATTCCGTTGCCGGTGACACCTGATCTGTACGCGCAACTCGATCAAGAATTTCAGCAATTCAAACAGCATCAATTGATTTCGCAATTCGCTTTTGATCGCGACTGGCCGAGCTGGGAAATGCACCCGTGGTGCTGTTGGTGTCGAGCCGCTGCACTTTGCTGTGTGACAGCAGCAGCGGCATCGTCACCCATTCATTGCTACACGCGGGCGACTTTTTTATTGTGCCGCGCGCCACTTGGCACACCGCTTCAACTGACACCGATTGCTGCTTGATGTTCATCACCCCCGGTGAAAACACGCAGCATCGTCCACGCTGAGCACTTCCTTCACGCATTGACGTGGCACCGATGCTCATTCTGCGCTATAAACAAGCACGATACAATTCGTGGGCGTTTTTCATCATGCTGCTGCGCAATAAAATAATGGCCGCTCTGGCTTTTGCATTTCTGTTGTCTACGACTAGCACACTGGCAGCGGAATTGACGCTGTTAAAAGCCGAACATTTGCTCGATGTGCGTTCCGGAAAAATGCGGCATCACGTCGCCGTACTGATCCGCGATGGCAACATTGTTGCGATCGCTAACGATGGCCAATTGCCGGAAGGCCATCAAACCGCAAAACTGATCGATCTCGGTAACAAAACGTTGTTGCCTGGCCTCATCGACATGCACGTGCACCTCGACTCCGATCCGTCCTATGGTGGTTACACCGGTCTGCAATTTGGCGATCGCTTTTGGTCGGTCTTGATGGTGCCGCACGCCGAACGCACCTTGAAAGCCGGCTTCACAACGGTGCGCAATGTCGGGTCCGATGCCTGGAATGATGTGGGTTTGCGTCAAGCCATTGAAGAAGGCAAATTGCCAGGGCCGCGAGTTGTCACCGCAGCGTATGGATTTGGTGCCACCGGCGGACATTGCGATTCCACTTTTTTTCCACCGTCGATGGAACAAAAAAATGTGTTCAACGCCGACAGTCCACAAGAAGGCCGCAAGCGCGTACGCGAATTACGCAAATATGGTGCCCAAGTGATCAAGATTTGCGCGACCGGTGGCGTCTTTTCGCGCAACACCGAACCCGGTCAACAACAACTCAGTTACGATGATATGAAAGCGATCGCGGATGAAGCGCATATGTATGGCTTGCGTGTCGCCGCACATGCACACGGCACCGCTGGTATTCGCGATGCGATCCGGGCTGGCGTAGACACAATTGAACACGCCAGTTTGATCGACGATGAAGGCATCAAACTCGCAAAGCAATTTGGCGCGTATTTGTCGATGGACATATACAACACCGATTACACGCAAGCCGAAGGCAAAAAGAATGGTGTACTTGCCGACAATTTGCGCAAAGATCGCGAAATTGGCGATTTGCAACGAGAGAATTTTCGCAAAGCCCATCGCGCCGGCGTCAAAATGGTGTACGGCACCGATGCCGGTATTTTCCCGCACGGTGACAACGCCAAACAATTCGCCGTGATGGTGCGTTACGGCATGACACCGTTGCAAGCCATTCAGAGCGCCACGCTCACCGCAGCCGAAGCACTCAACAATCCGCGCATCGGTGTTCTCGAAAAAGACCGTTACGCCGACATTATCGCCGTTGACGGTGATCCAACACAAACCATCACCACATTAGAAAACGTGCGCTTTGTGATGAAAAATGGCGACGTAATCAAAAACGAATAAGCTACAAAGCACGACTCAACCGAAAACATGGCCTTCCTATCTCATCGGGATTTATTTTTCAATTGGCCAAGGGCACCACATGCAAATGTGCGCTAGCGATCGGCAACGTAAACCAGAATGTGCTGCCGATCCCAGGCGTGGACATCACCCCGATTTTACCGCTCATTTTTTCGATCAAGGCCTGACAGATAGCAAGCCCCAGACCCAAACCTTGAAAGCGACGTGAGGTGTTGGCATCGGCTTGCTCAAATGACAAAAAGATGCGCGCCTGTTTTTCGGCGTCAATGCCAATGCCGGTATCACTGATACTGAATTTAACCACATCGTCTTGTGCGACGGCATCGATCGTTATTGCCCCTTTTTCGGTGAATTTCACCGCGTTACTGAGCAAGTTATACAGCACCTGCCTCAAACGCTCGGCATCGGCTCGCACCGGTGGCAATGACGGCTGATAATGCTGCGCCAGCAACAATTTTTTGCCTATGCATTGCCATTCAAAATGTCGGCAGACATCATCGAGCAGATCCGGCACATCAACAACAGAGAGCTGCACCATCAACGCGTTATTGGCCAGTTGTGAATACGTTAATAGATCGTCAACGACGGCGTTCAGTCGATGGCCACTGTCCAAGATCAGCGCGGCGAAATTTCGTACTTCTTCGGCTTCGGCTGACTGCTGAATCAACTCGGACAAACCGATAATACCGTTCAATGGCGTGCGCAGTTCATGTGAGGTATTGGCCAATACCGCATTCTTCAGTTTATCGAGTTCACTCAAGCGTTCGCTGACTTGCTGTTGTCGCAACAGTTCGCGACGATGTTGACGTATCGAGTACACCGATACGACGACCGCCACGATGCCGCCAAGCGCTAAAAACCAAATCAGCATTTGGGATTGTTGTTGTTCGTGTGCCAGCTCGGCGACCTGTTTATCATGGGTTAGTCGCTCAATTTCTTGCTGTTTGCTGGTGACGATAAAATTGATGCGAGCATTGCTCATGCGAATGGTACTGAGTCGCGAAAACAATTTTTGACTTAATTGATATTGATGTTGCAAGGCCAACAACGCTTTGTTGCTGTTATTGTGTTGCTGATACAGCGCGACCAATAACGCATAGGCATCATGTTTGGCACGTGGTTGCAATGAATCATCCAACTCGGCAACTTGTTGCTCAAGAATCAATTGCGCTTGTGCAATCCGGCCCATGTCATGCAATGCTTGCGCAACGACCAGTCGCGTTTGATTATAAAGTGGACGCAAATGTTGATTGGCGGCCAGTGTTTCGGCTTCTTGTGCAATGGGTAAAGCCTGCGCAGGTTGTTGCATCGCCAAAAGGGTTTTGGCAATAAATAATTTGGCTTCGGTAATCGCATACACTTCGTTGTTCTGTTCGAAAACCCGCAGTGCCTCGTGTTGCCGTTGCAAGGATTGCTCTAAACGGCCTGAGGCCAAATCCACTTGTGCCAAATTTGACAACGCCAGCGCTGCCTTGTCGGCACGTTGCACGTTTTCCCAGATCGCCAACGCCGCAGTGAACGATTCTTCTGCCAACTCGATTTGATGCAAATAAAGGTAGTTCAAACCGATATTATTTAACGAACCGGCAACACGTTCTTCGTCGCCAATGCGCTGGCGCAACGCCAGTGCCATTTCATTCCATTTAAATGCGTCTTCGTAATCTTCGGCGTTATTGTAAATGGCTCCTATTGCCGAATACGCATGCGCGATGCACGCCTGATGTTGGCTGTCGGTCACTACCGGTAAATAATTTTCGATTAACGCAAAAGCGGCGTCAAACTGACCGGCATCACCGTGCGCAAACGCCACATCAAATGCAACGATTGCTCGGGACAAGTCAGCCGCATTGCTTTTGAGATAATCCGAACCGATTTGAATCGCTTGCAGGGGTCGTGATAAACGATGCTGTCGCACCATCTGCCCAATTTCATCGCGCGGTTCACAGCGCGTGTCAGCATTGGCCACCACCTCACTGCCAATAAGCGACGTGGACCAGCACAGTACAATGCCGGTGAAGGGCAAGAGAAGCGATCGGCGGAGGCGTGATCGACGTGCATGAAAAAACGGCATTCTTGTTCTGCTGTTTACAACTCCGTCGCAGTATAGTTCATGCACAACGTCACCGAAGTCAGCCGCACTTGCGGTGTACGACCAAGCAACTGAAAGCCAAAAAAAAAGGCCGGTTTAAACCGGCCCTTTTTTTCGCTGATGCACTCAATACGCCGCTTGAAAACCAACGGTGTACAACGTCAATTCTTCTGCGAATCCGAGTTCGTCATCAAGGCCATTGACGCGCTCGGCACTGAGGCGCAACGACACCCCTTCTTCACCGCGCCACATCAGGCCAAGCGCCATCACGTGCGAACGATCGCGCGCTTCATCGTCAATGTCTTCTGTTACGGGCTCATCGTCGACGACAGCTCGGCTGTGGAACACGTATTCGGCTTTCCAATCCATGACGCCGGCAGAGGCGTAGGCCGCAAAGCTCTTGGAGAAATCCCAGAAGCCCACTGCTGATAGCGATGTTCCCCGCAGTTCGCTTTTTAGTTCGACCTGTTGGTCTTCGCCGGTCAGTTCGGCGCGATAATCCAGATTATTAAAATACTTCAGCTCAAAGGCCAGCCACGACCACGGCTGATAACCGATCAGCAGCTGTTGTGTATCGGCATCATTGCCGCATTCGCTTTCGGTAAATGTCGTCGCCGCATCCGGGTACAACGCTTCAACACGGTCACAAAGCCCGCTGTTGCCGGCATTGACATAGGCCAGACCAAAATACGTGTCAGCGACGGCCGGCACGGCGGCGCTCAGAAGCAGTGCGGCACCGCACATCAGTTTACGCATGGACTCTTTCCCTCAAGACAATTCGTTGCGGTCGAAACCGGCGCGATAATAGCAATATTTGGCGACGACGCCTCTAGCGAATTTCACGTAACCCTAAAAACCGCAGCTGAACACGACGCAGAGTGCGTGCCGGCGCCGGCGAGATAAGGCGAAAACCGCAGCGAGGTTGAACATCTCGCGAGGGCGAGCGAGAAAAAAGCACAGTGCAAATGCACTGTGCGCTCGCGCAGCGCCATTCGCTCTGCGAATGGCCGGACAAACGCCATATCGCCAAGTCCGGTGCGTGCTCTGCGTCGTGTAGCGCTTCACCAAACACACAGACAGCTTCGCATTCTGCATAATTTTTTTAAATCATTTAGCTGCAGCAACCCAGAAGCGGTCAACTGCGGTTTTTAGGGTAACACGCCGCAATTGGCAAACCCGCGGCCGCCACCTATGCTGCACGCCAGTACACGTGACGGGCTTTCCCCATGATCACCTTGCAAGACTGGCATAGCGGTGGCGAGTATCTGCAGTACAAGCATCAGCGCATTTTTGTTCGTCATGGTGGTGACAGTCAGGCACCGTGTTTGCTGCTGATTCACGGCTTTCCGACCGCGAGCTGGGATTGGCATGCGGTGTGGCCGACGTTGACACAGCATTTTCACGTCATTTGCCTGGATCTGATCGGATTCGGTCTGTCTGACAAACCCCAAAGCTACGCCTATCACACCTTTGATCAAGCCGAGTTGTGTTTGTTTGTGCTGCGCCATTTTCAGGTCACGCAGTATCACGTGTTGGCCCATGATTACGGCGATACGGTGGCGCAAGAGTTGCTGGCGCGGCAATTGGAATTCGCTTCAGCACCGCTCATGCAATCACTGTGTGTGCTCAACGGCGGTTTGTTTGCCGAAGCGACAAAGCCGTTGTTGATACAAAAGCTGCTCGCCAGTTTTTGCGGCGGCATGATCGCACGGTTGAGTTCGCAATCGATGTTTGTGCGCAATATGAAAAAGACATTGGGAAAAAAGACGCCGCTGTCACGCGGGCAATTGGAAGAATACTGGCATCTGGTCAGCCGTAATCACGGCAAACCGGCCCTGGCTAAAACCATTCGTTATTTGCACGAACGTCGTCGCTTTCGCGAACGCTGGGTCGGCGCATTGCGTCGCACCCCGATGCCGATCATGGCCATCATCGGCGATGCCGATCCGATCTCGGGCAAAACCATTATTCGTCGTTACAAAGAATTGTTACCGCACGCCGGTTTAACCGTGTTGAAAGGCATCGGCCACTATCCACAATTGGAAGCGGCACCCGAGGTATGGGCCAGCTTTCTTGCGTTTCAGCAACGCATCAAGACACTGGTTTGAAAAACAATAATTTGCCTCGCGTGAGATTATTCAGTTCGCTAAGCAGGCGCTCGCTGAGATCCTTGGCCACTACACACTGCAGCACCACGTGTTCGTTGTAAACGACCTCCGCGATGACGGCATTGTGGGTGAGCAATACACGCCGCACATCGGCTTCAAACATATAATCAAACGACAACTGCAACGCAAAACCAATCTGTTTGGGCACACGCACGACCGCCTCTAAGGCGGCGCGTCCAGCGTCACTGTACGCCCGTAACAATCCACCGGTGCCCAGCAGCGTGCCACCGTAATAACGCGACACCACCAACAACACTTCACCTAAACCGGAATGCTGCAATAAATTTAATAGCGGACGTCCCGCTGTACCGGCCACTTCACCGTCATCGGAACAGGCGATATCACCCGTCCCACCAGGAGCACCAGCGATATACGCGTAAGCATGATGCGTTGCGTCGGGCATTTCTCGCCGGACGTTAATCAACGCCAACTCGGCCGCAGCACGATCAGGCACGGCTTGCACCGTTGCAATAAAACGACTGCGCTTAACCTCGATCGCACAACGTTGTAACGCTGCTGGTACACAATAAGAAGACATCACCACCTACCAAATCCATTTCAACGGATTAGAAGCCATCGTAAAAATAATTCAGGCGAAAGCGAGGTGCGTGCCCAGTTTCATAAATTGAGGATCGCAAGAACCAGAGTTTACACGGAGTAAATGAGCATTCCTGAGCACCGCATGCGCGCCGATCGCCGAGTCTGGATATGTTTGAATGGCTTCTAGTGTACTGCCCACTTTCACGTTTGTCGTTGTTGGTGATCACCTCACCATATGGCTGGCACGCCGCGCGGCATGTCACGGCACAGACCGAATTGGCGCCATCAATGCCTTAAGAAACACTTAAGTTTCACGACAAAAATAGTTTTCAATTTCACTCACAAGCAGCGTAAGCTAGCGTAAAACGCGAACCATTTAACAGTTTTCAATCGCGACAAACTCAACGAACATTGGTTCCGCGTCACAGAAAATTTATAAACCCTCTTCGCACGTCGCCACACAAGAATCTCTTAAGAATTTCGCGCGATAACATCACCATCGAAAACGTCGAGGTGATCATGACTGTCCATTCTTACCGCCCCAAACCGCCGCTGCAATTCAAGGTTTATCGTGGCAATGTCGCCGGTCGCAATGCCGTTGAACTTTTTATTCAACAACGTTTTGCTGAAGTGTACAGCGCCGACATTCAACAGTTTATGCCCGTATTAGTTGCACTGCATGACGAACGTGGTCACGTCTGCGCGGCCGCCGGATATCGTTCGGCACGCACGCATAAATTGTTCATCGAACAATATCTTGATCAGCAAATCGAAAATGATATCAGCGAAAAACTGGCGCAACCCGTCACCCGCCAAGCCATTGCCGAAGTGGGCAACCTTGCCGCCGTCAGCAGCGGCGCGACGCGCTTATTGATTTCGCATATGTGGCCACTGCTGCGCAACGAAGGCATTCACTTTATTGCGTTTAACGGTACACGTGCGGTGATCAATGCGTTTCGTCGCATGTGCGTAACGCCCACCGCCATAAAACCTGCAGAAAAATCGCGCCTCGGCGATGCGGCTGCACGTTGGGGACGCTATTACGATCAGCCCAGCTGTGTGATGTTTGCACCGATGCCGAGCAACGCGCCGCGAGGATTCAGCGCATGAACAACATGCTAGAGGCGTTGCAACACGGATCGCAACAATACGCCGAAACCATTGCTCTCGACGACGGAGAACAATCGATTAATTATGCGACGTTGCTTAACCATGTCAGTGCAATTGCCGACAAGTTAAAAGCGCGCGGCGTTCGTCGCATCGGCTTACTGCTTGATAACAGTGTTGAATATGCCGTGCTGGATCTGGCCACGATCGTTGCCGACATCGTGTGCGTGCCAATCCCTCCTTTTTTTAGCGATACGCAAAAACAATTTATCGTTGATGCCGCCCAATTGGATCATGTGATTGTCGGACGTCAGACCGCCACGCCATGGCTATGTGCAGTGCTGTATCGCGATCACTTCCTGAAGCAAGTTGATCTGCTGCAACTATTGCCTGCCAACGCCATTGCCTTGCCAACGGGTACCGCCAAAATCAGTTTTACGTCGGGCACCACCGGCGCGCCCAAAGGCGTTTGTCTCAGTGTCGATCAGATGATGACGGTCGCCCGATCGATCAACAATGCGACACAAAGCGTACACAGTCCACGTCATCAATGTTTATTGCCGTTTTCAGTGTTGTTGGAAAATATCGCCGGCCTGTACGCCGGTCTGCTACGCGGGGCCACCGTGTATTGTCACGCCGGCGACAAGTTGGGATTGCACGGTAGCAGCCGCTTCGATGCCGCGCAGTTTTTGGCGCAGTGTGATGCACGGCAAATCAGTAGTTGCATTGTGTTGCCGCAAATGCTGCATGCGCTATTAATGCAACGTCGACAGAACGCGGATCGTGGTCGCTCAGTGGTTTTTGTCGCCGTGGGTGGCGGTAAAGTTGCCAGTGCATTGCTGCACGAAGCGCAGCGACAGCAATGGCCAGTTTTCGAAGGTTACGGCCTTACCGAAGCTGCCTCTGTTGTGGCATTGAACACCGCGACTGAGTATCGACGCGGCAGTGTCGGAAAAAAATTGGACCATATCACGCTCACCGTTGAAAACGGCGAATTGGTGATCGAAAACAATCGGAGCTTGGGCTATCTCGGTGACAACGCCGCGTTACCTTCGCGCTTTTATACCGGCGATCTCGGTTACTGCGATGATGACGGTTTTGTTTACATCACCGGCCGTAAAAAAAATATGTTCATCACGGCATTCGGTCGCAATGTATCACCTGAATGGATTGAATCCGAGTTAAACGCACTGCCAAACGTTGCACAAAGCTTTGTCTATGGCGAAGCCAAGGCCAGCAATATCGCGCTAATCGTCGCGCGACAACAACCGGTTGATCGCACGCACATCGCCGAGCAATTGAACAGCATCAATGTCGCATTGCCGGATTACGCGCGTGTCGCCGATTTCTTGGTTGTCGACGAACCGTTTAGTCAGCACAACGGCATGTTAACCGACAATGGTCGCTTGCGTCGCAACGCCATCTTGCAACGCTACCAGCAGCGCATTGAACAACATTATCAACTTCGTGGAGAGCAGCATGGCGTTTTTTAATCAGCTACAACAAGACACCGTTGGCGCACAGCATTATTTGTTGAGCAGCCCAATCATTGGCCAAGCACTGCAAGGCCAGATCTCGCTGCCCAATTACATCGCATTTTTGCAACGGGCTTATCACCATGTTAAACACACGGTACCGCTGCTGATGGCAACCGGCGCGCGTTTGCCCGACAAGCACGAATGGTTACGCCATGCGATCGCGGAGTACATTGAAGAAGAGATCGGCCATGAGGAATGGATTCTGAATGATATTCGTGCCTGCGGAGGTGATGCTGAGGCAGTGCGCGCGAGTGCACCGACGATTGCCGTCGATTGTATGGTCGCTTATGCGTATGACTGTGTGATGCGACGCAATCCCTTGATGTTCTTTGGCATGGTACACGTGCTGGAAGGCACCAGCACCGCACTCGCAACACAAGCGGCGCAAATGATTAGAAACCGTTTGCAACTGCCTAACGCTGCGTTTTCGTACTTGCTCTCACACGGTTCATTGGATCAGGAACACGTCGTGTTTTTCGAATCGCTGATGAACAAAATCGACGATCCCGCTGATCAACTCGACATTCTTTTTGCCGCCAACCGTTTCTATCATTTATACGGCAATATTTTTCGCGAAATACAACCAGAGGAAACTCAATCATGGCCGCTCGCATCCTGATCACTGGCGCCAGTGGCGGCATCGGCGCCGCACTGGCGCGTCAACTCGCAAATGATGGCCACGCCTTACTGTTGCACGGTCGCAATGAATTGGCATTGCACGCATTGCGCAGCGAATTGCCGGGCACTGACGTGCAATGTTGTGCGGCCGAATTGGCCAGCAGTGAAGGGATAAAACAGCTGATCGGCGCTGCTTTAACCTTTAATGTTGACACCATCATTCACAACGCCGGCATCAGCGATTTTCATTTGTTGGAAGATGCCAAAGCCAACACGACTCGCGATACGTTGCAAATCAATTTGCTGGCTCCCATTCTGTTGACACAAGGATTACTGCCGCATTTGCGTCGCAAGAAATCGGCACAGTTGGTGTTTGTCGGCTCCATCCTTGGCAGCATTGGCCACGCCGGTTACAGCATTTACTGCGCCAGCAAATTTGGGTTGCGCGGCTTCGCTGAAAGTCTGCGTCGCGAAGTGGCCGACAGCCCCATACATATCGTTTACGCCGCACCGCGCAGCACCCACACCGGCATCAATTCGGCCGCCGTCACCGCCATGAATGCGGCGATGGGCAGCGGCACCGATCAACCTGGTCACGTCGCCGGTTTAATCATCGAAGCGATGCAACACAAACGCAACACACGTTATATCGGTTGGCCCGAACAATGGTTCGTGCGCCTGAACAGCATTATTCCCAGCTTGGTTGATAAAGCGATGCAAAAGAAACTGCCGCTGATCAAACAATTTGCCCGCAGTTAATTGGAGGTTGTGATGTTAAAGAAAACACTATTGGCGCTTGCTGCTTTTTCGGCGACCGCAATGGCTACCATCGAGGACGATGTTGCGCAGCTGCAATCACGCTGGGCCGCCATCAAATATGAACTGCCCGCGAAACAGCAAGAGGCCGCGATGGCAACATTGGCACAAACCGCCACTACGTTGAAACAGCAAAATGAACAACGGGCCGATGTGTTGATCTGGCACGGTATTATTTATTCGAGCTATGCCGGCATCAAAGGTGGGCTCGGTGCATTGTCGCTGGTGAAAGAAGCCAAAAGCGATTTTGAAAAAGCCATGACGATCGATAAGACCGCGTTGAACGGTTCGGCACTGACCAGTTTGGGCAGCCTGTACTATCAAGTACCGGGATGGCCAATTGGTTTTGGTGACGACGACAAAGCGCGCGAATTACTGAGCGAAGGGGTTGCCGTTAATCCCGAAGGTATCGACAGCAATTATTTTTATGCCGACTTTTTGTTCGACCAAGGCGAATACAAAGCGGCGGCCAGCTATCTTGATAAAGCCGCGTCAGCGCCAGCACGTGTCGGCCGCGAACAGGCGGATCAAGGGCGCCAACAAGAGATCGCTGCGTTACGACAAAAGTTGGCGAAAAAGCTTAAATAGTTAATCCAACGTGATGGTTCGCACACTTCAAGAGTCGATCTGACGACGGCAGGTTGTGCAATTATTCTCTTTTCAGCTTTGGCCGAAGCGATCACGATAGCGTGGTCGCCATTCGGAAAAGCAACGATGAAAAATTATCCGTTTATCATTTTGCCACAAGCACTGATAATCCTGCGCATTGCGGTAGCGTTGTTCTTTTTTGCCCACGCCGCAGTGCGGGTTATCGATAACACGATACCGCAGTTCAGCGCGTACTTGACCGATAAAGGCTGGCCGTTCAGCACCGTCATTGTCTGGAGTATTACGCTGTTTGAATTGATCGCCAGTGTGCTACTGGCGCTGAACTGGCGCGTAAAATACCTGGTGCCCGGTTTTCTCTTTATTGTCGCGATGGGCATCGCCATCATTCATATTCATTTCGGCTGGTTTGTTGGCGAACACGGCACCGGCGGTAGTGAATACAGTGTGTCGCTTATGGTTTCGTTGCTGGTCTTGGCGGCGGCTGATACTGAGCGCACAACACGAACGCACTGATTTGATCACGACATCACATTAGTTTCGCTCCGCGACGATTGTAAACGCGCAGCCGAGCGCTTACAGTCGCCAACGTCCATCGCCATCGCGTAAATCACCCGATGCGCGGTGTCGTGTGAAAAATACAGGAGTTCGTCATGAAGTGTTTGATTGCCATCGCCACTGCAGCGATATTCAGCGCATCGGTTTTTGCTGCTGATACCTATCAGGTTACCGGTCCCGTTGTCAGCGTCACCGACAAAACAATCGTAGTGCAAAAAGACAATGAAAAATGGGAAATCGCCAAAGATCAAGCCACCAGCGTCAAAGGCGGCGAGATCAAAGTCGGCAGCAAGGTCACCATCAAATACAAAATGACGGCGACCAGCATCGAAGTCAAAGACAAATAAATCCGCACTGAAGACGACGGCGATCGTTATCGCCGTCGTTTACACCTTGTTACCGCCACCCGCCATATTATTCACACTCACGCCGTTACAGTTCGCTGCCGATTTTCGCCAGGGAGCCGTCGATGGCCATTATTGCAACATCACAATTAAGCAAATGCTTTGGTGCGCAACGTGCCGTTGATGGCATCAATTTGTCGGTTCCCGAACGCAGTGTGTTTGCCTTTTTGGGTGGTAACGGTGCCGGAAAATCAACCACGATTCGATTGTTGCTGGGCTTGTTAAACGCCAGTGAAGGCCATATCGAGCTGTTTGGTGAACGCGTTTCGCATCACAACCATCGTCAATTGTTACGGCGCATTGGCAGTCTCGTGGAGATGCCGTCGTTGTACGACAATTTGAATGCTTACGACAATCTGCTATTAAATCAACGCTTATTGGGCTGCGGTCGTCATCGCATTGATGAGGTATTGCAGCTGATGGGTTTACACGATGCGAAACACAAACGTGTCAGTCAGTTCTCGCTGGGCATGAAACAACGTTTAGGGCTCGCGATCGCATTGTTACACGATCCGGAGTTGTTGATCCTTGATGAACCAACCAATGGCCTTGATCCGAACGGCATTCGCGAAATTCGCGAACTGATTAAACACCTGCCGACCACCACCGGCACCACCGTCTTTGTGTCCAGTCATATGTTGGATGAAGTCGAAAAAATGGCCGATCACGTCGCGGTGATGCATCAAGGTCATTTGAAATTTCAAGGTAAATTGAGCGAACTGCAAGCACAGTCGACTTTGGAGATTCGCGCATTTAACGAGCACGCCGTGCTGATGACCTTGCGTGAGGAAAATGTCAGCTTTGAATTTGATGAGGCACAACAAGTGTGGCGCGTACGTCAAATGGACACACGTCGCACGGCACAGCTGTCGAGCCGATTAGTCAGTGCTGGCGCGGCGTTAACGCATTTGCAATTAAAACAGTCAGCGCTGGAAGATCTGTTTTTCGCGGTCACCGCCAACAAGGGAGTGTGAGTATGTTCTGGTTGTTGCTGCGCAATGAATTCACCAAACTGAAATCCACGCTGGCGCTGTGGATGATGTTGCTGATGCCCTTGTCGATTGTGTTGTTGACGCTGCTGATGACGATCGCCGACAACAGCAGCCGCCTTACGGTTGCCAGCCAATACGCCAGCCAGACACTCGCGTTTTGGATGCTCTTGATTCAACCGATGTATCTGGCGATCAGCGCCGTGTTATTGCTGAGCCTTGAACATCGGCATCAAGGTTGGCAACGTTTGTACGTGCTGCCCATCCGTCGCGGCGCCTTGTATCTCGCGAAAATGACCGTGCTAATCGTGCTGCAAGTTGGCGCAGCCTTAACGTTACTGCTGTTGACGTGGCTCAGCATCGCGATCTTGCAACTGACGGGCGAATTGACACTCGATCCCTTTTCGTTGGGCTCGTACGGTCTTGCGATGGTAAAAGGCTTAAGCGGCGGCTTGGTCGTGCTGACCATTCAGCACTATTTAAGTACGCGCTGGTCGAGTTTTGTGATTCCGCTTGTCGTCGCAGTCGCCGGCAGTTTGACGATTCCGTCGGTGGCACAAAGCGAACGTTTTTGGAAATTTGATCCATGGTCTTATAGCCTTATCGCGTCATCGGCCAACAACACATCGGCACAACAGTGGGCGGTTGTGCTCAGTCTCGGTTTGGCCACCGTTGTTGTTTTGTTTGCATTATGGGATATTCACCGGCGTGAATTGCGTTAGGCCGTAAACCGATGGAATACATCGCCGTCATCACCACTGTAGATAGCCGCGACGCGGCTGAGCGAATCTGCCGCGTTTTGGTCGAACAACGCTTGGTCGCCTGCGCGCAAATTTCCGTCATCGACAGTTTTTATCATTGGAATAGCGCCACCCAACACGATAACGAATTTCGCTTATTGTGCAAAACCACCTGCGCACGTTACGCTGACGTTGAAGCAACGATTAATGCGCTGCATACGTATCAACTGCCCGCCATTTTCGCATTGCCGTTTTCTCATATTGAACCGGCTTTTGCGCAGTGGGTTCAACAGCAAACACAACCCTAATCACCGCGACCTACTCCGTTTTGTCATGGTCTTGTCATACGGTTGACGCGGTGCTGCCGTGCAACTGCGTTTGAATTTTCACACACGTCCTTTAGAGTTTTTCTGCCTTACTCTCTCCTCACGCTGAAAAAGGATGATGTGATGAAATCACGTTTTTTTGCTGCCAGCATCGTGCTGGCAATGGCCATGACGTCGTTCGGCCAGGTCGCTCAGGCCGACTCATTCAATCAACACGCGAAACCCTTCTCACGCATTGATATGGGCCCCCGCCCTTTTTTCTTGCTCGACAAAATGGAAGACAGTGCATTAAAACGTCGTTTGCAACGCTGCCAAAACATGACACCACAAAAAACGCAGTTTTCTATCGGCCATCGCGGTGCCGCGTTACAGTTTCCTGAACATACCGAAGAGTCGTATCGCGCGGCCGCGCGCATGGGCGCCGGCATTTTAGAATGCGATGTAACGTTTACCCAAGACAAAGAACTGGTCTGTCGTCATTCACAATGTGATCTGCACACGACGACGAATATTCTCGCCACACCGCTCGCCGCTAAATGCAGCAAGCCATTCACACCCGCGCAATATGATGCCAGCGGTAAATTGATTCAGTCGGCGAGCGCGATGTGTTGCACCAGCGACATCACCGTCGCTGAATTCAAAACGTTGCGTGGCAAAATGGATGCCGCCAATCCGACCGCGCGCACCGTGCAAGAGTATTTGGGGGGTACCGCCAATTTTCGCACCGATTTATATGCCGGCCCCAGCAGCGGTACATTGCTGACACACCAAGAAAGTATTGCGCTGTTTCGTGAACTCGGCACCAAAATGACACCGGAATTGAAATCAGCCAGTGTCAAGATGCCGTTTGATGGCTTTACACAACAACAGTACGCGCAAAAAATGATCGATGAGTACAAGTCGGCTGGCGTGTCAGCACGTCACGTCTTTGCGCAGTCGTTTGATCTAAACGATGTGTTGTATTGGATCGATCACGAACCGGCGTTTGGTCAGCAAGCGGTTTATCTCGATGATATTGATCCCTCCGATGACATCAACAACAACGATCTGCCGTTGTCATTTGATGAGTTGCGTCAGTTACGCGCACGTGGTGTCAATATCGTGGCACCGCCAATGTGGGCCCTGTTGAGTGTTGATTCGTTTAATCGCATTGTTCCCAGTGCTTACGCCAAGGACATCAAACGCGCGAAACTCGACATCATCACCTGGAGTTTGGAACGTTCCGGCATATTGGCCGACGGCGATGGTGGTTGGTACTATCAATCGATCAACAGCGGTTTGAAAAATGAAGGATCCACGTTTGAAGCCTTGCATGTACTCGCCCGTGATGTCGGTGTGCGCGGTGTATTTTCTGATTGGCCGGCGACCACAACGTATTATGCGAGCTGCATGGGCTTGAACTAAGTATTGGCAATGATTGACCGCCGTGTTTCGCAAGATGAAACACCTTCACGCGGACGAAAATTTGATCAGTACTTTTATCAATCCATAAAAAAGGGGCGAATCACTTCGCCCCTGACAACCAAAATTGATGGCGTTATTTTTTACGAAACTCGATATCACCGGTCACGACGGACGCATCAATGCGACCGCGTCCATTACCGATTTTGATGTCGAGCGATTCGGCGCCAGTGAACTCGGCCTCATCCGGCACATCATTGGTCAGTTCATTGACAATGTCGCCACCGGGGCCGGTTTCGGCTTGTATGTGCGCGTTGACGTTACCGCGCACATTCAATTTTAACGAACCGCTCACTGATTCCATTTCCAGATCAACATCGTCAGCCAATTTCGATTCCAGTTCGACATCGCCGGACACTACAGTGAAATCACCGTGTGTCAATTCACCTTCGTTGCGCACCGTGATATCACCGGACACCGATTCGATGACCAAGCGCTGTGCCGTCACATGCGCTTTGACGTTGCCGCTGACACTTTCCATTTCAATTTCGCGACCAGCACCTTTTAATTCGACATCGCCACTGACGCTTTGCAACTCCACGTCGTGACCGAGTTTTTCGGCGTTGATATCACCGCTGACAGATTGGATCTCACTGCGACCGGCGATCTCTTTTACCGCGATATCTGCCGACACCGTATCGGCATCCAGATTAACCGTGCGCGGTACAAAAATGGTCAGATTGCTGCCCTCACCGCGGTTGAGATTGTTCGGCACTTTGTCTTCAATGATGATGGCACCACCCCGTTTTTCAAACGCCAGTCCTTCGCTGCGTTCATCCAATGTACCCTTTACCTGCACGACATTTTTGTCCCATCCCGTCACCGAGATCTTGCCGCGCACAACGTGGATCGACACATCGGTTTTAGCATCAACATCCAGTGACTTATCGACACTCTCAGCGCCGTAAACGACACCGCTGATCATCACACTGAGCAGACTTAACATAAACATTTTCATCTTTAACATCCTTAACCTGATTAGGCGTTGCGTGAATCGTTGTTGTTTAATTCGACGCAGCACCGTACTAAATGGTTTGAAGCGCGTTTTCTTTCAATGGCTGTGTTAATTTTTGCACCTGTTCATAGGTGTCAATTTCTTGCGAAAAGGTTTTGCGCAGCAACTCTTGCACCACCTGATCGTTCGGATCTTTGTGCAGCGCTTTGGCGAGCTCATCCCGCGCGGTGGCGATGATGCGCAGATTGCGCTCCACCACGGAGGCCGTTTCCGGATCGAGTTTTTGTTTGACGCTGGGCCACTGGGTTTCATAACGCGCCAACGCCATTTGATACGGTGATTCAAGTTTTTGCAGCGTCAACGCGGCCATATCGGTTTGCATCACTTGTTGTTGCTGATACAAATAGAAGCTGGCCCCCACCGATAGCAGGCTGACCACGACGCTGGCGGCCAATGCCATAGGCACCCAACGTTGCCGTGGTGCGCGATTAATCTGCTGCGCGATCTCAGGCCATAAATCCCGCTCGGGTTGCATTTCCTGCGGCAGATCTCGCAAGGCATTTTGCAGCCATTCGGGTTGCCGATCAGTATGTTCAGGCGACTGTGTCATGACAAAAATCCTCGCAATAAATCGCGCGCTCGAAACAGCTGCGCTTTGCTGGTGCCGGCGGCAATGCCGAGCAATTCGCCGGCTTCTTCATGGGTGTAACCTTCGACATCAACGAGCACAAACACTTGACGCGCGCGCGCCGGCAATTGCGCGATGGCCGCATCCAGATCACGGCGCAATCCGTGCTGTTCGTGTTCAGTCGTTTCCGGGATCTCATCGTCACCGCTGCGCAACCATTTCAACCAGGGCCCATGCTTGCGTTGATAGGAGATCACGCAATTGATCGCGACGCGGGTCAACCATGTTGTGAACAGCGCTTCGGCACGGTAGCTGCCGATCTGCTGCCAAGCCTTGATAAACGTGTCCTGCGTCAGCTCTTCCGCCAGTTGGCGATCAGAGAGCAAACGCACGCAAGTCGCATAGACGCGTTTGTGCGTATGGCGATACAACAGCGCAAAAGCGCTCTGATCGCCGACCTGCGCACGTGCAACAAGAGCGTTCAAATCGGTATGAGAGGGTGTTTCCGTGGTCGGGATCACGGTGTTTATCGCATTCAAGGACCATTAGCCCCTTCACTTTGCGTGCTTGCGCAGATAGACGCAAGCACTCGCAAAAGGGTTTAAAGGGGATAGGCAGAAGTTGGCGGCTCAGCCGCGCTGGTTGGCCAACAAACTCGCCACGCGCTGCTGGAGCTTAGCGATCCAACGCCGTTTGCCGCGTCGGTTCAAGCGGTCTGACCAGGATTTGACGGGGATGAGGTTGGGGTCGCCCACACCGTCGATAATGCAAAAATGATCACCCAGCGTATCGTCATAACGGTACAACAAATTAAAGACATTCAACTCGCTGATCACGATGGGCGAAGCCTGGAGCCACACAAAGAATTGTTGCAGGGCCAGCTCAGCCGTTGCGTCAAAACGGCCGGACTCAATCAGCGTGCGTAGCGTCGGTGCATAGCCGCCATCGCGACCGCGCACCGCTTCGACAATCTGCCCCAAACCGAGGTTGGTCGGTTCAGTGCCGATGATGTTCTGCAAATACGGTGGATGCTGCCCCTCAGCAATAAACACCGCGTATTGTTCCTGCCATTCACGCTGATAAGCGACCAAATAGCCGGTACGGCGACTGCGTTTGTACCACGGTGCCTGTGCGCCAAATTTGCGCGCAATGTACTCCGGTCGAAAAATTTTGATCAGCCGATCGGCGTCGTACGGATGGCGATAGACAAAGCGTGCGGCGCCCTGTGTCAGCAATAACTCGTCAGTTAATTGCAATGGCGTCATGGCGTTTTTTTCACATCAAAACGTAATGTCCATTGCTGCGAGGTTTCACTGTCGAAAATCACGTCCAGCTGATCGCCCGCCTTAAGATCTTTTGGCGTTTTCATAAACATCAGATGCAAACCGCCCGGTTTTAACGCCACTTCACCGTGCGGCGGCACCACGATTTGATCGACATGACGCATTTTGGCCACGCCATCTTCTTCGCGACTTTCATGCATCATCGTCATGCCCGCCCACGGCGCGTTGGCATCTTTGATGACGATGGCTTGCGCGCTGTGATTTACCAGCACACCGTAACCGGCTAAGGTCGCACCGGGCGGTCCCAAACGAATATAAGCATCGCGAATCGTCAACACGGCATCTGCCGCTTGAACCGACAGAGACAACAAACTCAACAAGAACAATCTTTTCATCGCAAAAAAATGGCAGCCGATCGAAGGGCTGCCATTATACGGAAGGGAACCGCCGTCAGCGCTTTATTCGTGCACGTGACGGTATTCAGCGTCGGTGTACGGGGCCGGCTCCATGATCAGGCCGGCGATGAAATACACAAACAACGTGGCCGGAAACGCGACAAAACACAACACCACCGTCGCCACCCGCACCCACACGCGCGACCAACCAAAGTAATCGGCCACACCGGCACAAACGCCGAGCAACTTTTGGCCTTCTTGCGCGCGATAAGGCCCTTTGCGGTAGCTGTTGCTGTCGTTCAAAGGACGATGACAGTGCGGGCAGTTGCTCATGATGGCTACTCCAGATGCGGCGACTTGCAAAAAGCGGCGCCGCGACGCCTTCGACTTATAAATAGCCTTAAATGTGCAAGCAAGTTACTGCAAGATGTTGCCAAGTGTGTCATACCGGATGTTCATGCACTAAGCGCAGCGCGTGTTTTAACACGTCGCTGCTAGCGCCTTTGCGATGAGCATTCTCCGAAATATGGCGACGGAATTGGCGCGCGCCAGGCAGGCCTTGAAACAAGCCCAGAATATGGCGACTCAAATGTTGCAAACCTTCGCCTTGTGCCATTTGCTGTTCAGCGTAATCGACAAACGCTTGCATCACCGCATGACGCGATTTTGGTGCGTGCGATTCACCGTAGAGCTGCACATCAACCGGCGCCATCACATAAGGGTTGTGATACGCCTCGCGTCCCAACATAACACCATCGACGTGTTGCAAATGCGTGTGAATGTCTGGCCACGCCGTGATGCCGCCGTTAACAATGATTTCGAGTGTCGGAAAATCTTTTTTCAGTTGATACGCCACATCGTATTTGAGCGGCGGAATTTCGCGATTTTCTTTTGGACTCAGGCCGTTTAGCCACGCTTTACGCGCATGAATAATAAACGTCGTACAGCCTGTTGCTGCCACGGTGCGAATAAACTGTGTCAGTTCTTCATAACTGTCTTTGTCGTCAATACCGATACGCGTTTTCACCGTCACTGGTATTTTTACGGCGGAATTCATCGCGGCAATACAGTCTGCCACTAATTGCGGTTCGGCCATCAAACACGCGCCAAACTTCCCCTCTTGCACACGATCAGACGGGCAACC
Source organism: Enterobacterales bacterium (assembly GCA_041914905.1). Taxonomy (GTDB): domain Bacteria; phylum Pseudomonadota; class Gammaproteobacteria; order Enterobacterales; family Permianibacteraceae; genus Permianibacter. The sequence continues at coordinate 38,084 of JAYSCL010000027.1, forward strand.
GACATTCAAATTGATTTCATCATAAGCGTAATCTTCGGCGATCTTCGCACACTCGGCCAAATGTGCCGGATTGGAACCACCGAGCTGCAATGCCACCGGATGTTCTTCGCGGTTGTATTTCAAATGACGATGTTTATCACCGTGCAAAATCGCATGCGTCGTCACCATCTCGGTATACAAGACCGCATGCTTGGAAATCAGCCGCAGAAAATAACGACAATGACGATCGGTCCAATCCATCATTGGGGCGACACAGAAACGGCGATTCAGTAGGGGGGAAGACATCACGATCGGGCACAGCACAGCACGGGGAGCGGATTTTATCAGTTCGTGCTGCCGCCCGGATCAATGCAACCACAGATCAAACTGCGTTTCGTCATGGCCATTGCTACTGATGCGAAACGGGAAGTGATGGCGGTGGAACACTTCACGGACGAACAGCAAGCCAATGCCTTGGCCGCCGCGTTTGGTGGTGAAAAAGGGCGTGAACAATTGCTCCGGCGGCACTTCGTGCAAACGGTTGCCAGAATCGATGATGGCCAAGCGCGAATACTCACCCTCGCTCCATAAATCAAAGGCGATGTAAGCGGGCTTGCCGGATTCTTGTGCGGTGGTTTCGGCGGCTTCAATCGCGTTCTTGATGATGTTTTGCAAGGCCTGCTCGATCAAATTGCGATCTGCCGAACAACGCAGTTCTTCATCACACCGGCGCCATTGCATCTGGACGTGTCGTTCGCGACAGGTTTCGCGGTAGAGTTGTTCAATGGGCCGCACCAGATCGATAACACGGTATGTTCGTCGGTCTGGCTCCGGCATTTTGACAACCCGGGTAAAGCGTTCAATGAATTCACCCAGCCCACTATTGCGACGTTTGACGGCATCGATAGCGGTAACAAAGTCATTGCGATCGAGCTCGTTTAACTGGGTTTGATAAAACAGCAAGGATTGCAGCACCGAACCGGTCGCGGCGACGGTGTTGTTCACTTCATGGGCGAGCACTCTGACCAATTTTTCGTAGGTGGTTTTTTCAGAGCTTTCCAGTTCGTCGCTGATTTCATCAATCAGCAAAAACTCACGCAAAAATCCACGGTCATAAAACGCACTGCGCTGACAACGAAATCGATGGCCGAACGAATCGGCAATCAGCTGACTGCGATCGCGCTCAACGGCATGCAATTGCGCCAGCAAGTGAACACTGCGTTGCTGTTGTTGTTCACTGACACCCGGTTGCCACTGACCGTCAGTTGTCGACCACGATAGCAGTGATTTGCCTTGATATTGGTCGATACCAAGCAAATTCACGGCGCTGTGATTTAACAAACTGATGCGCTGCTCAAAATCAAACACGATGACAGCACTGGGCGTTGCTTGCAACAAGTGTTCAAGAAACCCGCGCTGCTCTCCGGCTTTGATACGCTCTTCGTACAACTCGCTCAACATGCGATTAAATTGTTGAACCAGCTCGTTGATGGGCGTGCCAGCTTGTTCGGTCAAACGCGTGGCATAGCTGCGATCAGTTAACAGATCCTGAAATTGACGAATATACGCCAGTGCCTCGAAGCTGCGATGATTCAACCAAAAACCTATCAATACGCTGACAAGCAGAATTGATTCAATCGCAATAAACCACAATGGCTTGTCGCGCAGAAAATAAATCGTCAGCGCAAAAAAAAGGCCGTGAATAGTTAGCACATAAATCTGCAGCCACGTTTTTCTGCTCACCCCTCGCCCTCTTGATTGCTGTGCAAGCCGTGTTTGCTTAAGCGTCGATAGACCGCCGCACGACTTAAACCAAGGCTCTTCGCGATATGGGAAATATTACCGTGGTAATGATCCAGGGCACGTTCAAGCAATTGTTTTTCGGCTAAAAATAACGGCATGATTTCGCCACCGCTATCGTATTCCGCTTGTAAGTTCACTTGTTCCGACTGCATCAGATCGCTGCTATCAATGAGCGTTTTGTTACTGAGCAGGACACTGCGCTCAAGACATTGTTTCAGTTGCCGGATATTGCCCGGCCACGGTTGTGCACTCAACCACTCCAGCGCACTGGCGGACAGCTGTGTTTCGGGCATTTGATATTCGGTAGCCAGCTGCGCCGACAACTGCCGGGCCAGCACAGGGATATCACTGCGACGTTCACGCAATGCCGGCAAACGCAGTGTGATCAAGTTCAAGCGATAAAACAGATCTTCGCGAAACTCACCGCTGGCCACCAAGCCCGCCAACTCGCGATTGGTCGCCGACACGATGCGCACATCCACCGGTTCGCCATGGCTGGCGCCCACTGGAGTGACGTGTTGATCTTGCATCACTCGCAACAATTTAACCTGATCACTTTTATTGAGCTCGCCGATTTCATCCAAAAACAAGGTGCCGTGATTGGCGCTGACAAAATGGCCTTTACGATGCGTTTTGGCATCGGTGAATGCACCTTTGACATGGCCAAACATTTCGCTTTCAAACAGTGATGACGTGACCGCCCCCATATTCACTTTCACCAGAGCCTGTTGTGCACGCGGACTGTTGTGATGAATCGCATTGGCAATCATTTCTTTGCCGGTGCCACTTTCGCCCAGAATCAGTACCGGCGCACGCGATTTGGCCACGCGCGCGACAGTGACCAGCACGCGCAACAAATCTGGGTGTTCGCCAACAATCGCGTTGAAATCATGGTGCTGATCGAGCAATTGACGCGTTTGCCGTTCGCAGGTAAACGACGCGCTAAGATCCAAGGTTGTTGTTACCAATTGCACAAGCTGATCGTTTTGCCAGGGCTTCGTGAAAAAATCAGCCGCGCCGGCTTTGACACCTTTTACGGCCAGTGCGATCGAACCCCAGGCGGTCATCAGTAACACGGGCACCGCCGGTTGCGTTTGTTTGATTTGTGTTAGCAGTTCAAGCCCTTCTTCACCGCTGGTTTTGAGTGAAAAGTTCATGTCCTGCAACACCAGATCAGGAGCCCTAGTGCGCAACAACGTTAACGCCTGTTGTGGATTTTCGGCGCTAAACGTTTCATAGCCCGCTTGTTTTAATAACAACGCCAGCGACACACGGACTGAGGCGTCATCATCAATGATTAAAATTTTTTTCTTTGCCGACATAAGTCTCTATCACTTATCCAACGCGAACAACGTGGTTATTCATAGTGTAGTGCTTCGGTCGGGCTTAAGCGACTGGCGCGCCAACCGGGGTATAACGCACACACGGTTGTCATCAAGTAAATGATCACCATCGCAGCGACGGTGGCACCACCAAAAACCAACCAGTTCAATGCTTCGCCCATGATACCGGTGATCGGTATTTGCACCAAAAACAGCAGCGCGATGATCATCGCCAATGAACTCAGCAACCATTGCTCGCCAATGATTTGACGATAAATGCCACCGCTGTCCGCACCGATCGCGCGACGCAAACCAAATTCAGGAATGCGTTGTGTCGTGTTTTGCCACAACACGCCAAACAAGCCAAAAGCGACCATCAGTAACAAAAAAGAGGCCAGCACCGACAAAATGATGAATGGGATTTTGTCTTCAAATAGCATCGACTCACGCAGATCAGTTAGTGGCGCGACATGAAAGGTCCAGTCACTGCGTACACTTTTCAACACCGGCTGCAGCTTGGTTTCAAAATCGCGTGTAGTACCATCACGCAGTTTGAGCATAATGGTGGTCGGAATATTGCCGTCGTACCCTTCACTCTCGGCTTTCACCGTCGAGAAACGTTGCAATGCAAACGGTACCGGTGACATCAGCTCGCCGAGGTTGCGAAATTCTTCGACCATGCCGACGACGCGGTAGCGTCGCTCTTCCGCACTGCCGGCTTTGCCCTCGGTAAATATTTGCCCAATCACTTGCTCGCCGTCGAACATCTGTTCGCCAAACCGGCGATTGACGACGATCGGTGTTTCATTCGCACCTTCATCCTGTGCGGAAAACCAGCGTCCCGCGATCAATTGCATGTCGAGCGTGTCAAAAAAGCCATCACTGACGATCATCAACTGCGTATCAACTTCACGTTTGTTTTTTGGTGACGTGTAGCCGGATTGCCAGATGGACCGAACGTACGGTGTGTGGCTGGTGAATGCGACACTTTCGACTTCAGGCAAACGACTGATTTCGCGACGCAGTTGGTCGTAAGGTATTTTCCAGCTTCCACCCGCTACGGTGTTTTGCCCTTGTACATCGATCGACCACACTTGGTGATATGCAAACCCAAGCGGCATGTCATAGAGCTGCTGCGTACGTAGCGCGAACGCACAAACGGCGAACACCACAATAAAGGTGAAAAACAACTCCAGACTCAACATTAAGTGGCGCGTTTTGCGTTGCCAAATCAACTTTAACAAATGTGTCAACATCATAAGGCTCCTTTTAAAGCCGTGACCGGATCAAGACGCGACATTTTCCACGCTGGCACAACACCGGAAAGCACACCAAACACAACGGTGATAAGCAGGCCATAGGCAAATACCTGCATATTCATTTTGACTTCAAAATTGGGCATAAACGATGTGGCGCCCAACCATAACAACGCGAGCTTGGCCAAAATCAAACCAAGCACACCACCAACAAGGCACAGCAACACATTTTCAACGACAAATTGTTTAACGAGCTGCGTGCTGGTCGCACCAAACGCTTTGCGGACACCAATCTCGGTGCGGCGCTCCATAATGCGCCCAGCATTCAAATTTACCAAATTCAGCGCCGGCAACATCATGAACAGCAACATCAGCAGCGCAATGAGCAACAGCAACACGGCAGCGCCTGACTCGGGCGTTTCCTTGTTTTGCAGCAGTTCACGCGCAAAATAATCAATTTTAGTATTAGCCCACATCAGCGCACGGCTGTACTTTTGCGGATCGTCGTGTTTAATCGTCGTTGCAATACGCGCAACTTCTTCTTTTATCAGCGGCAGATCGCTGGTTGATTTTGCCAATAGAATTGCCGCGTACGATCCCATTAACTGCTGTTTGTATTCGGATGACTGTTGCGTGGTGATCGGCACCCACATGTCGGAATAGGAATTCAGTTGCAGCACGTCGCGCACAATACCCACCACTTCAAACTGCTGCCCTGACACACTGATTTTTTCACCTAAAGCGGAGCGCTGCGGAAACAGTTTTTTCGCGGCGTTTTCCGCCACCACGGCGACAAATCGGCCTTGTTCGATATCAGCACTGTCCAGCTGGCGCCCAGCCAAAACGTCAAACTGCATGATCTGCCAATAATTGGCATCGGTGTATCGACGCTGCAGCTCCATAATGCGGTTGGGTTGATAGACCGATACCGTTTGCGGTGACGACACGGCCGCCACCATTTCAACACCGTTCATCGGCCGCAAATACTGTTCGATCACTTTGTAACCAAGACCACTCGACCAGGTGCTGTTGCCATCGGGTGATTTAAAACGAATATCCGTTACTTGCAAAAAGCGTTCACTCTTGGCTTCAACGCCCGTCGGCTGAAACGCGTTTTGCAAAATTGCTGTGACCACCATCAATACCACGAGTGTCAACGTGATACAAAACAGGTTGATTGCCGTGAACAATTTCCGCCGCATAAAAACTTTGTAAGCTGTGAGCAGATAGTTTTTGAACATTACACACCTCTTAAGCGACCAATTGCCCATCAAACACGCGCACCGTGCGACTGCCACGTTTGGCTTCGTTTTCGTCGTGTGTGACCATCACGACCGTGGTGCCTTCGCGATTGAGTTGCGTCAGAATGTCCATGACTTCGCTGCCCATTTGGCTGTCGAGATTACCGGTTGGCTCATCGGCCAACAACACACTGGGGCGCCCCACCATCGCGCGCGCAATCGCCACCCGTTGCTGCTGACCACCCGACAATTGATTCGGAAAATGATCCATGCGCGCACCCAAACCAACTTTTTCCAGCGCTGTTTTGGCAAGTTGATGACGCTCACTGGCCGAGATACGGCGATACAACAATGGCAACTCAACGTTGTCGATCACACGCAAGTCATTGATCAAGTGAAAGCTCTGAAACACAAAACCAAAGGTCTGATTGCGCAACCGCGCCACGTCTTTGTCGCGATACGATTTTAATTCATGGCCATCGACGGTAATCGTACCGGCGCCCGGTTTATCGAGCAGACCGATCAAATTTAACAGTGTGCTTTTGCCACAACCACTTGGGCCCATAATCGACACAAATTCGCCTTTGGCGACGTGCAGATCGATTTTTTTGAGTGCCAACGTTTCAATTTTGTCCGTACGATAGGATTTGCTGACAGAGGATAGCTTGATCATAGAAGAACTCCTGCGCTATTTAATTGACGATATTTAATTCGTTCAGATGTTTGAAGCGACTGACGTCAGACACAATGACACGATCGCCGGCAACGACCCCTGACATCAGTTCAACGGTCTTGCCATTGCTTAAGCCGACGTCAATAAAGGTTTTGTGCGCGCGACCGTCTTTGATCACAAACAACTCTTGCCGGCCTTGACCTTTGATCGCCGCGCCATTGTCGACGACTAAGGTTTGTTCCTTTTGCTCGGTGATGACATTGACATCAACCCGTAACTTGTGTCGCAATGAAGGATGATTGGGTTCGACAAGCGCGATCAAAATTTTGACGGTGCCATTTTGAATTTCGGGCAACACCGTGTGTATTTGTCCCTGCAACAGCTGCCCGCCCTGCTCAACGGTCACCGCCTGACCCGAGCTCAAATAGTGCGCGTAATAATCCGACACCGACGCTTCAACCCGAAAATTATGCAGCTCCGATACCTTTGCCACCATTTGCCCCATGTTGACACTGCTGCCTTCATCGCTGTTTAACCACGTTAATAAGCCGGCAAACGGTGCCCGCACCTGTGTTTGCGCCAGCAAATGCTGCTGTTGCTGCAATTGTTTTTGCAAAATGGCGCGTTGCAGACGCGCACCGGCAATATTGGTTTCGGTGCTGCGCGTGGTATCACCGACGGCTTCGCGGGTTTGCCGAAGCTGGATCTCATTGCGTTTAACGGCTAATTCCGCTGCCGACATATCGGCGGCAGAGGTGGCGCCAATGCTGCCGAGTTTTTGATGGCGCTCTAATTTGACTTTGCTGCTTTCCAGATCCAGTTCCAGCAATTCGATTTGGCTATCGAGTTGTTTGAGTTTTTGTTGCATCTCCAACGTCAGCGCCTGCACGCGATTTTCTTGCTGCGCAATTTGTTCTTTCAAATTGTCGATGGCGAGTACAATCGTGTGATCATCGAGCTGCAATAACAAATCACCGGCCTGCACGCTTTGCCCGGGTTTGGCGACCACTTTCGCCACCCGCGTTTGGATCGGACTCGGGAGCTGCTCTTCGCGCACCGGAATCACGACACCCGCCGCGTTGATTGTGTTGCTGATACTTTCGGCGCGCACGACACTGACACGCAATTCATCAAGCGCCGCTCTCGGTTGCAACCAATCATTAAGCCACCACAACACACCGATCAGCAGCACAAAAAAGGCGACCAACCAGCGCCACCGCCGCAAACGGTGTTGCTGTAACTGGCTGTCGCTCAAGGGGATATCCATCACGTCTAACCGATTGAAAACACATCGACGTCGTCATGGCAAATGGCGTGCCAACTTGATTCAATTGCCGTTTTTGTTTGGTAAACAAGGAGATAGCGCAGCACGAAAAAAATACGTAGAGCCCACTTGATGGGACAACTGTTCGTTTTCGAACACTCCTGTTCGCATCAGAACACGGTCGCGTTTTTGCGGCGCTCAGCGATAGCGTTGATACAATTTGTCCAGGCTGCCGTCGAATTGCATTGCTGCAAACGCCTGATCCATTTTTGGCAATTTTTCGACATAGGGCGAACCGCTGCGAATCAGCAAATAATAGGGTAACGCTTCAAAGGCAGTGGGCAACATAATCAACTCGGTGTCGAGCTTGAGCCAACGAATTTGCTGCCAGGTATCGAGATCTGATTGCAGAAACACATCACCACGGCCACGTGACAATTTCAGCAAAACCGAGCGCAGATCGTCGGAATATTCAATTGGAATCGACAGTGGTGCCAAATGTTTTTTTGACCAACCATCGCCGTGATAGGACAACACCTGATAAGGCGCCAATTCGGACAGATGCCGTATTTTTTGCAACGATGACAACAAGGGGTGTTGCCGCCGTGTGAACATAACAATGTTCAACGTCATTGCCGGCACCTCACCGGTACGCGTATAACGATCACGCTCACTGGTGCGCACCGTCAACATCGCATCGCGTTCGCCCTGTTGCACCATTACCTGCGCCCGCGCCCACGGCTGACTGTCACATACAATGTTAAGTCCAGCACGAGCAACCAAGGCCTCATGCAAAATATCACCGGCCAAGGTTTGGCATTGCTCGTCAATTTCGGTTTCGCCAAGCACAATGCGTAGCGGCGGCAACGCGTCACTGGCCTGGCCGCTTAACGTCACCGCCATCCAAGCGATAAGGCAGATCCCTGCTTTCACTATCGCACTCCTATCATGAGATAGCGACAAGCATAGATGCCCTTGCCAAAATATTCATTTTTAATAGGCGGTATGACTTATCGGTTTCCGTTCGTTATTTGTTTGGCCGGACAACTCAGTCGTCGCGCGTCAGCACTTCCAGCAATTCAATTTCAAACACCAGATCTGAGTTCGGTTTGATCAACGCGCCGATCTGGCGTTCGCCATAAGCTAAATGTGCCGGCACTTCGAGGCGGCGTTTACCGCCCACTTTCATGCCGATTAGGCCGATATCCCAGCCTTTGATCACGCGGCCGCTACCGATTACACATTGAAAGGGTTTGCCGCGATCGTGTGATGAATCAAACGGTGTGCCGTCGCGCAGAAAGCCGCGGTAATGGGCGGTGATTAACGCACCTTTGACAACCGATTTACCGTCACCAATGATGTCGTCGATTATAGTGAGTTCATTTGTCATGAAAGCATTCCGTTATCGTTAATTCTTGGCATTATTCGCTGCGCGGTTGGTAAAACTGCAAACCATTTTTTGCGGGATCGTGCAGGTGAAATTCGCGCGTACCCCACGGCGTGTTGCCGGGTTGCGCCCACGGACTTTTGGCGAGTGGCGGTGTTGCAATCACGCCGCTGTGTTGCCACTGTGCAAACAACGCATCAACATCACTGACCAGAAAACGAAAAACGGGACGATCCTGATCAACCTGCCATTGTGCGGCGTCCGTCCATTGCAAATGCAACTCGACACCATCACGTTGAATGGCGGCGTAACGTGGCGCATGGTGATCGTCAACAAACACGCAGCGAAATCCCAAGCTGGCGTAAAACTGCAATGATTGCGTGACATCGTGTGCTGCCAATACCGGATGAACGGCGTGAAAAAGAATCGTCATCACTGCGCCTCTGTGGTGAATGGCGTTGTCTGTTCAACGCCGACCATGCCATGCGTTTATTACGCTGATTGCGCTTGTTTGTTGATCGGCGCGGGCCACACATTCATCGCCAATTCGGCGACACGTACTAATTGTTCGCGCGTCGCGCCATCGACGGCTTGAATCGACATGCCTTGAATCACTGAGGCGAAATACGCCGCGAGTGCATCGGCATCGCAATCACTCGCCAATTCACCTTCGCTGATCGCTTTGCGCAACCGTACCGCTATGGCCTCTTGCGATAACTTGCGTTTTTCCGCCGTCCATTGTGCGACGGGGTTGTTTTCGCGCGCGGTGCGCAGCAAACCACTCGCAATTAAACAGCCACGTGGCTTGTCGCTGTCGACAAAACTCAGCGCGGTGTCATGCAACAGTTTTTTGACCGCTTCGTGCGCGCTCTGCGCCGCGCACAGGCATTCGCTAAGGCCGGCGCCGGCGCCTTGCAGATAGCGGCTGATCGCTTCTTGATACAAGTTTTCTTTCGATTTGAACGCTGCATACAAGCTGGGCGCGTTAATGCCGATGGCATCGGTCAAGGCGGCAATCGAGGTGCCTTCATAGCCGTGCTGCCAAAACAGCTGCAGCGCTGTATCGAGCGCCTGCTCACGGTCGAACGCGCAGGGACGGCCTCGAGCACGCTTGGTTTCACATTTCATAGCGATCACTAAATAATTAGTTGACGGACAAAGCTACCGCCTGATAGATTTTATATCGACCGCTACATAAATCAAGTGACCAGCGTTTCCGTGACGAAAGCCGCCACTGATTTATCCGCCCATCGCCAGGCCGAACAACGGCTGGGCTTTAACTGAACAGGAGCCACATCACGCACACGCCGAGTCCACTCGGCCTTTCACGACCATCGCTACAAACCTCTTTTTGACAAATGTTTTTTTGTCGCGGCGTCGCAGCCCAGCGGCAGGGACGACTTTTGCCAAAAGAAACTCAACAGTGCGGCGCCAATAAAACGCTGCCGCATTGCAGGGCACGCTTTTGCTGAAAAAACACAAAGGGATTGGGCGTGATGGGGGGTATGACAAACGTGCGCGGGGCTCACCGTTTTGCAAACTTGAGAAAAGCATTATGTTTTATTTACGTTACACATTGTTCATCGTGCTAACCAGTTTTTTGCTGAGCCATTTGTCCTATGCCAGCAACGATGAACGCTGGAACGAAGGTTGGGCGTTTTATGCCGACAATGATTTGTTCGTACCAACCGCACGCAATCGCGACAGCGATTACACCGGCGGTTTGTCACTGACACAATCGGGTGCGCGCGCACGTGATGCCTTGTTATCGTTGGATGCCGCCCGCGCGCAAATCGGCGACTGGCTAGACGCTGATCAGTGGCTCGCACAACGCGATCAATTTCGTCACAGCATTGAATATGGCGTAACCATTTTTACGCCAAAAAATTTGACTGAACGCGACAAGCAAGTTGGCGATCGCCCTTACGCTGGCTTGGCCTATGTAGCCAGCACCGCCGCTGAAGTGGATGAACAACAAGGCGTTTCTTATTTATCTACATTCACGGTTGGTGTCATCGG
>JAYSCL010000028.1:0-18113 GCA_041914905.1 Enterobacterales bacterium
TGTTGATCTTGGTCAGCATCACGTTTGGCATGGGCGTCTTCGCGTTTGCGATGGTGCCGTTGTACGACGTGTTTTGCGAAGTGTTTGGCATCAACGGCAAGACGGTATCGCAAGAACAAATGGCGACCACCGAAGTGCAGCAAGATCGCACGGTCACGGTGGAATTCATTGGCCAAATTGGCCAAGGTGTCATGATGGATTTTGCGCCCGTGCAGGCCAAATTTGAGGTGCATCCCGGTCAGCAACAGGTGGTGACGTTTCGTGCCAAGAATAAAGCGAAGCACGATATGGTCGGCCAAGCGATTTATAGTGTGTCGCCGGGACAAGCGGCGCTTTATATCAACAAAACCGAATGCTTCTGCTTTCGCAATCAACCGCTGAAAGCGGGCGAAGAAGCGGAGTTAGGCATGGTGTTTTTTGTTGATAAAGATCTGCCGCCGCACATTCATACGCTGACGATGCAATACACGATGTACGACATCACGAACAAAGTGCAAAACGCTGCCGCTGTGGCAGCCAAATAAATCGGTTGCAGGAGCGGCTAGCGCCACGCCTGCGATGACAAGGGTTCGCTAAACGAAGCGAAGGAGAAAATAGATGGCGCATCATCAAGAACACGGTGAGCACGAACATTATTACGTGCCGCCGCAAAGTAAATGGCCAGCACTCGGCGCACTGGCGCTGGGTTTGATTGTGTTTGGCGCTGCCAACTTTGTGCAAAACACTTCTGGAATTGCGCAGTTCAGTGCCGGCAAAGGCTTGAACGCAGCGGGTGGTTGGATATTGATGGCTGGTATTGCCGTCATATTGTTCATGTTGATCGGCTGGTGGCGTGATGTCATCAACGAGAGCATGGGCGGCTTATACAGCGCGCAAATGGATCGCAGCTTCCGTCAAGGCATGATGTGGTTCATCAGCTCCGAAGTGATGTTCTTCTTCGCGTTTTTCCTCGCGCTGTTCTACACCCGCATGTTGGTCGTTCCGTGGTTAGGTGGCGAGGGTTACAAAACCGCGACGCATGAATTGTTGTGGCCCAATTTTCAAAACGTTTGGCCATTAACGACAACACCTGGTGGCGAAACCACACAGGGCATGGGACCAGTAGGCTTGCCGCTGATCAACACCATTTTGCTGGTTACGTCGTCAATCACCTTGACGTTTGCGCACCACGCATTAAAAGACAATAACCATTTAAGAACCTTCGCCTGGTTGTTCCCAACCGTGTTGCTGGGTTTGGTCTTCTTGGTACTGCAAGGTTACGAGTATTACCACGCTTACCACGAAATGGGTTTGACCCTTGGTAGCGGTATTTACGGTTCAACGTTCTTCATGCTGACCGGTTTCCACGGTATGCACGTGACGCTCGGTGCCATCATGTTGATTGTGATGACGGTGCGTGTCGGCATGGGCCATTTCACCGCCAAACATCACTTCGCTTTCGAAGCCGCCGCTTGGTACTGGCACTTCGTTGACGTGGTGTGGCTCATTTTGTTTGTGTTTGTGTACTGTATGTAAAGGGCAGTTGTCGGTTGACAGTTGTCAGTTTCAAAACAAATGGCGCCAATGGCGCCGTTTGTTTTTGACTCAGTAGTAATCGTGGCAGTGATCTCAATTCCGTTCGTCCTGAGCTCGTCGAAAGATGAACTGCAACGGTAACTGAAACAATTATTGAATCAGACCATTATTTGACATTGGAAAATCAATTGAAGCGCAAATCATCTTAATCAAAATAGACAACCATTCTAACGCCTTCATTGCCATATCTTTTTGCCAAAACTCCCATTAACTCAAACAACAGTTGAAATCCTGAATCGTTTAGAACTTCGCCCCGCGAAATGTGTTTTCGAAGCTTTGCTTCTGAATCATTTGATGGATATCGTTTTATCCCTCTTTCAACCATGATCCTCTCATCGGGAGCTAAAGACAATTCCGAATAATCAATATTTTTTAGTTCTTCATAGGTACACCAAGTAATATCGTGATAACACTCTTCTGATTTATATTCGTTAATTATTTCTTCTGAACAGTCAATTGGGAAACCTCGCGATGGAAATAATGGCTTAAAGTTTGCGAGATTCCTTACACCGAATAAACATCCAAAAATGTCATAGTTTCCAGGCATAGCAATGCCCACGTTAATTATGCTGAACCAATCATCTAAACCACTGTTGTATATCTTTATTTCAACGTAACCGTAAATGCTAGTGCTCATAATGTTGACCAAAGAGATGCTTTACAAGCACTACCGACCGATCCCATGCGGTCTAATCCACCCCATCGCCACCGCGACAATCAAAAACACGATCAGCAAAACCGCCAGACTGACGCGAACCGTTAACGAACGCACGGTGCGTTTGCTGTCTTGTTTGTCCTTGGCCAGCGTAAACAGGCCACGGAACAGCACGGCCAGCATCGCCACAATCAACACAACCAGAACGACTTTTGCCAGCATGACGTTGCTTCCACGGTTAAATCAGGGCGCCAGCTTACGTGCTGAGTTTGGGGCTGCCAAGCTGTTCATTTAATGGGCGGTGCCGGGGCCATGTGCTAGAATCCGCGCCCGCCAAAACTGCTTGTTTTTTCCCCATGTCCGCGCGCTTTACGCTTCCGCTATGGCCCTCACTGATCGTGTTGCTGGTGATGATCACGATGATCAATCTTGGTCTGTGGCAGCTGCGTCGCTTTGACGAAAAAAACGCGTTGTTGGCTAGTTATCAACAGCAACTGCAACAAGAACCGGTGCCACTGTCCGCGCTCAACAGCGAAGCGTCACCACAATTCCAACGTGTGCGTTTGCAGGGCCATTTTCAGGCGTCGCCGCAATGGTTGCTGGCCAATCAGGTGCAGAACAAACAGCTGGGTTTTAATGTGTTGTCAGTGTTTGTGCAGGACGATGGTCAGCGTGTGCTGGTCAATCGCGGCTTTATCGCCGCCAATCTCGATCCGAATGCATTGCCGGACATTACCTTGGCGGAATTGCCGCTGACGATCAGCGGTCATTTATTTTTGCCGTCAGCGCCGTGGCGCAGTCCGCCGGCCGGGGCGACGCAAGCGGGCGTCAATGTTTTGCCAGTGCTTGATTGGCAACAGTTACGTGCACAATTGGGTGCTGAACACCTTTATCCGTTGATGCTGCGTCTCGATGCCGACGCGCCATTCGGTTATCACCGCGAATGGCTGATTGTCGCCGGCAATCCGGAAAAGCACCGTGCTTACGCCGTGCAGTGGTTTGCGATGTCACTCGCGCTCATTGCCGTTTACGGTCTGTATTTAACCAAACGACACAAACACAAAGTCAACTCGCACAAAGTCAAATCGCATGAACAACACACCTAATCCTGCGCTGCCACGCGCACAAGTTATTCGCAATCGCTGGATGCTGATCGGTCTCTTCCTGGTGTTTTTACTGCCGGTAGCGATCGCGTATCTCGGATATTTTGGTGGTTGGTTCAGTGGTCGCGCGACCGCCAATAAAGGCGAGTTGTTGACACCCGTTCAGCCCATCAAATTGTTTTTGCTGCAACACGACAATAAACGCGTCGATGAAAGCAGCAATGAGCAAAAATGGTATTTGCTGTTTGTGCAAGCCGATACCGATTGTGGCGAGACGTGCGAACTGCAGTTGTACACGCATCGTAGCGCCTGGATCAGTTTGAACAAACATCAAGAACGAGTGCGCTTGGCGGTGGTCACGCCCGGTGATTTTAAAATCGAATCGAATGTCGAACGCTGGCGTGGCCTGTTTGATGGCAACGTTATTCACGGCAACGACACGACCTTGCAATTGCAGGATCAGCATTATTACTTAATCGACCCGATGGGCAATATCGTATTGCGTTACCGGGCACCGCAAAGCAAAGACGAAGCGATGCAGCGCTATAAAGATCTGAAAGCGGATCTCGAAAAATTAATGAAGTTTTCACGTATTGGTTAAACATAAGATGACGTACACAAAACATCTGGCGCGTTTTGCCACTGTGCTGGCGCTGTTCGTAATTTTGCTCGGTGCCTGGACACGCCTCGAAGATGCCGGCCTGGGATGTCCCGATTGGCCAACGTGTTATGGTCATATTGTGGTGCCGGATGAACATCACGAACTGGCCAAAGCCGCTGAATTGTTTCCGGGTCAAACCGTCGTGGCTGAGAAAGCTTGGCCCGAAATGATTCATCGTTATTTCGCCGCGACACTTGGATTGATCATCGCCATCATCGCGGTACTAGCATGGCGTTCACGGCGAGCCGGACATCCGACTGTTTTGCCCACCATACTGTTTGTTTTAGTCTGCCTGCAGGGCGCATTTGGCGCGTGGACCGTAACGATGAAATTGATGCCCATTGTTGTCACCACCCATCTGCTGCTTGGGTTCACAACGTTCAGCTTATTGGCCGTGCTTAGCGTGCAATTAAGTGGGGGTGTGCGTGCATTGCAGGTACCGACATGGACAAAACATTTGGCGTTGTTTGCTGGCATTATTTTGTTGATACAAATAGCACTCGGCGGTTGGACGAGTTCCAATTACGCAGCGGTGTCTTGCCTTGAACTGCCGATCTGCCAAGGTGATTGGGCGCGCGACGCCAACTTTGCTGAGGCCTTTGATATTCATCTTGCCGATCGCAATTACGAATTTGGCGTGCACGATCACGCCACACGCATGGCAATTCATGTGGCTCATCGCATTGGCGCAATGTTGGCCACCGTCGCCTTATTGTGGCTCGCGTTCGTTTTGATTCGCCGCGGTGATGCACTCGCCAAACGGTGGGGTTATGCGCTATCGACGTTGCTGTTGATTCAAATTGGTTTGGGCGTGAACAATATTGTCATGCATTTGCCGTTGCCAAATGCCGTCGCGCACAATGGTGTTGGCGCGCTGTTGTTGATGACGATGTTGACGATCAATGTGTTGTTGCGTAGCGAGAAACGATCATGAATAACACCGTGGCAACGGCACCAACTGCGGCTACGTGGCGCGATTATTTTGAATTAACCAAACCCAAAGTGGTCGCCTTGTTGTTGCTGACGGCGTTGGTCGGCATGTTTCTCGCGGTTGATCCGACAGTGGCGATTCTGCCGCCGCTGGATCGTTTGGTGTTTGGTATGCTCGGCATTGCATTCGCCTCTGCCAGTGCCGCGGCTGTCAATCAAGTGCTCGATCAACGCATTGACGCGATCATGGCACGCACAACCAATCGTCCGTTGCCACAAGGCAAAGTTAGCGCCAAGAATGCTTGGCTGTTTGCGTTGGTATTGGCGATGTTGTCGATGGTGTTGCTCGCGGTTTTTGTGAATTGGTTAACCGCTGCACTAACGTTTGCATCCTTGATTGGTTACGCGTTTATTTACACCGGTTATCTGAAACGCGCGACGCCACAAAACATTGTGATCGGTGGCGTTTCCGGTGCCGCACCGCCGTTGCTCGGTTGGGCCGCCATATCCAACACCGTTGATCCACAAGCATTGTTGTTGGTGTTGATCATTTTTACGTGGACACCGCCGCATTTCTGGGCGCTCGCGATTCATCGCAAAGACGATTACGCCAAAGCCGATATTCCAATGTTGCCGGTGATTTTTGGTGTGCCGTTTACTAAAACCTGTGTGTTGTTGTACACGGTGTTGCTGCTACTCACGACACTGTTGCCGTATTTGACGGGCGGCAGTGGCATCATCTATTTGATCGGGTCAACGTTGCTTGGTGTCTGGTTCTTATGGCACGCGTGGTTGCTGAAATTTCGCGATGACGGTACGCAAGCCATGGCGACGTTCCGTTTTTCGATCGTGTATTTGATGGCGTTGTTTGTTGTCTTGCTCGCTGATCATTATTTGGCTTAAGTGCCGCCGTCTCGCCAAGACTCAACGAATAAGGAAACTCCTCATGTTGATGGCACGTAAACAAGCTTGGACGACGGTGTTAGTCGTTACCGTTATCGCGATTTTTGGTGGGTTTATGGTGAAGTTCGCCAAGCAACCCAAAAAAGAATTGGTTTTGCAAACCGCCACGCTGTATCCGCAAACGCGTGCGTTAGAGGCATTCACCGCGGTCGATCAAGATGGTCACGCGTTTACGAATGCGCAGTTGCAAGGCCAATGGTCGCTGCTGTTTTTTGGTTACACGAGTTGCCCGGATATCTGTCCAACCACATTGGCTACGATGGCCTCGGTGCAAAAGCTGTTGCCGGAGAACGTAGCGCTTGCGACACAATTTGTGTTTGTTACCGTTGATCCCGAACGCGATCAAGCTGCGCAATTAAAAGAATACCTCGCGTATTTTTCGCCAGCATTGCGTGCGTTGTATCTCGATGAAACGGCGCTCAAATCGTTCACCCGCGATCTCGGCGTCGCCTATGCCAAAGTGCCACAAGGCGACAGTTATGTGATGGATCATTCGGTGCGGTTGTTTTTGATCAATCCACGCGGTGAACGACACGCGCTGTTTTCACCGACGGTGGGTACACAAGGGTTCAGTGTTGATCGCGTTAAAGAAGACTTATTGGCGATTATCAAAAATTAAAAGCGTAGGCCCTGCGCTAATCGATTTTTGAAAGTGTGCGGTGCTCGGACAACGCCATTCCTGCGCATCTTGGCTTTTTAGTGTGTTGGTTACTCGGACAACACCGCTCCTGCGTATCTCGGTTTTTGAGTTTGTTGGTTGCTCGGAGAACACTATTCCTGCGCATCTCGGCTTTTTAGTGTGTTGGTTGCTCCAACAACACCGCTCCTGCGCATCCATGCGCCCGCGGTGTTCGTACGTCCCTGTACATCAAAAAAAACGCCGTTCTGCATGCAAACAGAACGGCGTAGGGGTACCTGAAATCAGGTAAGTCTAGGAGTCAATCTCCCAACCGCGGTCGGTGAAACATGACCGTATTACGCGCACCTCCTGTGCTGACACTCCCGCCAGTTACAACGCTGTACAGTGCACCGCGATCGGTGCGTGAAAAACCTTGTCCAGGCAATGCGGCGTATGCGTGTTGGGTGAACCGTGGTGGTGATTCGATAACGTCTCATCGCCAGCAGCGTTGACAACGATAGGCGCAAGCCTCGCTGGAGGCTGTTACGATTTGTAATCCGCGACGGCGATCAACAGGGACATTTGTTAGGCTTAACGCCGGCACGATGAGGTTATTTTATGCGCGGTTGGTTGGCAGCAATATTCAGTTTGTTTACGGTTTCGGTGTCTGCTGCACCGGACTGTGCAATGCCGCGTGCCTGTGTTGAGCAAGGTTGGCATGTCGCTGTCGCTATGGGCCTGGGTGAACGCAGCAACCCGCTTGATGGCGGCGATCGCATACCGTTGCTGTTGCTACCCGATATCACGTGGTACGGCGAGCGTGCCTATTTCGACAACGGTGAACTCGGTGCGCAATGGCAAACAGCGCCGCACACGGCGATCGATCTGTTTCTCAGCGTGAATGGCGAACGCGCCTATTTCAGTTTCTGGCATCCGAACAATATTTTTTTGACGCGGATGTTCATGACATCCAACACGACGCAAGAAGATGGAATGATCAACGAACGCTTGATGTTAAGCACTGAACACATCGAGAAACGTCGTTGGGCCGTCGATGCCGGTGTGCGCTGGCATATTTATCTTAATGATGCCGAATGGCAGTTCGCTGCATTGACGGACGCCAGCGATGTGCACAACGGTCAGCAATTCGCCGTGCGGTATCTGCAACAATGGACATTTGATGATGCCGCGCTGCAGGCGTATGTTGGCGCGACATGGAAAAGCGCGGCGCTGATTGATTATTACTATGGCATTGATGCGGATGACCAGGTTGTGCCGGAGTTGTATTATCAGGGACGTGCCGGTTGGCAGCCTGAAGTCGGATTGTCGTTTAACAAAACCATCGACGAGAAATGGTCATGGTTGGTGCGCGCAAGTGTCATCGCGTTGCATGATGGTATGACCGACAGTGCCATCGTCGATGAGACGTATATCAGCACCGTCTTTGCCGGTATTACCTATCAATTTTAATGCGGGCGACGTTGCATTCGCGCAACACAAACGACCCGTCCACGGATGCTGTATTTTGCCACCGTCGTTGCACACCAAACACAAACCAGCACCTGACAAATCAGCGTTCTATCAACCAACGCAACACAAACGAGGTGACACGCGTTGAAGCGATGTTCACCATTCTTAATGAACTTGGACTTGCTGCAGCGACGGCGACGCAGGCGTGCGCGTGCGTTATGGTTGCCGGTGATCGTGCTTGCGTTAATTGTGATCGGCAATCGCCGTGTGCAAGCCGATTGGCACATTCAGCCGTCGACCTGTGTTGTAGAGCAAATCGGCAAACACTGCGTGATGCATGTGCAGATCCGCGATGAAAACTGGGGCGGTGGTGCGATCTGCGTTGATCTGGAGAGCACAACCCTATTTTGCGGCGACGTGTCAAACAAGGGCATTGAGCTGGCGGTCAGTTTTGCACAAGACAGTGAATTGCGCATTTATCAAAACGAAAACGTGTTGCATCGCGAGACACTGTTGATTCAAACCTTAACGGGCAAACAACCGCGGCGTCGTATTCGCTTACCTTGGAGCTTGTTCTGATGACATCGTTGCTGTTGGTCGAAGATGACAAACGCTTGAGTCAGCTAATGGCTGATTATTTGCGTGAACAACAATTTCAGGTGACAACATTCAGTGATGATAACGGTGTATTACCGCATGTGCGCCGTCACACACCGGACTTAATCATGCTCGATGTTATGCTGCCGGGCAAAGATGGCTTTGTCATTTGTCGTGAGCTGCGTACTCACTACAAAGGCCCGATTTTATTTTTAACCGCACGCAACGATAATTTTGATCAAGTGCTCGGGCTTGAGCTGGGTGCCGATGATTACATCGTTAAACCGATTGAACCTCGAGTACTGCTGGCCCGCATCAACGCGTTGCTGCGCCGAACCCATGCGGCTTTACCGACAAAACCCGAAACGCAGCAATTGCAGTTTGGTGGATTGGCGATCGACAAGTCCGCCCGCACGGTCACATTGCATGGTGAGAACATCGAATTGACCAGTCACGAATTTGATTTGCTGTGGTTGCTCGCGTGTAATGCCTCTGATGTCGTAACGCGCGACACCATTTACAGCACCATCATTGGCCGTGAATACGATGGTCTTGATCGTTCAGCCGATGTGCGCATTTCGCGGCTTCGCAAAAAGTTATACGACAATCAAAAAAATCCGTACCGCATCAAAACGATTTGGGGCAAAGGTTTTTATTTTGTCGCTGAGGCTTGGGAACACAATTAAAGACAATGGCGCGACTTTTTATCAGTTTTTACCTGTTTATTGCCGTGTCGCTTGTCGGTTTGGCGGCGTTGTTGAACAGCATTTTTTTTGATGATAACGACAGTCATCAGCAAGATCAGCAGGCATTGATCAGCGTACTGGCTGCGCTCAATCAACAAGACAGCCGGCATTTGCTCCATGGCGTAAACACCCTGCAATGGCCGACAGAATATATGGCGCGGTCAGAACTGGCGTTGCCACCACAACAAGCCGTGCAACTGCAACAACAAGGTTTTCTGTTGTTGCACGATGCCCAGTCACGCCGCTATGTCTATTTTGTGTTGCCAGAACAACAATTACTGCGCCTAGAACTGCCCGAGGTGAAAAATGAATCGTCTTTGTGGCTATACAGCAGCGTGTTTTTTTTGGTGCTCGGTGCGTTGATTGCCATGTGGTTGTGGCCGCTGTGGCGTGATTTGACCGCCCTTAAAGTAGCGGCAGCCTCATTACAAGATGATGGCAGTTTAGCGGTCGCGAATGTGCGCGCGGGTTCAATGGTGGCGTCGATCGCCAACGCCTTTAATCGCTTGGGCCAGCAAGTCAAAGGCTTGTTGCAAACCCAGCGTGAGCTGGCCGGCGCCGTTGCACACGAATTGCGCACACCGTTATCACGAATGAAATTTGCGCTGGTGAATCCACCCGATGAGCAGCGTTGGCATGATTTGCAGCACGATGTGCAAGAACTGGAACGTCTGGTGCAAGAAATGCTCGATTACGCCAGTATGGAAACGACCACTCCGGAGTTGAATTTTGGCGAGATCCCGCTGCAGGATCTGTTGCAGCAAATACAACACAAGCTGCTGGTTCCTCCCAACAAAACCCTGACACTGTGTGAGACCTCGATCGTTCTCAATGGCGACGGTCATTTTATTGAACGCGCACTATTAAATGTGATCAGCAATGCCCTGCGCTACGCCCAGTCGTCAGTGCAGGTTAGCGTTGTGCAACAAAATGATGCGATTCACATTGTTTGTGATGATGATGGCCCCGGTGTGCCCGATGCCGAACGCGAGCGCATCTTCGAAGCATTTTATCGCCCCGACAGCAGTCGCGATCGCCGACGCGGTGGCGCCGGCCTAGGTCTAGCTATTGTCAAACGTATTTTGCAATGGCATGACGGCAATTGCTGGGTCGAATCTTCGCCACTCGGTGGGGCTCGTTTTGTGTTGCAGTTCCCGCACTGATGTAATCCTTGATGACGAGTCATTAAACCGTGCCATCACACGGTTTCGCCTTGTTGTGCCGCCTCCTGCTGCAAACGCCACATCGCAGCATAGTGACCTTGTTTAGCCAATAATTCAGCGTGGCTGCCGCGTTCAATAATGTGTCCGTGATCCATGACGAGGATCTGGTCGGCATTCATGATGGTTGATAGACGATGCGCAATGATCAGCGTTGTGCGGCCAATCGCGATGCGATCGAGTTCCTCTTGAATTGCTTTTTCCGAACGTGAATCAAGGGCCGATGTGGCTTCGTCAAAAATCATGATCGAAGGGTTTTTCAACAGTGCGCGTGCGATGGCCACGCGTTGTTTTTCGCCACCGGATAATTTCAGGCCACGTTCGCCGACGGCCGTTTGATATTGATCGGGTAAGGTCATGATGAAGTCATGAATGTGGGCGGCGCGCGCGGCGTCGAACACTTCATCATCACTGGCATCGGGACGGCCATAGCGAATGTTGTACAGAATATTTTCGTTAAACAGCACTGTATCTTGCGGCACGATCGCAATGGCAGCGCGTAGCGAATCTTGTTTGAGGTCGCGAATATCGAGACCATTGACGCGTATGCTACCGGCGGACACGTCGTAGAAACGATACAACAGCCGCGCCAATGTCGATTTACCGCTGCCAGAATGGCCCACTACTGCCACGGTTTTACCGGCGGGAATATCAAAGCTGATGTCGTGCAAAATTTCTCGGCGTTCGTCATAGGAAAAACGAACGTGCTCAAAGCTGACATTGGCCGTCGGTGCATGCAAGATGTTGGCATTGGTGTTGTCTGACACATCACGTTGTTCGCGCAGTAAATTGAACAAACGATCCATATTCGTGATGGCCTGTTTGACTTCGCGATACATCATGCCCAAAAAATTCAGCGGTGAGGCCAGCTGCAACAGATACGCATTGACTAACACCAAATCGCCGATCGTCATGGCGCCGCTGACGACACCATCGGCAGCGCGCCACATCAACGCGGTAACACCAATACTGATGAAGGCGACTTGACCGGTGTTTAACACCGCCAACGATTTCAGCGCTTTGACCTTGGCTTCTTCCTGCTTCTGCAAACTGCCATCAAATTCGCGCGCTTCGTGTTCTTCGTTATTAAAGTATTTCACGGTTTCGTAATTCAACAACGAGTCAACGGCGCGTGCGCTCGCTGCCGATTCGGCTTCGATCGCGCTGCGGTAATATTGCAAGCGCCATGCCGTCACTTTGAATGTCCAAATCGTATAGGCAATAAGCGTTAAGAAAACAATGACGGCAAATCCGAAATCGTAAGCGGCTACCAGTACAGCGGTGACCAACGTCACTTCAAGAATCGTCGGGACAATCGTGTACAACGTCCAATCCAGCAGATCCGAAATCGCCGTACCACCGCGTTCCACATCGCGGGAGACACCGCCGGTGCGTCGCGCTAAATGAAATTTCAAACTTAAAGAATGCAAATGGCGAAAAACGATCAACATCACGGTGCGCGACGTGCGTGCCATCACGCGGGCAAACACAATTTGCCGCATTTCGTTAAAGAAGCTGACGGAGATCCGCGAGGCGCCGTAGGCGAGCAGCAAGGCCACCGGCAACACCAGCAAACTGGGAGCAACATTAAGGCCATCAACCAATTCTTTTAGCACTAGAGGTACTGCCAAGCCGGCCAGTTTGGACGACACCAGGCATAACAACGCCAAGCCGATGCGCCAACGATAGGGCCGCAAATACGGCATCAGATCAGCGAGTAATTGCCAAAGGCCGGTTTCGGTCGGCTGGGAAGCAACCGGTTCAGCACGATTGATGAGGACGGGCATGTGACACTACAGCGGTGGGAAAGAGGCCCCAAGATGGCAGCTTGCAAAAAAAAGACAAGGGGCCCAACGTGGAATATTTTGCCAACAACAAGCAAAAAAGAAGGCGCACGTTGTGGCGCCTTCTTTGGGGAAACACGGTGTTTACTTAACCACACCAATACCAGCGAAATAATTCTTGAACGCGCTGGCTTCAATACCAAATGTGCCGTCCGGTGTCGCCAAATTAACCGGGCGCCACCAGCTGATGTCGTGCATCAACACGGTGGAGTTCAGCGTGGCAACGGTTGCTTCGGTTTGGCCCCATGGATTACGCACGATCAGGTATTTTTTGCCACAGCGATAATCCCAACCAAGCACGGTATAACAATGGGATGCGACAATATTGGCATCGCTGTAACTATACCCATCCGGTGCGCTGCCGTATGTCCAACACGTCATCGGATTGAACGTGCGACGCCCCATCGAATTGCTGCGCACCAGATTCCATAAATCGTCCGCGCTGTGTGCGCTATTGCCGTAATAATTGCGCTTGCCGCCGGTCAATTGTGCGGTGGCCCACACGCAATCACCCCAACCGGTTGCGGTGATATCGGGGTGATCGGTCGTTGTGCCGGTCTCGAGTTTTGCAAACGCTTTTTCATACACGGCCGGCCAGATCTCACCCGCTTCACTGGAGCGGCAATAAATAAAATTACCGGTCGTGTTGCTGACGGGAATGGAATCAGTGACTTCAATTTCTTTATCTATTTGTCCGTTGCTGTCTGGCTTATAAAAACGGATCAAATTGGTGAATTGCTGTTGATTCTGACCGAGTGCGCGCGTCAGATGCGCAATGCGATACGGCGTTGACCACGCCACCGCGGCCAAGGCGGCGATGTAATAACAATTGGCGACGGCACCTTGTACCGGATCAAAAAATTCAGCGGTTTCATTAAAGAACGTGCCTTTGTCCTGCCAGCTGGCATTGGCCGGTGTCCAATCCTGATTGCTGTTGCCTTTCATTTCAGGATCGAACGACACCGTTTGCACGAGTGCTTTCGGGAACACGCGAGCCAATTGTTGCAAGCGATCTTTTTGCGGCAAGCGAATCGTTAACGCAATTTGAAACGGATTGCACAGTTCGATGCGGCTGACTTCCAATTTGGCAATATCGTCCACTTGATAACGTTTGCCGAGATCACCCAAGCGACTGACTTGTGTCATCAAATGTTCAATGGGCACTTCAAGATCGTTGATGTCAGTGCGCACCTGTATGTCCAGCAAGGGTGAGTGGAACCGCTCCAATGTTTTGGCTTTGTTCAATTTCAATCCTAAGTAAAGCGGACCTTCAAATTTTGGGTCAAACAGTTCTTCATACGGCGTATTCAAAATGTCTTCGAGCAGGCGTGGCACATTTTGTACCTCACACCACTGAATACGGCGACCGGACACCACCTCGGCGAGCGCATACGGATTGATGACACCGTTTTTCTGCGCAGCGGCCGGGTTTTCTTGCAGATGAATTGCTTCCATGGCAATGACTCCGAGCTAAAGTAGAAGATGTGATGAAGCCACTTTCAAAACAACGAATAAATGATTGTTTACCGACACCCTGAAAGGGTTCGACTGAATCAACAACACTGAGAAAATGCAGGGCTTCGTTGATGTGCCACAGACAACGACGGCAGGCTTCGGAGGTATAGGCGGCATTGATTCAAGGATCAAGCGCGCAATTGGGGGATCAAAAAAACGTCATCAATGGCACGAATTATGTCATTCATTTGACAGAATGAATGTCGACAGCAAGGTGTAATTTTTATGTCTTAATTGCATGAAAACACGCAAACGCAGGCGAATAAAACGCTTGTGGATGTGTTTGCGTGTCAGCATCGTCACTGCGGCGATTCGTCATGCAGTGCTTTCTCAATACGTCGATCGGGAACTAACCAAATCAGTGCCACGGTCAAGTACAGCGCCAACGTCACATAGGAATGAAGGTAAACCAGTGGCAGGGCAATCGCATACAACAACAATGACAACAAGCCCTTTTTGTCTCGGCCGACAGCTTTGCCTAGTGTCGAATCGTTACCGTGATGGCAGATAATGCGGCGTGACAAAAGGTAGTAGGCAATCGCTGCCATTAATAACGTCACGCCGTACACAAAGGTTGGCACGGTGGCGAAATGATTTTCGCCCATCCAGCCGGTCGTAAATGGGATTAACGACAACCAAAACAATAAATGCAAATTGGCCCACAAAATTGAACCATCCACTGACTTAACGGTGTGCAACAGATGATGGTGATTGTTCCAATAGATGCCAACATAAATAAAACTCAAGATATAACTCAAGATCACCGGCCACAGCTGCGCCAACGCCGCCCAACTGCTGTCGTGCGGCACTTTGATTTCCAACACCATGATCGTAATGATGATGGCAATGACACCATCGCTAAACGCTTCAAGCCGAGTTTTGTGCATCAGAGCGACTCCATTTTGTCTGACGACGTTGTGCCGCAATCGGCGCGTGGCGTCAACCGGATTTCGTGTTCAGGCCTGTGCCAACATTTATAAAAACATACCGCCAGAGGCTTCGATGCGCTGCGCATTTATCCATGCGGTACGGTCATCAAACAACATGGCGATAACACCACCAATGTCGTCGGCTTCACCAACGCGACCAAGCGCCGTTTGCGAGGCCAAATACGCGTTCAGTTGTTCATTATCGCGCACGGCACCACCACCAAAATCCGTCGCAATGGCGCCGGGAGCCACCGTGTTAACAGCAATACGACGTGCGCCCAATTCTTTAGCCCAGTAGCGTGACAGCACTTCGATCGCGCCTTTCATGGCGGCATAGGCCGCATAGCCGGGAATCGAAAAACGCGTCAGACCGCTCGACACATTCACAATGCGGCCACCATCGTTGATCAACGGTAACAACGTTTGTGTCAAAAAGAACACGCCCTTAAAGTGTACGTTCAACAATCGATCAAATTGCGTTTCGCTGGTGTTGGCAAAGGGCTCGTGCACACCAACGCCGGCATTGTTCAGCAAGAAATCAAAGCGTTCGCGCTGCCAGTTTTCGCGCAACACATCGCGCAGCTGTGCCGCGAAGGGGACAAATGATGCGCTGTCGCTGCAATCGAGTTGCAAAGCAACGGCCTTGCGACCTTGCGCCCGCACGATGGCGACCAAGTCTTCTGCCGCCTGCTGCTGATGTTGGTAAGTGATGATCACATCAACGCCGTTGGCGGCCAGTGCCAACGCTGCGCTGCGACCAAGACCACGGCTGCCGCCGGTAATCAACGCAATCTTGCTGTTCATCGTGGAATCTCCTGTGTCGATGAGGTTAAACGTCACAAGCGCAGTCTATTGCTTAGAATTATCGGCATAAATTAGTCAAAAACGTCTAAACTGTTCGCAATTTACGAACAATGAGGGCGTGTAATGAACTCAATCGACGCCATGAGAATGTTTGTGCGGGTCGCTGAAATGGCGAGCTTTACGCAGGCCGCCGAGATAATGGACTTGCCCAAAGCCAGCCTGTCGACGGCCGTGCAGCGTTTGGAGACGGAACTCGGCACGCGCTTGTTGCAGCGAACAACGCGTCGTGTGCAGATGACACATGACGGTGAGTTGTTTTATCAGCGTTGCCTCGATGTGCTTGCCGATATCGACGAAATGCGCACGATGTTTCAAAGCGGTGATGAACAGCTGAGCGGGCGCTTGCGCGTTGATATGTCAGCCGGCTTGGCACGCCATTTGGTGATGCCAAATCTGCCGGCGTTTTTGCAAAAGCACCCACAGCTGCACATCGAATTCAGCAGCACGGATCGGCGCGTTGATCTGATCCGTGAAGGGTTCGATTGTGTGATTCGCGTTGGCGCCATCGGCGATGGCAACTTGATTGCGCGTTCACTGGGCGAATATGTCTTGGTGAATTGTGTCAGTCGCCGCTATGCCGAGCAGCACGGTGTGCCACAAACGCTACACGATCTGGCTACACATCAACTTGTGCATTACAGTCCCGTACTCGGATCGCGCCCGCTTGGTTTCGAATATGTCGATGACAACGGTGACACACAATTTGTCGCGATGACGGGCGCGATTACTGTCAACAATTCGGATGCCTATTTGGCGGCGTGCTACGCCGGTTTTGGCATTATTCAAGTGCCGTTGGTGGCGGTATTTGACGCTTTGCGCAGCGGCGAACTGATTGACGTGTTGCCGCAGCAACGTGCCGCCGCGATGCCCATTTCTTTGCTGTATCCGCATCGTCGCCATGTGCCCAAACGTGTGCGGGTCTTTATGGATTGGGTGCAAGAACTGCTGCAAAAACAGCTGCAGTCACTGACGCCGTGATCATTGATTCCGTAACTCTTCCGGAATATTTTTGCCGAAATAGCGTTGCAATATTTGTTGGTAGCGGCCATTGCGTTTGATCGTGTCAATGCCTTTTTGCAGTCGTTGAATCAGCGTTGCGTCGACACGGGCTTTGTTAAAGTTGACGGTTAATTGATACGTCAGCAAGGGTTTTTTATAAGCACCCACCGCCGTTGTGTCACCATTATTTAATCGCGCAATCGAATCCCATGCCGCGATCTCAACCGCCGCGCACAGATCAACACGCTGACGCAGCAGTTTGCCAAAACAATTGTCCACCGCATCGCTGGTTTCGTAATTCAGCCCCGCCGCTTTGAACAGCGGTAACGCTGCACTGCCCAGCACCGCACTCAAGCGCCAGAATTTAAATTCGTTCAAATCGGTGTACTGTTGGGGGAGGGCCGTATTACTGTTCAAATAAAACAACTTCAAATGAATGAGGGCCAGCAACACCGGTTGCAGTTGTTCACGCTCACTGTCGCTGTACTGCTCAATGGCACCAATGGCGCCGGCATACGGTGATTTCTTGGCTTCAACCAGTGCGCGTTTGGTGGGGTAAAAATCAATTTTCAGCGGCAAACCATCGGCTTCAGCCGCGGCTTTGACGATATCGATGACCAAACCATTACCTTTATAGTCAATCACCGTTTCCGACATCAACATAGGGTAGTTATAAGCGGCCAGGTGCAAGGTGGCACTGGCTGGTGCAATCGCAACGGTCAGTGCAACGAAAACAAGGCTGAGGGTGATTAGGCGAGTCGTCATCGTGCATCAAGCATAGCAGCGACAAAACGAATGTCTGAGTTTAACGAGGCAGACACTCACCGCCGAGTTTGGGGGCAATCATAGCGGCGACACAAATCAAAACGGCGTGCCCCGGCGTAGTGGGGCGCCGGGCCAATCAGGAAAGCATTTCGACGCCATTTCAGAACACCGTGCGCCATTTGACCATCACATTGTCCTCACTGCGATTTTGCCAGCCGTCTTGCCAGTCTTGTTGCCAATCGCGATCGTCGCTTTCACGTTCGGTGTCACGGATGCCACCGCGGCTGTAGACGACATACAGATCCGATTGTTTGCTGACGTGATACAGATAGCGGATCTGCAATGCCAGTTTGACGTTGTTGAAATGATCATCGTTATTGCTGTCGTAACGCAGCTGCTCATCGGTCACGGTGAAATTGTCGCGACCGTTGGCGTGCAGTGCATACCACTGCCATTTGATACGCCACTCCTGGTGTTCATTGATCTGGTTGTGCAGCTCAAGGCCCAATTGCCATTGTTGGCGGTCGTAACTGCGCAGTTGCTGATTGCGCCACATCAGCCAATCGTCTGCGGTTACGTATTGCAGCTCAAACTTTAACGAGGACTGTTCATTGATCGAATAAATGGGGCGCGCGATGTATTGATGCAAAAAGCCGTC
>JAYSCL010000028.1:18213-45723 GCA_041914905.1 Enterobacterales bacterium
CGAGTACCACAAACGCCATGTCCGTGATTGTGTCAATGCATCAGCGGCAAAATCGGAATCCGTGTAGGTGGAATCAATAAAAAATTGGCGATTGTTGACGCGACCGATATAGCCAAAATCACGCACATCTAAACGGGCATCCAAATGCGAATAATGCAGACGGTGACGCCATTGTTCCGATGGTCGCCAGAACCAGCGTGCGCTGTAACCGTCACCGCGCGTGTCGTCTCCCGCTTGTTCAATATCAGATCGCAACACCATCGCTTCCACGCGCAAGCTTGCCGAAAAATCGGCGTTCAAATCGGCAGCGTACACGCGCGCGTGGCGGTCCAGCGTTGGTCGGTCGACATTGGTGACCAGCCAGCCGAGTTTCCATGTCGGTTGTTTAATAATATTGCGCAACATCGCGTACTCGCGACCTTGTGCATCGCGACTGTCATCTTCGCGTGCATACAGCGTGGCGAGATCAAACGTGCTGCTTTGAAAACTGTATTTGGCGGCGCCGAGCAATTCGGTGGCGCCTTCGTCGCCACGGTCCGGTGCGGCACCGATGCGACGTGTGTGAACTAAGCGCATGCCGCGGGCGCCGTTCAAACTAAACAGGCCTTGATTCTCAGAAAAGAAAGGTCGCTTTTCGGACGTTAATGTTTCCGTTGCTGAAAAATTGACGATCAATTCATCACTTTCGACTTGACCAAAATCGGGATTGACACTGGCGCTTAAAAATTGCGCCGCATCGGGCTGCCAGAACAGATCAAAACCGGCGCGGGTTTTTTGTTCGTCGCGAAAACGATCCCATTGCTGCGTCATATAGGGCGCCACATCGAAACGTGTGCTCTTGTGCGGCAACGGTACTTCAACCGTGGGTAAGCGTGCGAGCACATCGGTGCCAGCCCAGTAAAAAGATTCGGTCGCCAGATGCACACCGCGCTGCGCATCAAAACGATGAAAATACCAACGCCAATGATGCTGTTCGGTGGCCGCCGGCATCGGCACGACATTCCACGGGATCAACCATTCACTGGTCCAGCCCTGCTCATTGTTGCGGGTGGCGGCTTGCCATTGTCCGTCCCAATCGGTGTTGCGCAAACCTTCGCGATCGACGGTGGCATCGTGTAACGATCCGCCATTGGACACGGTGAACTGATAGGCCTGCGTGCCATCATTGGCAAAGTCAATCAACACCGAATTTTGATCGCTGAGCGCCGCGGCTTTGTCGCGCGCATGGCGCAGACGCGATTGTTCGGCCGCCGGCAGCAAATTAATAAAACCGATGTGCAGCCCGTCTTCGGCGGCAAACCAACGCAGCTCGGTGGAGTAGGCATCTCGACGGTAAGTGGCCGGCAGTACCGACACCCAATTCTCAACTCGGTTGGCGGTTTGCCATTCACTTTCGTTCAACACACCGTCGATAGCGGCCGACGCCATGCGCGGCAGCGCGACCAGTGTGAAAGCAAGACAGGCAAGGGCTGGCGGCAAGCGTTTCATCGTCTCATCCACATTCGTTTACAAAGCGGTAGCGGCGAGACTAAGGCGCGGTTTGGATAATGCGAGCCACGCGTGACCAACGCGGACTTTCGTTGACGAACAACACGGTAAAACGATGAACGCCCAACTGCCAGTGACCAACAACGCCCTGACACCAATGCTGAAACGCAGCTCGATGGCTGCCTTATGGGTTGTAGCGGCGACGTTTTGTTACAGCGTCAGCTGCACGTTGATGCGGCGCTATGTGACGCCGGATTTGTCGGCCAGCTTTTTACATGCGGTGATCGTCGGGTTGGCGTCCTGGCTGGCATTGCCGCTGTATGGTTTGAGTGCCATGGCGTGGCGCCGTGATCGGTTGCGGGCGTGGTCGCACGTATTAGCTTGGGCGGTGGCGGCTTTTGTCCTGGCCACAACGTTGGAACATTGGCTGACCGCGCGTTTACAATCCTTTGAACCGGAGCAGTGGTTAGCGTTGCTGCATCGTCGTGTGCCGATGGCGCTCGCGTTGTGGGGATTCATGTGGTGGTGGAGTCGTCAGCACGCTGATGAGGTGACGTTGAACTGGCCACCAAAAGAAGCCACCACGCCGTCGCACCACGAGTCGACGCGGTGGTCGCTTTTCCAGGTGTTGACCGTCAGCCGTGGCAGCACGACATTGACGGTGCCAGTGAACGATGTGCGTGTGTTTCGCGCCTGTGAAAACTATGTTGAGCTGCAACTGAACAGCGGCGAAACCGTGTTGTGGCGTGGCACCATGAAATCGTTGCGTGCGCAATTGCCATCGACCTTTATCGCGATCCATCGCAGTTATATTGTGCGCCGTGATGCTATTTTGCGTGTCACGGCAACAAAACTTGTCTTATCTGATCAATCCTGCTTGCCGATTGGACGTCAATATCTGAATAATCTTGACGCGTTCCGCAGCGGTACGTGCCATAACAGTACCGTGCGCAGTGTGCGCGAATCTAAGTTTTGCCAATAAGGTCAACGATGAAATACCTGCACACGATGGTGCGTGTCACCGATCTCGATGCGTCATTGCGTTTCTATTGTGATGGTTTGGGTTTGCGTGAAGTGCGTCGTCATGACTATCCGCAAGGGCGATTTACGCTGGTGTTTTTGGCGGCGCCCGGCGATGAGCTCGCGCAAATCGAATTGACACATAACTGGGATCCCGAAGTGTATAGCGGTGGTCGCAACTTTGGACATCTCGCTTACGAGGTCGATGATATTTATGCGCTGTGCACACATCTGCAAAACCGTGGTGTCGTGATCAATCGTCCGCCACGCGATGGCCGCATGGCATTTGTGCGTTCACCGGATCACATTTCCGTTGAGCTATTACAAAAAGGCGCGGCATTGCCGCCACAAGAGCCGTGGGCATCCATGCCCAACACCGGCGCTTGGTAAATTTTACTGGAGCAAAAATGTCGCAATTTGATCACGTCAGTGTCGTCAAAAAAGCCAATGTCTATTTTGAAGGCAAATGTGTCAGTCACACCGTTCTATTGGCGGACGGCAGTCGCAAATCGGTGGGTGTAATTCTGCCGTCGTCACTGACGTTTAACACCGGCGCCGCCGAAATTATGGAGCTGATCGATGGCGCTTGTCGGGTGCGCCTAAAAGGGCAAAACGACTTTGTCAGTTACAAAGCCGGCGAATCGTTTAACGTGCCTGCCAACTCGTCGTTTGATATCGAAGTGAGCACTCCACTGCATTATGTGTGTCATTTTGTTTGAGTTGCTCAGTAAGCAAAAAAGGGCAGTACTGAGACTGCCCTTTTTTTATTTTTGTATCGCTTTGTAGCCATTCCGCTGCGTTTCACAGCCTTGCGAAACCGCTGTTAACAAATTACGCGCGTCGGCAAACAGCGCAATTTGTTAACGTTTCACATCTTCATTTCACCAAGAGATTTCATCATGCTGCAGATCAGTGGTCTGTCTAAAACGTACGCGAACGGCGTTAAAGCATTGTCCGATGTCAATTTGAACATTGAGAAAGGTATGTTTGGTTTGCTCGGCCCCAATGGCGCTGGCAAATCGTCACTGATGCGAACCATTGCGACGCTGCAACAACCCGATGCGGGGCGCATCGTATTTGATGGCATCGATGTCGTCGCTCAGCCCAACGAACTGCGGGGGCGTCTGGGGTATTTGCCACAAGATTTTGATGTGTACCCTCGTATATCCGCGCTGGATTTGCTCGATCATTTGGCCATTTTAAAAGGCTTGCACAATCGAACTCAGCGCAAAGAAGCGGTTGAAAGTTTGCTGGTGCAAACCAATTTATGGGATGTCCGTAAAAAAGCGGTCAGCACATTTTCAGGTGGTATGCGTCAACGCTTTGGCATCGCACAAGCGTTGGTCGCGAATCCGGATCTGATCATTGTCGATGAACCCACCGCCGGTCTCGACCCGGAGGAACGCAATCGCTTTCACAATTTGCTGGCGTCGATTGGTGAAAACAAAGTCGTGATCCTGTCGACCCATATTGTTGATGATGTCGAAGAACTGTGCGCGAATCTGGCGGTGCTGGCGGGCGGCAAAATTCAATTGCTGGGCAAGCCAGGGCAGTTAGTCGACACGCTGCAAGGACGCATTTGGCGCAAAATCATCGTCAAAGAAGAGTTGGCGAGCCATCAAGCGCAATACAACATTATATCTACGCATTTGAAAGCCGGAAAAACGGTCGTTCATGTGTTGGCGGACAGTCAACCCGGTGAAGGCTTTGTTGCGATGACGCCCGATCTGGAAGATGTTTACTTCTCCACGTTGTTCCAATCGCGCCAAGCAGCGTAAGCGCGGAGTCAAAAACCATGTTCCTGCAGATGATGAAATTTGAGCTGACGTATTTTCGGCGACAGCCATCGTTTTATGTCGTTGCGTTAATCTTCTTTTTATTTACTTTTTTCTCAATGATTTCCGACAACGTGCATATTGGATCGTCAAGCAATGTGCATTTCAATGCTCCCCATGCGATCACGCAAACGTTGATGGTGATGAGCTTAATCGGCATGTTTCTTGTCGCCAATTTTGTCGGTGGTACAGCGGTGCGTGACATCAGCCATAAAATGGATGGCATCATGTTGTCGACGCCGGTCAGCAAAACCGCCTATCTGTGGG
Source organism: Enterobacterales bacterium (assembly GCA_041914905.1). GTDB lineage: Bacteria > Pseudomonadota > Gammaproteobacteria > Enterobacterales > Permianibacteraceae > Permianibacter. The sequence goes on from JAYSCL010000028.1 coordinate 22,824, forward strand.
GTCGTTTAGCCGGAGCCCTGTTGTTCTGTTTGTTGGTTTTTGCAGCCGCTCCGCTTGGCATGTTGATTGGTAGTTTTTGGCCAACGGTGGACGCTGAGCGTTTAGGGCCGACGATGTTGTCGCCCTATTTCTGGTCATACGTAGTTTTTGTCATTCCCAATTTCTTGTTCTGTTCGGTGCTGTTTTATGCGATGGCATTAAAAGCGCGATCGATGATGGGCATGTATTTGGGCATCATCGGCTTTTTTATTCTTTATGAAATGTCCGGCACGCTGCTGGCAAACCCTGAATGGCTAAGCGTTGCCGCGCTGTTGGACCCATTTGGTGTCGGTGCGTTTCGCGAATTGACGCGTTACTGGACACCCTTTGAACGTAATACACAGTTGGTGCCCTTGACCGGTGATTTGCTCACCAATCGTGTGCTGTGGTTAAGCATCAGTGCGGTCATTTTGGCGCTGACGCATTGGCGTATGGATATACGCAAACCGATTCAACTCAAGCAGCGCAAAACCAAGATCGACAAACAAACGGTGCCCGTTCCGGTGGCATTGCATCGCCCGAATCCGGCAGCTAACAATGAATGGCTGCGTCTTCGTACGCGCATTGGTTTTGAAGTCGCGCAAATTGTCAAAAGTGCACCGTTTGCGATCCTCTGCCTTTTTTCGGTTTTTAGCTTGTTAACGATCTTTTTTGACAGCAATGGCATGTTTGGCACCGACAATTGGCCGGTCACGCGGGATATGTCGGAATACATCATTGGTGTGTTTGTGACGATGGCATTGATTGTCGTTACCTACTATTCGGGGGAAACGGTTTGGCGTGAACGACAGCTCGGTATCGGCGATATCGTTGAAGCGACACCCATCAAGAATTGGACGATTTATTTTCCCAAAATGATCGGCTTGACCACGGTAACGGTGGTGCTGACGTTGACCGGCATCGCATTTACCGTTGCGTATCAAATCATCAAAGGCTATACCCATTTTGAATGGGGGGTTTACGCCGGACTGCTGAGTTTACAATTTGTGTTGCCGATGGCGATGATGAGTGTGCTCGCTGTGTTCATGCAGGTGCTCAGCCCTGGTAAATACATCGGTATGTTGCTGTTCGTCGCATTTTTCATCACCAATTTGACTTTGCGTCAGTTTGGTTTTGAACATCATATGTGGCAGTTTGCGAGTACGCCGAGCACGACCTATTCAGATCTAAACCAATACGGACATTTTCTGCGTGGCGAGTTGTGGTACAACGTCTATTGGTCAATGTTTTGCACCATATTGTTGGTGTTGGGTTTTGCCTTGTGGCCGCGCGGACGTGAATACGCTTTGAAGCATCGCATACGTACGGCGCCTCGGCAGATGGGGCGTGTTGGTATCGCGGCGATGATTGTCGCGGCCGTGGGATTTGTCTCAACGGGTTTTTATATTTATCACAATACGCGTGTGATGAACGACTATCTGACGCAAAATCAACGGATGGATAAACAAGCCGAATACGAAAAAAAATACGCACAGTATAAAACGAACCGCGTACCCACGATCACTGACGTGGTCGTCAATGTCGATTTTTACCCGGGCGAACGGCGCGTAGCCAGTAAAGGCCATTATCTGTTGCAGAATAACAATAACGTACCTTTGCACAAAGTGATGTTGACTTGGGATGCGGGCAAACATCGCCATCTGAAGTTCAGTGTGCCACAGGCCAAAGAAGTCGATCGCGACGACGAGTTTGGTGTGACATGGTTGGTGTTTGAGCCGGCGTTGCAAGCAGGTGAAAAAACGCGAATGGAATTTGAGTTTGAGCGGGCCAACGTTGGTTTTGTTGACTCAGCGCACGACAATCGTGTTGTTGCTAATGGTTCGTTTGTCAACAACAGTGAGATCATGCCGCATTTCGGCTACAACAAAGAGGCTCAGCTTGTTGATCGCCATGAACGTCGCAAACGCGATTTACCTGCACCAGAACGGATGGCGAAATTGGAAGACAGCAGTCAGTACGGAAACAGCTTTACCGGGCCTGAGGCCGATTTCATTAACTTTGAAACGGTGATTTCAACATCAAGCGAGCAAACGGCGATTGCACCGGGGTATTTGCAAAGAGAATGGACAGAAAACGGACGCCGCTATTTCCATTACAAAATGGATGCGCCGATGATGAACTTCTTTGCTTTCTTGTCAGGTACTTGGCAAGTCACTCGTGATCTGCACAATGGCATTAAGATCGAGGTTTACCACCACCCAACGCATGACAAAAACGTGCAGCGCATGATTGAAGCGACCAAATCTTCACTGGACTATTTCGGCAAACAGTTTTCACCTTATCAACATCGACAGGTGCGCATTTTAGAATTTCCGCGTTACGAGCAATTTGCCCAAAGTTTTGCCAACACGATTCCATATTCGGAAGACATTGGCTTCTTGGCCGATCTGCGTGATCCGGATAGCACCGATTACGTTTACTTTGTGACAGCTCATGAAATGGCGCATCAATGGTGGGGCCATCAAGTGTCGGAGGCCAACGTACAAGGTGGCGCCGTGTTGTCGGAAACCTTGGCCGAGTATTCGGCGTATATGGTGATGGAAGAAAAGCTCGGCAAAGATCATCTGCGCAAATTCTTAAAATTTGAGCTCGATCGGTATTTGCGTGGCCGCATCACCGAAGTTTTAGAAGAAATGCCCTTGTACCGTGCCGAAAACCAGACCTACATCCACTACCAAAAAGGTGGCATCGTGATGTACGCGCTGCGCGATCGTTTTGGCGCGGATGTGATCAACGCAGCCTTGCGTAATTTTCTGCAAGAGTATCAGTACAAGTCCGATCCGTATCCGACAACGTTGGATCTGCTGCGTCACTTAAAAGCGGTGATCCCAGTGGCGGATCATGATTTTATTGCCGATCTGTTTGAACGCATCACGATCTTTGATCTGAAAGTCAAAACGGCGACGGCCAAAAAACTCGATTCCGGACAATACGAATTGCAGTTGGTCATCGACGCGAACAAATTTTATGCCGATGGTAAAGGCGAAGAGACCAAAGCCAGTATTAACGATCAGTTTGATATCGGTGTTTTTTCCGCCGATCCGGACAAAGCCAAAGGTTCCGAGCATGTATTGCATTTAAGTAAGCACACGATTAAGACTGGTGAAAATACCATTACGCTGCTGCTTGATCGATTGCCTGAGTATGCGGGTATCGATCCGTATATCAAAATGATTGACCGGCAGGCGGATGACAATTTGAAAAAAGTGGAACTACAGTAGAAAAGAAGGAAGGCGCCTTCTTCTTTCGTGTGTATACGGTGATGTGTCTGGAATGAATTCCCCTCACCCCGGCCCTCTCCCCGCTTTCGCGAGGAGAGGGCGTTTGGCTCCTTCTCCCTTGAAGGGAGACGGTTGGGACGCCCCGAAGGAAGCATTCTTGGGGAGTGAGGGATGGTTCGATATAGCTTATTTAAGTTTCGTTACTCACGTAATTTAAGTTGGCCATTTCACGGGCCTACTTAACAACCACCGCCAACATACCAAACTTAAACTGATTGTCATCGGCGTCGAAACCTCCTCCTGCGCTAATGCCCATCACCTTTTTGCCGGCGCTGAGTTGTGCAGCCAGATCGGTGTTAAACGCGTTCAAGCTGGTGTACATAAACACGCTGCTTGCGGTGCGCATGCCGATAACAAAATGTTCGGCAGGAACCATGACCGGTGAGGCAGGCAATGTGCTGAGATCGGTCGAGATCGCGCCGCGAATTAAATGATGCAAGTGACCGAGATCCGGATTGCTGAGATCAATGACCAATTGCGCGTCAGAGCTGCTGCTAAACGGCGCGTTGGTGCCATTATCACCGTAGCCCACAATAATCGCGGCACGTGCTTCCTCAAAATCGGCCACCGAAATCGCGTTGAAATCGGCCGGTGCTGAACCAAACGGTGCCGGATAACCCAGTACGCGTACGGGCGCACCGATGTTGTACTGGTGATCAAAGCTGTCTGGCAACGCGACTTCATAATCATCAGGATTCGCATCATTCGCGTTATCGCTGCCGGTGCCGGCGAAGTTGAACAAATCGATACGACGGCCAGCGATGTGTTGCAGATCAAGATTCAATTGTGCATCGCTTTGTGTCAGCACCACGCCATCCACTTCACTCAAACGCAGCACGACAAAACCAGCGGTCGCATCCACTGTGGCCACACCTGCCGGATCCGTTGGATCGCGGGTGAGTGTGCCCAACACGGTGACACGTTGACCAACCGAAATGTCGCCAATGTTGCCTTGTGCGTGCGCACGCGGTTTGTGCACTTTGGTTTGATCGCCAATGGTGACGGTGACGGTTTCGCGAAATGAAAAGGTTCCACTGGCGCGTTCTAACGTGCCACCGCGCACCGTTAAGGTATTGTCATTGCGCGCGGTAACGACGCCTTGTAACGCATCGAGAGTGCCGCCCGGCACGCTGCTGCCGGCATACACTTCTTGCGCAGTAAAGCGATGATTTTCACGTGTGAACGTGCCAAACGCGACCGTCGCCGTGCCCGTTGTTTGCGCCGCCAATTCGGTTAAACCGGCCGCGCCATTAAACGAATTGCCATTGATGTCATAACGCGTGTCGTTAGTGACGTGCACATTCATGCCGCCGTGACGGCCGTCGTGATTAAACGCTGGACGCAACGCCATGCGATAAAACGATTCGGCGGTATTCACGGAAATGAGTGGACCGCGCACACGAAAATCGCGTGAATCTTTCGGATCAACACTGGCCAAAATAAACGGCTCGGTAGTCACCGTGATCGGGCTTGTTGTCACATCGACTTGATGTGATGCGGCCAAATTAAAATCGAGTTGCAGCATCGCTGGCACACCGCGAGCAACGCGCAGTCCACGCGCGTTATCGAGTTTGATCGCGAGCGTGGTTTGCGTTAGTGCGTGACCGCTGGCGTCGACGATTTGCGCCGTTTCCGGCACGCCGTTTTTCTCCACTTGAATATCGGCGCTGCTGTAATCAAGCGTGATGGCACCGCTGACGTATTTGCCATTGGGTAACGTTGCGGCGGTGACAAATTCCGACAGGTTGACGTATTGCGCAAAATCGATGCGCGTGCGGGTCGGTAATACTTCAACTTCAACACCATCAGCGCGCGTCAAGGTCAACTTCACCACGTCTACGCTGTACGCGAGAAAATCACCATCGGCATCGGTCAGTGCAATGGTGACCTCACCGCAGTCCTCGCTGCTGCTCGCGTTATCACTGATTTCACAGCGATTCGCGTCGGCAGTGCTGTCGCCGCCACCGGCGCCACACGCCGCCAACACACCCATTCCAGCAAGCAGCAAGGCCGCTTGCGCCCATTGTTTTAAGTACCGAGAAAGAGTCATCACGTTACGCCTCCATAATCGTTAACGGTCACCGCAGCTAACGTCGGCCGCAGCAAACCGTTGACAGGTCGGACGCGAAAAGCACGACCGCATCACATAAACCCCGGTAGAATCCGGCGACCTTTTCAGGGGGCTTTACGCCCGTATACCTGCAACTACACCACTACAAGAGACAACACATCATGATGCAATTGGTGGATGCCATTAATGGCTATGTCTGGAGCCCGGCACTGATTTACCTGTGCCTTGGCGTTGGTTTGTATTTTTCGATTCGTATGCGTTTTCCGCAGATCCGTCATTTTCGCAATATGATCCGCTTGATGTTTGATGGCAAAAGCTCCGATGCCGGTGTGTCGTCGTTTCAAGCGCTCGCGATGACGTTGGCCGGTCGTGTTGGCACCGGCAATATTGCCGGGGTCGCGACGGCGATCACGTTTGGTGGTCCTGGTGCGTTGTTCTGGATGTGGATGGTCGCGCTGCTCGGCGCCAGTTCGGCGTTTGTCGAATCGACATTGGGCCAAGTCTATAAAGAAAAAATTGCCGGCGAATACCGTGGCGGCCCGGCGTTTTATATCGAGAAAGGCTTGGGTGTTAAATGGTATGCCTGGTTGTTTGCGTTTGCGACGATTGTTGCCTGTGGTTTGTTGTTGCCGGGCGTGCAGGCGAATTCGATTGGCGCCAGTCTGCACACGGCGTTAAAAATTGACACAACTTATACGGCAATCGGTTTGGCCGTGGTGCTCGGTTTTATTATTTTTGGTGGTGTCAAACGCATCGCGAATTTTGCGTCAATGGTCGTGCCGTTTATGGCGATCGGTTACATTCTAGTGGCCGTCGGTATTATCGTGCTGAATATCGATCATCTGCCGGGTGTGATCGTGCTGATTTTCAAAAGCGCTTTTGGTATGGATGCCGCGTTCGGTGCCATTCTTGGTCTCGCAATTCAATGGGGCGTTAAACGCGGTGTTTATTCCAATGAAGCCGGGCAAGGCACCGGTCCGCATGCGTCGTCAGCGGCTGCGGTTACGCACCCGGCCAAGCAAGGTTTAGTGCAAGCGTTTTCGGTGTATATCGATACGTTGTTTGTCTGTTCTGCCACCGGTTTTATGTTGCTGATCACCGGTTTGTACAATGTGCAAGGACCGGATGGTAACGCGCTGTACACCGGCATCGCTGGCGTTGCTGCTGGCCCCGGTTATGTGCAAACGGCGATGGAAATGATCATGCCCGGCATTGGTGCCATTTTTGTTGCCGTTGCATTGTTCTTTTTCGCCTTCACGACGATTGTCGCGTATTACTACATCGCCGAAACCAACATCATTTATTTGAATCGCACCTTTAATCTGCCGTGGCTCGTGCATGTGTTGAAAGCCGCGATCATTGCGTCGACGGTATACGGCACCGTCAAAACCGCTGATTTGGCTTGGGGTTTGGGTGATATGGGCGTCGGCATCATGGCCTGGCTCAATATCATCGCGATCATCCTGATGCAAAAAATGGCGTTTGATTGTTTGCGTGATTACGAAGCGCAGAAAAAACAAGGATTGGATCCGACCTTTGATCCCGAAAAGCTCGGCATTAAGAATGCCGATTACTGGACCAAGAAATAACTTAGCTAGCAATGGTCATAACAAAAGGCGAGTGAATCACTCGCCTTTTTACTTTGTAGTAGAATAATGCGCAGCACAGTTATCGAGGCAAATCATGTCAGACAGTTTTAACACGCGCTTCGGTGGTATTCGCCGTTTGTATGGCGTTGAGGCCAGTGAGCGACTGCGTCAGGCTCATATTTGTATTGTGGGTATTGGTGGTGTGGGGTCTTGGGCGGCGGAAGCGATTGCGCGCAGTGGTATTGGTCGCATCACGTTAATCGACATGGACGATATTTGTGTCACTAACAGCAATCGTCAGATCCAAGCGTTAACGCACACGGTCGGCAAAACCAAAATAGACGTGATGCGTGAGCGCATTGTCGCGATCAATCCCGAGTGTGTCGTCAATGGCATTTTGGATTTTTTAACGGCGGATACGCTCGCGCAGTATTTAAGCACCGACTACGATGTGCTGTTGGATTGCATTGACAGTGTCAGTGCCAAAGCCGCGATCATTGCAGCCTGCAAAAAACAAAAACTGCCGATCGTGACGGTCGGTGGTGCCGGTGGCCAAATTGATCCGAGCAAAATTCTCGTTGCCGATCTGGCCAAGTCGTATAACGATCCCTTGCTGGCACAAGTAAAAACACGATTGCGACGCGATTATCGTTTTCCGAAAGGTGAAAAAAGCAAATTCGGTATCGAGTGTGTGTTTTCGTCAGAGCAGTTGAAATACCCACAACCGGACGGCACCGTGTGTGCAACCAAAGCGCAGAACACCGACGGCGAATCAATGCGGTTGGATTGCAATGCCGGTTTTGGCGCGTCAGTGATGGTGACCGGCAGTTTTGGTTTTTTTGCGGCGGCGCGTGCGGTGAACAAAATTTTGAGTAAAACCACCAAACCGTAAACCGCCTCACGGTGTGGCGGTCGGTTCAATACGGTAACGCGTGATGATGTGCGCGAAGCGCGTTTTGAGCTCTGTGGTTTGCAGGGCGGATTCGGCTTTATGAATCACATTAGCATCCACACTTTTTTTGCTAAAGCCAAAATACACGTCATCCGAATTGACAATAAATGGATGAATTTTTAGATGACGATGACGGCTGCTGTTACGGATCTGATCGCTAATCTGATAATAGTCGGCGAAGTAACCAATGATGCGATCGCGTTCCAGTTTTTTTAAATTGTCCAAGTCATTCGGCACGGCTTCGAACTTATCGGCAAACGCAGGATCGGTTTGCATTTTGTAATCAAACGCGTGACCGTAAAATGAACCGGATTGAATACCGATACGGCCTTTCAAACGTTTGAAATCGTCGAGCGTCTGTAAGGAAAAAGTTTGCGTCGCCGGTGTCGCGAGTACGATCGTTTCGTCGCGTTCTGGTCCGACAAAATACAAGAAAGCGGTGCGCTGTGATGTTTTGGACAGATTCGCCATCACATCGATTTCACCCTGCGCCAAACTGAGCAATGCGCGTTTCCAGGGAATGTCGACAAAGTGCAATGTGCAGCCCAATTGTTCGGCCAGCGCTTGCGTCAATTCCACATCAAGTCCGGTCCATTTTTTGTTGGCGTCTTGATAGGTCAGTGGTGAAAATTGCGAGACGCGCATGCGCAATTCGCAGGCGCTCACAACCGGTGCGGCTAACGAACAGCACAACCACATCAAACCAAAGCCCAACACCTTCACGACAACCTCACTAAAGGCTTGTCCTGCTGCGCAGTATAGTGCAATCCCCTACAGAAATTGGATGGCCGCCGCTTGCAGAGCAGACCATCCCCCAATTGACTCTTTATACGGCAACGATCTGCTGAATGGTTTTGATGATGGCAAACAAGCCGTTGCTGCGCGACGGCGACAATTGGCCGCTGATGCCCAACGATTTAAATTGCTCGACAAAATCGATCGCAAGAATGTCGTCACGCGATTTGCCATTGACCAGTTCCAGCACCACCGCCGCCAGCCCGATCACAATGCGAGCGTCGCTATCGAGCGCAAAATAAAAGCGTTGATCGCGCTGTGAATGTTGTAACCACGTCGCACTTTCACAGCCGGTTACTGGTTTCGCTTGCGTGCGTTCGTCGGCACTCCAGTGGTGATGGTGCTGCGCTTGTTGCAGCAGCACGCGGTAGCGCGAGTCCCAACTGCGCGCGTTCTGTAGGCGTTCAATGATGTTGGGCGGAAACGACGGAGCCGCAACGTGCACGACATTGCCTCGGGCAATGTCGTGCACTGCCTGTAAAAAGCGCTGCACATCGGCGCTGTTGTTATAAAGACCCAGTGACGCGCGCAGCAGTCCTGAATGTTGCAACGGGTGTGACTGGTGTAATTGCTGTAACAACGGCATCGCACACAAAGTACCAGCGCGCACCGCGATGTGCCGCTGATCGAGTTGTGAGGCGACATCGGCATGATGTTGATGGCGTATAACAAAACTGGCGATGGCGCTGCGCGGCGTTGCTACGCTGATGCGTTGCACGCCAGTCATTTGATCGAGACCGTGGTCGATGTCGCGCAATAATTGTTGCTCGTGTTGTGCGATGGCGGCGCGATCGAGTTGCTGCACAAAGCGAATGCTGGCAGCGAGAGCAATCGCATCGCTGATCGCCGGTGTGCCGGCTTCAAAACGCAGCGGTGCGGCCTGAAACTGACTGCGCTCCCAACTGACGTGTTGCACCATTTCACCACCCAATTGCCACGGAGGCATGGCGGCGAATAACTCACGTTTGCCATACAGCACACCAATGCCGCTGGGGCCATAAATTTTGTGGCCGGAAAACACCAGAAAATCGCAATCAAGTTGTTGCACATCGATGGGCTGATGCGCGATCGCTTGCGCCGCATCGACCAGCACCGTGGCGCCGACAGCGCGTGCGCGCGCGATCAAACGCGGCAACGGCGTTAATGTGCCAAGCACATTCGACATCGCCGTAATCGCCAACAGCTTTACGTTGCGATCAAACAGCGTATCCCAACAACGCTCATCCAGTTCGCCTTGCTCGGTGATGGGCAGCACACGCAATTCGGCGCCTTTTTGTTGACATAACTGCTGCCAAGGCACGATGTTGGCGTGGTGTTCCAGCGCAGAAATCAGCACGACATCGCCTGCTTGAATATGTTGCTGACCCCAACTGTTGGCGACCAGATTGATCGCTTCGGTGCTGCCACGAGTCCACACAATCTGGTCGGCAGACGCCGCGTGAATAAAACCGGCCACGGTGGCGCGCGCGTCTTCGAATTCACGTGTGACGCGATTGGCCAACTGATGGGCGGCACGATGCACATTGGCCGCGCCGTGCACAAAATGCTGCTGTAGCGCATCGATCATCACTTGTGGTTTTTGTGCCGTGGCGGCGCTGTCCAGATAGATCCAATCAGGATGGTGGGCAAAAAACGGAAAGGCGTCGCGCAGTGATGTCACAGTGAAAGCGTATTCGATAGTTGAATGCCGCTCAGTGTAGCGGCTGCGCGCACCGCTGGCAGCGTTTGTAGTGCTTGCGTACCGGCGACGCCTGCCTAAAACGTTGGGCACTGAAAGCAAATCATTCAGGATGACGTGCTAGGCTATAGGCCCGATTTGTGTGTGCGGGCCTGCGTCGCAGAGCCCACACTTTTCACAGGAGAAACACGATGAGTACCGTTACATTAAAAGGCAATCCGGTCGATGTGGCTGGTCAGCTACCATCCGTTGGCAAAAAGGCACCGAACTTTTCATTGGTCGCCAAAGATCTGTCGACGGCAACGCTCGACCAATTCGCAGGCAAGCGCAAAGTGCTGAATATTTTTCCGAGCATCGACACGCCAACGTGCGCGATGTCGGTACGTCATTTCAATCAGGATGCCAACAAACTCGACAACACCGTAGTGCTGTGCATTTCGGCCGATTTGCCGTTTGCACAGGCGCGTTTTTGCGGTGCCGAAGGCCTGAACAATGTGCACACGCTGTCGACGATGCGTGGTCGAGAATTTCTGGAAGCATATGGTGTTGCGATTGCAAGCGGCCCCTTGGCTGGTCTCGCCGCACGCGCTGTGGTCGTGCTGGATACGGATAACACCGTCAAACACGTTGAGTTAGTCAGCGAAATCGCACAGGAACCGAATTACGCGGCGGCGTTGGCAGTACTAGGATAGTCTCGCCTAGCAATCGTCTTTACAAGCCTCCGTCCGGAGGCTTTTTCTTTTGCCTCGCCCTTTTGTCCACTGCCCAAATGCCTGTCTTGACATCTACTAATTATGCAGTACTATCTTTTTAGTACTTAGGAGGACAATCATGACTGACCCCCGACCGACCGACGGTGAGTTGGCGATTTTGCAAATTCTGTGGAGCCGCGACACGCCGGCCACTGTGCGTGATGTGCACGAAAAGCTGTTGCAAAGCAAAGACACGGCTTACACGACGGTGTTGAAGATGCTGACGATCATGACCGAGAAAGGTCTCGTGCATCGGGATGAGTCGGAGCGCAGTCACCGTTACCGCGCTGTTTATGCCAAACCGGTTGTGCAAGCGTCGCTGCTCAAAAACCTGCTGCGCAGCACGTTTGAAGGGTCGGCGGTTGATTTGGTGCAACGCGCACTCGATGACGAGACCGCCACGACCGAAGAATTGGACGCCATCGCCAAGTTGATCGCCGACGCCAAAGCCAAACGGAAATCATAACGATGGATGCTTTGCTGTACGCCCAATATAACGTGCTATCGGTGATCGCACACACGATGGTGCACGCACTCTGGCAACACGCCTTGCTGGCTTTATTGGCAGCATTGTCTTTTGCCTTGTCGCGTCGGCGCAGCGCGGCGTTACGGCATGCGGTGGGCATGGTGTTCTTGTTGGCGATGCCGCTGCTGTCAGCGTTGACCTTTTGGTGGTTGCGCGGCACGCCCGATAACTCTGTGCAGTTGACTTCCACGGTATCCGTTTTGCCAACAGCGATCACCGTGACGGATTCATCGGTTTGGTTGCAAACGCCGGATTGGTTTGCGTTTGGTTTGTCGTTATTGTGGTCACTCGGTGTGGTTTTTATGTTGCTGCGTCAACTCGGTGGCTGGTGGTTAGTCACCACGATGACGCGCCATTCGTTTGGTGAACTGCCGATGGTGTGGCAGCAAAAAATGCAGTACTTGCAAGGGACATTTGGCATTTCGCGTCCGGTGCGTGTGGCGTTGACCGAAGACTCGGTGTCGCCGTTTACCGCGCGTCTTTTTTATCCGGTCATTTGGTTACCGGCATCGTTATTAACACAATTATCCGCAGAACAATTGGAGATGGTCTTGCGTCACGAACTGGCGCATATCTGTCGTTTTGATTGGTTGTGGAATGGTTTGCAATGCGTGATCGAATCGTTGTTGTTTTTTCATCCCGGCATGTGGTGGTTAAGTCGCCGCATTCGCCAGGAACGTGAACACGCTTGTGATGATATGGCCGTAGCGCACAGCGGGGACGCTATTGCTTTGGCCGAGGCACTCGCCGCACTGGCGCTCCAACGCCTTCACCGTCCCCGCTTGGTTTTAGCCGCTCAAGGAGGCTCGTTAATGCAACGAATTAAGCATCTATTGTCCACCGCGCCCGAACGCCCACGGTGGCGAACACCAGCAGCATTGTTGGCGTTATTGTGTTCAACGCTTGTGCTTGCCAATCAAGTGGATTTGATTCAACAAAAACTGATTAGCTTGCACGTTGATGAATCAACCGATGGTGAGTTGAAAGCCGGTGATTATCGTGAAATCAACGCGACCAGTTCAGACATGCAGCGTTACTATCGCATCAGTCTCGATAAAGACGGACGCGTTACCGAGATTTACAAAGAAAATGATCAAGTGAAGCCGATCGATAATACGGTGCGTACTTGGCTTGCCGATATCAAAACCATTTTGGTGATTCCGCCACCGCCGGATGTGCCGCCACCACCGGTTTTGCCACCTCCGCCGCCACCACCTGATATTGCGGATTCGAAAGCGTTTACTCTGTTGTTTAACACGTCGAAAAATGACGCGCGCATTCTCGCCATCACCGGCAGCCCGGCAACATTGGTACGCAACAAAGTCGGTGGCAAGATTCACTATCCCGGTGAGCGTGCGCTCAACGGCAAAGCTGAATTTTCCTATGTGATGTCGGGCCCCAAAGGTCGCGCGCTGGTTGAAGTCACTGGTGAAGGCGCTAAAGGTAGCTGGACATTAAAAACCATTGATGTTCGTGATGAAGCGCCCTAACTGCGCCTTTTTTTTGTGTTTAAGTACTAACCGTTTAGTAGATAATGAAAGGATAATGCAATGAACAAATTCGGTTTAATGGTCCTCACGTTTGTCGTGAGTGTATTCACAACAGCGGTGGTGCGGGCTGAACCCGATGGCTCCAGCAAAACATTGACCGCAGCGCAACAAAAAGAAGTGATTGCGGCGTTGTCCACGCAGTTGAAAACCAAGTATGTTTTCCCGGACGTGGCGCAAAAAGTGATCAAACAACTGTCAGCCAAGCTGGCAAAAAATGGTTACGCCAAAACAATGGGTCAAGAAGCATTTGCCAACGTATTGAGTGACGATCTGCGTGAGTTTGGCAACGATGAACACTTCCAAGTGTGGATTAATCCTGATCATCCCAAAACGGATGCCGAACTCAATGCGTTACCGTCCACTGAGCAATTGGCAGCCGATTTGCTGGTAACAAAACGACTCGCTTATGGTGTTCAACGTGTCGAACAATTGCGTGGCAATATTGGCTACATCGAATTGCGTGGGTTTGGTCCGCCACAAATGGTCAGCGAAGCGTACACCGCCGCGTTGAGTTTGATGCAGGGCACGGATGCGCTCATCATTGATTTGCGCCGCAACGGTGGTGGCGAGCCGTCGAGTGTCGCGTATTTTATGAGTCACTTTTTTCCTGAAGGTGACGTGCGTCATTTGAACGATCTATACGATCGTGTCAGCAACACCACACAACAGTATTGGACCAATCCATCGGTGACATTGCGTTATAACAACCCCGTGTTTGTATTGACGTCCGAACGAACTTTTTCGGGCGGTGAAGAGTGTGCTTACGATTTTCAAACACAAAAACGGGCAACGCTGGTGGGTGAGCGCACGGGAGGCGGTTCCAATCCCGGTGGTGGTTTTGCTCTGGCGCATGATTTGGTCGCGTTTATTCCAACGATGCGCGCGATTAACCCGGTCACGAAAACCAATTGGGAACACGTGGGTGTGACACCGGATATCGCGGTGCCTGCTGCCGACGCCTTGCAAACCGCGTATGTCGCTGCGATGAAAAAATTGCTGGCCGACAGTAAAGATCCTGAGCAGGTCGAAGCGCTGACCGAATTGATTCCAATGGTTGAAAACAATACGTTACCGCCGCCCAACTATTCCAAACGTCGCTAACAGAATTGGCGAAAGATTGGAGTTTGTGTGATGACGAATTTCGAACCTTCCCCGTAAAAAAGAAGCGCTCACAAACCTCCTCCTTGCTTTTTGAAGGAGGGGGTTGGGGATGGTTGATTTTGATCCAATTTCACATTTGGATTTCACAAGAAGCGACATTGATCAAACGACCTAAATTTTTACGGTGCAATTTTGCGTTTTAATGCCTTGGCAACCGATGCCGGTACATTCGGCAGTGCGCGCAATAACCACGGTAATACGCGACGCTTCACACCATTGAGCGATTCCGGAATCATCACTTCAATCAAATGCGGTCCCGGCATTGCAAAGGCATAATCCATGGCTTTGAGTAATTCGTCGGCTGTGCTGACACGCACGCCGTGCACGCCCATGCCTTGTGCTAGTTGTGCAAATTGCAAATGCGGACCGTTCAGATCCAACTGCGATTTGGCTTTAGGGCCAATCTCGTCGGCGCCGACCCTTTCCAATTCAATATTGAGCACCGAATACGACGCATTGTTAAAAATAATCGACGTCACATTGAGTTTTTCGCGTGCCATGGTCCACAACGCTTGAATGGTGTACATCGCGGTGCCATCGCCAATGAGTGCCAGCACCGGCCGATCAGGACAGGCGATCGCCGCGCCGATTGCATTCGGTAAACCTTGACCAATGGCGCCGCCGGTTAATGTGATCAGATCGTGACGCGGTGCATTCGCCGTCATTTTGGATAACATCAAACCCGAGGTGATCGCTTCATCAATAATGATCGCGTTTTCCGGCAACAAATGGCCAACAGCTTTACACACTTTTTCGGCCGTCAGTCGGCCGCGCGGTCGTTCAGGGCGTTGTAGCGATTGCAGAACCGGTATCGCATTTTGTGCGCCCAATTGCTGCGCCAATTTTTGCAAACTGGCGGCGCTGTGTTGTGCCGGCGTGGCCAGTGTTATCACCGTGCAATGATCGGGCACCAGATAACTTTTTTTGCCCGGGTACGCAAAAAACGAGACCGGCGCTTTGGCATCAACCAAGATCACTTGCTCAAATTCGGCGAGTTGCACACCGGCGAGTTCCGCCAAATACGCAATGCGTTCAACGCTCGGTAATCCGGCGCCGCGTTGCAAGCGTGTTGGAAATACCTCGGCAAATAATTTCACGTTGCTGTGTGCCGCAATGCGTGCTGCGGCCATCAGGCTTTCTTCACGCAGCGCATGACCACCGAGCAAGAACGCGGTTTTTTTACCGGAGCGAATCGCCGTTGCAATTGCCGCAATGGTCGCATCATCGGCGACCGGTGCCTCGATTGGCTGCGCGGCCGGACACGCTTGCGCGCCATCACCCCACGACACATCGGCCGGCAAGATCAGTGTTGCCACTTTGGCCGGCAACGTGCGGGCAGCGGAAATGGCGTCCATCGCATCGCGGCACAGATCGCGAGTGGTTTTTGCCGTGCGCACAAATTCTGGCGACACATTGCGTGCAACGGTTTCAATGTCGGATTGTAATTGCGCATCATAAGGCACGTGATACGTTGCGTGATCGCCAACAATATTCAGCACCGGCACTTTGCCTTTGCGGGCATTGTGCAAATTTGCCAGACCGTTGCCCAAACCACAACCGAGATGCAATAACGTCGCGGCCGGCTTGTCGGCCATGCGCGCGTAACCATCGGCCGCGCCTGTCGCAACGCCTTCAAATAATGCGAGCACGGCACGCATTTTCGGTTCGCTGTCGAGCGCCGCCACAAAATGCATTTCACTGGTGCCGGGATTGGTAAAACACACTTCAATACCGGCATCCACCAGGGTTTTGATCAAGGCTTGAGCGCCATTTGACATTATTACTCTCCAATAAAGCCGTGCGGTTAATGGCCCGCAATAATTGATCGCGCGGCCGCTTTCGCGGTCAGAATGCAGCCAGGTAAAAAGGTGCCTTCCAATGATCGTTTGCCGTTTGAGTTACCACCACCAAAACCCGCAGCTTCACCCACGCAATACAAACCGGCAATCGCTTCGCCTCGACGATTTAACACGCGGCTGTGCAGATCGGTGGTCAAGCCGCCGAGACTTTTGCGTGTGATGAGTTGCATCTGAATCGCGATATAAGGACCGGCACCAATTTGTTGCAACGGTGCCGGCACGCAAGTGCGCAAACGATCGGCCTTCCATTGCCGCGCGTGCAGGATACGGCGAATTTGATCGTCATTGTTAAACGCGTTGCCGTTGTTGAAATTGGCATCAAATGCATCGGCCGTTGCTTGCAAGACCTGTGGAACAATATCGTGAGAGCAGGTCAGTTGATTCATTTTAGTGGCAAGTTCCGTCAATGTGTCGGCAACCAAAAAATGGCGACTCTCGTTTTTCATTTGTGTGATCAATCGGTGATTGCCGAACAGCGTTTCTTTCAAAAAACGCAAAAATTGTTTGTCGCGGATCCGCTGATTATGTTCGGCACCGGAGATCGCGAATTCTTTGGCGGCAATGCGCCAGTTCAACAAATGCCAGGTCCACGGTTTTTCTTGTTCGGCAACGCGTTGACACAACCAATGTGTATCAAATCCGGTGACAAGGGGTTCGGGTCCAATGCGCTCACCTTTGTGATTAAGCCATAAGGCTGATTTGCACGGAATGGTCGATAAGCCATGCCCCTCAAAATGCGGATACGGGTGCGGAAAACCGGCGGCGTAATTCCACATTTCACCAGCGCGGTTGATCTGTCCTCCGACGCTTTCGGCCACATGATGATGCAAACGACCATCGGCAAACGGATGCGCGCCATTTAACATCGTGGTGGGCAAAGCGCGATCACGTGGCCAGTTACGTCGGCATTCACCGTGTTCGCCATTAATGCCGCCCATCGCTAACACGATCTGCGCGGCACGCACATGAATCGCGGCGCCGGTTTTTTCATTGATCGCGTGCACACCACACAAACGTCCGCTTTGGTTATCAAGTGCGATCACGTGGTGTTGATGCAAAACGGTGAGTTTGTTGTCGCGATTAGCACGTTGCAACGCATCGATCATCGTCATGGTTAATGCGCGCGATGTGCCCCACACCACGTGATAGCGTGGCACGCTGTTGCCTTCGCCAAAACGGCCGCGTTCAACCCAATTGACCGTCGGCAAAAACGTGATGCCTTCCGCGAGCAGCCAGTCGTACACATCGCGGCGTGAATGTTCAACGTAGTGACGCGCCCAAGCGTGCGACCACGGATCATCCGTATGCAGCTCGCCAAAACGCAACCAATCACGCAACGCGATTTCAGGTGTGTCTTGTATTTTCATGCGGGTTTGTAATGGCGTGCCGACCAAAGCCATGCCGCCAAACGCCCAGCGCGCCAACCCACCAAAACGCTCTGGTGTATCACGATCCAGCACGGTCACCGTTTTGCCAGCGCGCAAACAGTCCAGCGCGGTGACAATGCCAGCCAGGCCGCCACCAACGATCAAGACATCCGATTCAGCGTTGTTCACATTGTTTTCCGTCATTGAGTTGTTGCTTTATCCGCGCACAGGAGAAGGCGATGGGGTACGGGAGCCAATCCGCCTATCACCGCCACTGTTAAAGCAGACAATAGCCGACTAAGATCCGCACAGAATTGACCTCGTGAGCCACAAAAATGACTTTGCAGGCCAGTGTTTCAATCAGCTGGGTCAACACAGTGATCGCCGGCGCCGAACGCCTTGGCATCGGCAGTGATGTGCTGCTGCATGCCGCCGGCATCGAGGCTTCTGAACTGGCGCTTGAGCGCTGGCCCATTGATCACATCACACGTTTATGGCGAGCGGCTGAGCGTTGTACCGGTGACACTGGTTTCGGTTTAAAAGCCGGTGCCCAAGTGGGGCCCGCCAGTTTGAACGTGGTGTCTTTCTTGTTGCAGTCGTCGGCAACGCTGCGAGAAGCGATGAATCAGCTGCAAAAATACCAACGCCTGATCTCGGATGGCGGGCGTTTTCAGTTGTTAACGGGGGTCAGTGCGAGTTGGATCGTGTACCACCCACGCCAGGGCGAATTGGCTTTCAGCCCGCATCAAATTGAAGCAGTGATGGCTGCCGTGATCAGTTTTGCCCGCTGGGTAACCGCCACAAACGTACGCCCGCTTGCGGTGCAATGCAGTCACAGCTCATTGGGATCGCTGACCGGCTATCAAACGTTATTTCAATGTCCGATTCAGTTTGAGCAAGCGTTCAACGGTTTATTGCTGGATAACAACATTCTCGATTGGCCGTTACCACAAGCTGATGCCCAACTGGCCCAGCTGCACGAACGTTATGCGGCGGCGCAGCTCAACACATTAAGCGAAATGCCGGCATCGACGATGCAACTGCGTGCTTGGTTAAGTTCACAATTGACCAAACAGCTCCCAACCAGGGCAACCACCGCCAAATACTTAGGCTTAAGTGAGCGCACGCTATCACGACGCCTGCAACAACAAGGCAGCAGCTTCGAACGTCTGCTCGACGATGTACGCCACGAGTCGGCACTCAATGCGATCGCACACACGTCCCTCAGCTTGAGTGAGATCGCGCTTTCATTGGGCTTCGCCGAAGCCAGTACTTTTTACCGCGCTTTCGGCCGCTGGACCGGACAGACACCGGCGCAGTGGCGCAAACAACATCGCCTCGAAAAAGCAAAAAACCGCGGTTGATTGCACATGGTGCAAGTCAACCGCGGTTGTTAAGTTTATGGCATCAACCATGCCCAACGACATGGTAACGAGGTGCGCTTATTTAGCACGGCGATCGGCTGCGATCGCTGCCAGCGCGGGATCACGATTCTGCTGATAATCCGCAAACTTCAGTGGTGCGGCGATATGCGGGGCGATACCACTGCGCTGATCGTCCGAAAACGAGCGTACAAAGTGGCGACTGGCTGCCAACACGGCCAATCCGGTGTTGGGCAGCAGAATCATATTGTCTTCACCAACTTGGGTCGGACCGGCACCGGACAATTCGCCGACAAAAACCGGATCGAGTTGGCGTTCGAGATCGCCGATCAACAGCACAGCGGCGGAGAACGTTCGCCCACTGGTCAGCACATAAAAGTGTCCTCGTGTGTGCAGCTTTGGAACTGAAATAATGGCTTGCAGTAGCGGTTCCAACAGTTCGCCGTTACCACCCCGGATGTGGCGAAGATCGAGGATAAGCCCCTCGACGTCGGGACGCTGCAATGCTTGGTATAAGCGACCGGCAAAATTGGCCAACGTTTCCTGTTCACCATCACGCACGGCATTGAACTGCGCATACAAAAGACCATTCTGTGTGGATTCGGCCAGCCAAAACGGCAACTCGGTGTGTTGTAGCCACAACGGTGTTGGCTGTTTGTGGCCGGTACGCGCGGTGATCCAATCGGCCGGGGCTTCGGCGTATTGCATCCAGCTTTGCAGCGTTGCCATCGACAGCGCTGTGGCCGGCAGTAGCAACCGTTCTTCGCCGCCCTCAGAAGTTGCCAGCGTCAGTGACAGCGATTCACGCGACTCAGCATAGCCGTAATGCATCAACAACTCGGGCACTGTCATAAAAAGCGCCGCTACTTGGCGCAGTCCGCTTGGGCTATCGTGCGGCACCACCGCCATCAAACTGGCCAGCACGGCATCAGGTTTACCGCTACCGACCTTGAGGACACGACGACCGACCAACGCACGCTGGTTTGGCGGCGCGGCCGTGACAAAAAGTCCATCGGCAAACCACCCCAACCGTATGTCCACCGCGTGAAACGGATCTGGCCCCTGAAAAGGCGGCAGCATATGGGTATGGCCGGAGCGCCCTAAACGTACAAGTTCCATTAGACGTACCGACACGCGCCAGTCGGGCAGCGCGGGCAACGCTGTCCGTAATTGGGCCACCTCGGCTTCCCACTTGCTCTGTTCGACTTGGGCAAAGAACTGCCAATGGGTTTCCCGGATCCGTTTGTCCAGAAATTCGAGATCGGTCTGCCAGCGTTGCAGGCGAGTGGCGTTTTTGTCGAGAGTAGGGAACAGCCGTTGGCGCCAGCGCGGTTCCGCCAATAATGCGGACAGTGCCGGATCGCCTAGCAGTGTCTGCTCGGCATTGACCAATTTGGCTTGACGTGCCCGCTCAAACAAGGCGACAGCGGCTTCGGCATGACCTCGTTTGGCTTCGATACTGGCCATGCGGGCGAGACTGCGCGCTGACAAATACCCCTGATTGTGAGCGCGTTGCAGCGATGTCAACGCTGACTCAAGCTCACCCAATTCCTGTTGTGCCCGGCCAAGGCGGTACCAATATTCGCCGTTGTCGGGACTTTGCATGCTCAGTTCGCGGTAGGCCGCCGCATAGCTTTGCCAATCGTCGGCCGCAAAGGCGGCATCGGCGAGCGCCAAGGTCTCGGCCAGTCGGCTGGCCGATTCGACAGGAGGAGCTAGGAACAGACTTAAGGCCGCGACCACGGTCAGCGGACGCAGTAAGGGACTCATCATGAGAAAACTCCGAATCAAAACACCCGGGCGGGGTGCAGGCCGCTGCACAGTGACTAACGGCGGGCGCGGAGTCGCCTCAGTTTGTGATCTGAGACGCGTGTGTGCTGCGATATTCGCTCGGGCTTTGTCCCGTCGCCGCCTTAAAAGCTCGATTGAACGAAGCTTTGGAGTTGAAGCCAGCGGCCAAACCGATAGCGAGGATCGAGGACTCGTCGGCTGCGAGCAACGCACGCTGGGCGTAGGCAACCCGAAATTGGTTAAGCCAAGCCTGAAAGTTAAGACCGGACCCGGCGTTGATGACATAGGACAGGTAGTGGACTGGCAAACCGAGTAATTCCGCAAGATCGTCGATTTTGAGCCCGGCTTGTCGGTAAAGCGCCTGCTCGCTGACTTGCTCATAAACGCGTTGGAACAGGGTTTCGGTGGTGTCGGCGTCGAGCAGGGTTTCTCGTGGCGTCGAGTTAACGGGGGATTCCGTTGGCGGTAACAGCGATTCGACGGCGATCGCCGATCTTTCTTCAATATGGGTCGGGGCTAGCGAAAGGGCGAAATCTTGCCAATGTGCCACCGCGATCACGCTGGCCACATAAAAGAACAGACCGAGGCCGACCGCCGCCAGCGCGTCTGAGGGCAATGCAAGTTCGCCCCATACATGCTCCGCGACAAACAACGCCCACAGCAGACTAAGGAAAACGAGGAAGCCCGAGCAGGCGGTGGCAAAACGGCGGCGCAATTTGTCGTCACCGCCCGATCGGCTTCGCCGCAGGTGCAGGCGGATCGCGATCACATAAGCAAACAACGACACCGCCTTGGCAAGACCAAACAGACTCGATTCCAGTGGAATGGTGTGCGTGCCGGCGACAAAGGCCAGTTTGGCCGTGCCCGATTGCAACAGGAACGGCAGAAACCACAACAAGCCAAGTGCGGCCGGCAGGTAGTGCAGCGCATCGGCGGCGCGGGCGCGTGGCTTTTCCAGACTACGCACAAATAGCCACAAGCCGGGGCCGAACAGAAACGGCATCCACACCGTTGCTCGCAACACATGCGGCCATTGCCGCCACAGCCCAGCATAAACCAACCATTGTTCGATGAGCACCGCCAGTACGGCGGCCAGTGCTACCAACAAATGGCCGTAGCCGACCGGATTGCGCCTGCGCAAACGCCAGAGTTGCAGGCATAAAAACAGCCCTTGGCCGAGGCCAAGAGCAAGCAAGCCATGGATAAGCAAGTGCCAATCGTTCACGTGTTGCGTCGCGTCGAGAGCGTCAAAACGCTAATTTACCCATTATGCGGAAGTCCGGCACCGTGTAAATCTCACCAACCCTCGAGCATTCGCCCGGCTGTTAGCCACCAGCCCGAATGAACTTCGCCTGCGGCGAGTAGCTGTTCGCGGGCCGACGTATCAAACCAGCGGCCGTTTGCCGTTACGCCTTGCGGCTTGGCCAGCATCGGGCTGACACTGTCGAGTTTTGATATGGCAAAAAAGACGGGCGGTGAGTCGTCGTTGGATGATTGATGGTGAAAAGAAAACCTGATTGGGTAGAAATCTCAGTGTGCTTGCCCGTTCATGGTTCGACTTGTCTTTAGTGCTGAGCCTGCCGAAGCATCACCACGAACGATATTTGAATTGCTTTGCGTCTCGTAAACACATCAACTGCCATTTCCGTTTGTCCTGAGCTTGTCGAAAGATGAATGGCAACGGTGGCTGAGACTGCTATCTAATCAGGAAAAAAAAGGCCCAACAGAGATCTGTTGGGCCTTCATTTTTGGTGGAGACGGCGGGAATTGAACCCGCGTCCGTCAATACGCGACCGTTGGCGCTACATGCTTAGTGTCGTCTTTGATCTCGTAGGCCACCTGCCGACGCACAGGCCAGCGACCTACCATCCCGGTAATTTCCGTGCTGCTGACGCTGGGCTCCCCAGCAGCCTTGGCCAATGTAAATGACTGCGCGCCGGTACCAAAGGCACTCCCGGTTTGCAGGCTTAGGCCTTAAGCGGCCAGAGCGTAGGTTTCGTCGTTTGCGACTATGTTTTGCAACGAAGTGGTTACGAGGTCTCGTTGCCGCCTCGGCATGCTCCTCGGGCTTTGTGATCAACGTCGAAGCCGATCGTCCCCAAGTGCG
>JAYSCL010000029.1:0-45695 GCA_041914905.1 Enterobacterales bacterium
TGCTGTCGGCCCGCACCGAAGAACAACTGCGTCAAAAAGTGCAGGACCTGGTCCACTACCTGACTGAAAACGAACCGAGCCTCAGCGCCCTAGCACACACCCTGCAAAGTGGGCGTGAAGCCATGGAAGAGCGCTTGGCACTGGTGGCCACCAACCTAAGCGACCTACAGAGCAAACTAACGCACTACCTGAACAACCCTGACCACGAAACCGCCGTGCACCGAGGCAACGTGCGTCACCATCGCGACACCGTCGCCCTCATCAGTGGCGACGGCGACTTTGATGACACCGTGACCAAATGGATAAACCAGGGCCGACACGACAAATTACTGAGCCTCTGGGTCAAAGGACTGGAGTTGGACTGGACACGCTTACACCCCAGCCCAACAACCCTGCAACGCATCAGCCTGCCCACTTATCCTTTTGCGAAAGAGTCGTATTGGGAAAATCTGTCCGAAAGTGGCGATTTGGCGGTCAAACAACTCACCAAAAAACAAGCGGCTGTATCGGTCTTGCATCCTTTGGTTCACCGCAACACTTCTGCATTTGAACAACTGCGTTTTAGCTCACGATTTACCGGCAATGAAACCTTCTTTGCGCACAATCACAGCAGCGGCAAAGTGCAATTGCTGGAATCGGTCTATTGGGAAATGGCCTGTGCTGCGTTGCGACTAGTGTTGTCTTCAACTTCATCTCAAATGATTGAAGTGCGGGACCTGTTACTGGGACAAGCTTATTCCACAGAATCAGTTAACGAGATATCCGTTGACCTCTATGCGCTGGCAGAGCGTGAGAGTGATCCGCTTTATGCGTTCGAGGTGTTCAGCCATGACAGTCATGAAACCGTACACAGTCAGGGCTATTTGAAACTATTGGACCACACATCAGAAAAACTGAATCTGGCCCAGATTGGATCACGCTTGTCGGGTGCCGACACGTCGATAGACAGTTTGTTATTAAACCCCATTCGCATTCTGCATAAAGATCGTCAACTACTGGCTGAACTGCACGCGCCTGCTGCACTAAATGATGCTGCAATAAAACCAGAGATAGCGGCGCAATTGTATAGCCAATTGATGGTGGACATGATGCGCTTGCTCAATCTTATGAATGGGCAGGAAGGTGCAGGAGCGTGGATCCCCGTTGCGGCAAAATCAATCAAGTTGAAAGATTGGCAAAGTCAACGATTCGCGATTCATTTGCAGCAGACAGCCGCCTCTGCCAATACGAGCAGTTTTGATGTCCAGCTGTGTGATGGCAGTGGTGAAGTGATTATTCAAATTCACGATCTGTTGTTCCATCGTACTGAAACGTTGATCGAAAATGGCGCTGTGACTACATCAATGGTAAGCGCGTGGGATCCGCAGGATTCAACGTCGCATACAGAAAAACCTGTACGCGCCTTATCCGAACTGTCAGCGCTGGATGGATTAAGCAACGCATGGGTGGCCGCCAAGCCGCGCGTCGCATTGATGGCGTTGAGTGATGTCGCGTCGGATGCTTTATTCGACCCCGTTGTTTCAAAACGTCAATCAAAGTCCGCTTCCATGGCGATCGCGACGACAGCGCAGCAGTCGTTACCCGTATCGGCATTAGCTGGCAATAACGTCGAGCGTTATTCAATTGATGCTATTCGCACAATGTTGCGCTCAACGTTAGCGGCGAATCTTTACCTAGATGTCGCCGAAATCGATGACAATAAAACATTTGTCGAGACAGGGCTGGATTCGATTGTAGGGGTCGAATGGATTAAATCGATCAATAAACAATTGAATCTTGAAATCTCGGCCACCAAAATTTACGACTATCCCAATATTTCTGCTTTCGCTCGATTCATCAGTGCTGAACTTGAAGGTCGAGGTCAATTGACCTCAGACGCCTTGCCGATCGTTTCTGTATCGGCTCAAGCACCCAATGTTGAAACCGAACACTCGCGCACTACAACAGATAGCCTGAGCGTCTTGACTCAGTTACTCGCTAAAGCACTCTATCTTGATACCGCTGAAATTGATATCGATAAGCCCTTTACCGAGTTGGGGCTTGATTCAATTGTTGGCGTGGAATGGGTGAAAAGCATCAACAAGACATTTGGTACAGAGGTTAGTGCGACCAAAATTTATGATTATCCCACTTTGCGTCTACTGGCAAAAACACTGCAGCCGTTGCATGGCTTTGAGTCAGCGATCGAAACGCTTGGGCAAAATGCTTTGTCGTCCACAGGCTTCAATCAGACAGTGGCGAAGGCTGAACAAACGACGCCCGCCCCATCGCATTCACTGACTTACCCCGTGTTGCAGCGCCATGCTCTGCGTCCGCAAAAAGTAGTTGGAAAATCGGCGCCCGAAGAGAAGATCGCGATCATCGGTATGTCTGGTCGCTATCCTCAAGCGGAAAACTTGTCATCGTTTTGGCAGAACCTGCTGGCAGGCAAAAACGCTATCGTTGAGATTCCGTCATCACGTTGGGATGTTGATTCCTACTTTGATCCTGATCCAAAAGCGAAAGGAAAGATCTATTCGAAATGGCTCGGTATGGTTTCTGATGCAGAGTGTTTTGATCCTTTATTCTTTCAAATATCACCCGCTGAAGCCGAGGGCATGGATCCTCAGCATCGTCTTTTTATGCAAGAAGGTTATCGTGCCTTTGAAGATGCCGGTTATTCATCTGAGCGACTAAGCAATATGCAGTGCGGTGTTTATCTTGGCATTATGAACAACGAATACTCATTGCTTCTGTCCAAGCAAACGTCACTGTCCGTGGATACGACCGCCAATAGTTTTGCTATTGGCGCAGCACGTCTGGCTTATTATCTCAATTTGAAAGGCCCAGCCGTGCCGATCGATACCGCCTGTTCTTCATCACTCGTCGCGATGCACTTGGCGTGTCAGGCGCTGAAAAATCGTGAAATTGATTTGGCGTTGGCTGGTGGAGTGAGTCTCTATTTAACGCCTGACGCATATCTTGGTATGTGTCAGGCAGGCATGTTGTCGGCCGAGGGGCAATGCAAAGCATTTGACGATAGCGCCGATGGATTTGTTCCGGGTGAGGGAGCCGGTGCGGTTGTATTGAAACGATTGAGTGAAGCTGAGCGTGACAACGATGCTATTTATGGTGTCATTTTGGGATCGGCGATAAATCAAGATGGAAAAACAAATGGGATCACTGCGCCCAGCGTGACGAGTCAAATTGAATTGGAACGCCGTCTATATCAACGTTACAACATTGATCCGGCTTCAATTCAGTACGTTGAGACACATGGCACTGGAACCAAACTGGGTGATCCCATTGAGCTTGAAGCGTTGTCAACCGTGTTTGCTGAAAAGACCCAGCAGAAGCAGTTCTGTGCACTGGGTTCGGTAAAAAGCAATATTGGTCATACCTCCGGTGCTGCCGGTGTTGCCAGCGTGCAAAAGGTGTTGCTGTCAATGCAGCACAAAGTCATTGTGCCAAGTCTGAATGTGCAAAAAGAAAATAGCTTATTCGACTTTTCTCAGTCACCTTTTTACATTTCTCGCGCGACAGCCGACTGGGTGGTTTTACCAAATCAACGTCGACGCGCGGCTGTCAGCTCATTCGGTTTCAGCGGTACCAATGCGCATTTGGTGATCGAAGAATATGTCGATACAAAGAAATCCTTGTCTTCATCACGGTCAACGCCAGTTCTGATTGTGCTGTCAGCTCGAACGACAGAACAATTGCAACAAAAGGCAAGCGAATTACTAGCCAGTCTAGAGCGCGAGACAGCGCACACTCTGCGCGATGTCGCCTACACATTGCAGATCGGACGCACACAGTTACGTGAGCGTGTCGCATGGGTTTCAGCAAGCAAAGAGCAGCTGATGGAGCAGTTGCGCGAGTACATTGCGGGTAAGTCGGGGCAGACCCATTTTTATCGTGGTCGAGCTGGTTCGGCAAATCACACATCGATATCGGCGATAGCCCAATCATCAAGTGTTGTCGATCTGATCAAACATCAGCAATTGGACAGTGCAGCCGAAGCGTGGGTGGGTGGTCGCGAGCTGGATGTGGCGGCGTTGATCACGTTTGTCAACGCATCGGCAAACCCACCGCGAACACTGCACTTGCCAACGTATCCGTTCGCTAAGCAACGTTTCTGGCTGGCGGGTGAAGTCGCGCAATTGCCCGTAGTGATTCAGAACACGGTTGCGCCAAAACAAATGTCAACACCGGCGACGGTTCATTGCTTTACGCCAGATTGGCAGACATTACCTGCACCGATCGTGTCTGACGCTCCGCTGTCCGTTGCCATCGCATTCAATCTGTCTGATGAATGGAACGCTTTGCTTGCGCTTGCTTTGCCGCAGACAAAATTGATTTCGATCCGGTTTGCGGAACGCTTCGCTGAGCTGTCCGACACTCATTACCAGATCAATCCGACCTCGGAGTCCGATCTGCACCGTGTCATGGCGAAGCTGGAAGTTCAGCCGGTTGTAATTGTGCACGGGGTTACCGTTGCAACGGCATTCAGTGACAACTGGACTGCGGCTGATCTGGCTTCTGTCGAGTCTGCTTTTGTGTCGCTTGTTCATCTTTGTCGCGCACTATTTTTACAGAAATACAATCATGAAATTCGGTTATTGTCGATTTGCCAAGAAGCGAACGACGAGGTTCAGCCACAGTGTCGTGCACTCAATTCATTTTACAAAACAGTGAAGCTGGAAAACCCGATATTTAATGGCAAGCTGGTAACGCTGAAACTTGACGCCGAGCAATTGGCGCAAAGCGGTGCGTCATTGTTGGCGGCCGAGATTCTCGAAAACAAATGGTCGGCGAGCCATGTGCGCTATCAATGGTCTGCAAGCGACAACAAGCTCCAGCGTCAGCACTATTGCTATAAGCCGTCAGGTTTGAAGGATCCACAAGCACCAGTGTCTATTCCGTTCAAGCAAAATGGTGTGTATCTGATCACCGGTGGACTCGGGGGATTAGGGTATTTGCTCAGTCGTCATTTGATAACGCGATATGGCGCTCGATTGATTCTATTGGGCCGCTCATCGCTCACTGACGGCGCGGCCGAAAAATTCGCACAGCTTAACGCCCTCCATTCAGAAGTTCATTACGTTCAAACGGATCTGAGTGACGTTCAACAGCTTGAGCGATCTATGGCTGACGTCAAAAAGCAATTCGCCACCATCAATGGTGTGATACATGCCGCGGGTGTCGTGCGTGACGCATTTTTGCTCAAGAAGTCGGCTGATGATATAGCGGCGGTTTTCAGTGCCAAGTTAGCAGGAACACTCAATCTTGATCGTGTTATGCAGAATGAGAATCTTGATTTCTTTGTTCTGTTTTCATCTGTGGCCGCTGTTTTGGGTAATCCTGGTCAATGTGATTACGCCTATGCAAACGCGTTTATGGATGCGTTTGCATATCGTCGTGAACAATTGCGCCTTTCTGGCAAGCGATCGGGAATGTGCACGTCGATCAATTGGCCGCTATGGCAGGAAGGCGGCATGACCGTATCAGCCAGCGATGTTTCGGTGATTGAACAGCGCACTGGAATGGTGCCATTGCCAAGCGAACAGGGACTCCACCTATTTGAGGCTTTCGTTGCGCATGGCCAAACTTCTGTGGCTGTGTTCTACGGAAATGAAAATAAGATCCGAAATCTACTTAATGGTAATGCGCTAGAAACGCCAATGGTTCAGCATGAATCGTCGAATGCGTCTTTTTCGAGTGATTTGGCTGCTGCCGCAACGCAATATTTGGTGTCGCTGATTGGTGACGAACTTAAGCTGGCAGCGGAAGATATTGACCTACACGAGCCACTCAGTAGTTACGGTGTTGATTCCATCGTTATTGGGCGATTGAATTTGACGCTGGAGCAAGATATCGGCGCGTTGCCGCAGACGATGTTTTATGAGCACGACAATATTGCCGATTTGACGCAGTATCTGCTGAAGCATGCTCATGACGCACTGATCGCTTTACTCAACAAAAAAGCGGTTCAGCCGCTTGTGAGTGGGCAAAAAGAAACCCTGATTACCGTGTCCGATCACGCTGTGTCAACGAGCGGAGCGATTTACCGAAACGAAAAAATTGCCATTATCGGTGTGAATGGGCGTTATCCAGGCAGTGAAAATTTGGATGAATATTGGTCTCACTTGAAACAACATGAGCCGATGATTGCTGAGATACCCGCCACTCGATGGGATTGTGATGCGTTTTATGATGCCGATCCGGCCAAAGCCAGCGACGGCAAAATCTACTGCAAATGGGGATCATTTGTTTCGGATGTTGATAAATTTGATCCCGAGTTTTTTGGACTGACACAAGAAGACGCTCGCGGCATTGATCCCCAGGAGCGTTTGTTTATGCAGTCGGTGTGGGCGGCGCTCGAAGATGCTGGCTATACACGCGAATCGTTAAAACGGCGCTACCCCAAATCGAAGAGTGCCAATGTGGGTGTTTTCGTTGGTGTAACATCGAATACGTATAGCCAGCTTACACCCGAAGAGTGGTTAAAAGGCAATGCGGTTTCGGCAACGGCACTACCATGGTCGATTGCTAATCGTGTCTCGCATTACTTCGATTTCCAGGGACCCAGTCTGCCCATTGATACCGCATGCTCTTCATCACTGGTAGCCATTCATCTGGCTTGTGAAAGTTTGCGCGCGAATGAGTGTCAGCTTGCGATAGCGGGTGGAGTTAATTTGTATTTGCATCCGGCGAAATACCAATCGTTATGTCAACGAGGCATGATTTCGCATGGCGGAAAAAATTGCAGCTTTGGCAGCGGTGATGACGGTTTTGTGCCCGGCGAAGGTATCGGTGCGGTCGTCCTTAAACCACTCGCGCAAGCATTAAGTGATCGCGATCAAGTTTACGCCGTGATCGCCAGTAGCGCGGTTGAGCACAGTGGTCGTTCGAATTTTTACTCGGCCCCTAATCCCAATTCACAGGCCGATCTGATCGCCCGCACGTTGTCGCAAGCCAATCTACAGCCAATCGACATCAGCTATGTTGAAGGGCATGGTACCGGTACAACGATGGGTGACAGTCTCGAGTTTCTCTCCTTGCAACAGGTTTTCGGTCGCGATATTCAGCGAAGCAGCCCTTGTGCTCTGGGATCCGTCAAGGGGCATTTTGGTCACGCCGAATCAGCCGCAGGAATTGCCGCACTGACCAAAGTGTTGTTGCAACTGAAACATCAACAGCTGGCGCCAAGTCTTGGTGCTGAACAGAATAATCCGAATATTGATTTTTCGACGTCGAGTTTTGCACTGCAACGGCAACTGACTGTGTGGGCTGTTCCAAACAACGTCGTGCGTCGCGCATTGATTAATTCGTTCGGCGCTGGCGGTGTAAATGCCTGCTTGGTCGTTGAGGAGTTCAAGTCAAACACAACGCCCGATGTGATACCAACAAATGAACCCGTCGTGTTTACCGTTTCAGCAAAAAATTCAGAGCGCTTGCGCGAATATGTGAAATCATGGCTGGTGTGGTTGCCGTCACATTCATCCACCAACTTGTTTGACTTGGCCTATACGGTGCAGACAGGACGCGAAGCGATGAGTGAGCGTTTGGCCGTTGTCGTGTCATCAATCGACGAGTTGATCGTAACGTTGACGCAATGGTTACAAGAGCAGGCACCACGCAATCTCGTACAAGGTAGCGCAAGTGGGAAAAATCGATCGAAGATAAAAGCTCCACTTCAGTCAGAAATGCATTCTGTTGAATCATTACTGTCTCAAGCACAAGCATGGGTAAACGGTGAGCGGATTGATTGGTCTACGTTTCACAACAATCAGCGGAGGCGTGTGTCGCTGCCAACTTATCCGTTTGCGCAACAACGTTGCTGGGTCAGTGACACACCAGCGGGATCATTCGGTGTCGTGCGGTTGGAGGAACAACATTGTCTGCATCCCTTTGTAACGGACAATATTTCGACATTGCGTGCGGTGGCTTTTAATTCTCGGCTGTCCGCTGATGACTATTATGCCCGCGATCACATCGTTAATGGCTTGCGACTGTTTCCTGGCGCTGGATGTCTCGAAATTGCCTGCGTAACAGGAACGATTGCAGGAGAGCAGCGCGTCAAGATCCTCCGCGATGTAGTGTGGATGCAGCCATTGGTCTTTATCGAAAATGAGCTGACCGTACAAACGTACTTGAAATCAATAGGAAATGAGACTGAGTTTGAGATGACTTTTTCCAATGACGTTGGCGAATCCGTTGTGCTAGCAGAGGGGAAACTTCAGTTCGATGCCGATCATTTACCCTTGAATCAACACTATCAGCGCTACGAGATCCGTGACTTGTTAGGTCGGGCTCATGCAGTGCTCAATCGTGAGGCGTTGTACAAGGATTTCGCTCGTCTTGGAATTGAATATGGCCCATCGTTTCAGCCAATACAATCCATTCACTTGGGCGATGGATTTGCGCTGTCAAGAATGCAATTGCCCGCCGTTCTTGAACAAGACTTCGATGACTATGTTCTGCACCCAACGCTCATCGATGGCGCCTTCCAAACCGTCATCGGCATGATGGGAGGTGGCAACGAGCTCACGAGCTATGTTCCGTTTGCAGTAGACGCGATTATGTTGATAAGACCGTTAGCCAGAAACTGTTTTGTACTGGCTGAACTGGACGCAACATCCACGTCAGAGTTGCGAAAATTCAACTTGCGCCTACTCAACGAAAGAGGCGAAGTATTGGTTGATTTTCGTCACTTTTATGTGCGTGCAATGGCAAGCCACGTAACGGAGTCGGTGTTGGACAACAGACATCCATCGAGTGAGGTGAGCTAGCTGGAGTGGACGCTAAATCGTCCCCGCGCTTTGTTTACAACAATTAAGGGAATTGCAATTGGCTGCGCTAGTAACGTAGCGCAGCAAGACTAAAAAAAGGTGAGCACTAATGATTGCACAAGCATCAACGATGAAGACAGATGGCTATCCGGTGGGGGTCTTCACGTCGTTATTTACGGGAAAGGAAGCTTTTCTGGCCGACCATATCATTCAGGGAAAGAAAATTTTACCTGGCATGGCCTATCTTGAAATTGCGCGAGCGGCGGTGGCGCAATCAATCTCGGTTGCAGCGGATCACGTCATTACATTGAGTGACAGCATTTTTGTCAGCGCGCTAACGGTAATGGATTCCTGTGCTGTTGAAGTGAAAGTGTATCCGGGCGCTCACGGTGAGTTCGGTGTTGAAGTGAGCTCGGCGCTTGGCGTTCATTTTCAGACCAAAGCCAATGTGATGTCTCGCCACCAATTAATCCAGGAGCAGGGCATAGCTACTCAGTTGGATATCAACGCGCTTGCTTCAGTTTGTACCCGCAAGGGGCAAACGCCACAACAGTTTTATCAAACGTTTAAAGAGCGTGATGTATTGTTGGGGCCATCTCATCGCGGCGTGCAAGCTATTGCCACCGGCAATAATGAAGCGTTAATCACGCTTGCGCTACCAGGTTCCAGTCGTCGCGGAATGATGATGGACCCAGGCATGCTGGACAGCATCATTCAAGGCGGCGTGGCATTGGCTAGCCAATCAGAAGGCAATGTCGTTCCGTTTGCTGTGACGCGCACACTCGTCCTAGGTCCCTTGACCGATAAAATGTATTGCCATATTAAAAAAGGTGAAAAAGGACTGGACTACATTGCCTGTGATGAGCAAGGGCAAGTTAGAGTGGTAATTGAAGGTTTTTTGACGCGCGAAATTGATTTGAACTCGCAAGAAGATCACGTCAGCTTTTTTTCTGTCGTGCTGGAAGAAACGAGTGAGTCAATTCCAGCTGATGACATTCGTGAGTTAATCGTTATTCGCGAATCTGAGCACTATTCTGATTTGGTCAAAACGCTTTTGCAGACGGTTAAGTCCATTCTGGATGACAAAACGAAAGCGTACTTGATTGAAGTGCAGTTGGCAGCGGAAAGTCGTTTCGCCGTGGGTGTTCTGTCGGCATTGAAAACGATCGAAAAAGAAAATAGCAAAATTGTCTGTCGGCTTAAATTAGGCGATAGGCTACTTGATACTCGTGTTGTGCCGTTAGCAATAGCCCCTCATTCGGTAGCGTCTTGGCGCGATGGAAAAACGTACCTAATTACCGGTGGGATGGGTGGTGTCGGTCGGCTTATCGCAAGCGATATGGCGCAATCAATGAGTGCGGGGCATTTGATATTAACCGGTCGTCGCCATTTGGACGATAGCGACAGGGCGTGGCTGGCAGGCTTGAACACCGAGCAACGTAAAGTTGAATATTATCGATGTGATGTTAGTGTGCGGGAAGAAGTTGCTCGGCTTGTACAAGCGGTACCGACGGTGAATGGCGTAATTCATGCGGCAGGCACGAAAGCTGACAATTTGCTGATCAACAAGACGGTCGATGAAATCGAAACGGTGCTAGCGCCAAAGGTTGATGGTACCGCCTGTCTCGATGAAGCTTTTGCCCAATTTGATTTGGACTTTTTTGTCGCCTTTTCTTCTATCGCTTCTGTTATCGGTAGCATCGGACAGATGGACTATTCTGCTGCCAATGGTTATATGGATAGTTACATTCGTTATCGTGCAGAACTGGTCAAGCAAAGAAAACGCAGCGGTCGTAGCTTAAGTATTAACTGGCCGTTGTGGGAAGACGGCGGTATGCAATTGGATGACGCCACTAAACGAAACCTCGCTACGCTTTATAAAGTAAAGCCATTGCCTACGGCAAAGGGCATTCTGGCACTAAAGCAGTTGCTTGCTACCGATGTTGAACAAGCCGTTGTTTTGTTTGGTGGGAAAAAGGGCGCCGAAAAATTGTTAGCCAAACCGGTGGCCGTGAAAACGCAGAAAGCTGAACGTATGGCGCAAGACGATCAAGGGCGTTTGCATCGTGAATTATTGCAGGATGTACGTCGCTTGGCCGCCGAACATCAAAAAATGAAGCCCTCTCAATTGGATGACACAACCGATTGGGCCTTGTTTGGTTTTGATTCGATCGGCTTGTCCAGCTTCATCAACAAGGTGAATATGCATTTTGGCCTAAGCCTGATGCCCACCGTGCTGTTTGAAGCAACCAATATTCAGTCTTTTTCTCTCTATCTGACGGAACATTATTCTGCACAACTCTCAAAACGGTATCTGCCAACAGTTGGCAATTCCGCCTCAGTGCAACCGGAACTGCGTGCGCATGAAGAACCGGTTATCGCCGAGGTGCCTTCGGCGCTGGGAGCCTTTGCACAAGGGTTTCGAAAGTCGTATCAATCCTCCACAGCCTATCGCGATCAGGATGTTGCCGTTGTTGGCATGAGTTGTCGCATAGCGGGTGCGCGCAATGTCGATGAATTTTGGCAAATGCTAAACGATGAACGCGATATGGTTTCGGAGATTCCATCTGATCGCTGGAATTGGCGAGATTACCCAGGCGTCAGTAAATGGGGTTCATTCATCAACGGTGTCGATCAGTTCGATTCGCTTTTCTTTGGTATTTCACCGGCCGAAGCGATGTATATGACTCCTGAACAGCGATTGATGATTCAATATGTTTGGGAATGCATCGAAAATGCCGGTTGCGGTGGCGACGACATTCGAAACACCAACACGGGATTATTTGTCGGTTGTGGACCCAGTGGATATTCATCGATTTTGTATGGATTACCGGTTGAAGCTTATTCAGCAACCGGTACGGTAGCGTCGGTCGGGCCGAATCGTATTAATTACTTTATGGATTGGCATGGCCCCAGTCATCCTATTGATACCGCCTGCAGCAGTGCATTGGTCGCGTTGCATCGTGCTGTCGAAGCGATTCGTTTGGGACATTGTGATCAGGCGATTGCGGGCGGAGTGAATTTACTGCTCGCACCGGATGGTTATATCAGTTTTGCCAAATCAGGCATGTTATGTGAAGACGGTCGTTGTAAAACCTTTTCTGATAAAGCCAATGGTTATGTGCGTGGAGAAGGCGTTGGTATGCTGATGGTAAAACGCCTCAGTCATGCCATACGCGATGGCAACACCATTTATGCCGTCGTCAAAGGGACGGCGGAAAACCATGGCGGCCGCACTAATTCATTAACCGCTCCCAATCCACGCTCGCAGGCTGCTGTCATCAAAGCCGCGGTGAAAGATGCAGGTATCGCCTTTTCACGTGTGGGCTATATCGAGTGCCACGGAACCGGTACGCCATTAGGCGATCCAGTGGAAATTAGTGGTCTTAAAATGGCCGCACAAGATTTATTGGACGAACCAGCACAACAACCGTTCTGTACTTTAGGCAGCATCAAATCGAATATTGGACACCTTGAATACGCTGCTGGTGTAGTCGGATTAATCAAAGTGATCCTGCAGATAAAACATAAAAAAATTGCAAAGAGCTTGCATTGCGAAACATTAAATCCCTATATCGATTTAAAAGGAACGCCCTTTCAAATTGCCCAATCCGCATCAGAATGGTCCGTTGTTCCAGGACAAGCGCGTGTGGCTGGTGTGAGCAGCTTCGGCTTCGGCGGCGTTAACGCGCATGTCATTCTTGAAGAGTATCTTGAGCAGAGCGTGACACCCAAGCAAGCAAGTGAGTCAGAGGCTAATCGCTCGCACATTTTGACGGTATCTGCAAAAAATGAAGATCGATTGCAGGCGTATGTGTCCGAATTATTGAGCTTTGCAAATGATGAAAATCTTGCAGACACTGATTTGCGCGATATCGCATATACCCTACAAATTGGGCGAACAGAAATGCCGGAACGTGTAGCGTTTGTTGTCGGCTCTTTAGCCGAATGGCGTGAACAACTGCGCGATTTTTTAGCTTCAGAAGGAAAGGGGAATAATCATCGTGTACTTCGCGGAAGATTACATAAAAATATGACAGGAAATATTGAGATTGGTGACACAAAAGCCGGGAAGGAATACATCAGACAACTTCAAGTTGCGAACGAATTGGAGAAACTCGCTGAATTGTGGGTGAAAGGGAGCAAAATAGATTGGCAAACATTTTACCGATGATTATAGTACTGAAATAAACTTACGTGAACATATGACAATAGCTTCTGTAGTAATAGCTCAATGTTCCCGCAGCGTAAGTATCACTCAATTGCGGTAATATGATAGTGACAGGACGTTAAAAAAAGCTCACTCCGCGATGACTTCCCTCTTGTGCTAATTGCAGTGGAAGTTCATGGCGGAGTTCGACAATACAATCAAAGCAATGATCATCCTTGGTTGATACCGTTTTTATCGGCGGATGTTGTTCAGTCACGGAAAAAAATTACAGGACTTGTCGATATGCTGCGCGATAATGCAATACGTCGCGCGTTCGCTATCGTCAAATTTAGATATGCGTTTAGTTGTAAAACGGGTTGCTAAAACGATGGAATGGGCGCTGCTGAACGATGAATCGCTACCGGTTGAACCGTCAGTAGCGGTACTTCGTATGACTCATCAGTTTATGACAAACTACAACTATCTCATCACTGATCCGATAAGCAGAAAATCAGTTGTTGTTGATCCCGCTTGGCAGCTCGACAAACTTGAACTGGCCATCGCGAATAGCCAATCGCAGCTCTCGGGCGTTTTGTTAACGCATTCACATCATGATCACATTCATTTAGCCAAATCGGTTGCACTGCGTTATCAGTGCCCCATTTGGATGTCGCCACAAGAAATACATTACTCCGGCTTTGCGGCCGATCAACTCGTCGCGATTGGACATCAACCCTGGCAAATCGGCAGCATGACGATAGAACCGCTGTTGACACCGGGCCATACTCCAGGCTGTGTTTGCTATCGAATTGCAGACAACCTTTTCACGGGGGACGTGCTGTTTGCCGAAGGGTGCGGTATGTGCCCCGATCTCGCGGGCGCTGGGCATATGTTCGACAGTTTAAAGCGACTAAAGCAAGTTTTACGCCCTACAACGCGCATTTACCCAGGGCATTCTTATGGCAAAGTTCCGGGGCAATTCTTTGCTTCGGTTTTAAAAGAAAATATTTATTTGCAGTTCGATGACCGTGATACGTTTGTGGCCTTTCGCATGCGTGCTCGTCAACAAAAATCAAAAATGCTGGATTTTAAATAAGTAACACATCACGTTAATACACTTAATCAGGAAGCATTATTATGAATGCAGTTGGCATTGAAGCAATGAACGTTTTTGCGGGCACGGCTTATCTTGATGTGACAAAGCTGGCTATACACAGAAAACTCGATACAACACGATTTGAAAATCTGCTGATGAAGCAAAAGAGTGTCACGTTGCCCTATGAAGATCCGATCACCTATGCCGTAAATGCGGCCAAGCCCATTGTCGACGCATTGTCGCCGGAAGAAAAAGATCGCATCGAAATGGTGATCACGTGTACCGAATCCGCCTTTGACTTTGGCAAGTCCATGAGCACTTATTGCCACGATTTGCTCGGGTTGAATCGCAATTGCCGGCTATTTGAAATCAAAAATGCGTGTTATTCCGGTGTCGCCGGTTTGCAAATGGCCGTTAATTTTATTTTGGCGCAGGTTTCACCGGGTGCAAAAGTCCTGGTAATTGCAACCGATTTGTCGCGCTTTATGCTTGATGAAGGCAGTGATGCGCTGACGGCTGACTGGTCGTTTGCCGAACCCAGTGGTGGAGCAGGTGCAGTGGCGATGTTGGTTAGCGATCGTCCGCACATATTTCAGATCGATATCGGCGCCAATGGCTATTACGGCTACGAGGTTATGGATACCTGTCGTCCTTTACCCGATGCCGATGCCGGCGACTCAGACCTATCGCTGCTGTCTTATCTTGATTGCTGTGAAAATGCATTCATCGAATATCAAAAACGTGTCAGTGGCGCGGATTACGGAAAAACGTTTAGCTATCTTGCGATGCACACGCCCTTTGGCGGCATGATCAAAGGTGCGCACCGCAGCATGATGCGGAAGTTTGCGCATGCAAAGCCTGCTGAAATTGAACACGACTTCGAAAGCCGAGTTTTTCCGGGCCTCATCTATTGCCAACGTGTGGGCAACATCATGGGGGCTACGACCATGTTGTCGTTAGCCAGTACGATTGACCATGGCAACTTTGACACGGCAAAACGTATTGGCGTGTTTTCCTATGGTTCAGGCTGTTGCTCAGAGTTCTTCAGTGGTGTTGTCACTGCCGAAGGCCAGCAGCGATTACGCGCGCAGCGAATTAAAGATCGGCTCGATAAACGCGTTGAGCTTGATATGAGTGAATATGACAATTTGCTCGTCGGTAGCAATGCGGTGAAATTTGGTACGCGTAATGTCGTGCTCGATACCGACTTTATTTCGCGTGCACGCAAAACTATCGGTCAGGATGTGTTGTTCCTTAAAGAAATTAAGGAATTTCACCGGATCTACGAATGGGTGTCGTAAGCGCTATGCGCGACTATCAAACGCTGAAGGTCAGCTTTGATTCGGACATTTGTTTCATTCAGATCAATCGGCCTGACGCGAACAACACGATCAACGACCTGATGGTGGCTGAATTCAGCGATGTGCTGAAAGCGTGTGAGCAATCCGCCAAAATCGTCGTAATTGAAGGGCATCCTGAAGTGTTTTGCTATGGCGCGGACTTCAATGCCATTCAAGAGGGTGTTGCGCAGAATGCGGACCATCGTGAACAAGATCCTGGCCCATTGTATGATGTATGGCAAAAGCTCAGTGTTGGGCCGTTTATTTCTATTGCCCATGTAAAAGGCAAAGCCAATGCCGGTGGCGTTGGTTTTGTGGCAGCCGCCGATATTGTCATTTGTGATCGCAGCGCAACGTTTAGCTTGTCCGAGTTATTGTTTGGGTTGATCCCGGCCTGCGTCATGCCGTTTCTGGTTCGCCGCATCGGATTTTCAAAGGCAAATTACATGACCTTAATGACGCAACCTATCTCAGCGTCACAAGCCAAAGAGTTTGGTTTGGTCGATGTGTGTGATGAGCGCAGTGACGATGCTTTGCGTCGGCATTTACTGCGTCTACGTCGGCTAGGCAAAACGGGCATTGCACGTTATAAAAATTATATGGCGAAAGTGAATGGTGATACGCAACGTCTGCGCGAGCCTGCGATTGCTACCAATATTGAAGTATTTTCCGACAAAGAAAATCTCGACAAAATCACCCGTTTTGCCAAAACTGGCCAGTTTCCTTGGGAATGATCAGCGTGACAGAATCCGTCGTCGACATTTCTGAACCTGCGGCTCATGTGGCATTGATTCGGATGCAAGACAAAGCCAGCAAGAATACGTTTTCGGCCGCATTGACCAATGGCTTACAAAATGCATTTAACGATATCGCGCGTAATACTCACTATAAAGCCGTTATTTTAACCGGATATGACAATTATTTTGCCAGTGGCGGTACCCAAGAAGATTTACTTTCTCTGTCAGGTGGCGATGGCCATTTCAGTGATCGTGATCTGTATAGCTTGGCATTAAATTGTCCGGTTCCCGTTATTTCGGCGATGCAGGGGCATGGCATTGGTGGCGGTTTTGTGATGGGGCTTTTTTCCGATATGGTTGTGTTGAGTCGCGAAAGTGTCTACACCACAAACTTTATGAAATATGGCTTTACACCCGGCATGGGCGCCACATTAATTTTGCCAAAAAAGTTGGGTGTTGCTCTGGCTGAAGAAATGTTGTTGACGGCGCAGAATTATCGCGGCGCTGAGTTGCAACAACGAGGGGTACCTTTTGCCGTGCTTCCTCGCGATCAGGTCATGAATCATGCGCTTGAGTTGGCCAATACGATTGCGGAAAAACCCCGGTCGTCTTTGATAACGTTAAAAGATAATTTGGTTCGAGAATTGCGTGAGTTGTTACCGCGAGCCATCGAGAAAGAAGTGCATATGCATGATGTTACGATGAAACAGCCTGAGGTAAGGCATCGCATTGCGACGCTCTTCGGAAACTGAAAGCGGCGAACGCTCACGACAGTGATCGGAGCTTGAGTTTCGGCAGGTTAAGGTTGCGCCGATTTGCGCAACGCATTTTCAGGTGAAATATGGGCTGACGATGCCTGCATCGTTAGCCATAACGATTGAAGACATTTGTCGCACAGGAGAATTCAAATGAATGCGAATGATATTTTTGAACTGATTGTTGGGCATACGCGCGAAGTTGTTCCCGAACTCGAAAGTCATGCTTTTTCCACCACCGATTCTTTGCGTGAATTGGGGGCAAATTCTATCGATCGTTCTGAAATTATTATGATGACGCTGGAGTCTTTGTCGTTGCGCGTTCCATTAGTGGAGTTCGCGTCGGCAAAAAATATCGGTGAGTTAGCAGGGATTCTTCATGCCAAGCTTGCATGATGATGCACTGGTTATTAGCGGTATTGGCGTAAGCTCAGCGATCGCGCAGGGAGGCGATGCATTTTTGCACGCCTTATTGGCAGGTGAGCAGCGATTCGATTTTATGAAACGCCCAGGCAGGCAGTATGCGATCGAACCGGCCACAGAAGGTGAAGCTTCGGCGATGACGGCGTTTATCGGTGCCGAGATTGGCGACATAAACATGCCGCCAAGTTTACAAAAGCGTATGCCCCGACAGCTGTTTTGGTCGACAAAAGTGGCTCTCGCAACGGCTAACGAAGCATGGCAGTCGGCAAGACTCAGTGAAATTGATCCGCAACGTTTAGGATTGATTGTAGGTGGTTCGAATTTTTCGCAACGCGAAATGGCGATGCTTCAACAAAGTTATCGCTCGCGCGAAGCGTATATCAATCCGACATATGCCATGACCTTTATGGACACGGATCTCTGTGGCGTGTTGAGCGAATATTTCGGTATTCATGGTGTCAGCTTCACGGTGGGAGGGGCATCAGCGAGCGGTCTGTTAGCCATTATTCAAGCGGCCCAAGCTGTTGCCTCGGGACAGGTTGACGTATGTTTGGCGGTTGGTCCGCTGATGGATATCTCACATTGGGAGATTCAGGCTTTTCGCAATATTGGTGCGATGGGTTCCGATAGATTTTCGACTGAGCCAACGCGGGCCGCTAGACCCTTTGATGCATCGCACGATGGTTTCATCTTTGGTGAAAACTGCGGTGTTGTCGTTATTGAGCGAATGGCAACAGCGCAGAAACGTGATTGTTTGCCCTTTGCACGTTTAGCCGGTTGGGGCATGGCGGTGGACGGTAATCGCCAACCGAATCCATCACTGGCAGGTGAAATTTCTGTGATTCAATCAGCGCTGAAGCAAGCTGAACTCCAAGCCAAAGACATTGATTACGTCAATCCGCATGGAACCGGATCAATCATCGGCGACGCAACGGAATTAAGCGCATTGCGCCATTGTCAGCTCAATAACGCGCGTATCAATGCAACCAAGTCACTCATAGGGCATGGATTGACTGCGGCAGGAATGGTTGAAGTTATTGCAACGTTATTGCAAATGAAAGCAGGGCAATTGCACCCGACACGAAATCTCGTTGATCCAATTGACGAATCATTTCAATGGGTTCGAGAGCAAGCAGAAAAGTGCAACATCCGTAATGCACTAAAGCTGAGTATGGGTTTTGGTGGTATCAACACAGCCATTTGTTTGAGCCGCGTTCAGTGATGAGTGCTGGGTGGTAAAACGCTGCAGTGTTGTCGGCAATGGCATGATGAGTTGAGAAATAATGTTAAATCTGTTTTTACAGAAAGGGCGGGAGGTGCTTAATGCACAACCGTTCAGCTGCATGATGGGCGCAGAGCTTACCGACTTGAGTGACGGTAAAGCGGAGCTTTCGCTAAACATTCGTGATTCGTTCAAGCAAAGCTATGGCTTCGTTCATGGTGGTGTAATCAGCTACATGGCTGACAATTGCCTAACGTTCGCCGGTGCGACTCAACTCGGTAACTGTGTCACTTCCGAGTTCAAAATTAATTATCTCGTTCCTTCAGTGGGGGAACGAATTGTGGCCAAAGCAAGCGTGATTTCAGTGTCGTTGCGACAAGCTGTCTGCGAATGCAAGGTGTACACCGAGTCTGGTCGCAATGTGCAGTTGGTCGCCGTTGCTCAGGGAACGATCGTGAAGGTTGAAAACGAGCTACTCCGGCATGGTAACGCACCTGGACGTAGCGGATGACACAATGCGAGTTTTAGCCATTTCCGACATCCATGTTGATTATCCTGAGAATATGAAATGGGTGCAGAATCTGTCTGACAGCGATTACATCGAGGATGTGCTGATTCTTGCGGGGGATGTGACTGATGAAACCAGTCTGTTGGAAAAATGCTTTCGTTCGCTGGTAAAGAAGTTTTCTGTTGTTATGTTTGTGCCCGGTAACCACGAACTCTGGGTGACGCGAGACAATAATTTAAATTCGCTGGAAAAGTTTGATCGGGTCATTGCGCTGGCGCGCGATTGCGGCGTGTGCGTCGACCCGCTGGAAAGCGATGATCTATCGATCGTGCCGTTGCACGGTTGGTACGATTTTTCGTTTGCGAAGCCCTGTGAATCGATCGACAAGTTATGGAGTGACTTTCGTGCATGCAAGTGGCCAAAGCAAATGAGCCTGTCCGATGTTTGTCGCTTTTTTGTCGAGAAAAATCAGGAAAATCTTCAAATTAAGAATAAAGTTCTGATCAGCTTCTCACATTTTCTGCCGAGGATAGATGTCATGCCGTTTTACATACCAACAGCATACCGCTATGTCTATCCGGTTTTGGGTAGCGCGGCACTGGGGCAGCAGGTTAATGAAATGCGTCCGTCAATTCACATTTACGGACACAGTCATGTTAATCAGCGCATCACGCTGAACGGCGTGCGCTATATCAACAACGCATTTGGGTATCCTTCTGAGACTGGGATGGTCAGAAGGGAACTGCTCTGTGTTTATGAGCGTTAGCCACGATGACCATTTCTTTGGCTGTTGATGAAATACACCTCTGGCTTGTCGAGGATAAAAGCATCACTTCCTCGGTGTTGCTGCGGCAGTACGAATCCGTGCTCTCTGAAGAAGAACGGCAAAAATGGCAGCGTTTTCATTTTGAAAAGGACCGTCACCAATATTTGATTACACGTGCCGCATTGCGCTGTTTGTTGTCACGATACAACAACAACGTACTACCGACTGAGTGGGCGTTCGTCAGCAATCAATACGGCAAACCCTCCGTAACCAATACCGCTCTCGCCGAATCGCCCGCGTTCAATTTGTCGCATACGGACGGTCTGATCGTGATCGCCTTGACTCAAGGGAGAACGATCGGTGTCGACGTCGAGTGCCAATCTCGCGCCATTCAACTATTGGATATGGCGAAGCACTTTTTTTCCGCTAATGAGTACCGGCATTTGCAATCACTGCCAGCACATCGTCAGCGGCAACGTTTTTTTCAATTGTGGACACTCAAAGAAGCCTACATCAAGGCGTGTGGAAAAGGACTGTCCATTCCGTTGGATCGCTTCAGCTTCATTTTTAATCAGGACAATGACTTTTCCGTTGAGTTTGCACCCGAGCTCATCGACTCGGTTTCTGATTGGCAGTTCTGGACTATTCCGTATAGCGACAACCACATGCTGGCGTTGGCCGAAAAATCGTCAGCGAAAAGCCTGAGAAAACGACTTCGCTTATGGTCATATATACCGCTGTCAAACTTTTACGAGAAAAACGTCGCCATGGCGCGACCCGCTCAATACTCGGTTCAGTCGTCATTGACACTTACCGATAGTGTTGACAGCGCATTGATGTTTCATAAAACCGCGAATGCTGCAGATAGCTCAAGGAATGCAAGATATGTTACTGACGATTCGCAGTAAGGAATTGAATTCCGCTGGCACTTATTCGGTGCAACTGTCTTTGTCCTACAGTGGAAAGGTTGAAACCTATGTCGCGAAACGTTACGCGCCTGTTGTTAGCCGGCATCTTAAACAGTCGTTGAACGAATACTGTATGGCGATAGTCGGTGAACAGCCGCTGTCAAATCCGGCCGTCAATTTTGGTGAAAAATACTTGTCGGTTGGGCATCGAATCGCCG
Source organism: Enterobacterales bacterium (assembly GCA_041914905.1). Taxonomy (GTDB): domain Bacteria; phylum Pseudomonadota; class Gammaproteobacteria; order Enterobacterales; family Permianibacteraceae; genus Permianibacter. The sequence continues at coordinate 20,895 of JAYSCL010000029.1, forward strand.
ATCAGCTAATGGGCGATGATTTTCAGCTAATTCGGTTTCGGGAAATTATTGAAGATGTCGGGTACGCACAGTTAGATGTTGTGATCGAGTCTTCGCAAGCCGAGTTTCTTGAAGAAGTGTGGGATAGCCTTATTTTACCGGGGTCAAAGTATATTATATCGACCGTTTCCCGGAGTTTTCAGCGACTCCAGCTGACTCAGGATGATGCTTCGAAACTCTTAAACCATACGACTGATTCAAGTGATGAAACGGTGACCCTATCAAGAGTCGAATCGCGAAGTGAAACGCTAAGCCATGCGCAACGTGCACGTATTTTGTACGGCATGTCGCGTCCGCATTCTATTCCCGCTGTTTTTGCTGGTAGCGATGTTATGCGCTATGTGTTCGACAGCCTATCGTCAGACGATGCGCTTACCTTCGATATTCGTTGTGGTCATGAGGTCAATGGCACGCTTGAACGATGTGAGAATAAGTCTTTCGACATTTTTCATTATGATGGTCCCTTTTTATTGTTGAATGATACGCTCCATTTTGTCTTTGAGGATGTGGAAGGCGAAGCACACTGCATCGATATAGAAACAATGGCGACCACACTGTCGGCGAAGGGGATTAAGGTGGTGTTCTTGCAAGCGACCACCTTTTACGACAAGCAAGAAGGCCGCCTTACCAACATTGCACAATCCGACTTAGCCGCGTCATTGCTTTCTCATCAGATCGAAAATGTCCTTGTTTTTCCTTTTGTAGCCGATCCGGCGTTTAATCGCCGAGCCTATCACGCACTCTATCGAAGCATTGCCGCCGGTATCGCGCTCTCATCGGCAATAGTTGAGGTGAAAAAGGCGTTGCAGTCGCATTTAGCTTCGAATTCAGCTGATGCCCGATTACTGTGGTCAACGCCCGTTCTCTACAGCACTACCGAGTTTCGTTTCTCCAAATCACCAGCAACAGATTCAGCCGATACCCAACAAGAAGCCTTGCCGATATTGAGAAAAAAACTTTTCGGATTTCAGTCTGAAATGTTGCCACCGCTCCTGTCCAATGCCTCTGACGGTGTTGCTTTCGACATGATTCGTATCATGCAGCGCAAAAGCGCTGTGCTGCTATCCGGCGAGGAGGGCATTGGTAAACGTCATAATAGCCATTTGGTGGCGGCGTTTCTTGCTTTGCAAAAGCAAATTGATTTCGCTTTCTATTTTGATAGTCGCTATGCGTCGCACTCAGTTGACGATATGAACCAGATGATTAAGTCGGTGTTTGTCGGTTCCGAATACGTTGATCGCGATATCAGACAGATACTGCAGCAGCATCGTTGTCTATTTATTATTGATCAGGCCACGCACGGCGAAACTGAAATGAAAAGCGCCATGGCTTTGGCGGAATTCGTCAATGAACAAATTCAACAGGATAATCACGTGATTGTCATTGGCGGTAAGGCGCTGGCCGAATTTATTCATTCCTTTGAGTCGGTTGACCTCGTTACTCTGCCAGCTTGGGCACAACACGAACTGCTTACCAATGAGCAACAACGACTCGGAGCAAACAATCCGATTCTTACCATTGACTCGCCATTGATTAAAGCGAGCCGGAATAATCCATGGTTGATACGCAAGCTGTTGCCCCAGTGCGTAAAGGGCAACTCTGAAGAAGCGTTATCCGCGTTGGCCATTCATTGTCATGCGTCTGATTCAATTAAGCACGCCTATTTTGATTGGCAATGGCACTCGCTTTCACCGTGCGCACGCTTTTTGCTCAAACGATTGGGTGAACAGCCCGGCATTATGCTCGAACTGCTGATGATCGTGTTTGAGCGCGCGCAGACGAGTAGTGCAGTGACCAAGTTAAAAGAATTGTGTGCAGACAACGATTTTGATTTTAGTCGATTTTTGCAGCACGCTGAACCTTTGGGGCTGTTAAAGCGAATGCCTCATGCCCGATTTATCGACTCGGATCTGGCCGATTATCTGTCGCACAGCGCGGCCGTTCTACACGAAAAATCGTGGGAAAACGCCGACCTATCGCTTTGCTTTAGTCAACTGGTCGCCGAAGGCGTTCGCGCGATCTGTGGCCATGTTTTACAGGCACATAATCCACATATTTTGAACAATCTGCTGATTCATCGACGCATTTGGGCGTCACACCTTGAACTGTTGTACAAGAACTCGGATTTTCAGCGCTTCTTTTCAACCAAAAAAGCGCTGGATGCCGTTTTGCAATTTGCAGGCTTGAGCGACGAAAGCCATGCATGGGCGTTAGCGCTTCTCGATCGGTCTCCCATTGATGCCCTGTTGTCGCAAGCGGATTATCAAGCTGCTTTGGCCTGGTGCACACTGGCACTTTCGATCAATCGGACGAGAGAGAATCTGTCGAATGCGACGCTGATTGGCGGGGCGCAAAGCGTGGCTAGGTGGTTGGAATCGCTGCCGGCCAACGTGCCGGACTCGTTGATGCCGCTTTTTCGTCAGGGCGTCATTTTCTGCGATCTGGTTCAACGCGCGAATCGACAATGGCCCGAATGCATCAAGTTAATGACAAAAGTGCTACCGCAATTTTACGACGCCAAACTTACCGACGATGTAAGGCAGACTCTGCGCTCACTTGTTCATTGTTACACCGAGCTGGGTGAGTTTAGTAAAGCGACGGCGTTTGAAGATCAATTGCTGGCAATGATGGCGGCGACCGCTGTATCTGAACAATCGTCGTTTGAACAGACACTTGAATTAGTGACGGCACGATTGATGAGAGGTGATCATGCTGGCGCCGGAAAGCTCTTGCAGCAGATACAGCAGCAGGAGCACCCTGAGTCGAATCGAAAGTTGATCGATGCGCTCCATAATGAAATCGGATTTCGTCAAGGTCGCTACGCCGATGTCCTTCCGTATTACTGTCAGGCGTGGGCACAGGCGGTTCGTCTCAATTTGCACGATCAGCTCGAAAAATTGCGCGTTCGCTTTCAAGTATTGGAATCTGAGCTAGGAAAAGAAACCGTTGTTCGTTTCTTGAGAGAAAGGGCGCCTGATGGAATCGATTTATTGAGCCCAACGATGACGATAAACTGAAGTTTTGCTGTTGTGCTTACCTGGCTAGGTATGTCGACTACTTCCATTGTAAGGCAATGGATTACATTCACAGACAAAGGCCATTTATTTTTTAGAAAGACGAGATGGTGAAATGTGTGAACAGTTAATAATTTGGCGATTCGATCTCATAGTTCCGGCTAGCCGAAACATTTCACGAGGAGTAAAGTCTCGCCGATATGAAAACAAGAAAGTCTAATCATCTCTGCGAATTTGTCAGCATAAAACAGTGAAGTAACGCCAAAGTTTTTGGGGTAGTGTGTTATTGATGGGAGTATGAATGGACATTACTATTGAAGAAAAAAAGTCGTTCAATATCAAAAAATATTCATTGATAGTGGTATTGGCGATAGTCGCTGTAATCATCTTCAGGTATCTGTGGCTTCTTGGCCAGGCTGAGTTTTCAGTTGAAGAGAAAGCATTGGTGATGGACAGCGTCAAGCGCGGACATTTCGTGGTCACCGTTCGTGGTAGCGGGGTTTTAGTACCCGAGACCGTGCGCTGGCTGTCCGCCAATACCGACGCCAAAGTCGAGCGTGTATTGGTTAAACCGGGAGATGTGGTTCAGCAAGGTGATGTGATCGCTGAACTGAGCAATCCGTTGCTGATGCAGCAACTGACCGAAGCAAAATGGGAGCTCGCGGCGATCGAGGAAGAGCAAAAAGCAACCAAGATAACGCAAGAAACAACGCTTATCGAGCAAGATTCAATTGTGTTGAACAGCAAGCTGGACTACGAGCGCAGTGTTAATGAGCACACCGCGCGGAAAGAGCTTTTTGAAACAACGGGCGCGGTTTCGCGTTTAGATTATCAGCGCACAAAGGTCGAGATGGATCAGGCTTTGCAACGCATGCAGTTTAATACGGAACGCCGTGAAAAAATAAAGGAAAACTTAGCTGCGCAGCGTGCTCTGCAATTGGTCAGGCTTACACAAAGTCAAAAAAAGCTCGAGCAAAGAAAGCAACAGGTCGAAGAGCTTCGGGTTAAAGCCACAATGAACAGCATTGTGTTAGAGGTTCCTGTTGAAGCCGGCCAGGGCGTCGCGTTAGGTGGCAATATCGCGAAATTGGCCAAGCACGATACATTGATTGCAGAGCTGAAGGTTCCAGAAATTCAAATTCGTGATGTTGCTGTCGGACAATTAGTCGTTATCGATACGCGCAATAGCAAGATTGAAGGAAAAGTTATTCGCATCGACCCGGCTGTCGCCAATGGTAATGTTCAAGTCGATGTGGCTTTTTCTGACAAACTGCCCGCCGATGCTCGCCCTGATCTCAGTGTGAATGGCGAAATAAAGGTCGCCGAATTGGACGATGCGCTGTTTGTCAGCAGGCCGCTGTTTGCCCAGTCAAGAAGCAGTGGTACGTTTTACAAGGTCAATATGCGAGACAAATTGGCTGAACGCGTGAGTGTCAAGTTGGGCTACGGTTCGATCAATCAAATTCAGGTGCTTGAAGGTTTGCAGGTCGGTGACGTGATTATTACCTCGGACCCAACACGGTTTGAGGCATATGAGCGTTTTGCAATCGATTGAATAGGTTTTAATTACAACAGAAGGACGGTGACAAATGAGTACTCCATTAATTGAACTAAATAAATTGACCAAAGTATTTCGTGCTGATGAATTGGAAACCCATGCGTTGAACGAAGTATCGTTTACCATTAACAAGGGTGAATATATTTCTATTTCCGGTCCTTCGGGTTGTGGAAAATCGACATTGCTGTCTTTGTTGGGCTTGTTAGATACGCCGACGGGAGGGACCTATAAGCTTGTCGGTCATGAGGTGTCGAATATCCCGTCGAAAGAGCGTGCACGTATTCGGAACAAAGAGATTGGCTTTGTATTTCAATCATTCAATCTGATCAGCGATTTGAGTGTCGAAGAAAATGTCGAATTGCCACTGACCTATCGTAGCGATATCGACAAAGTGCAACGGGCCAAAATGGTTAAAGAGGCGCTAGAGAAAGTCAATATGACGAATCGCGCCAAGCATTACCCATCACAATTGTCCGGCGGTCAGCAACAGCGCGTTGCGGTTGCCAGAGCCATTGCGGGTAATCCAAGTCTTATTCTCGCCGACGAACCAACGGGTAACCTCGATTCCAAAAATGCTCAAGCCGTCATGGAGCTGCTAGCTAAATTGCATGCAGAAGGTGCAACGATTTGTATGGTCACGCATGATCCTCGTTCCGCACGGATGGCGAATCGGAATATTGAAATTTTCGACGGCAAGGTCGTATCCGATCACTCGGTTGATCGCGCCGACCAAGTCAACAGCCGAAAAGAGGGCGCCTCCGTCGTTAGCGAGGAGTTGATGGCATGATTTCAATACACGATTTGAAATACGCCTTCAGGCTGCTGTCGAAAAAGCCCCGTTTCACATCGCTGACCATATTTGTGATGGTGCTCGGTCTGGGACTCAGTATCTATTTGTTTTCTTTTTTCAACGTGATGGTCTTTAAGGATTTACCGTTTAAAGATGGTAATTCCCTGGTACAAATCAGTGCGTCACCCGCCGGTCAGCAAAACGGCGATGCATTGAGCATCACCGATTATCGCGAAATCAAATCATCGTTAAAGGGTTTGGTTGAGTTTGGTGCTTACCAAGCGCGTGAGTTTAATGTGGCTGGTCGTGATGGTGCCCGGCGCTATTCCGGTGTCGCTGCCGATCACAATATTTTTGAACTAACGCGGACTCAGCCTGCGCTCGGCCAAGGCTTTGGACTAAACGAAAATCGCCATGGTGGTGAACGCGTTGTTGTCATCGGCCACGACCTGTGGAAAACACAGTTTGCGGGTGATCCGCAAATCATCGATAAAGTATTGCGCATCGACGGTGAAAGTCATCGGGTTATCGGTGTGATGCCAAAAGGCTTTGCATTTCCCAGAAATTCAGATGTCTGGGTTCCTCTGCAAGAAGACACTCAGTCCGATAATCGCGCTAATGCAGTCAAAGTTATTGGCTTGGCTCATGTCGATGGCAGCCGTTCTTTAGAAGAAATAAACGGTGAGTTGGCGCTGATCATGCAGCGGATTGCACAACAATATCCGGACACCAACAAAGATTTAAGTGCCTACGTTTCCAGCATTCCGTTGGCGGGCGAAGGTGAGAGCATTGCGATTATTTATTCGGCTCACGTGATTGCGATACTGGTGCTGATCTTGGCATCGGTTAACGTCGGAAATCTGCTGTTGTCGCGCGCCATTGAGCGCAGCAAAGAGACCGCTATTCGTGTTGCGCTGGGCGCACCGCGTTCAAGACTTATCGCTCAGATGTTGTGGGAAAGCGTCATCATTTGCGTTTCCGGTGGCGTCATTGGGCTCATCGTGTTGTCTTGGGGGCTTGGCGTAACGGCCAATACTGTCGCTCAGTTGTTTGTCGACAAACCGCCATTCTGGTGGGATTTCGGCCTTGATGGTTTCACGATTGTGCTGTTTATTGCATTCTTGAACGGTACGATTCTGTTAACCGGGTTGTTACCGGCAATCAAAAATTCCAACATGGATTTCAATGCGGTATTGCGGGATGGATCGCGCGGTGCGCTCGGCAAAAAAGCCGGACGTCTGAACAAGTTTTTGATTACGAGCGAGATTTTTGTGTCGCTGACGGTGCTTATTACCGCTACGGTGATGATGGTCGGTAACTATAAAGCGACTCATGCCGACTATGGTGGTCGCACCGGCAATACCCTGGTAGCGAACTTCCTTCTCACATCGTCAACCTATACCGATTCCGCAAGAAAAATTCAGTTTACCCAATCGCTGCAATCGAATTTGGCTAATGTGTCTGGCGTTGAAGCCGTCATGATTTCATCGGCATTACCCGGTGCCAGTGCGCCCATTACCTCTGTTGCCGTCGAAGGCATGGAGTACGCGGGTGAAGGGGAAAATGCGATGCCGAAAGTCAATTATGTTGTCACTGCGGAAGAGACGTTGACTAATTTGGATGTCGCGCTGAAATCCGGCCGCTATTTTGACAGCAGTGATAATGCCAGTGACAAGAGCACCGTCATTGTCACGGAAAGCTTTGCTTCGCGTTACTTTGCGAATCAATCGGCCATCGGTAAACGCATTCGCATAGCTGATGCAAAAAATGAAGCTCAGCAATGGCTAACAATCGTTGGTGTCGTCGAGCACACCATTCAAGGTGCATCGTTTGGTGAGTCATCACGTCGTCCAACGGTTTTTCGCCCCTATGCACAAGATCCTAAATCGCATATGACCGTTGCCGTGCGCTCAAAAATGACAACGCCCGAGTTGACCGCCAAGCTGCGTGAAGTGATTCGTGCCATCGATAACGATGTTCCTGTGTATCGTGTTGAAACCTATGAAGACACAATTGGACGTCACACCAATGGCATGAAGTTCATTACAACAGTATTTGCTCTTTTTGGTATTGCGGCTGTCTTCCTTGCTGCCACGGGCATCTACGGCGTCATTTCAAACTTGATTAGTCAGAAAACGCAGGAGATCGGCGTCAAGCGAGCCCTGGGTGCCGATGAGTCGCGCATCACTAAGGAATATCTCCGAATGGGGATATCGCATCTTTTGTGGGGTGGCATTCCGGGCTTGCTGATCGGTGGCGGTATGGGCTTGGCCATGTCACCCATGCTTGGTGTGGGCGGCATAGATTTAATCGTGGTGATAACGTTGCTCACGAGCATCATCAGTGCAGCCGTTTTGCTTGCTACGTATTTTCCAACGCGAAGTGTGTTGGCAAAGGAACCCATTTTTGCACTTCGGTATGAGTAATCTCGTTAATTACTGAATTAACGCAGAGTAAAACTAAATCTGACGTGGCCTTTTTGGCCAATTGAAGCCATCTCAGCGAGAGCATGGTATAGGTGATGTCTGCACGAAAAGTCGCAATGCATTCGGTGTTGCGACCTTTCAATCCATGCCATGACTCGCTAAAGCCTGCTGCGATGGTTTCACTTTGGTCGTGCAATTTTTAACGAGTTGGATGACGTCAGCAAAGTGCCAGACGTTACGCAAATATATGCTCCGGTGTTGACAGACTACCGGTTAAGGGATCGTGAAGATGGATAGCAATTCTCTCAAAGAAGCCACACAAAAATACCTCAAGGAAGTTATCTCGGGTGCTGCAAACAATGCGGGGCTTAAGCTCGATGCATCGACATCGTTTGGTGAGACTGGCATCAATTCATTTCACGTACTAAAAATCATCAAAAAGCTCGAAAGTGATTTTGGCTATCTGCCGAAAACGCTGCTATTTGAAAAGTTCAACATTGAAGATCTGTCGACCTATTTTTTTGATCATCATCGCGCGACGTTGGAGAAGCTATTTGATCATAAAACAGCTTCGAACAACGCTGCGGCTGCCGAAATGGCGCCGACCGACGTATCAGAATTAAGTACAAAATCCAGTACGATTGCGCTAACAAAAACGGCAACCCTTATTCCGGCTTCTGAGCTGCCGAGCTATCCGGCATTGGAAAGCAAGCTCAATGCCATATTTCTCGCTCATCGTAACGAAACCTCCGTTTCGCGCGGCACTAAAAATATCGCGCCATATCTGTTTATCGGCGCAGAAGAGCGCGGCTATTTCAATGTCAATCTGCACAAAACTATTCTGCTTGTTTACGCTTATACGGGCCCGCAAGAGTATTTGTCTGAACTTTCCGCTGAGATTCTTCGCTATTGCGAGGAGCAGGGTTATGAGTTGAATTTGTTCAGTGATACCGCGTTAACTTACGTCGGCAGTGTTCCGTTTACGGCAACGCCTTTTGGTGTGATTCAGCAGATCTGCAACTTGCGTGAGTTCACCCTGGAAGGCGGCCCTATGCGTCGCTTGCGCTACCAGGTAACCAAATTTGAAAAGAACGGAAACTGTCGCACGGTTGAGTACCGTTGTGGTAGTGACAAGGCGATTGATCAGCAAATTGCGAACATCATTGATGCATGGTGTCAACCAAGAACCATGGTCAATCCACTGATTTATCTGGTTAAGGAAGAAATACTGAATGGTCGCCTGGACGAGCAGCATCGCCTTTTTCTGACTTATCTTGATGATGTTCTGCAGAACGTTATTCTGATTTCGGCGATGTCGAACGCTGAAAATGGCTACCTGATGGATCTGGAGTTCTATCCACCTGACATGCCATTGGGCGGATTGGAGTTTGCCATCGTCAGTATGATCGCGATCTTGGTCGCCGAAGGCTGCAACATGTTAAGCCTTGGCGGTACGTACGGATGCAAATTGGAATCGTCAAGCAATGCTGATCCGGGGCTTGATAAAACACTGGATGAACTGCGTGAGCTGAACGTTTTTAATGACGAAGGCAATTTGCAATTCAAAAATAAATTTAGGCCTGTCAACACCACCATTTATTTGTGTCGACCTGAATACTGCAAGAACTACGAAAATATCATCGATTTGATCATGATGATTGCCGATCCCTCGGCTGTGCAAGGCGACATTAAATTGCTCCGGCCGGCCAGTACTACGTTACGATCTGACTCAATCGACCAGCAAAAGAGTGCATTGCCTGCGCAGGTTCCGCCCACTTCCTTGAGCGGCCATAACACGACTCCGGATACGCCACGACTGCAGTTTTTTGCCGATCTGGGTTACAACGTTCTGCGCCTCGGTCATGAACAGGTCAGTCTCGATCTAAAAACCGACTCATGGGCACAACTGGCCATGCCCGCCATAAAGCAGCATATGACGACTCTGCAGCGACTGTTGCAGAAGCCGCTCGATGTTGAGGCGGTTCTCAAAGAGATCTTTCCTTTCAAGCATTTTGTCATGACGACGAATGGTCGTAGTGCGGAAAGCGTCTTGGCACAGGCGTTGCCACGTAAAGGTAAAGCTCTGCAAAACCGATTGTTTCCGACCTGGATCTTCAGTGAAATTGAACACGGCTTTGAACCGCTTGAACTGGCAGCGAACGCGATCGAATCAGAACAGCTAAACAAAGCTCATATCGATCTCAATCTGATGTTAGAACAATTAGAAAAACAGACTGACGAAGTTGCAATGGTCTGTCTTGAGCTGAGTTGCAATGCGTGCGGTGGTCTCCCGTTGGCGCTCGAGCATTTGCGCGAAGTTAAACAGCAATTGCAGCGGCATAAACTGCCTTTGGTTTTGGATGCAACTCGCGTTCTCGACAACGCGTATCGATTATTGGCTGATGAATCGGGAAGTCGCCTAGATCTGTGGGAAATGACAAAAGCGTTGCTGGCGACAGCGGATGTGATCACCGTCAGTCTTGCAAAAAACTTCTGCGTTGACCGCGGCGGGCTTATCGCGACTAACGATGGCGAACTATTCAAGACCATAAAAGCGATCGCGCTCGATCAGGGTAGCGCACTCGATGTATTAGATCGAAAGCTGGTAGCTGTTGCGTTACAAAACAAGGTGATGATTCAACGCGCCATACACGAACGGGCTCAACTGACTCACTCGGTTGCCTCACAATTATTGGCGCACAATTTTCCGGTTATTACTCCTGTTGGCCAACATTGCATTTTGCTTGATTGCAAACGGTTACCGCCCTTTTCCGATTTTGCCTGCCCAGCCGAATCGTTCACGGCTTGGCTCTATCTGAACACCGGTATTCGCAGCAGTGTGCACAATACTGGTTTGAACAAAGCAGAATCGACGTCTGGTGTCGTGCGTTTGGCATTGCCGCTGGGACTTTCGGTGTCTCAAGCAAACACGATGGTTGAATGGATAAATTCGGCGTATTTGAAATGTGTCAACGTACCCGAAATCATTCCTGATAAAACCATCACCAACGAAGCTGGTGAGGCCATCACTGCATTTAAACTGATCACGTTACATCACCCCGGTGCTTATCTGCCACACGTGAATGTGAGCGATTCATCGGTAGTGAGCCACGTTGCTTTAACGCCTGCGATGGCAAAGCCTTCACAATCGCTCGTGACGGCGAACGTTCCTGCGCAATCGCAACAGCGGCAGATAGATCGACCAGAACCGATTGCGATCATCGGCATGGCGGGACGTTACCCTGACGCGCACGATCTCGATCAGTTCTGGGATAACCTGCGGCAGGGCAGGGATTCGATTAGGGAGCTACCGGACGAGCGATTTAATATGCGTCGCCAACGAGGCTTATCAAAACGCTATCGTGGCGGTTTTATCGATGGTTTTGATCGATTTGATTCGCTCTTTTTTAGTATTGCCCCACGCGAGGCCGAAACGATCGATCCACAAGAGCGTTTGCTATTGGAAGTGGCTTGGGAGGTTCTGGAAGATTCGGGTTATAGCCCAGAAGCGTTGACGCATGCTGATGGTAGCCGCAGGGTGGGCGTGTATGTCGGTGCTGTATGGACGATGTATCAAACGCTGGGTGCCGAGGAGCGCATGCTCGGAACCGATTGCATCACCAATTCATTCTTGTGGAGCATTGCGAATCGTGTTTCATATTGTCTGAATCTGACAGGCCCCAGCATGACGGTTGATACCGCGTGCTCAGCCAGTTTGACCGCCTTGCATTTGGCCTGTGAAGCCATTCGTAATGGTGAATGTGAATCTGCGATTGTTGGCGGTGTAAACCTAGATGTGCACCAAGCCAAATTTGAAATGACGTATGCCGGTGGTGCGCTGTCGGAGGACGGAATATGTCGCACATTTGGCAAAGATGCCAATGGCTATGTTGCGGGTGAAGGCGTCGGCGCCATTTTGATTAAACCACTATCGCTGGCCGAACGTGATGGCGATCATATTTATGGTGTAATTAAAAGTTCCGCCATCAATCACGGCGGTAAAACCAGCGGATTTTCCGTACCCAACCCTAAGGCTCACTCGGATTTGATTTCGCTGGCGCTGAAGCGTGCAGCAGTCGACCCGGCGACGATTGGGTATATCGAGGCGCATGGTACGGGTACCGAGCTCGGCGATCCAATTGAAATTGCAGGTCTCAATGCGGCATTTGAGCAAGGTTCAGTAGCGAAACAAAGTTGTGCCATTGGATCGGTCAAAACCAATATCGGTCATCTGGAAGCTGCAGCCGGAATTGTTGGCATCACCAAAGTGTTGCTGCAAATGACACATCGCGAATTGGTCCCTTCACTGCATTCGACCGAATTAAACGACCATATTGACTTCGCACAGTCCTATTTTAGCGTTCAACAAACGCTGCAGCCCTGGCAACGAAAACAGATCGCCGGCGTTTCCTATCCTTTGCGTGCAGGCGTCAGTTCATTTGGTGCTGGCGGTTCCAATGCTCACGTTATTCTAGAAGAGTATTGCGCGCCGATCAGTTGTAATCAGCAGGAAAGTGATCCGCGTGATCACATTATCGTGCTATCGGCGCGCACTGAAGAACAATTGAAACAAGCAGCGCTGAAGCTATCATCGAAAGTTCAACGTTTGTTGGCCTTGAATCATGCGCAATCCGGTGAACTATTACGTGATATTGCCTACACCCTGATCCTTGGTCGTAAAGTGTTTGAATACCGTGTTGCTGTGCTAGCTGGCAATCTGGTCGATTTGAAAGAAAAACTCACACTGTTTGCGCAACAGAATGCCGCGCCCGGTGTGTTGTCGGGCAATGCAAAGGCCGTTGAAAGTGTCAGTAAGTTATTAAATAAAACTGAAAAGGACGATTTGGTCAGGCTGCTGGCTCAAAGCCCCGACTTGTCGCGCTTGGCACAAGCGTGGGTTGAAGGCTTGGTGCCTGATTTGCACTATTACGCCAAGTTGCGTGGTGGCAAGAAATGCTCGTTGCCAACGTATCCATTCGCCGAAAAACGGCATTGGATTGGTAGCGGTAAAGACAGTCGCCAAATGTCTGCACAAGCACGCTTGCATCCCATGCTAGACAGCAATGAATCAACGTTCCAACGTCAGATCTTCAAGAAACGATTTACCGCTCAAGAATTTTTTATTTACGACCATTTGGTCTCGACCATTCCGACACTTCCGGGAGTAGGATATCTGGATTTTGCGCGTAAAGCGGGCGAGCTATCGACGGGAAAACGCGTTTCCAAAATCAAGAATATTGTCTGGTTAAGCCCGATTGCGGTTGACAGCGCTTCGTCGCTTGATGTCTATCTCGAACTCAAGCCTAAAGATGATGTTGTTAACTTTGATGTATTTAGCCTCAAAGCGGATGGCAAACAGCAATTGCATGCGCAAGGAAAACTGTTGTTTGCTTCCGATGCCGACAGTGCGCCGCAAGACGAGTACATCGATCTCGACGCCATCAAATCGCGCACTCAACGAGTCATTGGCGGCGCAGAAGCTTACCCGTTATTTGACTCGCTTGGTTTGCATTTGGGGCCAACATTCCAAGTGCTGCAAGAAGTCTTTAAGAATACCGAAGAAGTGCTCGGCGTATTGAAAGCACCTGGGTTACTTGACAGTGAATTTGATCAATTTCTGTTGCATCCTTCGTTGGTCGACGGGGCGTTTCAAGCCTTTATGGGAGCGCAGCTTGCCGGCGTCAGCGGTGGCGGAATGGTGGTGCCCTATTCATTGGGTGAAGTGGAAATTCGTCATCCGCTGAGCAAAACCTGTTTCAGCTATGTCACGGATGCGGGTGACGGTAAAAAAAGCGCGCAGAACCTCTCCAAAAAGAATGTGTGGATTGTCGATGAAACCGGGCGTGTGTTGGTCAAAATCAGCGACTCGGTTGGTGTCCCGCTTACTGATGTGCACGAGAAAAAACAGCACTCCAATGAAGGGCGCGATCCGGAGTTTTCAACACTGACTTATCGCACTGAGTGGTCAGTTGCTGCCTTGCCCTCTGCAACCGCAATGTTGGCAAAGTCGTTGCTGTTGTTCTCACTTGATGACAGTTTGGTCGTTGAGCATCGCGCACGATTAGCCGATAAACAATCACGCTTTACTTCGATTATTTGGGTAACCCCCGGCGATGCCTACGAGCAAATCGAAGCCGATCATTATCGCATTAGGGCCAACAATGAAGACGATATCGCCCATTTGTTCGACGCGCTGAGATCGCAAGGGCGTTCGGTTGAGGCGATTTGCTTTAATTGGGCCGAACAGCTGTCGTATGCCGATATTGTGCACAACGATGAAACACCCGCTTTGCAAGGCGCATTACACAAAGGCGTGTACTCGTTTCTCGCGTTGTGTCGTGTGCTGATCGAGCGCAAGCTGGATGGCAAAGTCAGCGTATTGCATTTGCATGCTCAATCCGATATCCACGCGCTACCGCACAATGAAGCGTTGAATGGTTTTATTACCATTCTCAACGCTGAAGCATCAAAAATGCGTTGTAAAACGTTGGCCGTGTCGTCGCTAAGCAGCGATCAGCTATACACGGTCGTTGCCGATGAAATTGGCCATTTATCGTCAAACGAGATGATGGTGCGTTATGACTCTGCGAATCATCGGTTAGTGCGCAGCATTAAAGAGTTTGAGTTGCAAACCAACATAGCGCAGACGGATGAGTCTGTTGTCGCCATCAAACAGCGGGGCATATACATCATTACCGGTGGTGCCGGTGGCCTCGGTCTGTTGTTCGCCGAACATCTGATGCGACACTACGCTGCGCGCGTGGTCTTGACTGGGCGCTCACCTTTATCGGAATCGCTCACGGAAAAACTCAACGCCCTGTCGGCTAACGGTGGCGAGTGGGTGTATCTGTCGGCCGATATTTCACGTGCTACCGACGTGGCAACATTGGTGCAAGACACGCTGGCACGGTATGGTGCAATCAACGGCATTATCCATAGCGCCGGTGTATTGCGCGACGCCTATATTCGCAATAAAACTGCCGCCGAAATGGACGCCGTGTTTGCGCCAAAAATTAACGGCACCGTGCATTTGGATCATGCAACCAAAGATCTTGATCTCGATTTCTTCGTGATGTTTTCATCACTCGCCGCCATGGCGGGTAATGTTGGTCAAAGTGACTACGCTTACGCCAATCATTTTATGGATTCATTCGCGCATTTGCGCGATCGTTGGTGTCAATCGGGAAGCCGTCGTGGCAAGACCATCAGTTTTAACTGGTCATTGTGGGCTGATGGTGGCATGCAGCTTGATGAACAAACGAGTCAGTTCTTTAAGCGTACGTTGGGTATCAATCCATTAAGCAAAGAAACGGGGATTCGTTATTTGCTCGCTGGCTTGCTAAGCCCTTCGGTCAATTTTGCCGTCATTGAAGGTGTCAAAGAGAAAATTGAACGAACCTGGGGTATACAAGAAGCGGTTCACTCACCTGTGGTTGAAACAAAACCATCGACACCGGTAACTGAGCCAACTCCGATACTTCCGCAACAAGCCAGTGTCATTAAATCGGTACAACACGCCTTATCGGTCATTGTGGTTGATTTCTTAAAACTTGAAATGAGTGAAATCGATCTCGACAGCATATTGCTTGACCTCGGTTTTGATTCGATTGGTCTGTCTACTTTCGCCAATGCGGTTAATGACAAATATGGTACCGATTTAACGCCGGTGGTGTTTTTTGAATACCCCAACATCCGCCAAATTGCTGACTATCTCGTCGAGAATCACGCCGACAAAATTTCGCGTCAGCACCCAACGGGCGCAGTGCAAGGTTCTCGCGTTGCGGAGCCCGCGCCGGTAGCGACTCGTGCTGCAGAATCACGTGCGAGCGGTGATGCCATCGTGTTTGACAAACAATGGCGTCCAGAGGCATCGACAAACACGGCAGCAGCGGCGTTCGAATCAGCGAGCAGCTTTGTTGAGAATCGTTTTGTGCGAATGCCCATCGCTATCGTTGGTGCAGCCGGTGTAATGCCGCAATCGGACGATTTGCGTGAGTATTGGCAAAAACTGCGTGATGCCGAAAATAACATGGTGACGCTGGTGCCCGAAGACCGGTGGTCATGGCAAGACTACTTTGGTGACCCGGTAACGGAAGACAACAAGACAAATTCGAAGTGGGGCGGCTTCATGCGTGAAGTCGACAAGTTTGATCCACTGTTCTGGGGAATCTCACCGCGCGAAGCGGAGATGATGGATCCACAACAGCGCATTTTCCTCGAAACCGTTTGGCATGCGATTGAAGATTCTGGCCATCGCGTTTCCGAATTGGCGGGGACGCGAACCGGCCTGTTTGTTGGTGCAGCGACACGTGACTACATCGATTTGATGGGGGCACTTGATGTGGTGCTCGACGGCTATTCAGCATCGGGCACTTCGCATGCCATTTTGGCCAACCGCGTTTCTTTCCTGCTGGATTTACACGGGCCAAGCGCTCCGATTGATACAGCTTGCTCCAGCTCATTAGTGGCCTTGCACCGCGCGATTGAATCCATTCACACCGGCAGTTGTGATATGGCGATTGTCGGTGGTGTGCAAGTGATGTTGACACCTGCCGCACACATATCATTTGGACGCGCCGGAATGCTGGCTAACGACGGCAAATGTAAAACATTTGATTCACGCGCCAATGGTTATGTGCGGGGTGAAGGTTCGGGAGCCATTTTTATTAAGCCACTTGCAATGGCAGAGCGCGATGGTGATCACATTTACGCCGTGATCAAGTCGACTGCAGAAAATCATGGCGGTCGCGCCACCATGTTGACAGCGCCCAACCCGAACGCTCAAGCCGATTTATTGATTGAAGCGTACGAGAAAGCACAAGTCGATCCAACAACGATCGGCATGATCGAATGCCATGGTACCGGTACACCATTAGGTGATCCCATTGAGATTCAGGCGATGAAAAAAGCCTTCACTCATCTCTATGCAAAACATGGAAAACAAAAGGCGCCACGCCCGCATATCGGCTTGACCTCCGCCAAAACCAACATCGGCCATTTGGAAACGGCTGCCGGTATTGCGGGTTTGTTGAAGGTCATCATGGCAATCAAACACAAACAAATTCCGGCTTTGCTGCATTTTGAAAAACAAAACCCGTATATCAACATTGATGACACGCCGTTTTATTTGGTCGACAAAACTATTCCATGGCCCAGCATTGTCGACGAAGAAGGCCGTACATTACCGCGACGCGCTGGCTTAAGCTCGTTTGGTTTTGGTGGCGCGAATGTGCATGTCGTATTTGAAGAGTATGTCAACACAGCGCCAATGGTTAACGCGCAAAGCGGTCGGCGCTACCCGATCGTGTTGTCTGCCAAGACCACCGATAGCTTGCGAGCGTATGCCAAAAACATGGCGGTTTTCCTTCGAGAAAATGACGTGAATCTCGCTGAATTCGCCCATACGCTGCAAGTTGGACGAGATGCAATGGAGCATCGCTTGGGATTCATTGCCGACTCAATGCCCACCGTAATCGACGTGTTTGAGCAGTTTGGTGCCGGTACAGAACTACGCCATCCC
This sequence comes from Enterobacterales bacterium, assembly GCA_041914905.1. Lineage (GTDB taxonomy): Bacteria > Pseudomonadota > Gammaproteobacteria > Enterobacterales > Permianibacteraceae > Permianibacter. Next base: position 38,242 of record JAYSCL010000029.1, read on the forward strand.
GTGTTAAATGGCCGAGTGCCAAGCAAAAAGCAAACGGTCAGTATCGATGAAAACACGGTGCAACAATGGATGGCAAGCCAGGATTTTGATTCCTTGTTGCAAAATTGGATTAAGGGCCTTGATATCGATTGGTCAAAACTGAATCGAGATCATCGCTTACAGCGTTTGAGTTTGCCGACGTATCCGTTTGCGCGCGAACGCTATTGGTTCGATATTCCCGATGCAGCTTCGAATGTTACAAATCAATCGAGTCATCGCGCAGTGCTTCACCCATTGCTGCACGAGAATCGCTCGGTGCTGAATCATGTGTGTTACCAAAGCGTTTTCTCAGGAAAAGAGCGCTTCTTCATTAAAACGCCATCGGATGAACATTCGGTCACGGTGTCTGAAAATACCAGCGTGATGTCAGTTGCCGTCTATCCCGATATGCTGCGAGTTGCCGTACAACACGCGGTTCCAGACAGCGAAGAAAACAGCACGCTGCGTTTATCCTCGATCCATTTTGGCAATGCGTTCCCCGTGCGCGCGCATATGCCAATCTCGGTATCACTGTTTGAAAATGAGCAGTATGAGATTGAGTGCGAGGTTTACACCGCTGACAGCGTTGTTCAATCACCAAGCCAGTTCATCACCGTATTTGAATGTGTGGCAGCCTTAGAGCCGGCAGTATCGCCGCGTTATTTGGATTTGCAACAGCTATCGAGTCAAATGACCAAGATGGCATTGAAACGAGACGCTATTTATCAACGGTTAAGCGCGCAAGGCTTTGAATTTCACGATGAAATGAAATGCATGACGAGCATGCAGCTTGGCTGGGAGCAGTCATTGCTGACGCTCGATGTATTTGCCGATTCGGATGCTGAATTGACCACGTATCGTTTGCATCCAGGGATACTTGAGAGTGTGTTTCAAGGCGCCGCAGCTTTGCTTTCAGATGTGTGCCGCGATACGCGTATCCGACCAATACCGATTTCAGCTGAATCGATTGTTATAGCAGGACATTGCGCGTCGCCGATGTATGCCTGGATCCGCATCGCACATGATGACAAACACACAGTCCCCGCTGTGAATGTTGATGTGTTTGATGTCAACGGCAAGGTGTGTATCACCATTGGATCGTTGCGATTCACTCAGGTCGGCTTTGCCAGCGATGAGCAATCGTTCGCCAGTGAGTTCAAACAAATTCTCGAAAAACTTTATGACGAAAATGAACGCAACGACAGCGGGCAGGTATTTACTGCACTGCTGGATAAACTTATTTAGGGAGAGAGCAGAATGATGATCAGTGCGGAAGAACTAGCCGGAAAAATTCGTGCGAAAACCATTGCCAAAGACGAAGCCTTGTCTGCGTTTGAACAGTTGTCACCCAATGAACGCTGGCGCATTGTCGAGCTGCTCAAAGACGAGCCTGTCAACCCGGCATCGATTCGTCTGTCCAGTGCTCCGGTAGCAGCGAAACCGCTGAAGGCAATTGACCAACGTGAGCTCGAAGAGCATCACCGTCATTTTATTGCACAGATGTCGCGCGAATACGAAAATCGTGTACCACAGTCAAAAAAGAACATCACCAAACATCAAAAGCATTTTGTTGATCAGCGTCGGCCGTTTCACCTGCTGAAAGATCTGAAATCAATGCATTTCCAGATTACCTACAAAAAAGCCGATGGCGCTCATATTGTCGATATTGATGACAATAAATACATCGATATTTCAGGCGATATGGGAGTCAATATATTTGGTCATAAACCAGCGTTCGTACTGGATGCAGTGAAAGCCGCGCTGGATCAAGGCATCCCTTTAGCGGGCTATTCGGAAAAGATTTTTGAAACCACGAAGTTGTTTAGCGAAATCACCGGGCATGAACGTGTGTTGTTTACACAGTCAGGTACTGAGTCGGTAATGTTCGCCGTGCGTATTGCGCGTGCGGCAACCGGCAAACGTAAGCTGGTTGTATTTGATGGGGCCTATCATGGCCTGTCAGACACCGTGGTTGCCGTTGCAGATATGCAGGGCAACAGCGTCGCAATGGGGCCGGGAATGTTGCAGTCATTTGCGGACGAGATCATTGTGTTGGAGTACGGTGATCCGGCGGCGCTGGAGACCATTGCGCAACGGGCAGATGAAATTGCCTGTGTGTTGGTTGAACCCGTGCAATCACGCAACCCCTATAAAAAGCCAGTTGCTTTTCTAAAAGAGATCCGTCATCTGACATTGGAAAAAAATATTCCATTGATATTTGACGAGATGATCACCGGATTTCGCGTGTGTCCACGCGGTGCTCAGGGCGTATTCAATATCAAACCTGACATATCGACGTATGGCAAAATTCCAGGTGGTGGTTTGCCAACGGGAGTCATCGCCGGATCGGCCAAATATATGGATTATGTTGATGGCGGTGAGTGGCAACTTGATGATGAGTCCATGCCTAAATCCAAGCGGACTGGGATGGCCGGAACCCATACACAGAACCCGTTAAAAATTGCTTCTGCACATGCCATTTTAACGGAAATTAAAAAGCGCTGTGAAGGCGCTGTTAGTTGCGACAATTGTAGCTGCTTCCAAAAGTCACTGAATCAACGTACTCAACTTTTCGTTGACGGTCTGAATCAGTTCTTTCTCGATAATCGCTTGCCCATTGTGATCGATAACTTCGGCTCACTCTTTCGTTTTCGTTTTGTCGATAGCATGTGGGGCGTTACGGAAGCGTTGTTTTTCCTGCTGCTGCGCATGAATGGCGTTGAAACCAATATTCAAGGCAATTGCTTTTTTACAACCGCGCACACGGATGAGGACATCGAGTTCGTTGCGTTGCAAGTCAAGTCTTGTTTGAAGATCTTGTTGGACAATCAGTTCTTTGTACAGCCATCGGTCGTGATGCCTGAAACGGCGGCTCCGGTGACCGCATCAGCGTCACCTATACCGATTATGACGCGTTCCGTAGCCCAGCCAAGCGTTGCTGCTTCGATGCCAGAACCAGCGAACAGTGAACTGACGCGACTCAAAACAATGCTGCGAGCCGATTTTGAATCGGTATTGCAGGACGAATCACACTGATTGGCCCGGTGAATTTTTTTGCCAGGCATTTTGCGGGTTTGTAACTATTTAGATCGGTAGAGCTAAGTACGAAGGATAGAAAATGAATACAGCAGCGACGCGGGATACATTGGGTGAAGTGAGCCAGATAGTGGCGCAAACGTTGAAGTTGCCAGCGGGTCGCTTGGACGTTGATGCAGAGTTCGATTCATTTGGAATGGACTCGATTATTACAATGGAACTGATCACCAATTTGTCGAAACGGTTTAGCGGCTCGATCAATCCGGCACAATTTACTGAAATCAATACGGTCAGGGAATTGGCCGTTCTGATCGAGAAAAGCGATGCAGCCAATGTGGTCGCGACCAGCAGTCCCCACGTATTGGCTCCCGCAGCTGTCGTCACCAACGAAGCGCCTGTTGTTTCTACACCCGCCGCCGAAGGTCTCGATGCACTGGTCATGAAAAGCTCACCAGCACGTCGTGCGGCGACGCGGATGGATCGTCCGCGAGATTCGGCTGTCAGTACGTTGTTGCGTTTTGTCAAAGATCGATTCGGTTTGAACTTGACTGGTCAACGGTTTGCCAACGTTGATGCATTGCAGAATTATTTATTGCAGCATCATCGCGATGTTCTGCTAGCCGTTTATGGTCAGCAAACCATACCGCAGCAGAAGTCAACGGTTCAAAAACCGACGTCCACTACGTTGGGTGATGTTGCCATCGTCGGCTTAAGTTGTCGTTTTCCCGATGCGCCTGACGCGCGCCAATTTTGGGAAAATCTGCTTGGACAAAAAAACAGTATTCGCGAAATCCCGCCAACTCGATGGGATTGGCAACAACATTATTCGGCAAGTGGCGAAGCGCAAACGACCTGCTCAAAATGGGGTGCGCTGATTGATAATGTGCGCGGTTTTGATCCGGAATTTTTCGGCTTGAGTGTCGCGGATGCTGAGCTCGTTGACCCACAAGAGCGATTGCTGACCCAGGAAGTATACAAAGCATTTGAAGACGCGGGTATCGACGTGTCCACCCTTGCCGGATCTCGCACTGGCGTTTTTGTGGGCTACGAATACACCGAATATGAACACTATCTGCGTGGCTGTGTTGGCGGCATGGCTGACGGGCCGATGTTCAGTTCGTCCAGTCAAACGTATTACTTGGCCAATCGCATTTCTTATTTACTGGATCTGTGCGGTCCAAGCGAAGCCATCAACACCAATTGTGCTTCGTCGGCCGTCGCGATCAATCGCGCTTATCAAGCGCTTTTATCAAAAGAAGCCGATGTCGCTGTCGCAGGCGGTGTGTGTTTGCATTTGTTTGCCAATGACTATATCGCCGCAAGTCAGTTTGGTTTGTTGTCAGCTGACGGCACTTGTGGCGTATTTGATGAAAACGCGAGTGGCTTTACGCGCGGCGAAGGGGTTGGTGTGGTAGTGCTGAAGCGTCTGGAAGATGCCAAGCGCGACAATGATCGGATCTATTGTGTCATAAAAGCCAGTCATCAAAATAATCGCGGACGCGCCAGCTCTCTGTCAGAAATCAAACACGAATCAATTACGAAAGTCATTTCGGAATGCTACGAGCGTGCTGGCATCACCGCTGAGACTGTGCGCTATATCGAAGTCGATGGTTACGCGACAAAATGGGGCGATTCTTTCGAGTTTGAAGGTATCAAGAATGTGTTTTCCGGGCGTCCGTTCGCTGGGAAAACCTGCGCGCTTGGCAGTGTCAAAGGCAATATCGGTCATCTTGAACCCGCGAGTGGCGTGGCCAGTGTGATCAAGGTTGCTTTGGCACTGCATAACGGTTGTTTCCCCGCAACGATTACCAAAAAAGAGTTGTCGAGTTTCATCGACGTCGCCGGAGCGAATCATCCCTTGTGTCTCGCCGACCAAGCCTTGTCTTTGGCGGATTTGCGCGCCCAAATGAATACCCCCATTCGTGCAGGCGTCAACTCCTTTGCAGACAGTGGTGTCAATGTTCATATTCTTATGGAAGAGTACCGTGAACACGAGCGTACACAAAAAATGCCGGCCGACGGTGAGCATCTATTTGTTTTGTCAGCACAAACCAATGAACGACTGATTGCTCATATCGAACAGTTTCAAAGGTTCCTGATCGACAACGAGCAGATCGCTTTTTTTGATCTGTTGTATTCACTGCAGGTTGGCCGTACCGCGCAAGCGTGCCGACTGGCTATTGTCGTGGGATCAGTCAAAGACCTAATCAATAAACTGGCACTCGTGCAGCAAAAGGGATTGAGCCAGGCTGCTGGTTTGGAAAAGCGTGGGATATTTATCGCGCAAGGCGTCAGCAGCGCATCCAATCCGGTGTTGAAACTGGTGTCAGAAGACGTGCTCAGCAAGCAAATCGTCATGCATGCGCGTGCCGGTAAATGGCATGAGTTGGCTTTGACGTGGGTAAGCGGAGTGAACGTACCTTGGAAATCGCTGTGGCAGGATTACGATGTAAAACCTGTTTCAATACCACATTATCCGTTTGCGCAAATCGATTGCTGGTTTGGCGATAGTGCAGCGGTGTTAAGCACACCAGCAAAAGGCGAACACCAACAAGCAGAAACGTCACAAAATATCGGAACCCTTGTGACGCCTGCGTCTTCTTCATCGTCACCACAGACATGGTTGATAGGCGCAAGTGCGGCTAGCGAAGGCCAAAAAGTAGCTCTGAGCAACGAAGAAAAAGCGTTGCTGCTGATTAAGCTAACCATAGCGAATCAGCTGAATAAATCGATCGAACAAATAGATATCGACAAAAATTATTTTGAACTCGGTATGGCGTCACTTGGTGTGGCGGCGTTGGTGCAAAAAGTCAACCAGACGTTACATGTACGTATAGCCCCTAGTGTGTTATTCAATTATCCAGACATCCAATCGTTTGCAAGCTATTTGTGCGAACATCACGATGATGCTCTGTCTTCATTGCTGGTCAGTAAGCGCGGCGAAGCTTCAACGGTAGCGGATGACGTGCTTACGCCGTCAATTGTTTTGCAAAAAAGTGCCATAGACAGTTCTCCCTTGTCGATTGCACAACAGGGCTTGTATCTCGTACAAAATCTTGATTTGCAGTCCGGTGTCTACAACGTCCCATTATGTTTCAAAGCGAATCAGAAAATCGATATTCGGTTGCTCAATCAAGCTTGGCAAAACGTGCAAGATGATTTCCCCATCTTGACGATGCGATTTGTCGACAATGAGGGGCGCATCGAGCATCGCGTTCATGATCAAGGAAAAACCACCGTCAATGAGTGCCAGTGGAATTGTCGCAATGATGAGGAAGCCGTCCATTATTGTCAGCAACACGCTAAAGTGGCGTTTGATATAGCCAATGGTCCCTTGACGCGTTTTACCGTTTTTCGTGGACAAACTGACCATGTTTACGGTCTGTTGGTAATTCATCATCTGGTCTGTGATGGTCTGTCTGCGGTGCTGGTATTGCGTCGCTTGGTTGAGCACTATCGTAGTTTGCAATGTGGCGCGACGTTGCCGTCGATAAACGCAGCATCTTTCGCGCAGTTTGTGTCATGGGAAAAATCCGCGTTGGAAAGCGAAGAGGGTGAGGCACAAGCGGAGTACTGGGCCACACAGTTACAGGGGGAGTTGAGTCGGTTTGAAATGGCGACAAATAGCACGTCATTCGCTTCGCCCATTGAAAGTCGGACGCTGCTTAAGTCCTTGCCACCGGATTTAAGCAAATGGATTAATGAATATTGTCGTGCGCAAGGCATACCTGCCTCGGTATTTTTTCTGGCTTGTTATGGCTTGTTGTTGCAGCAACAAGCGTGGCAGCAAGATGAGATCATCATCGGTATGCCGGTTTTAGGTCGCGGCGATGAATCGTTCATGAATTCGGTTGGTCACTTTGTCAATATGCTACCAATGCGATTGCGAGTGACGCGGCAAGAAAAACTGAAAAGCTTTCTGAAGCACGTGCAAGGCGTGATGTTCGACGCCTTGTACCACAGCAATTATCCTTTTCCACTCATGCTCAAAGCGTTAACGACAAAAGCGCCCGATCGGCATCCCGTTTTTCAGGTGATGTTCGCCTACCAGGATTTTGTCGAACAGGATGACGCCGGTTTCAATACCGTTATGGCTGAACTTGATTGGCAACCGGTCGAGTCGGTATCACAGGAAAGTGAATTTGACTTGGGCCTTGAAGTGTATGAGCAAGCCCATGGCCACACATTGCATTACAAGTTCAACGAAGTTTTCTATAGCAACTCTCAAATTGAGACACTGGCCGCCCGTTTTGAACGCTTGCTGCGCGACATTGCTCTCAATAGCGAACGCAATGTAAGTGAGTACACGAGCATTAGCGAAACCGAACGCCATCAAGTCATCACAGAATTTAATGCGACACGCGAAGCATATGACCACGAAACGTGTGTACACGAACGAT
>JAYSCL010000030.1:0-44250 GCA_041914905.1 Enterobacterales bacterium
GACCTCCCTGGTCATGAGTAAACCCGGCCTGATCTGTCCCTCCGGGTTTTTTTTTTGCCTGCAAATTTTGAAACCGTATGGTCGAATGGCTCGACTCATGTTCTGAACCCACTTTATTTCCCCTGTTTTAGTTCGAGGACACAGCATCATGGGCCCAGAAGCCATCGTTATACCGATTGTGTTTTTAATTCTCGCCGCCGTCATCGCATGGGCGATTTCAAACTTTTCACGGATACGCATACAAGAGCGCGAAATGCTAAGTCGTGAGCGCATGACAGCCATGGAGAAAGGCGTCAATTTGCCGTTGTTGGAATCGCCGCGTCATCGTTGGTCAGGGTCGCCTTTGCGTACCGGATTGATCATGGTAGGAATCGGTTTAGGTGTCATTTTCATGATGGTATTAAATGGGCGGACGAATGGTATCGGTGTAGGCACCATTATCGTACTCGCCGGTGCTGGCAATTTGCTCTATTGGCATCTCGCGGGCAAACGTGAATGGGAAACCAAAATCACGTCGGAACAGCAAATTGCTAATGCCTACACAACTTATCTTACTGAGCTGGCCAACAAGAATAAAAACAATTGACCGCAACGATGGGTAACGAAGGCTCCCTATGGAAAACACTGGCGGATTATTCCGCCAGTGCCGATGACGATCTGGTGCAACGCGCATTGGCCGGTGAGCCGTTGGCGCGTCGCGCCTTGGTCGATCGCTATTTGCCGTTGATCTACAGTGTTTGCCGACGCAGCGGTCTTGCCAAACAGGATGCTGACGATGTTGCTCAAACAATCGTGATGCGGATGTTTCAAACACTGGCAAAATTTCGCGGCGAATCCAAATTATCGACATGGATCTTTACGCTGGCCAAACGTGGTGTGGCCGATCATTTTCGGCACCCACATCGACGCGAGGAACCCGTCGATTGGTCCGCGCCCACGCAAGAAAATTTGACGAGCCAGCTTGAACAAAAACACGATTATGCCGCACATCGTGATGCCGACAAGCTGACGCAACGGTTAAACACGCTTGATGAACCCGCGCGCAGTATTATGTTGCTGTTTTATCTCGCGGATGAATCGGTGGGCGATATTGCGCAAGCGCTAAATTTGCCTGAAGGCACCGTCAAAACTCATTTATTTCGTAGCCGAGCCTGGCTACGTCAGCAGTTGGAGCTCACACCATGAACGCCACTTGTGAAGCCATATTGATGCGTCAATTCGACGCCGATTGTGAAGCAGGCAAACCTCTGCCAGACGATGTGGCGAAACATCTTAGTGTCTGTTCGAGTTGTCAATCGGCTTGGGCCGAGGGCAGTCAAATGGACCACTACTTGCAATCGCACATGAAAGAAGAACCCGGTAATCACCTGTATCGACGCAGCTATATGGTTGCCGTTAACGAGCATACCACTGAACATTTAAACTGGTTTTGGTGGCGGCAAAGTGCGATTGCGCTGCTTATCGGGTTGGCGGTAGGCGGCGCAACACACATATTTGCGGAGCTGAATGGCCTCAATTGGTTAAACGTTTCGGTTTTTCTTTTCAGCGCCAGTGTTGTTTTTTTGCTGAGCATCATGTGGCATTTGCGTGATACGGAAAACTAAGGCGCTAATGAGTACATGACCGTCAAGATTCAACCGTCGCCATTCAACGGCATGAAACGGCGTGCTAGCTTGCAACGTTCAAACGTGTTGCCGCAAAGCGACAAGGTGGCTTCCACAATGTAGCCAACCACCGTTCGAATAAAGCGTTGTCAGAATTTGCGCAGTCGCTGATTGGCCAACGTTAGCGTGATTTGCCACCGAGCATCGATCCCAGCAAACCACGCAACACTCGGCGACCGATCTCTGAACCGATCGCGCGCGCGGCACTTTTGGTAAAGGCTTCCATCGGTGTTTCGCGTGTGCGGCCGGGCGATTTGGGTTCTTCTTGCCGCTTAGGTTGTCGGGTTTCTTCGTAGCTTGTTTTTTCGTAGTTCGGTTGTGGCGCACGCTGTGTCGCTACCGGCGGTGGCATAACCGGTTTGCTGTTACCACGACGAGTAGGTGAGGGCTCGGCCACACTTTCTTGTGCGGCGCGTTTTTTCAACAGTTCAAATGCACTTTCGCGATCGAGCTGTTCTTCATAAACACCGGCAAGAATGGATTCGCGCACGCATTGCTGACGCTCGGCGACGGTCATTGCTCCGATGCGAGATTGCGGAGGCAATATGAAGGCACGTTCAACCGGTGTTGGGCGTCCTTTCGCATCTAAAAAAGACACCAAAGCTTCGCCGACGCCCAAATCAGTAATCGCTGCTTCGGTATCGACTTTAGGATTGGGTGGTAAAGTTTCGGCGGCTGTTTTAACCGCTTTCTGATCGCGAGGGGTAAATGCGCGCAACGCATGTTGTACGCGATTACCGAGTTGACCCAAAACTGTGTCGGGTACATCTAAAGGATTTTGTGTGACAAAATAAATGCCGACGCCTTTTGAACGGATTAAACGGACAACCTGTTCGATCTTTTCCAGCAACGCTTTTGGCGCTTCGTTGAACAGCAGGTGAGCTTCATCAAAGAAGAAGACCAGCTTGGGTTTATCCAGATCGCCAACTTCAGGCAGCTGTTCAAACAACTCGGCGATCAGCCACAGCAATGCCACCGAATATAAACGCGGAGAGTTATACAATTTGTCGGCCGCAAGAATATTGACATTGCCAAAACCGTTCTCATCGGTTTGCATCAGGTCAGCAATGTTCAACATAGGCTCGCCAAAAAAATGATCGGCACCTTGTTCTTCCAGTGTTAACAGTGCGCGTTGAATGGCGCCAATCGACGCAGCCGAAACATTGCCGTATTCGGTTGTGAATGTTTTGGCGTTTTCGCCAACATATTGCACCATGGCACGCAGATCTTTGAAATCAAGCAGCAACAAACCATTGTCATCAGCGATTTTAAACACCAAGGTGAGCACGCCTTGTTGCGTGTCATTCAAATTCAATAATCGGCCGAGCAGTAATGGACCGAGATCGGAAACGGTGGCTCGAAATGGGTGACCTTGCTGGCCAAAAACATCCCACAGCACCGTTGTGCGTTTTTGTGGTTGCCAATCATTGATGGCAAGCGACTGCAGACGTTCCGACAATTTGGGGGACTGAACACCGACAGCACCGAGACCCGACAAATCACCTTTAACGTCAGCCAAAAAAACCGGCACACCAATTCGCGTTAACTGCTCGGTCAGTACTTGCAAGGTTATGGTTTTGCCGGTGCCGGTGGCGCCGGTGATCAAACCGTGTCGATTGGCCAAAGCCGGTAGCAGAGCACAAAGGCTGTCCGATGATTTGGCGATGGCTAAAGCGTTGGTCATAGCGAAAATACCCTGCAATTATTTTCGCCATTATGCCAGATTGACCAAAAACGGATTACCCCTAAATCAAATTCAAAAGCCAACTTCAACACGAAGCACACGAAGGACACAAAGCATACGAAGCAAACACAAGTATCATTTTATCCTATTCAAAAGTGTCTATTTGACGGTGACTTCAAGCTCGATTCGAGTGCTTTCTGATAAAAACTTTGTGTTCTTTGTGCAACTTCGTGTTGCAGCTATCTTTTGTTTGAGTTCCTTTGGGTTAATTGGCCCAAGTTTAATGCGATCCCGTTTAGAGCTCGCCGCCAAATCGTGCCCAGCGCCACAATTGTCGCCAGCTGGCGTCTTTGCCGTAATACAGCATACCGGCTTCGAAAATGCGTGTGGCCATGCGACGCAAATACAGTGTTGCGACGACCAAGACAACAAACGAAGCGGCGACCTCCCACCAGGCGACAACGCCGTGAGCGACACGCACTGGCATCGCAGCCAGAGATGAAACCGGTAACCACGACAGCACTTTCATCATGACGTTTTCCGGCGCATCAATACCGGGAAACACCATCATGATAAAGATCAGCGGCAACATCATGAATGAGCTGCGTGTTGAGCTGTTAGGATCATCAATGGTGGCGGCAATCGCCGCCATAAACGTGTTCCAAAACAACAGACCGGTGATCGCAAAGAGGGCCGACACGATAATCAGAGCGGGTGACAAACTCGCAAGCAAGGTGGACTCTTCACCTTGGAGGTTGGCTACCGCAAACACACCGGCGATCGCATATAACGACATCGTCAAAATGGATTTTAATCCGTGCCCGGAAAGTCCCAATAATTTGCCGTCAATCCATTGGCGTGGCGTAATCGCGGACACCACCAATTCGGATACGCGTTGTTGTTTTTCGGTGGTGATGCTGACAAAAAACAACGCAAAACCTGTCATGACACCAATCATCGTAAAAATAACGAGCGCAAACGCGATGGATCGCGAGCTTTCACTGGCCGGTTTTTTTGCGTTTTCAGTAAATGTTTGGGCTATAGTGATCGGTTTTTGCCAATCGTCAAATTGTTCACGACTGATTTGATGCTGTTGTAAATGAAACATCAGGCGAGCATCGCGGAGGCGATTTTCCAGCTCTTTGCGCCATGAAGGTTCGCGATTGACGAATAAATCGGCACGCGCTTGATCGTTAACGATCAACAGACCATCCAAACGCTGGGCATCAACATCTTGTACGCGTGCAGCGTGTTCACTTTGATCGGCGCGCAGTAGCGTCAAGCGACCTTGTTTGCCGAGTTCCAATGGCAACTGCGCATGACCAATCACCGCCACTTCATAATGCTCGCTATTTTTTGCCATTTCCATTAAGGCACCACCACCGGTGCTGACGATCATGATCGCCAACAAAATACCGATGTTGATCAGTTCATGTTTCCATTTGAAATATCGCATGAATTCAAAGCGGGCAATTGTCCAGACACTGACGTTGGTCGGCTTCATCATTGGACTCCCGCAGATAAATCTGAGCGGCGGCCAACAGCACGCAAATAAATATCGTGCAAATTGGCATCTTCGCTGTGTATGCGTTTTAATTGTTGACCTTGACCGAGTTTGCTCAGCAGCGTGTTCAGGTCGGCCTCCTGCGATAGAATCAGTTTGACACTGTCATTGCCGTCCTCTTGAACATCAACAACGCCCTGCCCGTGGAATGTGCTGAGGTCCGGACGTGTAGCGTGATAAGACAAGGTCAGGCTGACGCCAAGGCCGGCATCGCGGCGCAACTGTTCCATCGATCCTGCCATCACTTGTCGTCCGTGATTGAGTAACAAAATACGATCAGCCAATCGTTCGATCAGCGCCATTTGATGTGCGGACAGTAAAATGGTGATTCCTTGTTCGCGCAATTCACGTAGCAGTTTCAGCACCAACTCCTGATTAATCGGATCCAAACCAGAAAACGGTTCGTCCAGCACCAGCAAACGCGGGTTATGCAGCAATGACGCAATTAACTGCACTTTTTGTTGATTGCCTTTTGACAATGCCGATACTTTTTCGTTGGCGCGATCGCTGAGTTCAAATCGCTTAAGCCACTGTGCACTGGCGGCGCGAGCTGTTTTTGCTGTAAGCCCCCGTAACTGTCCCAAATAGATCAAAACATCAGTGATTTTTTGATCTTGATAAAGGCCGCGCTCTTCCGGCAAATAACCCATCTCGTTGGCCACAATATGATTGCATTCCCCCGCAAGGGATTGATAGCAAACGCGACCGCGATCCGGTTTGGTCAAACCGATCAACATCCGTACCGTGCTGGTTTTACCGGCGCCATTAGGGCCCAATAGCGCAAAAATATGACCACTTTCGAGCGCAAAGCTCAGATCATTGACGGCGTGCACCGTTGCATATTGTTTGTGTAACTGTTCGACTGTCAGCAAAGCCATCGCGGCTTGTCCCTGAGGTGTAAATGGCGCGCAGCTTAGCGAGAAAGGAACGGTGTTGAAAGGGCGTTGGTGTATCGAAGTGTAGTTAAATGGGGACTGTGCAATAGGCGAAAAAAAGGCCGGGTCATCCGGCCGTTAGAACGCATTGTTCGCTTTAGTAGTAGACTGAAAAGATCAAACGAAATACGTCGGCATCAAATTCATAGAGCGGTTCTGAGCCTGCGCCAAAACCTATCGAAGACGCGTCTCTAAAATCGTCATAAACAAATTGTATATAGTCATGGTAAAAGCTGATCGATGCTTTGTCGACAAAGCCGAAGTCAATGTTTTTCCACTCATATGAGAGGGCATAACCAATAGTTGTGGTCGCATAGGTCGACAATTCTTTGTCTCGAGCCTGAAAGTTTTGCGCATCGACGAAGGGAAACAAGTCTGAATAAAACTCAGCAGCGGTCTGATTGTATCGACGAACTTTGCCTTCCACGATCAATGGGAAATCAAAGCCTTGCGTGTATTTCAGTTCGTAAGTCTTGCCTTTCACGCCCCAGCTATCAGAGTAGGCGCGCGCTTCGAACTTGAGCGCAGCATGCGGCCACCAAGGCCAAAAATAACTGCCACGAAACGCAAACGCGTCGCTGGATTTGGTTTCTGGATAGGTTTCCGTGTCGCTGGTCCAGCCTTTCGCACTATTAGGATCTACAAACCGAATAAATCGATAAGGATTATTCAAGTAGCCTTCATCAACGATGGTTTCGACGGTGGCACTGAGTACCAGGTTTTTCGTTGTTACTTGACTGAAGGAAATACGATAATTTTGCCGATCGACAGTGCCCATATCTATCGACTCCAACAAGTTCCCGGATTGCGGGTCGTAAATATTTTTACGCACCAAGTCATCGCCTTGCGAATAACTCAACGCTAACGTCGACAGATTGCCGAAAAAATCCTGGCTTATGCCAAATGACGTTGTTTTCGCCAGATAATCGCTTTCTTTCGAGTCGGTATAACCAAAGTTGATGGTTGTATTGTTATTCAAGAAAACTAAACCGAGCGAATTTTCCTTGCGCTCTTCCGTGTAGCGCGATGCACCAGAAGCCTTTACATCAATCGAGGCCGACGAAACGTTGTCGACGTAGTGATTGAGGCTGATCGATGTGTTGTCGAACATACTTTTGCGAATTAACAAGCTGGGTCCATCAATGGTCACCCCGCCACCATCATAGCGATGGTACATCACGTCAGCGCGATCTTCTGGCAATACACCAGCTTGCGCCGTCATGGCGAAGATCAGGCACAGCAGTGTTATTCGAACGGCATTCAACATTATTTTTCGCTACAAATGTGATTCATTTTATGTGAGAGCCTATGACGGGGCTCCAACAACCGTAAATGACGATCAATTGCAACCGCAACCGCCGCCAGAACCGCCTTCTGCACCGCGCTGACCTTCACGGGCGGCAAAGACGTGTGCAATATAACTGCCTTGGATCTCGTCGCGTTCGGCGATCATCACCGGATCGGCGAGGTTCTGGCGCTCATACGGTTTTACCCAGGGGGTTGTGCAGGCACTGCACAGCACAACCAATGCAAGCAACGTCAGTTTTCGCATGATTATTCGCGCACCAATTTACGGATCATGTCTTCATATTGCTTTTCACGACCTGGTTCGTAACCGCGATGCAACATACGCGCGTTGCCATTGCGATCGATGAACACAGAACTTGGCATCGTGTCGACTTTATAGTTTTCGGCCACTTTATTTTCCGGGTCGAGCAAGATCGGAAAATCGACTTTGATGTCTTTCAGCAGTTTGTCGGCCAGCGCCGGATCGTTATCGATGTTGACGCCCAAGATGACAAAGCCCATGTCTTTGTATTGTTTGTACAGATTATTCAAAATGGGTAATTCTTGGCGGCAAGGACCACACCACGAGGCCCAAAAATTGATCATGATCGCGGTGCCGCGTAAATCGGCCAATCGTGTGTTGCCGCCCGCTTTGTTTTTCAACGTGAAATCGGCAGCAGGGCCCTTCAGCATTTCTTCTTTTGCTAATCCGGCTTCAACAACGGGAGCAACAAACACCCCCACAGCGAAGGTGAATGCGGCAACGGCCGCCATCAATTTATGTTTCAACATGAGAGCTCCTCAGAAGAAAAAGGAAAAACCGGTACTGAATTCGATGTTGTTGGTGCGTTTATTTTCGCCCGTCACATCAATATCAAACAAATGATTTTGCGCTTCGATATACGCCGTTAGCCAATCGAGTAACACAAAACGATAGCCGGCGCCGTAATTGATCGTAAATCGCTTGTCATTGGCAAACTCGGTGTTGCCAGCGCCAACCACCAAATAAAAGGCCGAATTGAAACTAAAGTCATCGGTGATGAATGTTTCACCGGGCATCAGATTCCAGCCAAAATTCAAACCGTAATACTGGTAATCACGGCCTTCTTCCGTCAGCAATTGTGCGCCTCCGGACAAGCGTTCATAGCTGGTGGTGCCGGCCACAGCTTTGCCCGCCGCAATTTGCAGAAAATAGTCTTCGGTAACGTGATAATGAAAACGCAAACCAGTGATTTCACTGGTGCCAAAATCTTCAATACTGATGACGCCATAATTGAGGCCGATTTCAAAATCTTCGGTATCAATGGCATCGGTGTCGATTTCGCGGCGTTCGACTTGGGGATCGTAGGGCGCGTCGCTGCTGCCGGATTCGGTGTCACCGTCCGCGGCGAAAAGACTGCCACTTGCCAGCAGCATGAAGCTTAGAAAAATACGCTGAAACCGAGTTTCCATTCTTCCACGTTCTCATTTTCGTTGCGGCTGGTCAGTACCATGTAATGTTTGTAATCCATACGGAAGACAAAACTACGGGTGATGTAAGTGCGCAGCCCCGCACCCACATGCGCTGTGGTGTCCTGGCGATCTTCGGTCTGCACCAAAGCGCCAAACGGTTCGGTGCGTATGATACCCGCACCCAGACCAAAAAACGGTGAAACACGCCATTCCGGAAACGGCGTATTGACGATGCTGAGGTTGACGAGCTGGCCGTCTGAAACCTCGCCCAGGGTTTCTTGATAGGACAATTCGGTCGCGAGATTTTCGGTGAAATTCCACGCGCCGAATACGGTGAATGAATTGATGCTCTCGAATTCGCCAAACTGAAAACCGAACTCAAAACTGCGTTGACGAAAGGCCTCTTCGGTGACTTCTTCGACGAAAAACTTTTCGCCTGCTTCGGTCATTGTTTCTTTCATCGCGGCGATCGAAGCCCAACCGACGATGCCACGATGAGTCCGCAATTGAAACCATTCGGTGCGGCGACGCAAAATTTCCACCCATTCGCCACGTTCGATGGACTGATAAATGGGGAATCCGCGACCGGGACCGGTGCGCAAATCAATAAAGGCATCGGCGATCTTGACTCGCTGGAAGTCACTTTCCGGAATGGGTTTTTCTTCAACACTGATCGGAGCTACCACAACATCGACCGGGGCAGTATCGCCAACGGATTCTACCGCCGATTCAGGGGCGGCCGGTTGCGGGTCAATGGTTTGCGCAGCAACCACATCAGTGACGGGTTCAGGTGTGGTGACGGGCGATTCGGAGTCGTTTTCTGCTGCACGGAGCGGCATTGCACAGGCTATAAACAGCCCAAACGCCGACACCAATAGCGTTCCCGTAAAACAACGTTCAAACACACGTTTTCCTTTTTGATCTTGGTCGCAAGCGAAGTGTCACGATTGTACGTTAGTCGATATCAGGCGACCACCGTCAATCAAACGAGTCGCCAACGCGTTGGCGGTGGCGACTCGCAGACAGCTTTATTGAGGGGCTAAGAATGGATCATTGTAGTACTGGGCGCCGCTATCTACCCACTCAGTCAACAATTTCAATTCTCCATCGGTCAAATATCCGGCATGACTACCGCCAGCGCGGAAAAGATTAAAGAAGCGAGTGGATGAAGCGATTGAGTTGTTGCGAATCAGCGGGGCACCCGTGGTTTGTGTTTCATTGCATAGCGCTGGATTGGTGACATCATTTGGACTGCCACCTGGGCATACGTAGCAAACGGTGGGCGCTGCGGGAACATCGGGAATGCCGGGAGCGGCACATTCCAAAATATTCGGATCGTTTACATTCGGTACTGGCGCAACTTGTTGGGCCGCAAATTGAACGACAATCGGAACAAGCGCACCGTTAACAATTTGGTAAAGGTCTCTTGTATTAAATAATTGGGCATAGGAGCGGACGAAATCAGCCTGATCGATATCCGGTTCATTGGTCAGCTCAAGACTGGCCGCCGGCACCTGAACATTGCCGTTAATGTCTGATGGACTATGGCAATTGATGCAACGATTGTCAGCGCCGCCACTGGGGCGACCCGCGTTCCAAATGGGCTGAATATGGTTAAGGTAGTGAATCGTGATGCGGCAACCGGAGTTCCACTGCAAGGCACAGCCCGAACTGGTCGGCACAGTGTTACCGTCTTCACTTTGCCGAGGCGGGAAGTCGTTGTAACTCCAGAAAAAGCCTGTATCAGGCGTTCGTACTGTCGGATCGGTCCAATCGTCGTTAAAAATCAAATGGACGCTAGGTTTACGTGCGCCATTTTTACGAGCCCATACCTCGGCCATTGTTTCGCCTAACTGAGCGTCCAACGTTGGCTGTGTATTCAGGAAGTACATATTGGCGCCATTGCCGGTAAATCCGACATTGATCGTTGGTGCTTCGGCGTCACCACGACCATGCGGTAGGATGCGGCGGCCAAGTGCTGGATTCGTCGGATCAACCGGTACGCCGTCCGGCAAATGGCAACCATTGCAGGTCACTTGTTCGCCCGCACTAAATTGCAGCCAATTGTTGTGGCGTGGGCCGATGGCGCGCCCCATACCATCCAGAATTTGCAAACTGATCGCCACATTGGCCGGAATTTGAAACTTGGCGGATCCATCGGGTTCGACGGGAACATAACCCAATATTTCACGCATTGATGAGGGGTTACCAAAAAAGCCAAGCAAACCCGCATCGTAATCAAAACCGCGATCATCGTCGTCAAACGGCAATGACACGGCCTTTTCTATGCGAATGAAACGGGCAGGGCGTTCAGCGGCTGTCGTCACACCGACATTGGCCAAGGTGGCGGTATCGACGGTTGTTGGCGTAGCGGCACGATACGTTGCGGGATTCAATGCGAAACCATCAAAATCGTAAACGCTGCGGATATGTAATACCGCCACATTGCCCGCGACCAAATCAGAATCAGTCGCTGGCGGCAAATTGGCTTGGGGTAATGCGCGATTTGCTATGGCCACAACATCAGTAATCATTTGCCCCTCAACGGGCAACTGCACGGGCAACTGCGTTTTGCTCGAGATGTCGTACGTGTAAATTCCGTACAGTGGTTGTGCTTCATCCAAACGGACACAGGCCGGCGCAGCACACGTTTCGGGTTGATTGGCAAAACGTGTCAAATTCGTTTCAGTACACGGCACAATTCGCGGCGATGTTGTGTCGCTGCCTTCAATAAACCGGCATTGCGACCAGCTCACCAACAAACGACCGCTTCCATCCCACAAAGGCCATGCTGACGCGAAGCGGCCACCTGGCGAAACCAATGCGTCTTCAGCAATTTGCACATCGCCTTGCGACATGCGGTTTTGCGCTGGGCCGGTGCCGGTTTGGCCACTGAGCGGCTCAACATTATTCAGATAATTGGTGGTATCAATCGCAACAATATCGCCACCGTAGTGAGTGCTGCTAAAGGGTTTGATAATGGTCATCATGCGGCCGTCTTGCAGCTGACGCGGCTTCATGAATTGGATATCAGATGGCAGGTCATTGTCGTTGTTGGAGCCGGCGGCATGGCTGCGATTGCCATACAATAACGTGGCCGCATGGCGATTGGTTTGGCCGCCATAGGTTTTTTGCACAAAGGCAGAACTGCCGTCGGGATTAATCGTATACAGATGCATTTGACGAGCATTGTCGTCCGTCATTAGCGGATGATTATCCCAACGGGTGTAAACGATACGGCCGTCCTGCATCACACTGGCATCAAGATCGTGGCTTTGATTGAATGAAATCTGGTGAATGTTGGTGCCATCCGCGTCCATCACGTGCAATAACAGCGCTTCCGTTGTATCGGTCTCTTCGACATGAGAGAACTGCGGTTTACCCTCATCAAGCAAAATCGCTTTCGCTTGGCGCTGGCGTGTGGATGAAAACACGATGCGGCCATCGGGCAAATAGGCGGGGGCAACATCTTCACCCGCTTCGGCCGTGATGTCGGAGCGCATCACGCGTATCAGGCGATCGGTTTCGAGTTCGTATTCCCAAATGTCCCACGTCGCTTGACCTGGTTCACCTTCGTCAAAATCAGGATTCGTTGGCGCGCGCAGCGCAAAAACAATACGTTTGCCATCCCACGACGGAGAGATGTCTTTGACATCGTAGCGATCCGGTAAAAAGTCGGGATCATCGATATTGAAACTGGGGTCGACACCGACCAAGCGTTGCGTGATATTGCGTTCAGCCGCACTGGGGGCCGCGCGATCGCGGATCCATAATGAAGCGCCGGCGTTGAAAGCCGCCGGTGTTTGCATATCAATCACAACAGGGGTATCGGGTGTAGCCGGATCATCATCGGCATCTTCCATGGGCAAATCACGCTTGATATACGCAATTGGAATATCCAAAACGACCGGATCAGGGTTTTGTCCTGCACTGCCTTTGCTGTTATCTCCGGTACAAGCGGTCAGAGTTGACAGACAAACGGTCAAAAACAGAACGATTGGCGATTTGGTTGTGCGAAAAGTCGTGCACATACGTTTATTCCTGTCAAAAATTTGCGCCGCTACACAGCTTGTAAGAGACGCTACACTAGCGCAGATTATCCGCTTGGGGGTTGTGTTCTTTCTGTGCGAACGTTCACGAAAAGCGGACTTAGATTTGACTAAGATCAACACCGTCGTGCTCCGTAAAAATAATACGTCGAGATTGGTCTGCCAAGCATACGCCAAAGCAGCCGATTGAACGAACAAGCAAATTGCTGTTACGGGGGCGTCCCTTTCATGAGGAGATCTGGTATGACCCATTTTTCGACTGCCGTCACGCGCTGGTGTTCACTGACCAGCACCGCTTTTGCGGTCGCGTTGACGCTGTTCGCGGCCGACGCCTCTGCCGGCGCACGTGAACAAGCGAAACGAATGCACGACCGTATTGCCGGCGTGCCACCCAGTGATGCCGTACTAACTGAAATGCAGAACTTGATTCAATCGGGCAATGTGGCCGCCGCAGCCAATGTCGCGATGAACAACCCCGCGTTTTATGACGTCACGCTGAAAAACTGGATCACGCCATGGACGAATCGTGATTTCTCGGTGTTTGAGCCCTTGAACGATTACACGGCGACGGTGATCGGCATTGTGCGCGACGACATCGACTTTCGTGAAATTTTGTCGGGCGACATCGTGTATGTCGGGACCTCGGCAACGGGGGCTCCTGCTTATGCGGTTGACAACAACAACCACTATGAGTTCTTGGAGAACAATCACATCAATTTGGCCGATCCGGCTAATTTTGCGCGGCGCAAACAATCTGAGCTCAATCCTGAGTTGCCGGATTCGGCCACAGCTGGTGTATGGACGACGCGGCAAGGCGCCAAGGCGTTTTTCATCGACGGTACCAATCGTCGTCAGTTCCGTTACACCCTGGTCAATCATCTGTGCAAAGACTTGGATCAGCTCAAAGACACGACACGTGTGCCGGATCGTATCCGCCAAGATGTATCGCGTTCACCCGGTGGTGACAGTCGTATCTTTTTGAATAGCTGCATTGGTTGTCACTCGGGTATGGACCCGTTGGCGCAGGCTTTTGCTTACTACAACTTCACTTATGACTTTGCCACTGATCCGGAAGGCATGGCTGGTCGAATTTCCTACAACGCCAATGACTCGGAATTGGATCCGGATACTGGCTTGCGCGTGGTAAAGAAATACCACATCAACTCCGCTACGTTTAAACCCGGTTTCAAAACGCTCGACGACAATTGGGAAAACTACTGGCGAGAAGGTCCCAACAAGCTGCTCGGCGTACCCTTTGGTTCGACCAAAGAATCAGGCTGGAATGCGACGCCAATGGGTAATGGCAGCGGTTCGGGTGCAAAATCGATGGGCATGGAATTAGCCTACTCCGATCAATTTGCGCGCTGCCAAGCGGAAAAAGTCTTCAAATTGGTGTGCTTGCGTAATCCGGTTGATGCCAACGATCGTGGTCGCGTTGAAACCATGATTGGTGCCCTTCAAAGCAGCGGCTTCAAGCTGAAAACAGCGGTTGCTTCGGCGGCTGATTACTGTAAGGGTGACTAATGAGTACGCTGCGAGGTTTTCACATGAATAACTGGCTGTTTTCACGTCTTCGCAACGGCTCCTTAAACGCGCTGTCGCTGAAGCTTGCATTATTGTCTGCTGTTATTTCCTTGTTGTCCGCTTGTTCGGGCGGCAGTGGTGCAGACACCGAAGAAAATAATCCACCACCGGGTGGCGGCAGTTCGTCCAACTACAGCGGTCCGCCGCCAGCGACGGCTGATATCCAAAAGTTTTATGTCAACTTTTGGACGCCGATGGTTGAGCGTTGTGGTGGCTGTCATACCGATGGTGGTCAATCGCCACAATTCGTTCGCGATGACGACGTCAATCTGGCTTATACGGATGCGGTGACGATTGCGAATTTTGCCGATCCGGTTAAATCACGCGCGGTAGAGAAAGTGGGCAGCGGCCATAATTGCTGGTTAACCAGCAACACCGCCTGTGCCGATTTTGTCACGCAAGCGATCACGCGTTGGGCTGGTAGCGGTACTGGAACGGCAAATGAAGTGACATTTGTCCCCGTACCTAACTTGACAACACCTGGCAACAGCCGTGGTTTCAGTGAAAGCCCGGAAGATTTCGACCGCTTTGTCTGGACTCCGTATTTGATCGGTGAAGCCGGCTGTAATCGTTGCCACACCGCAAATTCTCCGACGGCACAACAACCGTATTTCGCCAGCAATGATTTGGCAACGGCGTATGCCGCTGCCAAAAGCCGTATCAATTTGGATACTCCCAGCCGCTCGCGTTTGGTGATTCGTTTGCGTGACGAATCGCATAACTGCTGGAGCGATTGCATGGCAAATGCCAATGAAATGCAAGCCGCAATTCAGGCGCTGGCCGATGCCACCGAACCGGTGCAAATGGATCCTTCGCTGATTCCGTCGCGTGCGATGCGCATGCTCGATGGCATCATTGCATCAAGTGGTGGTCGTTTTGAACAAAACCTGATCGGTTTGTGGCAATTCAAAGAAGGCATTGGTTCAGTCGCTTACGACACCAGTGCTGTTGTACCTGCTACCGATATGGAGTTGTACGGAAACGTCAGTTGGGTTGGTGGTTGGGGCTTGCAGTTTAAAGTCGAGCAAGGCGTGCCGGGCCGCAATTTCGCCAAAGCACAAGCCAAAGCGGCGGGGAGCAAAAAACTGCACGATATGATCCGCGCCTCAGGTGAATACACCATTGAGACGTGGGCTGCGCCAGCCAACGTGGTTCAAGACAATTCTTCACGTTTGATTAGTTATTCGGCTGGCTCGAATGCCGTCAACTTTGCGTTGGGTCAATCGCTGTACAACTACGATTTCCTGATGCGCATGAGCACGACCGATGCTTCGGGTATGGCGGCTCATTCCACCGCTAATGATGATCAACGTGCGCAAGCCACATTGCAGCACGTGGTGGTGACATTTGATCCCACCAATGGTCGTCGCATCTATGTCAACGGTGAGTTTACCGGAGACGATGATGACACCGATGTTGGTAATTTGGCGGACTGGGACGATGCATTCGCGTTGATTTTTGGTAACGAAGCCGATGGTATGCATCAGTGGGAAGGCACCTTGAAAATGGTGGCCATCCATAATCGTGCATTGACGGAAGAACAAATCGCGCAAAACTTTAAAGCGGGTGTTGGTGAGCGCTATTACTTGTTGTTCTCGGTTGCGCACCTGGTACCGGAATCAAAAGGTTGTATGCAAAACGGTCAATCACTGTGCTACATCGTGGTTGAAGTGAGCCAATACGACAGCTACGGCTACCTGTTTAATGCACCGTTCCTGGCGGCATTGAACGACACCATCGATTTGTCTGACGTTCCGGTTAAAGGCATGCGTATTGGTCTGAATGCACGCGAAGTGCCGGTTGGTCAGGTATTCGCAAAAATGAACACCAGCCTCGGTCGCCACAAGAACCCCTTATCGACATTGGGCACTGTGGTAACGGTGGAAGCCGGTCCCGCCAATGATCAGTTTTTCCTGACCTTTGAACAGTTGGGCACGAACACGCACGTTGTGTTGGAACCTTCACCACCACCGGTGCCAGCACCGATTGATTTGGAGCCGGCTTCTCATATAGGTGTGCGTACGTTTGATGAGATCAATGCGTCGATGGCGGTGATCACAGGAATCAGTCGTAACGATACGGATGTCAAAACCACATTTGACAACATTAAGCGCTCACTGCCGGCTACTGATGCTTTGGCTTCTTATGCTTCGTCACATCAAATGGCGGTAACGCAACTGGCGATTAAGTACTGCGACAAGCTGATTCGTGACACGAGCAAACGCAGCGAATTTTTCCCAGGCTTCAATTTTGCGGCGAATGCATCGACAGCGTTTAATGGTAGTGGCACCGATCAAATCATTGATCCGCTGATGAGCAAAATTACGGGCAACAATTTGAGTTCACAACCATCGGATACCGATGTGCGTACGGAATTGAATTTGTTGATCAACGGTGGTTCACAAACCATAGATGGCCGTCTGGTCAATTACCCCGGTTTGAAGAATTCAAGCTCAACTGAAAGTGTGGTCAAAGCCACCTGTGCTGCGGCACTGGGTAGTGCGGCCATGTTGGTTCAGTGAGGCGGAGGAATGTCCATGTTTAAGCAAAAGAAAACGTACGGTGTAGACGAGCCAATTCTGCATCCGGATCATCCACGCCCGACAACACGCCGTGAAATGCTGCGCGCCGGTTTGGTGACAGGCATGGGTGGAGTGATGGGGCCCAGCATTTTCAGTTTGTTTGCCAACCCTCGAGCTGCGCAAGCGGCGCTGGCACCGGATCTGGAAGCGTTAAAACAATCCTGCGGTATTGCGTCCCTGGGGGCCGGTAAGATCCCGTTTATATGTATGGATTTGGCCGGTGGAGCCAACATTGCAGGTTCCAACGTGTTGGTGGGTAAACAAGGCGGCCAATTTGATTTCTTGTCGCCAGGTGGCTACAGCAAAATGGGTTTGCCGCCGAGCATGTTGCCGACGCGCACAACGATGAATGGCACCACCACTGACACCAATATTGATACGTCGATGGGCTTGGCCTTTCATTCTCAAAGCGCGTTCTTGCGCGGTATTAACACCGTGCTATCTGCTGCGGCGAAGGTCAATATCAATGGTGCTGTGATTGCAGCTCGCTCCGAAAACGATACTGACACCAATCCGCATAACCCGATGTACGGCATCAACAAAGCCGGCGCCAATGGTTCCTTGCTGACGTTGATCGGTTCACAGAACTCCGATTCGGGCGGCAACTCGATGGCGCCAGCGGGAATGATTGACATGACGAAACGGCCGACCAAAGTCGATCGTCCGTCAGATGTCGTCGGCTTGGTTGATGTCGGTGATTTGACCAGCGTGTTGGCACAAGATGACGCCGTGGCGGTCATGGAATCGATGTACCGCATCAGCGCCAAGAAAATGGGACGTGTGTCGACCAACTTGCCACCAGATGGCGGTGTCAGTGTCGATGAAGTGGTCAAAGATCTGGTTAAATGTGGTTATATCAAGAGTGCCGATATGGCCCAGCGTTTTGGTAACAAAGCGCAGATTGATCCATCACAAGACCCGGAAATTGTTGGTGGCGTGTTTACACCTGAACTGTTCAACAGTGATGGCGAATTCCGCAAAACGGCTGCGGTGATGAAACTGGTTGTCAATGGCTTTGCCGGTGCGGGCACCATCGCGATGGGTGGATTCGACTACCACACGGGTGATCGTGCAACGGGCGAACGGCGTGACTTCCGCGCCGGCGTTTGTATGGGGGCGATCCTCGAATACGCTCATCGCATTCGCACGCCGGTGATGTTGTACGTGTTCAGTGACGGTTCGGTGTTTTCAAACGGTGCTGCTGACATGTCAACTGACGGTGGCGGCAAAGGGCAGTGGACGGGGGATAACCAAGCCACCGCCGCCTCGTTCTTCCTTGTTTATAACCCGAACGGTCGTCCAGTATTGAATCAGGTTGGTGGCAAAACCCAAGCGCAGCATCAACAAATCGGTTGGTACTCGGCCGAAGGTGATGCCGTTACGTCATCGAGCCCAGCGGGCAACAACGTCAACTTGTTGGTCAACACCGTGTTGTTGAACTATATGGCGCTGCACAACCAGATTGGTGATTTTGCGACGACATTCCCGGGCCACGGCTTGGGTGCCAACGCAACCGCACTGGATTCGCTGGTTGCGTTCGAACCGATTTGCAACGGTGTCATTACCGCGCCGGCATGAAGCTCGTTTTGCATAAAACAAAAACCCGCTGCGGCGGGTTTTTTGTTTAGGCCTGCATGCAATGGGGGAGCTAGCCCTTGCTGAGTTGCTGCAATTGACGATCAATGGCTTGAATTTCGGCGCGGCATACACGCGCAATTTCCGCCAACACCTCGTCATTTTCCATTTGCACGGCACGCTCTGACGAATCCGCATCGAGACCATCTCGGTAGTCTTGCGAAATGGCATCCAAGCGTTTTTGCAATTCTGCGCGTTTTTGTTGCAGCTGTTTGATATCCATAAACACTCCTTAAGTTGTTGACATAATGAACGTAGTTGCGAAAGCCGAATATGATCCCGATCAAGGCTGCAGTGATGCGTTAAATTTGCTAGTGTTCGTTCCCATAAAAATAATCCGACGGGGAATTCGATGAAACGCTTTTTGCGACTGGCTGGCCGCGTTTCACTCATAGTGATGCTGTTGTTACTGGTGATCACCCTGTGGGTATATTGGCAGCTTGACGCCAGTTTGCCGCAATTGGATGGTCGTGTAACGGTAAGCGGCTTGCAAGCTGAGGTTGCGGTACTGCGTGACGCACAAGGCGTACCGGCGATTCGTGGCAACAGCCGTCTCGATGTCGCACGTGCGTTGGGTTACGTGCATGCGCAAGAGCGTTTTTTCCAAATGGATCTGTTGCGTCGCCGAGCAGCCGGCGAATTGTCGGCATTGGTAGGTTCCGCCGCGCTTGAACTCGATAAAAAAACACGGTTGCATCGCTTTCGCGCGCGTGCGAGCACAATTGTCGAAAAAGCCAATCCCGCCGATCGTCAGTTATTGACGGTGTACACCGAAGGCGTCAACGCCGGTTTGCAAGCGTTGAGTGCACAGCCATTTGAATATTCGGTGTTACGTGTGTCACCGCAAATCTGGAAAACCGAAGATTGCATTCTGGCGGTTTACTCAATGTATTTAACATTACAATCGGCTGATGGCAGCGCTGAGTTAGGTCGTCAACTTGCCAAAGAAAAATTGCCGGACGCCATGTTCCAATTTCTATCTGCGGCTGGCAGTGAGTGGGACGCGCCGTTAATCGGTGATGCCATTCATGCCACAACCATTCCCAGCGCAGTCGATCTGGTTGGCTACATGCCTCAAATTAACGGCGACATTTTTGAAGATTCTGCGCAGGACGATTTTCCGGGCAGTAATAATTGGGCAATTTCCGGCAGCATCAGTAAATCCGGTGGCGCTATTTTGGCCAACGATATGCATTTGGGCATTTCAGTGCCCAACACGTGGTATCGCGCTCAGCTGATTTATCGCGACGCAGATAAAGATGTGCGTGTTGTGGGTGTTACGCTGCCTGGCGCTCCGCTAGTCGTCGTGGGAAGCAATGAATCGGTAGCATGGGGCTTTACCAACACTTATGGCGATTGGTCTGACGTTATTCGTTTGCAACAACCGGATCCGGAGCATTACGTCACTACTGACGGCGTAAAAGCACTGCAACACCGTGAGGAAACCATTTATGTCAAAGACGAGCCCGCGATCAAACTCGATATTGCTGAAACCGAATGGGGTCCAGTGATTTATCAAGATGCGACTGGCCGTAGTTATGTCTATCGCTGGGTCGCACACGATGTTGAGCAAGCCATCAATTTAGGATTGGCCAAACTGGAAACAGCCCAAAGTGCGTTGGAGGCACTCAGCATAGCCAAAACAACGCGTATTCCTGCACAAAATTTTGTGGTGGCAGACAAACACGGCGGCATCGGGTGGACCATAGCCGGAGCGATTCCGCGACGTGTCGGATTTAGCGGGCGCCTGCCAAGTGAATGGCACGATGGTGCTCAACGTTGGGACGGATATTTGAGCGTCGGTGAATACCCGGAAGTGGTGAACCCAATCGATGGTCGCATTTGGACTGCCAATGCGCGTGTTGTCAGCGGTGAGGCATTAGCCATCGTCGGTGATGGCGGATACGATTTGGGGGCTCGTGCGCAGCAAATTCGCAACGGTCTATTTTCGTTGTTGAAAGCGGATGAGCGCGACATGTTGGCCATTCAGTTGGACGATCGCGCTGTGTTGTTGGCGCGCTGGCAACAACATTTGACACAAGTGCTCAACGATAAAAATATCGAAGGTAACGAACAGCGAAAAGCGTTTCGTGATCTCATTGTGAAATGGGAAGGCCGCGCCACCATTGATTCAGTCAGTTATCGTTTGGTCCGCGGTTTCCGTTTCTTGTTGCGTGATGCGGTTTACAAAGCATGGCTGGCCGATGTGTATAAAGTGAATCCGCACTTTCGCAGCAGCTGGCTGTCGGGGCAATGGGAGTCCGTGTTATGGAAAGTGATCAACGACAAACCCGCGCATTTGCTACCGCAACCGTATACGACATGGGATGAATTTGAACTTGCAGTACTTGATAAACAGATCGAGGTGCTGACCAAAAAGGATAAACATTTGGAGCGACGCACTTGGGGCGAAAAAAACACCGTTGCGATTCAACATCCACTTGCGCGATTTATACCGTTTGTTGGCCGTTATCTGAATGCGCCGCTAACGCCATTAGCCGGCGATGCCAATATGCCGCGTGTTGTCGGTGCCAACAACAGTGCTTCAGAACGTTTGGTTGTGTCACCTGGGCATGAAGCCAACGCGATATTCCATATGCCGACCAGCCAAAGTGGTCACCCAATGTCGCCGTATTTTATGGTGGGGCATGAAGCATGGGTAAAAGGTGAACCAA
The DNA here is from genome assembly GCA_041914905.1 of Enterobacterales bacterium. Classification (GTDB taxonomy): domain Bacteria; phylum Pseudomonadota; class Gammaproteobacteria; order Enterobacterales; family Permianibacteraceae; genus Permianibacter. The sequence goes on from JAYSCL010000030.1 coordinate 21,112, forward strand.
CACCGTTGTTGCCGGGCGATGCACTTTATAGTTTGTATTTGCAGCCGATTTCTAGACAGTAAAACGCGCGCCAATCAATAAGAACACAAAACACACGAAGAAAACAAATGGAGTTTTCTTCTCTATTCGAAATTGACCTTTGAAAAGGGATGTCTAGCTCAAATCGTTTTTGCTTAAAAACTTCGTATACTTTGTGCAATTTCGTGTGCTTCGTGTTGCCGTTATCTTTTTTCTTTTGAGGTAAACCATATGACCTGTATCGGCACTCCATTATCGCCCTCAGCCACTCGTGTCATGATGCTCGGTAGTGGTGAGCTCGGCAAAGAAGTTGTGATTGAACTGCAACGGTTGGGTTGTGAAGTCATCGCGGTTGATCGTTATGCCAATGCGCCGGCGATGCAGGTCGCACATCGTTCGCATGTGATCAACATGTTGGATGGGGCAGCGTTGCGTGCTGTGATCGAAAAAGAGAAGCCGCACTATATCGTACCGGAAATAGAAGCGATTGCTACCGACGAATTGGTGAAATTGGAAAATGAAGGTTACACCATCGTGCCGACCGCACGAGCCGCCAAACTGACGATGAATCGCGAAGGGATCCGCCGTCTCGCCGCCGAAGAGTTGCAGGTGCCCACTTCACGTTATCTGTTCGCCGACACGTGGGAAACCTTTCAATCGGCGGCGGCAAACATTGGATACCCGTGTGTCGTTAAACCGATCATGAGCAGTTCGGGCAAAGGTCAATCTGTTATGCGTAGCGAGGCCGATTTACAGCACGCTTGGCAATACGCGCAAGAAGGTGGGCGCGCGGGCGCGGGGCGTGTGATCATCGAAGGTTTCGTGCAATTTGATTACGAAATTACCTTGCTAACGGTGCGCACCAAACACGGCACCGTGTTCTGCGATCCGATTGGGCATATTCAAATCGATGGCGATTATCGCGAGAGCTGGCAACCGCAGCCAATGTCATCAGTGGCATTGCAGCAATCACAAGACATTGCAAGAAAGGTCACCGATGCGCTCGGTGGTTTTGGCATTTTTGGCGTCGAGTTATTTATTAAAGGTGATAACGCCATATTCAGTGAAGTCTCGCCGCGTCCGCATGACACGGGTTTGGTTACGTTGATCTCGCAAGATCTGTCTGAGTTTGCGTTGCATGCGCGGGCTATTTTGGGGTTACCGGTGCCGAGTATTCGCCAGCTGGGCGCATCGGCATCGTGTGCATTGTTGTTGAAAGGTGAACACAACGATGTGCAGTTTGGCAATCTCGATCAAGCGTTAATGATCCCGGACACGCAACTGCGTTTGTTTGGTAAGCCAGAAGTCAAAGGAAAACGTCGTATGGGGGTTACTTTGGCGCGCGCGCAAGATTTGCAACAGGCACGCGATAATGCCGTCAAAATGGCCACCACGATTACGGTCACCAACGCTGAAAATATTGCGAACCCACGTTGATCTGAACGGATGCTGAACGTAATAAAAAAGGCGCGACAATGGTTCGCGCCTTTTTTCATTCAGAAAAAATTCATCTGCATTTCCCAATAATGCGCTCGCCGTTTGGCACTTACTTATCAAGGAAATGCAAATGAAGAAATCTGCTTTTGTGATCGCGAGTCTGTTGGCTACCGGCGTGATGGCCGCTGAGCCCAATTACAACTTTGTCCAAGGCAGTCTGCTGAAAGCAGAAGAAATTACGCTTCTTCCGGGAGTTGACGTGAATCTTGAGGGGTACGCGTTTGATTTTTCGCACGAATTAACCGATCAAGTGTTCGGTTTTGCTTCGTACTCAATGTTGGACGATAAGGTCTTGGGTGTGAAAGTGGATGTTTCGCAATTGCAAGCGGGACTTGGTTTCCGCATGCCGCTTGCGCAGAACACTGATGTGTTTACCAGCGCCGCTTTAGTGCGTGAATCATATGATATGAGCGGATATGGCGAGCAAGAAGATGACAGTGAAAATGGTTATGCCTTGGCGCTTGGCATTCGTAGTCTGGTGGCCGATAGCATTGAGTTATCGGCCAGCTATACGCATCAAGACATGGATGGTAGTGACAATTTCATCACCGTATCCGGACAGTATTTTCTGAATAAGAATTTTTCACTGGGCCTGTCGCATGTTGATAACGACGACATGGACGTAAACAGTGTATTTGTTCGGTACAACTTCTAAGGTTTATCTACTGTAGATCTTGTAGTCGGTGGGCGCGTCGTGCGCCCACCTTTTTTAATGCTTAATCATGACATGTCGAATGCTGGTGTAATCTTCCAATCCATACATCGACAGATCTTTACCGTAGCCGGATTTTTTGACACCACCATGCGGCATTTCACTGACTAGCATGAAATGCGTGTTGATCCACGTGCAACCATAGTGCAATTCTGCTGATACTCTCATCGCGCGACTGATGTCTTTTGTCCACACTGAAGAAGCAAGGCCATAATCGGAATCATTGGCCCAACGAATGGCTTCGTCAGTGTCATCAAATCGAGTGACCGAAACGACAGGGCCAAACACCTCTTTGCGCACAATTTCATCAGACTGCATTGCCCCGGCTATGACCGTCGGTTCGAAGAAAAAACCATTTCCGACGACTTTTTTTCCACCGGTTGCAATTTCAATATGCTTTTGCGTCGCCGCACGCTCTACAAAACCGGCAACGCGATCGCGATGCAAGCTCGACACCAATGGACCCAATTCCACGCCGTTGTCAAACTGCAAACCGAGCTGAATCGATGAAACAGCACTCGACAAATCGGCGACCAAATTGTCGTAGATCTTTTTGTTGGCATAAATACGGCAGGCAGCCGTGCAATCTTGCCCGGCGTTGTAAAAACCAAATGTGCGCACACCGGCAACTAGCTCATTAATGTCGGCATCATCAAACACGATGACGGGGGCTTTACCGCCCAACTCAAGGTGTGTGCGTTTTAATGTTTGTGCAGCGAGCTCCAGCATTTTTTGACCGGTGGCGATCGAACCCGTCAATGAAATCATCCGAATCGCGGGTTGTGACACCATGGGTGCGCCAACCTGTTGACCGCGACCGAACAGCACATTGACAACTCCCTTTGGCAATAAATCAGCGATGATTTCGGCTAAGCGCAGCGTCGTCAATGGCGTGATCTCAGAGGGTTTGATGACGACCGTGTTGCCAGCCGCTAACGCGGGTGCCAATTTCCATGCGGCCATCATCAACGGATAATTCCACGGCGTGATCGAACCAATTACACCGACAGGATCTCGGCGAATCATGCTGGTAAAACCCGGTAGAAACTCGTTTGCGGCGGCGCCGTGTAAACAACGTGCCGCGCCCGCGAAAAAACGAAAGGTATCGGCAATGCCCGGAATTTCATCATTCAATGCGGCTGCATAGGGTTTGCCACAATTCAACGCTTCGAGACGAGCGAGTTCCGGACCGTGTTGTTCAATGCGATCGGCAATCTGCAGCAAAAGACCTGCGCGATCTTTTGGCGTTGTGCGTGCCCAAGTCGTCAAAGCGATGTCAGCGGCATTCACAGCGGCGACGACTTGCGCTTCAGTCGCTTCAGCAATCTCGATCAACGTATCACCCGTGGAGGGATTGAGAATGGCCAACTTTTCGCCTTGGCCAGCATGCAATTGTCCATTGATCAACATCTGTGTTTGAAAGTTGACGCGCTCGTTCAATTCGTTTTGCATGTTGATTCTCCGTTAACGCTAATTTACTTGTGCCGGAAACAGACTCAGTGCCGTTGATCAGATAATACGCCAATACGATGAGTATGAATGTCGTCACCAACACGATGACGGCGACGCCAGTGACTGAATGATTACGTGGTTGCGCCAATTCGGTCAACAGCCCAATCGGGTTGGGCTGTTCGTATTTGGTGCCCACACAGCCACTTCAAAATATGTCGAGGGACATAATGGACGAAAAAAAACCGGCATTGCCGGTTTTTTTAATTCAACGTTGCAGATACTTCAGTTTATCCAGTACACCGTTCCACTGTTCGGCATCATCCGGCGCGGCTTTTTTCTTGTTGATGTTTGGCCATAGACCAGCCAATTCGGCATTCAATGCGATGAAATGCTTTTGATTGTCGGGTACTTCACTTTCTTCAAAGATCGCGTTGGCCGGGCACTCGGGTTCGCATAATCCGCAGTCGATGCATTCGTCCGGGTTGATGGTCAAAAAGTTTGGACCTTCATAAAAACAATCAACCGGACACACTTCAACGCAATCGGTGAATTTGCAGCGGATACAATTGTCAGTTACTACAAAAGCCATGGGTATTACTCCATCAGGTATTGCATAAGGCGCTGTCACCGCCGCTGCTCAGTTTATTGTCGGCGAAGTGATTTTAGTTGATACAGCACGTTTAGTGCTTCTCGCGGCGTCAAATTATCCGTATCAATGCCATCGAGAAATTCGATCACGGGGTCGGTTATTTGCCTGTCGTTCTCGGTTACCGGCGCAACCGGTACATTGACCACGGATTTTTCCAACTGCAGCAGGTGGGCTTTCGCTCGCAGAATAACCGTACGAGGCACACCGGCCAATTGCGCGACTTGAATACCATAGCTGCGACTGGCCGGTCCGGTTTCCACGGCGTGTAAAAACACAACACTGTCGCCATATTCAGTGGCGGACACATGCAGATTGATCATGCTTTGGTGGCGCTCCGGTAACTGGGTCAATTCAAAATAATGTGTCGCAAACAACGTCAGCGCTTGGATGTGCTCATGCAGATGTTCCAATGTTGCCCAAGCGAGCGCAAGGCCATCATAGGTGCTGGTGCCACGACCTATTTCATCCAGTAGGACCAGGCTGTTCTGCGTCGCTTGATTCAATATTGTCGCTGTCTCGCGCATTTCGACTAAAAACGTTGACGCGCCACCGGCCACGTCATCGGATGCGCCAATACGCGTAAAGATGCGATCGACTACGCCGATGCGTGCGTGTTTAGCCGGCACCGACGAACCGATCTGTGCCAGCAATGTTATGAGCGCAATTTGCCGCATATAGGTTGATTTGCCGCCCATATTGGGGCCGGTCAAAATTTGCGAATGTTGCGTGCTGTCGAGTTGGGTTGCGTTGGGGATAAACGCATCTTTCAAAAAATGTTCAACAACCGGATGGCGACCTTGCTCGATGTAAATGCCGCGTTCGTTGGTCACGTCGGGTCGGCTGTAATTTAACGTCTGAGCACGTTCGGCTAGACCGTTCAATACATCCAATGTTGCCAGCGCGTCGCTGCAATTCTGCAGGGCACTCAATTGCTCGCGCAATGTCGCGAGCAATTCATCGTACAACCGTTTTTCCAATGCCAAGGCTTGCGCTGAACCGCTGAGTACTCGCTGCTCCTGTTTCAACAATTCATCGGTGATAAAGCGCTCAGTGTTTTTCAGCGTTTGACGGCGGTGATAATGCACCGGCGCTTGTGCAGCTTGTCCACGCGATATCTCGAGATAAAATCCGTGCATTCGGTTAAAGCCGGCTTTTAATGTGGCGATGCCGGTTTTACTGCGTTCTTCAGCTTCGATACGGGTCAAGAAGCCGTCGATGCCTTCGGACAACTCTCGCAGTTCATCCAGCTCAGTATTGAAGCCGGGTTTGATAACTCCTCCGTCGCGCAATAAAGCGGGAGGCTCATCAATGATCGCCGCTTGCAATAACTCAACGACATCCGGAAAGGTCCGCAACCCGGAAAATAAGGGGCGCAGCACGTCAGCTTCAATGGTTTTTAGTTGCAGCAAAATGTCGGGCAACACCGACATGGCATCGCGCAAACGCAACAAATCGCGCGGGCGCGCCGTGTTCAGCGCGACACGTGCCAGCACACGCTCCAGATCGCCAACACGACGCAACAGGGGGCGTAGATCGCCGATGACATCCTGTTGTTGTAATGCTTGAATGAACACTTGGCGCTGAATGATGCGTGCGACATCACGCAATGGTCGATGCAACCAGCGACGCAAAAGGCGCGTGCCCATCGCGGTTGCAGTACCATCAATCACACGCAACAAACAATGTTCGTCACCGCCGTTAATCGTTTCGCTGAGTTCAAGATGGCGGCGCGTCGCCGGATCGAGCAACAATGCATCGTCAACGATTTCGGCTTGTGGCAATCGCAAGTGCGGCAACGCGGTTTTTTGCGTGTCTTTCAAATACTGTAAGACGCAACCACACGCACCGAGCGCGGCCGAGTCGTCATGCAAACCGAGATTGTGCAAACCGTTTACCGCAAACTGGCGCTGTAAATTGGCGCGCGCTGATTCATTGTCGAAATGCCAGGATGGGCAACGGCGACGTGCACCAACGACGGCGAGTTCGAGATCGTCCAGCGATTCATCGATCAGCACTTCAGCGGCTTGTAATCGATGTAATTCAGCGGCAACGGCGGGAATGCTATTGACTTGATTAAACGTGAATCGCCCCGTTGAAATTTCAACGGCGGCGATACCAAATCCTTCTTTATAACGCGTTAGTGCCACAATCAAGTTGTCGCGACGCTCATCAAGCAGATCTTCATCACTGAGCGTGCCGGGCGTCACAATGCGCACAACACCGCGATCAACTGGACCTTTGCTGGTTGCGGGATCGGATAATTGTTCACAAATGGCAACCGTAAAACCTTGTTTGACCAATTTGGCCAAATACGGCTCGACCGCGTGATACGGCACACCTGCCATTGGAATCGGTTCGCCGGCTGAGGCACCACGCTTGGTTAAGGTGATATCCAGTGCCTGCGATGCGGTGACGGCATCGTCGTAAAACAATTCATAAAAATCGCCCATTCGATAGAACAGTAGATGCTGCATATGCTCGCGTTTGATGCGCCAGTATTGCTGCATCATTGGCGTATGCTCAGTGGTACGATTTTTAGTCAACGTTGCATCCACAGTGTGTGGCATTCCCTATTGGCGTCAGAGCGCGGCATTTTAACGAAAACGGTCGCGACGGCGAGCGCGGTTTGCCCTCCTTTTAATGCTCGAATCCGGCGAGTTGGCTTGTGTGATAATTCAAACGGTCGATTCAAACGATCGTTCGACAGCGGCTTCGCAATGTTTTAAAGTCCGGCCACACCGGTTTCGGGTTCCTTGACTGAGCTTCAAGATGACAACTATTCCTGATCTCGTGATGACGCTGGCGGCCAAACTGTTGGCGAATGGCCATTCTGTTGCGGTGGCCGAATCATGCACTGGAGGCTTGGTCGCTGCAGCTTGCACCGAGCTGGCTGGTAGCTCGCGTTGGTTCGATCGCGGCTGGGTTACCTACAGCAATGACGCCAAAGAGGCTGAGTTGGACGTGAAGCACGACACGCTGGCAACGCATGGCGCGGTGAGCGCTGCCACGGTCACCGAAATGGTCAGCGGCGCGTTGCGCCACAGTCGCGCCAACGTTGTCGCAGCGATCAGTGGCATTGCCGGACCCGACGGAGGTTCGGTCGATAAGCCGGTTGGCACGGTGTGGATTGCGGTGCAAAAACGCGGTAAGACCGCCATCGCCAAAAAATTTGTCTTCATTGGCAACCGCGCCGAAGTGCGTCAACAGGCGGTGGCCGAAACGCTGCAACTTTTGCTCGAACACTATTAAATCCGGAGTCACACAATGAATTACCAAGCCCCTGTTCGCGACTTTCAATTTTTGTTTAACGAGTGGTTGCGTTGGCCACAGCAGTGGCAGGCATTAAACACCGGCGTTGAACTGGATGAAAGTTTGCAAGACGCTGTGCTCGTTGAGGCCGCGCGATTTTGCCGCGAAGTATTGGCACCCTTAAACCGCTCTGGAGACGAACAAGGCTGTACGTTAAAAGATGGTGTGGTGACGACACCCGATGGCTTTCGTGCGGCGTGGCAGCAGTTTGCAGAGAGTGGTTGGCAAAGCTTGCACGGCGATCCGCAATTTGGTGGTCAGGGTTTGCCGCGCGCCTTGCACATTGCTGTCGAGGAAATGATCTATTCCGCGAACACCAGTTTCAGTTTGTACAGTTCATTAACCACGGGCGCCACTGAAGCGCTGGCGGCACACGCTGATGACGCCATCAAACAGCGTTATTTGCCGAAATTAATCAGCGGTCAATGGTGCGGAGCCATGTGTTTGACCGAGCCGCACTGCGGGACAGATCTTGGACTGTTAAAGACCAAAGCAGTGCCCGCTGACGGTGGCCGTTACCGTATAACCGGTACCAAAATTTTTATCACCGGTGGTGATCACGATCTGACGGAAAACATCATCCACTTGGTGTTGGCACGATTGCCAGATGCGCCGGCCGGTGTGCGCGGAATCAGCCTGTTTTTGGTCCCGAAATTTTTAGTCAATGATGACGGAAGCCTGGCAGCTCGCAATGCGATTCACTGTGGTTCGATTGAACATAAGATGGGCATCAAAGCGTCCGCAACGTGTGTGATGAATCTCGATGATGCCGAAGGCTATTTGATTGGCCCTGCTCATGAAGGTCTGCGTTGCATGTTCACGATGATGAACGCCGAGCGTTTGTCGATTGCGATGCAAGGCATCGGCCTTGGCGAAATCGCCTGGCAAATTGCCGCACGCTACGCCAGTGATCGCAAACAAGGCAAAGCTCCCGGTTCAAAAAATGCGGCCGATCCGATTATTGTGCATGCCGATGTGCAACGCATGTTGATGACGATGCGTGCCTATACCGAAGGCGGTCGTGCGCTCGCGCTGTGGATGGGCAGCTTGCTCGATTTGCAACATCACGGCAGTGCGGAACAGCAAACCGAAGCCGAACAGATTATTGCTTTCTTAACCCCCATCGCCAAAGCGTTTTTTACCGACATCGGTTTTGATGTGTGCAATCACGGCGTGCAAACCCTGGGTGGCCACGGTTACATCCGCGAATGGGGGTTAGAACAAACGGTTCGTGATGCGCGTATCGCACAAATTTATGAAGGCACTAACGGCGTGCAGGCCATGGATCTGATTGGTCGCAAATTGTTGGCCAATCAGGGCAAAACACAACAGGCTCTAGCGCAAAAAATACTCGCGACTGCCAACGAATTGCACGACAGCCAGTGGCGTGATGCGCTTAAACAAGCGCTCGATGTGTGGCAACGCTGCAGCGATCATTTGTTGCAGCACGCCAGCAACAGCCATTTCATCGGCGCCAGCGCCGTTGGCTATCTGCATCTGAGCGGTCATGTCGTTTACGCCTGGTTATGGGCACAACTTGCGCAGCATTGCGCTGGTAAAAGCGACAGCTTTTATCAACACAAACGTCAAACCGCCGACTTCTATCGCTTGCATTTATTGCCACGCATTCACAGCCTCGCCGCGCAAATTGACGCTGAAAAAGCCGCATGGGCAGCGGCGGATGCGAGTTATTTTGCGGTGTGATGGAACTTCGGGTGGCGGTTATCAGTTGTCAGTTATCAGTTGTCAGTGACGGTGTTTCGAGTTTCGCTCTGGCAACTGGCAACTGGCAACTGGCAACTGGCAACCGTACAATGCGCGCGCCGCGCCCCGGTAGCTCAGATGGGTGGGGGAATTCAAAAGAGTCCACCGGACTCTTTTTGCCCATGAACGCCTGCATATGGATGTGCAGGCTGGCAGAAGCGACAGGGAAGTATCGTTGCGCAAAAGTTTTAATCTCGCCCCGGTAGCTCAGATGGATAGAGCAGTCCCCTCCTAAGGGACAGGTCGGCCGTTCGAATCGGCTCTGGGGCGCCATTTCCATTTTTTCCCTAACTCGTCCATACTGCAGCAAAATTCTAATGAGCAGTTGGATCGCATGCGTTACTTACGCACACTGCTGAACCTTTCCATTCTGTTGCCACTGTTCGCCGTTCTGATCACCGGTTTATTTGTCATTAATGCGATTGAACAGCATATGCGCGAAGACTTGCGCTCGCGTTTGGTTGCTACCGTCAACACCAACAAAACCACGTTAAAATTTTGGATCGGCCAAGAGCAAAGTCGTTTGGCCGCCATTGCGCACGAATCTCAATGGCTAAGCGACGACGCTGGTCATCGCATGCAGGCGCTTGATGCACACCGGGCGGTGCAAAAATACCTCGGCTTGGCACTGCTCAATGATCGTGGCCAATTGCAGCAGTTCAGTGCGATGACGCCTGTGATCGCGACTGAGTCACCGTGGCTTAAAAGCGCGCTGGGCGGCAGAAACGTGGCGCAAGTTGTGCAACTTGCGCAAGGGCATTCGCATCACATCAGCCATGCCTTGTTATTGGCCTCGCCGATACGGTCGAGTGACGAACGCGTGCGCGGTGTACTGCTGGCGTTGCGCGATTTAACGCAAGAGTTTTCAACGACACTTGCCGTATCGCGCGTGGGCGACAGCGGTGAGTCGTATGCCTTTGGCCCTGACGGTGGTATGTATTCAGAAAGTCGATTTCCAGAGCAATTGCGGCACATGGGTTTAATTGCCGGCAAGTCCGCCATCATGCAAGTGTATTTGCGCGATCCCGGCATTGATTTGACGAGGGGGCAAAAGCCGTCACGGGCTTACACCAGTTGGCCGCTCAACGAAATGGCAAAGTCGGCGATAGCCGGTTTTGATGGCGTCAATGTTGACGGCTACCGTGATTATCGCGGTGTGATGGTGGCCGGCGCCTGGACCTGGTTAGCCGACATGCAAATGGGGCTGGTCAGCGAAATCGATATCGCCGAAGCGTATGCGACCATATCGCTGGTCAAACGCAGCTTGATGGTATTGCTGACGCTGCTCAGTCTTTTCGCATCAATTGCATGGTTCTTTTTCGCCCAGCAACGAAAACAAAATGCCGCCGTGCAACACGCTAATGAACAATTGATCGCCGAAATGGCGCAACGCCGCGAAGTGGAAACGCAGTTGCGCGATGTCATTGAGCAAGCGCCAAACGCCATGTTGATGGCCGATCGTCAAGGTAAAATGATTTTGGTCAATCGCGAATGCGAACGCCTGTTTGGATACACGCGTGACGAAATGATTGGTCAGGACATTGAAATGCTGGTGCCACTAACGGCACGTTTCAGACATCGCGAGCATCGCGAATGGTTTTTCTTTGAACGCAAGCCACGTCTGATGGGCGAAGGGCGCGAGTTACTGGGGGTGCGCAAAGATGGCCACAGCATTGTGGTTGAAGTCGGTCTCAACTCGTTATTGTCACAAGGTCAATTGTGTGTGCTAGCGACGATCAGTGATGTGTCCGATCGCCGTGAGTTTATCCAAAAACTGCAACAAGCGCGTGAAGCCGCTGAGCAAGCAACGCAAGCGAAAAGTCAGTTTCTGGCCAATATGAGTCATGAAATTCGCACGCCATTGAATGCCGTATTGGGCTATGCGCAAATTCTCGAGCGAGAAAGCAATTTTACGGCCAATCAGAAAAAACAAATCAGCGCCATGCGCAGTGCCGGCATGCATCTGCTCGGCTTAATCAATTCCATTCTGGATCTGTCGAAAATCGAAGCCGGTCATATGGAGTTGCACATTGCACCGTTTGATCTCCATGCGATCGTGAACACACTAAACGATATGTTTTTAGTGAAATGCCAGCAGAAAGGTATTGGTTGGCATCTCACCACGGCACTGCCCGAACGGTGTGTGTTGATGGGGGATCAGCAAAAGATCAGTCAGATAGTGATTAATGTGGTTGGCAACGCCGTCAAATTTACGCAAGAGGGTGATGTGCGAGTTGCCATTGAGCGACTCGGTGGAACGGTGTCGGTAGATGTGCTCGATGATGGCCCTGGCATTGCTGAAGCGGATCTTGCACGTGTGTTCGAAGCGTTTACACAAACGGATGCTGGGCGCAAACAAGGTGGCACAGGTTTAGGCTTGGCCATTAGCAAAAGCTTGGTTGAAATGATGGGCGGCGATTTGCAGTTGTCGAATGCGCCGCCGCATGGTTGTCGCGTTGCACTGGCTTTGCCATTGCCTGATGCCTCAGTGAGTGCATTTTTTGCTGACGCTGAAAACGATCTGAATTGGCATTTGGCAGAAGGAACCGATGCGTGTATTGCCGTCATTGATGACAACCAAGATAACCGCGACGTGTTGGGCGCCATGTTGCTTAACATGGGATTTCGCGTGGTCACCGCAAATGATGGTGATCAGGCGATTCAACTGATTGCCGAACATAATCCGTGCATGGTATTTATGGACATTCGCATGCCGCGCGTGAACGGTATTGATGCGCTGCGGCAAATTCGCTCATTACCGGAGAATGTCGCTTTGGTCGTTGTGGCCGTTTCCGCCTCCAGCATGACGCTGCATCGCGAACACTTTATTGATGTCGGCTTCAATGACTTTATTGCCAAACCGTTTGCACATCGCGATATCGTGGCCTGTTTGCGCGAATGGCTGACATTACCGCTGCAATGTGAGCGTTCTGCTCCAAATGCGGTACCGATGGAGGAGGGCGATGCCCTAGAATTGCACGTCGATTCGGCGTGGCTGCACAACATGCGCGAGGCCGCGTCATTGGGACAATTGACGCGAGCGCAACGATTACTGCAGCACTTGTCGCCAGCGCAACATACGCCGGCAACGCTTCACTATTTGCAACGCTTGGTCAATGAGTTTCGTTGGGAAGAACTGCTTAAACAATTACCTGAATCGTCAGGAGAGTAAGGTATGGATAACTTTGAAGCTCGGGTATTGATCGTGGACGATACGCCGGCCAATATCGAAATTCTCAGTAATATGTTGGCTCCCTTTAATTACGATTTGTCGGTCGCCAATACCGGTGAAAAAGCATTGCAGATTGTTGATAAAACACGGCCGCATTTGATTTTGCTGGACGTAATGATGCCCGGCATCGATGGTTTTGAGGTGTGTCGACGCTTAAAAGCCTCCGAAAAAAACAAAGACATCCCCGTTATTTTTATTACCGGTCTTGGCGATGATGCCGCGCAAGGTTTTCGCGCCGGTGGCGTGGATTACATCACCAAACCGGTTAAGCAAGATGAGCTGCTGGCACGCGTGCAAGCACAGCTAAAAATCGCGATGTTGTTGACTGAGTTGTCACAAAAAAACGCCAGTCTGATTGAGTCTCGCAATGAGCTGGAACAGCGCGTATTGGAGCGTACGCGCGAGCTGACGATTGCCAATCGCAATTTACGCATCGAGATTAACGAGCGCCGTCAAGCCGAAGAGCGTTTGCAGTTTTTGTCTAAACATGATTTTTTAACGCGATTGATCAACCGCTCCGCTTTCGAAGATGAGTTGGCGCGACTGATTGCGCAATGCAAAGTCGATGGCAGTGAGCACAGTCTGCTGTATATCGATTTGGATCAATTCAAAATCGTCAATGAAACCTGTGGTCATGTGGCCGGCGATGAACTGCTGCGGCAAGTCGCCGATCTGTTGCGTCATTTAATCGCCAGCAATGATGTGCTGTCCCGTTTGGGGGGTGATGAATTTGGCATCATCCTGTTTAATAGCGATCAAGCGCGTGCGCGCCGCATTTCTGATCAGTTGCGGCAAACGTTATTGGATTTTCGCTTTGATTGGCAACATCACACTTTTGCGTTGGCGGCCAGCGTCGGTGTGGCCGGTATCAGCAAAGACGTGAATTCAGTTGAAGAGGTGTTTGGCCGTGCCGATTCGGCCTGTTTTGCAGCAAAAGACGGTGGTCGCAATCGTGTGCAATTTTACGATGACAACAAACCGGCCTTGCAACAACGGCAAATGGAAATGCAATGGACCGCGCGCATCAACGAAGCACTGGAGCTGAGTCGATTTGTGCTGTTTCGGCAGCTGATCAAACCGTTGCATATACCTGAAAATGGGCTGCATTACGAGTTGCTGATTCGGATGCGTGATGCCAACGATGCCTTGATCGATCCACACAGCTTTATTCCGGCGGCGGAGCGTTTTGGTGTCATGCCGCAAGTCGATCGTTGGGTTGTGCAACGCGTGTTTCGTCAATTTGCATTACAGCCGCAATTGTTGGATGAAACATCTTTGTGCACGATCAATTTGTCGGGAACAACGTTGAACGATCCGACATTTGAGGCGTATTTGTTGCAGTTGTTTACCGATTATGGCGTGCTCGCCAACCGTGTTTGTTTCGAAATCACTGAAACGTCGGCGATCACCAATTTACCGCGCACCATGCGCTTTATTCAGCGCTTTAAGCATTTAGGTTGTCGTTTTGCATTGGACGATTTTGGCAGCGGTGTATCGTCCTATGCGTATCTAAAGGCATTACCTGTCGATTTTCTGAAGATTGACGGCAGCTTTGTGCGCAATATGATGGACGACGTCGTTGACCGTTCGATGGTGCGTTCGATCAATGAGATAGGTCAAGTGATGGGCAAAAAAACCATCGCCGAATGTGCCGAGACGGCTGATATAGTAAGCGCCCTCAAGGACATTGGCGTCGACTTCGCCCAAGGCTTCGCGGTCAGCAAGCCGGCCTTCTTTGTGTAGAGTGCGTTAACCATGATGATGATGACATTTCCACATGCGGGTAATTTTCAGTGCCCGCGCGGCCTGTTTGTTGCGGCGTGGAAGGTGTGGTTCAAGCGGTTTCACCCCGATCCGGAAAGCTGGCGAGAAGGCCGCATTCCCCGTCACGACGACAACGTGGATCTGGCTGAATTAATTGCGCAGGAAAAACGCTTCGGTGTCGATGTTATTGCTCGTTTGATGGTGCCGTGGCCGTATCGCAACACACCACAGGCCACTGACGAATTTATTCGCCTCAATCCCGCCTTGCTGCGCTCGTGCAGCTACAGTGACGATAAAAATGGTCAGACGTATGCCGGTGCACGCTTAACCGATCAAGCACTGGATTACTGGGATTCCTTATCGTTTGTCGCGCAGGAATGGTATCTGGTTTGGGCTGAGGCCCGCGTTCAAGCGGATATCGAGACACCGAGCTCAGCGCCAGTCGTTATTGACGATGCGGGCAGCTGCGTCATCGGTGAGGATATTTACCCGCCTGTTGTGCCGGCAGCCGATGCGCCGGACAGTGAATTCGTGCGCGCGCTCGTACGCTGGATCGACAAAGACATTTATCAACCGATGTATCAACGACAACCGGTCGGAGAGCCGGTTGCTGGGTGGCACGATCGGTTGACGCGTTTTTTCTGGCCAAAACCGCGTATCGGTTACGCCGCTTGGGGCTTTTTAACCGACGCCTTGTTTTACCGTGCGCGTTTATTGGCCAAAACGATTGAAGACAACAAACAATGGACCGTCGAAGAACAGTTTTTGGCGGTCAAAATTGCCAACGAAATTTTTAATTTGTTCGGCGTGCCTCAACGTGAAGTAACGCCGGAAAATGTTCGCAAAGTCGTGAGCGCCGCGTTGCAAGGCAATGGCAGTACGCGCGCCAAAATGAACAGCGGTTGGACTTGGCTTGCCGCGTTTGTAACGGCGCATTTGAACGATCAACGCGATCGTTTACCATTAGCTGGCTGGAACAGTCGCATCGCTGCGGCATTGACGCAACGCCTGGACTTTTTGCTCACCGAAGCCGGGGTTAGTACCTTGGGCAATCGCTTTGCCCATGTCGGCACCGTGCCCGGCTCAGGCGGTACGCGTCCGCGTGTCGTCACCTTGCAATGGCCTGATGGTTATCGCAAATGGTCAACGCAAATTGCGGTGAGCCAATTGTTGCGCGATATGCGCGATATTTTGAATACCGAAACCAAATCGGATGGCAGCTTGCGTTACAAACCGATGCCGTTACCCGGTGGCGGCACTGCGCCGTGGACGGTGATGGGGGTTAATCTGGTGTTGTTTGGTGACGGCTATTGACGTGGTGTGGATGATTGAGCCATCACCCCTGTTTGAAATCGTTTTTATATGAAGTGCAGTTGATCCGATGAACTATGTTGAAATGATCAAAACCATGTCAACCGACATGCGTGAACGTTTAAACCTTGCCGTGCAAATGGGGCGTTGGCCAGATGGTCGTGCGCTCACACCTGAACAAAAAGAAGCCATTGTTGAAGCGCTGATCGCGTATCAAGCCATTCATGAAGCGGATCGCGATGAACCGTTTACGGTCAATGAGAATGGTGAGCTGCGTGCGATGAAACGCATTAAAGAAAAATCAGCGCACACACACGATGATGAACAACCAAAAGAATCACCCGATGAATTTACGCTAACACTGAAATAGCATGGCCATTACCGGCATCCGCTATTTGACGTTCATCGTTCGTGATCGCAGCAGCGCTTGTCGCGTTATGCTGAACCTGATGTCGGTAACGACAGCCTTGCGTAAAACGGCAAACATCGATTAAGCGATGTCATCCTATTTAACATTCTTTGCCGAATTCGACAGGGGTTAAGGCTTTGTAAAATTGCAAGCTGGCGTGCGGTTCACCAAACGGCGTGTAGGTAAAGTCGGGGATCTCACCGCACAGCACAAAGCCCATTTTGGTGTACAACAAGGGGCCGACACCGTCAGCGCGTGTCATCAACATTAATAATTTAATGCCACACTTATAGGCATAACGTTCTGCGTGATGCATCAGTAATTCGGCCAAGCCGCGCCGGCGAAAATGTGAATGAACTAATAAGCGCTGAATTTCGGCGCGATGACGACTATTGGGTTTGCGACTGTAATGCAGCTGAACGGTTGCAACGATGCGCCCATCAAAACGGATCACCCAACACAAGCGTCTGTCTTGAGTAATATCTGCAATGACTTCCTTCCAATACGTGCGCGCGTCTTCGCGTGACAGTGGCGCAAAGAATCCCACCGACGCGCCATTATCAACACAGGAGATCAACGTATCACACAGTTGTTCAATATCCTGTCCATCACACGCACTGCTTAGTAATCCGATATCCATGTTGAAAGAGTGGTTGACTTACAAATGATTGCACGCACTGTATTCGAGTGAATACAGTGCGCGTTCATTTCAGGTGAGGCTTAGTCTACATGCTCACCATGTAAGGCAATATCCAGACCTTCACGTTCTTGCTCTTCATCAACGCGAAGTCCGATCACTACGTCAATAATTTTGAGCAAAACGTAACTGACAACCAAGCTGTAAGCAATGGTGGCAACAGTCGCAATCGCTTGCACGGTGACTTGATCCAACATGGGTTTGGGTGCAACGCCTGGAATCGCTGCGGTAGCAAAAACGCCTGTCAGAATTGATCCGACAATGCCGCCAACACCGTGCACACCAAACGCGTCGAGTGAATCATCGTATTTGAAGTAGTGTTTTAACCACGTGGCGCCCCAGTAGCACACGACACCGGCAATCAAACCCAAAATGAGTGCGCTGCCGGGCAACACAAAACCGCATGCTGGTGTAATGCAAACCAAACCGCCGACAGCACCGGAAGCGGCACCCAATACACTGGGTTTGCCTTTGAAAAACCACTCCATTGCAACCCAGGCCAATGCGGCTGACGCGGCCGCAATTTGCGTTGTTACCATCGCCAGTGCCGCACGAAAATCCGCGGCCAACGCCGAGCCGGCGTTAAAACCAAACCAACCAACCCACAACATGGCGGTGCCAATTAACGTGAGCACCAAGTTGTGCGGTGCCATCAAATCGCGGCCGTAACCAATGCGTTTGCCCACCACAATGGCGGCAACCAAGCCAGCGATACCGGCGTTGATGTGCACGACTGTGCCGCCGGCATAATCCAGCGCACCCATCGTGAATAACCAACCGGTGCCTTCCCATACCCAATGCGCGACAGGCACGTAAACTACCAGTGACCACAGGCTGACAAAAATGAGCAACGCGGAAAACTTCATGCGCTCAGCAAAGGCACCGGTGATAAGCGCGGGCGTGATGATCGCAAACGTCATTTGGAACAACATAAAAACGTATTCGGGAATCGTGGTGCCCGGCCACAAACCATCGGCGGCGATATTGTTCAGAAACGCTTTGTCCAAGCCTCCGATAAATCCGCTGCCCGGTGTAAAGGCCAACGAGTAGCCGACAACCATCCACAACACGGTAACGAGTGCTGCAGCGCTGAACGATTGCATCAGCGTGGCGAGCACATTTTTTTTGCGCACCATGCCGCCGTAAAACAGTGCAAGGCCGGGAATTGTCATCAGCAAAACCAATGCCGTTGCCACGATCATCCACGCCGTGTTGCCAGCGCTGATCGTGGGCGCATCATCGGCCATCGCCAATGTCGGCAACAGCAATAAACTGAATAATTTTAACATCGTGACTTCCCCTTTATTACAAAGCAGCGGAATCAAGTTCGCCCGTACGGATGCGGACGGCTTGTTGCAAATCAAACACAAAAATTTTGCCGTCACCGATTTTGCCGGTATTGGCTGATTCACGAATCGTGTCGACAATACGTTCGGACGTATCGTCTTCACAGGCAATTTCGATTTTGATTTTAGGCACGTGTTGAACTTCATATTCCGCGCCACGATAAAGTTCGGTGTGGCCTTTTTGGCGGCCAAATCCTCGAACTTCCGAAACGGTAACACCGCCGATGCCCACATCGTTTAACGCGGCTCGCACGTCGTCGAGCTTGTGTGGTTTGATGATCGCGATAATGTACTTCATGCAAGACCCTCCTGAACGAATGTAGGAGGGCTATTGCAGCGGTCGTGCCAACGTCGAAATGTTTGTTTATGGTGCAAATTGGGCGACTTAAGCCGAGTAGACGGGATTAATCGGTGCAATGATGGGCCCAAAGCGATCTAATTTGGTGCAACACCGGGAATTCGGCGTGCCGATGCATTGAGCGTTTTATTTGTAGTCTCAGTTTGCATTCGTATTCAAGGGGGGACATGGCGGCGATTGACATCACCGGCACGCTCACAGCAGTGCCATTGCGAAAAAAACGCCGACTAAGATGAGTGCTATAGGCAGAATCACCATAATCAACGCTTCAACTTTAAATGGATTGAACTTGCTACGTTTCATCCGTCATTTTCCGTGAGGGACGTAAGTGATCCGGCAAAATCACACAGCGCGTGTGGCGCGCAGCGATAACTTTGAAAGCCTCAATCAAACGGCAGTTCGGGCATTAATTCCGGCTCGTCAAAATTAGATAGTCCAACGCCGACCAAACGGTACAACGTATCACTGGGCAGTTCAACGCGATTTAACAATGACAATGCCAGTGATTCAACTGCTTCGCGCGATTGGGGCGGCGTTGGTGGGGTTACACTGCGTGTCAATGAACGAAAGTCAGCGGTTTTTAATTTGAGTACAACGGTGCGGCCCTTGCGCGCGGTTTTGCGGGCGGATTGCCACACGCGTGCAGCGCTTTCACTAACGGAATCGTGCAGTTCATCCAGGCGACGATCAATGGCAAACGTGTCTTCGGCGCTAATTGATTGCACGGGGCGATTGGCTTCGACGGCGGAATTATCAATGCCACGGGCCAGCTGATATAAGCGCAAGCCATAACGGCCAAATTCTTTTTCGAGTTGGTATTGTGACCATTCATGCAATTCGCCGACGGTGTGAATACCAAGACGTTGCATATGTGCCTGCGTAACTTTGCCGACGCCGGGGATCTTGCCGACGGGCAGTGGTGCCAAAAAGGCCAGTACATGATGCGGCTTGATCACAAACAGGCCATTTGGTTTGCGCCAATCGGAGGCAATTTTGGCCAGAAACTTATTCGGTGCCACACCCGCCGATGCGGTCAGTTGTGTCTGCGCAAAAATGTCCTGACGAATCGTGTTCGCAATTTCAGTCGCCGTTGCTAAACCTTGCTTGTTAATACTGACATCAAGATAGGCCTCATCGAGCGACAACGGTTCGACCAAATCGGTGTGCTGTAAAAAAATTTCACGCACCTGACGTGAAACCGCTTTGTAGCGTTCAAAATCGGGTTTGACGAAGATCGCTTGTGGGCACAAACGTTCGGCAGTGACGGCGGGCATTGCCGAACGCACACCATAGCGGCGAGCTTCGTAGGATGCCGCACACACCACCGAGCGCGCACCTTTCCAAGCCACCACAACGGGCTTGCCTCGCAGGCTCGGTTCATCGCGCTGTTCTACCGAGGCGTAGAACGCGTCCATGTCAACATGAATGATTTTGCGTTGCAGTTCGGGCACGACGGGCGAGAGTGGCTGGTATCGGCTAAGATCGTAACCGTTGCCGCGCTGTGAATAAACTAGCGCGCTTGCATTGTGCTGACACACCGCTGCCAGCTGAATCAATTACTGTTCGAATCCTGAAATTCGAACAACAAGGACAATGGTGCTCCTATGAAAACGTACAGTCTTTTTGCTCCCTGTGCCAAAGGCATTGAATACCTGCTCGTTGATGAACTGAAAGGTTTGGGCGCCGATGATGTGCACGAAACCTTGTCAGGCGTGCATTTCACGGCGGATCTCGAGACGGCGTATCGCGTACTGATTTGGTCGCGGCTTGCCAGCCGTATTCTGTTGGTTCTCAAGCGCTTTGAACTCGACAATGCCGACGATGTGTACGAAGCGGTGCGCGTGTTGCCGTGGCGCCAGCACATGAACGAGCAGATGAGTCTGGCCGTCGATTTTAACGGCACGAATGCGTTTATTCGTCATACGCAATTTGGTGCGCAGCGTGTCAAAGACGCGATCTGCGATTTGTTTAAAGAAGCTACCGGTGTGCGCCCGGCCGTCGATCTCGACAAGCCGGCCATTCGTATCAATGCACATTTGGAAAAACGCCACATCACGATCAGTATTGATTTATCCGGACATGCGTTGCACGAACGCGGCTATCGTTTGCGTGCTGGCGCGGCGCCGTTAAAGGAGACGTTGGCGTGTGCAATGTTATTGCGCGCGCAATGGCCTCACATCGCCGCACAGGGCGGTGCGTTGCTCGATCCGATGTGCGGCTCAGGTACGTTGCTCATCGAAGGCGCATGGATGGCGGCAGACATCGCGCCGGGCTTGTTGCGCGACGATTTTGGCTGCAATCAAGGCTGGTTGATGCATGACCCGGAACTGTGGCAACGCGTGCGGCTGGAGGCTCAACAGCGAGCGGAGGCTGGCAAAGCCAATTTGAAATCTCATTTCTATGGTTTTGATCTGGATGGCAAAGTGCTGTTCGCGGCCAAAGACAACGCCGAGCGCGCTGGCATCGCAACCGCCACCACATTTTTGGCGCGTGCGCTGCAATTGCTGCACAAACCGGAAGGCGTGACGCAGGGGCTCGTGATCAGCAATCCGCCGTATGGTGAACGCTTGGGCGATGTCGAGTCGCTGAAAACACTGTATGCCATTCTCGGCGAAAAATTACTGGCTGATTTTGTCGGTTTTTCGGCGGCCGTGATCACGTCCGAAAACGAATTGGCCAAGGCGATCGGCTTGCGGTCACACAAACAATACAAGTTGTATAACGGTGCGTTGGAGTGTCAGCTTTATCTTTTTGACGTCAAACCGGAAAACAAATGGCTGGCACCCGAATTGCGGCCCATGCGCTTGTCCGAACAAGCCGAGGGGTTGCACAATCGTTTGGAAAAAAATCGCAAGCAATTGTCGGCTTGGCTCAAGCGTGAGCAGATCGAATGCTATCGTCTGTATGACGCCGATATTCCTGAATACGCCGCAGCGATTGATGTTTATGGTGACGATCTATTTATTCAGGAATACGTTGCCCCGAAAACCATTCCGGTGGATGTCGCCGAAAAGCGCTTTCGCGAAACGGTCGAAGTCGCGCGCCGTTTTTTTGATTTGCCGGCCGAGCGCGTGCACCTGCGTCAACGTTCGCGTCAAAAAGGATTGAATCAATACGAAAAGCTTGATGGCCAAGGTGAGTTTATCGTTGTGCAGGAGGGCGGCCTCAAATTTGAGGTCAATCTCGATGATTATCTGGATACGGGGTTGTTTCTTGATCATCGCACTACGCGCAGCAAGATCCGCGAAATGGCGCGCGGTAAACATTTTCTGAATCTGTTTTCCTACACGGGCAGCGTCAGTGTGTACGCCGCTGCGGGCAGCGCGCTGAGCACCACCAGTGTCGATATGTCGCGCACGTACACGGAGTGGGCAATGGCGAATATGGAGCTGAATGGCTTTCATCAACGCAGCCATCAGTTTTTGCAAGCCAACGTCATGGAGTGGATCGATGAATGCCGTGATGGTTTTGATTTGATTTTCGTTGATCCACCGACGTTTTCGAATTCCAAGCGCATGGACGGTGTTTTCGATGTGCAGCGTGATCATGTTGCACTGTTGCGTCGTTGTCTCGAACTGTTGTCACCAGGCGGTCAACTCGTTTTCTCGAACAACTATCGCCGTTTCAAACTTGAAAGTGAGTTGTTTGCTGATTGTGATATCGAAGATTGGTCAAAAGTCACATTGCCCTTGGATTTTCAACGCAATCCGCGCATTCATCAGTGCTGGAAAATAACCCGCAAGCGCGATTGATTGTGTTTGTGCGAAACCAAGTGAGGCCATAAAAAAACCCGCATAAAGCGGGTTTTTTTATCAATATACGGCGCGAGATTTACGCTTGCTCAGTAGCAACGGCTTGCGGAGAGGGCGTTTCTTCTTTCTTGGCGTCCATGGTCACTTCCGGTGCAACCGGAGTTGGCGCTTTCACTTTTTTGACGCGTGGTTTTTTGACTTTTACGGGAGCCGGAGCTGCACCATCAGCAACCGGTGCGGCAACTTTGGCGGCTTTGACTTTTTTGACTTTGGGAGCGGCGGCTTTTTTCGCTTTCGGCGCGGCGGCTTTTACCACTTTTTCTGCTTTGGCCGGTTTTGCGGCTTTCGCTTTGACAGCTTTTGCTGGTTTAGCAGCTTTGGCTTTGACGGCTTTCGCTGGTTTAGCGGCTTTGGCTTTGACGGCTTTCGCTGGTTTAGCGGCTTTGGCTTTGACGACTTTGGCCGGTTTAGCGGCTTTGGCTTTGACAGCTTTTGCTGGTTTAGCGGCTTTGGCTTTAACCACTTTGGCTTTCACTGCTTTGGCTGGTTTTGCGGCTTTCGCTTTCACGGTTTTTGCTGGTTTGGCGGCAGCTGCTTTAACGGCTTTGGCGGGTTTAGCGGCTTTCGCTTTCACGGTTTTTGCTGGTTTGGCGGCGGCTGCTTTAACGGCTTTAGCGGGTTTTGCCGCTTTTGCTTTGACTGCTTTGGCGGGTTTAGCGGCTTTCGCTGGTTTTGCTGCTTTGGTCGCTTTTTTAGCGGCCGGCTTTTTCACTGCTTTTTTTGCCTTTGCTTCCGACGCTTTTGCCGGAGCCGGTTTGGTGGACTTGGCCATGGTGTTGATCCTTGTTATGGAGGGATATTGTCAACGG
>JAYSCL010000031.1:0-44047 GCA_041914905.1 Enterobacterales bacterium
TTTTAGGTGTATCAACCGATTCATCGGTTTGCTCGAATTGCTCGCCGTACTTTTTGAATGCTGCGAAGCTCAGGTGTTTGCCAACTAGGCGCGAGGCGGTACTGTCGCCATTGTTAGCTTCCTTCTTCAATGCTTCCAAGGACTTTTTGCGATAAGGCTCTGGAAGCGGCAATTTTGACTCTTCGTCCAACGGGTCGAGTGACTCTGCAAACAATGCATTTATGCCATTCAACGCTGCTACCAGCAATTTAATATCCGATTCTGCCAGCCCACTAAGATTGGTGTTTTCAAGCAGTTTTTGCACACCGGTGGAATTGATTTGAAAATCTGATTGGTAAATTGCGCCAGAACAAAAAGTGTTTTCCGTGTGATTATCGTTTGTCGCTACTTCGGTTTTCTGTTGAATTGGAATGGCAGGTGTTATCGGCGATTTTGCCAATGAGGTTTTTGAGCCAGGGCCTAAGTCAGTGGGGGGGGCTTGTACTAAGAATTTGCCGTTGTGGAAAATAAAAGCGCTGACCGCTACCACAACGGGAACGAGAACAAGCAAGGCAATCAATAAGCGTTTAGACATGGAAGTGAGTGTGATTCGACCTGTTTGTGTCGGCGTCATACTTTACAATACCGTGCATCACAGGAGCACACAATGCTGAAAATCGCGATACACGGTGCGACCGGGCGTATGGGCCGCGCACTGTTAGAGGCAATTCCCCATCACAAAGAATTCAAATTGGTTGCCGCGGTGAGCGCGGCAAATGACACACGTTTGGGACAAGACTCTGGTCTTGCTGTGGGGTTGCCGGCCAATGGCATCAAGGTGACGGCCGATTTGTACAAATGTGTCGAAGTGGCCGATGTCGTGATCGATTTTTCGCGGCCAATTGCAACGATGCCTATCGTCAACGAATGCATCAAGCAGAAAAAGCCGTTGGTGATTGGCACCACCGGATTCAGCGACGAAATCATCGCAGAAATTAATGCCGCCAGCAAAAAGATCGCGATCATGATGTCGCCGAATATGAGCGTTGGTGTCAATTTGCTGTTCGCGTTGGCGCGCATTGCCACGCAGTCGGTCGGATTGAATGCCGACGCGGAAATTATCGAAGCGCATCATCGTCACAAAGTGGATGCCCCCAGTGGCACAGCATTGCGCTTGGGCGAAGTGGTCGCGCAAGCGCGTGGCCGCACCTTGGCCGAGTTACGCACACCGGTGCGTGAAGGCCATACCGGCACGCGCGAAGTTGGCACGATTGGTTTTTCGGTTATTCGTGCCGGTGAGATCGTTGGCGATCACACGCTGTTGCTGGCAACTGACAATGAGCATCTCGAAATTCGCCATCAAGCGTTTAATCGCATGAGCTTTGCCGATGGTGCGCTGCGTGCGGCGCACTGGTTACAAGGTAAAGCGGCTGGTTTTTACACGATGGACGACGTGCTTGGCTTGTCGTGAAAAATCGCTGTGCAGGCATTGGCGATGGCTGTTGTGCGCCAAAGCTCACAGCGCTGTGAGCGTACACCGAGTTCGCTGTCAGCGATGAACAAAAGCGGTGCAGCCTCTTGCCGTCAATAAAACGCTAACTGTTTGATTATGCTAACTAAGTTACTTTATTGCGTGTGTGCTCTGTAGCGCGCCAGTTGATGCGTACAAATTCTGCACAGCACTTTTTTCCGTGGTTTTTCCCGATAATGACGCCACGCACACGGATGTGGTGCTGCAAGGAATCGCCAAGGGATCTGGCGGACAAGGACGGGCATGGAGCCAGCTGATTCAAGGATGAATCGGGGAAACCCCAACAAAAAGGGCGATGTTACCATCGCCCTTTTTCTTTGTTACACAGGGCACGAATGGCGGTGAAAGACTCGCCGCACAACCGTGATGGTCCGCACCTTGTACGTTACTCTTTCTTCGTCCCTCTCCAGATACGCTCCTGAATTTTCTGAATCGAATCCGTCAACAAATACTGCGTGTACAGTTTTTTCTGTGCTTCGGCATTCGGAAACAAGACGGGATCTTTGCGAATCGCTTCGTCAACCAGCGCCCAGGATGAGGGCACCGGATTGGCGTACTCAACTGTGTTGGATATGCGCGCCATGATCTGTGGCCGCAGCAAAAAATCGATCAGTATGTGTACCGATTGACTCAATTTGCTGTCGACCGGAATCGCCATCATATCGGTCCACATTTGCGCGCCTTCAATCGGGTTTACCAGCACGATCTCATCGCTTTTATTGTCGCGTGCACTGGCGCGAGCTTGCGATAAATCGCCGGAATAGCTGAGCGCCATGCAGATCTTGCCAGAGGCCAAATCATCGACGATCTCGTCACCACCAAAATAGCGAATGTAGGGTTTCAATTTCAGCAGCTGCCGCTCTGCGATGAGGTAATCCATGGGGTTTTGGCTGTTCGCGATTTGTCCGGTGTAACGCAGCAACTCCGGCATAACCTCAGACGGCGAATCAATCAAAGCGATACCGCAGGGCGCCATTTTTTTGGCCCACTCGGTATCAAACAATAGTTTCCACGACTGGATCGGTGCGTCTTTACCGGCCAATTCGAGCAGCTTGGTTTTGTTATACGCAAACGTGGTGGTGCCCCATAAATACGGCACGCCAAATTGATTGTCAGGATCGCTGGCCTGCAACTTGGCCATCAGTTCGCGATCGAGTTTGTCGGCATTTTTTAACCAGGTTTTATTGATCGGTTGAAACAATCCTTTCGTGCGTTGCCGCGCCAGAAAAGTCGCAGACGTTACCACCAAATCATAGCCACTGCGCCGGCTTAAAATTTTCTGCTCGAGTTGTTCCGACGTTTCAAAAGTCGTGTATTCGACGCGCAAACCGGTTTCTTTGCTGAACTCCTCTAGCACCGCGGGATCGATGTAGTCGGTCCAATTGTAAAAACGAATGGCTGCCGCTTCTTTGGCGCTGACAAAAGGGCTGAAAAATGACGTTAAAAGACAGAAGCAGAAAAGGAATGCGCGCATCGGGGAACAACCTATTGGTGTGCAGTGATTGATATTTGTTCGCAGCTTAGTCGCTCGTTCAATTTATTGCACGGAGCGTTTATTAAATGGCGACAGCCTAAAAATGCTAAAAACCGCCTTTTAGCGGGTGTCTTTGTGCGAGATATCTCACAAACGTGTGCGCCTTTGGCGCGATCTGCTGATCTTTTACACCTATGAATTTATATAACCATTTGATTTTATTGTGTTTTAATTGCTGTGATGTTTGTTGCAGGGCAACACGGCGCAGGCTGATGACGTGCCAACGTCGGCGCGGCCGATACAATGGCGCCCATGCACTGGATGTGCAGTCATGGAAGGGCAGCGGACGCTGTAGCAAGGATGTGATTGCAGGATGGCAATCAAGCAGGAATCAGACGACGGATATGTCGGTCTCCACGGAAAGGGAAGATAAAAAAGAGCGCAACAGCGCTCTTTTTTATTGCCTGCGATTTCTATTTTCGGATCTGCAAACGAATGCATGAACCGTTCAATCGTGTGCGGCATTACACTATCCGGTTTTATGTCTTAGATATCCCCACGTTGAATACGTATGCAGGTAATTGCGCGAAGAATGTTGAATTCGCGAAAGTCTGTTCGCTCATTTTTTTGTTGTGCACGGAGTGGGTGTAAAAAAAATCGAGCCACGTTGTTCGCGTTTTAATGGCGTGCATTCCCGAGCCATGCCATTGCATCAAAAAACGGAAAGGCGTGATCGCGTTGCCAGTGACGGCTGACGTGATCTCGTTGTTCGCTTTCGTACATTTTCCCCGTCAGCACTCAACACGTCGGTGTTGTGGCGAGGTATTGCTCAAAAAACGCAACAGCCCATGTGATCACGGAGCACAGGAAAAACATCGATGAAAAATTATCTCAAAGTCAGTGTTGTCATGCTGACGCTCGTCAATGTCGCACATGCCGCCGACAACGGCACGATTCTGCAATATTTTGATTTCACCACGACCAACGCCGGTACACATTGGAACACCGTCAAAAACGATGCAGCGACATGGGTGAATCGCGGCATTACGGCGTTTTGGTTACCACCCGCGTACAAAGGCAACGGTGGTAGCAACGATGCCGGTTATGGCGTTTACGATGTGTACGATATGGGGGAATTTAATGCCAAAGGCAGCGTGCGCACCAAATACGGTACACGTACGCAATATGAGCAGGCCATCACCGCGATACACGCCGCCAACGCGCAGGTGTATGCCGATATTGTCGTTAATCACAAAATGGGCGCCGAGGCGACCGAGAACGTCAATGCGGTGCGTGTGCGCAGCTATAACCGCAATGAAGAATACGGCGGCGACGTATCGATACAAGCGTGGACAAAATTTGATTTTCCCGGTCGCCAACAAGCTGACGGCACACTCAAGTACAACAATTTCCGCTGGCGCTGGTATCACTTTGATGGTGTCGATTGGGCGCAAAACCTAAGCGAAAACGCGATTTTCAAATTTCGTGGTAACGGCAAAGCCTGGGATGATTATGTCGCGCTCGAAAACGGCAATTACGATTATTTGATGGGCGCCGATCTCGATTTTCAGCACAGCGATGTGATCAGTCATTTAAAAGACTGGGGCGTCTGGTACACCAATACCTTCAAGCTCGATGGGTTTCGCTTGGATGCCACCAAACATATTCGCGCGCCGTTTTTTAACGAGTGGCTTTACCATGTGCGCAACGCCACCGGCAAAAGCAATGCAATCGCGATCAGTGAGTATTGGGAGCCCAGTTACAGCGCGATGAATTGGTATCTGCAATTCAGTAACAGCAATGCCAATGACAAAATGCATGCGTTTGATGTGCCGCTGCACTACAAATTGAAAGCCGCTGCCGATGGCAATGGCTTCTTTGATATGAGCACCATTTTGAACGACACCTTGATGAAAAACTGGGCGCATCGTGCGATCACGTTTGTCGACAACCATGACACACTGAGTGGGCGTTCATTGGCATCACAGGTGGCCGACTGGTTCAAACCGTCAGCGTATGCACTGATCCTGCTGCACAAAAATGGTTACCCCACCGTATTTGTCGCCGACTGGGCCGGTGCCGGTGGTGTGGCGAACCACAGCTGGTTGTTGGAGCGTTTGATGAAAGCGCGCAAACATCACGCGTACGGCGTGCAAAATGATTATTTTGATCACGGCGACGTCGTCGGTTTTACGCGTGAAGGTGATGCTTCGCATTGGTACGGCATGGCCGTGTTAATCAGCGACAACCGCAGCAGTGATGGCAGCAAATGGATGTTTATGGGTAATGCACACAAGAACAAATGTTTTAGTGATGCGACTGAGCATTTTTCGAATCAGATCTGCACCAACAGCAGCGGTTGGGGCAATTTCACGGTGCGCGCTGGCAAAACTTCGGTATGGGTACAGGCGGGGAAATTTGGGTTGAGAAATTAATTGTATAATTGAGCGCACTGAATCCTCGCGAAGATGAGGATTCAGTGATGCTGACTCGGCCCTTATTTGTGCCTATGTCATTCCGTGCGAAGCGAATACGCGGAATCGAGTGCAGAAATATGGGCAGTCTGTTATTCGTTGTAATCGATTTCTGTCAATCGAAAGGCGATTTCCGGAATAATGTGTTGCGCTACGTAGTCAATCCAAAACAGGTGACCGACCATGGAAGTTGATGTAGAGCTTTTGAAGACGCAAAGAAAGCAGTGACCACCCCATTTCAGCTCCTTGTTCGGTCGTTTTCCAAAATAAATTTTCAACGTATCCAACGTCTATCTGTTTTCGGAGGTCAGGTGAGCTCCGTTGGTAGTTTTTGTCTATGTAATCAAACAAGGATTGAACAATTTTTTCTTCGCCCTGATTCATCAAAATATTGGTCACATGGGCGAAGTCCTCTAGCCATAAAGACAAAGCGATTTCGCCGATTGCTTCCCATTTATGAAAATAGCTGATATCGGTGTTCTTAGCTTGATCAGGAAAAACAGCGCGAAGCGCCTCCAAGAAATGCTGCTCTTCATCAGTCAACGATTTAGGCCTCAACGCATGACCGTCAAATTGTCTATCAAACGTGCTCTACCTAAAAAGGCTGCCACGAGAATAACCAAATTCTTTTCATCCACGGCAGGGTTCTGCAAATCAAACGCGCGGCGAATCGCCACGTAATCAGTACGCAAACCACCGGCATTTAATCTAGCAGAGGCTTCTTGTTCAATCGTTGCAAAATCGCTGCGTGTTTGCAGTTCGGTTTTGCACCATTGCAAGGTTCTGTAAATCGTCGGTGCGACATCGCGTTCGTGTGCGGTTAAATAGCCATTGCGTGAAGACAAGGCCAAACCATCATCAGCGCGTTTGGTCGGGGCGCCGACGATTTTGATGGGGATAAACAGATCGCGCACCATCTGGCGAATGACCATCAGTTGTTGAAAGTCTTTTTCACCAAACACGGCGACATCGGGTTGCACCAAATTAAACAATTTGCTGACCACCGTCGCCACACCGCGAAAATGCCCGGGACGCGAAGCGCCGCACAGCACATCGGACAAACGTGGCACTTCAACATAGGTTTGCAATTCGGTGCCGATCGGGTACATCGTTTGATCATCGGGCAAAAACAAAGCATCGACTTTTTTGTCGCGCAAAATGGAACAGTCGGCATCGAGTGTGCGTGGGTATTTTGACCAATCTTCATTCAAACCAAATTGCATCGGGTTGACATAAATACTGGCGACAACCTTGGTGCCGTGGTTATGCGCCATTTCGAACAGGCTGGCATGGCCTTCGTGCAAATTGCCCATCGTCGGTACAAACGCAACGGTTTCACCTTGATGTTTCCACGCTTTCAATTGCGCGCGCATACCGTCGAGATGTGAAAATATTTTCATGAAACACCTTTTCTAAATTCAACACGAAGCCCACCAAGAACACCAAGTCCACGAAGAAAATGCAACGGTTTTCGTTGGCGTGGAAGCGCGACGCTCTATTTTGATTTTTTACTTCGTGATCTGTGTGTTCTTGGTGAGCTTCGTGTTGCAGTTGGTTTTAACCATCAACACACCGTGTTTAATTAAACGTATGTTCCGGACCTGGAAACGCTTTGTTCTTTACCGCTTGCACATACGCGTGCAATGCCGCGCCGATACCACCGTGTTGACCGGTCATAAAATCATGCGAAAATTTGGGACGTTTGCCGGGGGTGATCGCGAGCATGTCTTGCAGCACCAACACTTGGCCGTCGCAATCGATGCCGGCACCAATGCCAATGACTGGCATCGCGACTTCTTCGCTGATCTGTTTGGCCAGTGCGGCGGGTACGCATTCGAGCACCAACATACGCGCGCCAGCGTGTTGTAAAGCTTTGGCATCGTCGCGCATTTTGCGCGCGGCGTCGGGTTCACGGCCTTGTACTTTATAACCACCGAGTGCATCGACCGATTGTGGTGTTAAACCCAAATGTGCGCACACGGGCACGCCGCAATCACTTAAACGTTTAACGGTGTCGGCGAGCCAAGTACCGCCTTCCAGTTTGACCATGTGGGCACCGGCTTGCATTAATGCCGTGGCGTTGTGCAGTGCATCTTCAACGGTGGCATAGCTCATATAAGGCAAATCACCGATCAGCAACGCATTACTGTTGGTGCGTGCTACGGCGCGCGTGTGATGCAGCATATCGCTCATGGTGACAGGCACGGTGCTGTCAAACCCCAGAATGACGTTGCCAAGGGAATCACCGACCAAAATGACATCAACACCGGCTTCATTGCACAGACGACTGAAACTGGCGTCATAGGCAGTTAGCACGGCTATTTTCTCGCCGCGCTTTTTCATGTCTTCCAATTTGCTGATCGTAATCTTGCTGTTCATGTGGGTGTCACCGGATTAAAAAAGTGGCGGCCGCTGCGGGTTTGACGAATGCGTGCCAACAATTCGGCAAAATGTTGATCGTTATGAATCCAATCGACATGACTGGCGTTGATGGTCAACAAAGGCGCGTCATCGTAGTAATGAAAAAAACGTGTGTACGCGTCAACGACGCGCACCAGGTATTCGCGGCTTAACAAACTTTCGGCTTGTCGGCTGCGTTTGCGCACACGCTCGAGCAGGACATCAACCGGCGCTTGCAAATGAATAACCAGATCGGGTTTAGGCGCAGAAACACTGGCGTGTTTGTACACTTGTTCGTACAGATGCAATTCATCATCGGCCAAATTCAGGCGCGCAAACAAAGGATCTTTTTCGATTAAAAAATCAGACACCGTAACCGGCGCAAACATATCTTGTTGCCGTAAACCGTCCATTTGACGCGCGCGTTGAAACAAGAAAAATAATTGCGCGGGTAAGGCGTGGTGTTTGGGATCGTGATAGAAGCGTTCCAAAAACGGATTTTCATCCGGATTTTCCATCAGTGTGTGGCCGCCCATTGCTGTCGCAACGCGCTGCGCCAATGTGGTTTTGCCCACCCCGATGGGGCCTTCAATGACGATATAACGCAGTGAGTTAGTCATCCGTTATCCGTTGCAAGGGTTTATGTGCCAAGGCCTGTGCCAGGGTGTTGAGCGCACGGCCATCCGGCAAAATCAGATCCGGCATCAGATCCATCAGCGGGAACACGACAAATTCGCGTTCGGCGATGCCGGGGTGCGGCAAGGTCAAATGCGCCTGCTGTTGCTGATGATTGTCATACAACAACAGATCAATATCGAGAGTGCGTGCGCCCCAACGTTGCGTGCGCTGTCGGCCCTGCTGCTGCTCAATTTGTTGCACGTGTTGCAATAAATCGTCAGGCAATAATTGCGTGTCGATCTGCGCCACGGCGTTGACATAATCCGGTTGTGTCGAACCATCCAGCGGTGGACTGCGATACAGGGGTGACACGGCAATAACGCGGCTATGGGGCATCTGTTGTAATGCCACAATGGCTTGTCGCAACTGTGCTATCGGCTCATCCAAATTGCTGCCAAGCCCTAAAAAAACGGTGCTCATTCCGCATCCGCACGTTTGGGTTTGCGGCGTGCTTTGGTGTTGCGGCGTGGACGCTTTTTGCCGGCGCTGTGTTCCATTTTGGGCACGCTGTCCAGCAAGCGTTGACGCTGACTGGCATCGGCCTCTTGAAACGCCAACCACCAGTCGCGCATTTCCGTGAGCTGCGGTTCGCTGTGCACGCGCAAATCGAGCAAATCAAAAGCGGCACGAAACTTCGGTAATGCCAATAATTTTTCCGCGCGCGCCGGTGTGCGTTGGTTAAAGCGCCACTGCATGCCCCACATATCTCGCATCGTCATGGCAAACCGTTTGGCAATGGCGGTGATGCGATGCTGATTGTCGAGCACGGTATTCATCGCGTGTTGAATGGCGATCGCTGGCATTTCGCCTTTGCCCAAACGACGATCAACGTGTTCGGCAACCGAAGGCCACAGCAATACGGCAAACAAGAACGCGGGATTGACGCCTTTTTCGGCGCGCAAACGCGTGTCGGTGTTGCGCAGCGCGGCCAAAAACAAAGCCTCGATGCCGGGATTTTTTTTCAGTGCATCGGCGCTGTCGGGAAATAAAATCGCAAACAAGCCAAGCGCTTTTAATTGTTGATAGCTGGCTTCAGCGTGGCCAGTTAAAAACAGTTTGGCGCATTCATCCCACAGCCGTGCGTTGGACACGTGATGCAACAAGTCGGCAAGTTCGGCGATGGGGGCGCGTGTGTGTTTATCGATCGAGAATTGCAATTTAGCGGCGAGTCGTGCCGCGCGCAGCATGCGCACCGGATCTTCGCGATACCGCGTGGCGGGATCACCAATTAAGCGCAGCTGACGTTTTTTTAAATCATCGAGGCCGCCAACAAAATCGATCACCGAAAAATCGGCGATATTGTAATACAGCGCATTAACGGTGAAATCACGCCGCACGGCGTCGTCTTCGATATTGCCGTAGACATTGTCGCGCAGCACCATGCCGTTTTCGCTTTGTGGAGCATCTTCGTTGTGGGCGCGAAACGTGGCGACTTCGACAATATCTTGGCCAAACAGAACATGCACCAAACGAAAACGACGACCGATTGCGCGCGAATTGCGAAATACGCGCTGGATCTCTTCGGGTTTGGCATTGGTGGCCACATCAAAATCTTTTGGATGCAGGTCGAGCAGCACATCGCGGACTCCGCCGCCAACTAGGTAGGCGTCGTAGCCGGCTTTATTCAGTCGGTACAAGACTTTCAGCGCATTATCACTGATGTTTTTGCGCGACACGCCATGCGCATCGCGGCTGATCACACGTTTTTTTACCCGGACAGGACGTGGTTTGTCGTCATTGCCCAGCAGGCGTTTCAGGCGGGAAAAAATCACGGTAGATCAGTGGCTTGGTGGAAAGTGTTAATCATAGCAGCTAGGTTCGTCTGACGGTTAGCCCGAGATAGGCGGCAACTGTTTGGGCACTTGGCCAAGCTGCCAGTGTGCGACAGCCCAGCTCAGCAACTCAGCCGGTGGGGCGCCGAGCAGCTCGTTCGGCGGTGCATGATTGAGCGCCGTCAGTGCCGCCGCCAATTGAATGGAACAAGCCTTCAGATCAAGTGCGGGGGCGTGATTTTGCTTCGATAGCTTAAGACCGTTGCCGGTAACGACCAGCGGCAAATGCACGAAAGACGGTGGCGTGTGGCCGAAAAGCCGCCAGAGATGAATTTGTCGCGGCGTCGCGTCGAGCAGATCGGCGCCGCGCACAATTTCAGTAACGCTTTGCGCAATATCGTCAACCACGACGGCCAACTGATACGCATACAAACCATCGCGCCGATGCACGATAAACGCATCGTGTTCGGCGCTCTCAAACCGGCAGTCACCAAAAAGGCCATCGACGAAGTGCAACGGTGCATGGGCCGCGCGCACACGCCAGGCGAAACCGTGGCGGATCGGCAAGTTTTTTTCCAGGCAATTGCCGTGATAATACGTGTGTTGCAACAACTCGCGTCGTGAGCATTCGCACGCAAATAATAATCCACGCTTTTGCAGATGGGCTAAGTGCTGATCATAAAGTGCATGGCGCTGACTTTGATAAACCACCTCACCATCCCATCGCAAAGAAAAGGCCTCCAGCTGTCGCTGAATGACATCGGCAGCACCTTTCACTTCGCGCGGCGGATCAATGTCTTCAATGCGCAATAGCCATTGACCATTGTGCGCGCGGGCTTGCAGATAACTGCCGACTGCCGCCACCAACGAACCAAAATGCAAGGGGCCGGACGGTGAGGGGGCAAAGCGGCCAATATAGGTGTTGGCGGTGTTCATTGTGCGACCACGTTAGCCGTGGCCTCCGCCAATAAAAAATCAACAAATGCCCTTACACGGGCGCTTAAATGGCGATTGTACGGATACAACAATGTGAACTCGCGTTGACCGGCCGTGAATGGTTTTAATATCTCAATCAGCTGACCGCTCTGCAAGCTGGCGTGCGCTAAAAAAGCAATCGATTGGCAAATGCCGCCACCGTGTTGCGCTAACGTTAATGGTCCCAGCACATCGTCATAACAGACAATGCTGTGCGGTGGATGCCAATCAAATTTTTGTCCGTTTTGTTGCAGTTCCCACGGCATTAGACGGCCCGTGCGTGGCAAACAAAATTGCAAACAATCGTGTTGTGATAATTCAGCCAGCGTTTGGGGCGTGCCTTTGCGTTGCAAATAATCGGGATGAGCGACAATCACCAGCGGCGATGTTTCCAGCGGACGGGCAATCACTTGACCATCAGCCGGCGCGCGCGCACGAATGGCTAAATCAAAACCGTCTTCGTAAAAATTGACGTTGTAATTGCTGATCTGAACATCGATTTCAATCAGCGGAAAGCGCGCACGAAAACGGGGTAGCAAAGGCAATAAACGATAATGACCATAACTGCTTGGCACGCTGATGCGCACCTTGCCTCGCAGCACTTGCTGTTCACCACTGACTTCGCGTTCGGCATCGAGTAGATCATTGAGCGCTGCGCGGCTGCGATTGAAATACTGCTGTCCGGCATCGGTCAGGCGCACCTGCCGTGTCGAGCGCACAAACAACTTGATGCCAAGGCGCTGTTCCAAACGGGCAATCGCGCGACTGACCGCCGCCGGCGTGATGCCGGCCGCTTTGGCCGCTTCGGTAAAGCTGCCGAGTTCGGCGGCAAGGCCGAACAGCTCGATGCTGCCCATAAACACATCGTCAAATTGGCGTTGCACAGTGGCTCATCTGTTACATCAAGTAATAAATGATTCAAATACTATCCGGTTTATTTACCTAAGCGCCAGGCATAATATGTCGATCCCTTCACTCCATCAGGATTTACCCCATGAAACTCTATTACTCGCCAGGCGCTTGCTCGTTGGCGCCACATATCGTGTTGCGCGAACTCGGTTTGCCGTTTGAGCTCGTCAAAGTTGACACGCGCAGTCACAAAACCGAACACGGCGACGACTTTTATGCGATTAACCCCAAAGGTCAGGTGCCGACGCTGGCGCTGCCCAATGGCGAAGTGTTGACCGAAGGCCCGATCATCGCGCAATGGATCGGCGATCAGGCGACGCCGAATCATCTGGTACCGGCACTGGGCAGTCTGGCGCGTTATCGTTTACAGGAATGGCAAAACTACATTACGTCGGAATTGCACAAAAGTTTTACACCGTTGTTTGCGGGCGATTTTGATGCGACCACCAAAGCGACGATGCGGGCGGTCCTGCGCAAAAAATTTGAATGGGTCAATGTGCAATTACAAAACCGTTCTTTTTTGCTCGGTGAACATTTCAGCGCGGCCGATGCGTATTTGTTTGTGGTCAGTCAGTGGGCCAACTACGTTGATCTCGATCTGTCGGGATTGGCCAATTTAAGCGCCTTTTTGCAACGTGTGGCCGCACGGCCGGCGGTGAGAGCTGCGTTAAAAGCCGAAGGCATGGCAGCGTAGGTGCATTGATCGAGGCGGCAAAATTAATCGCGGATGAAGGCGACTTTTTTCGCGATTAATTTGCCATCAATAAAACATTTGTGATTGGACAATTCTCATGTGGCACAACACCCGTTTTACTGAATTGCTGGGCATTCGCTACCCGATTGTGCAAGGTCCGTTTGGCGGCGGTTTGTCATCGGTTGATTTAACGGTGGCGGTCGCCGAAGCCGGTGGTCTCGGATCGTTTGGTGTGCACCATTTAAACGGTGCACAAATTCGCGATGTCGCTTTAGCGATTCGTGCACGCACACAACAGGCGTTTGCGTTGAATTTATGGCTGCCGCTGCCAGGCCATGAACACCGCGACATCAGTGAACGTGATCGTGCGTTTTGGCAGCGCCATATCAAACCGTATTTTGACGAAGTGCAGCTGCCGATGCCTACGGTTGAACACGTGCCGTGGCCGAATCTTGACGAGCAATTCACGGCGATTTTGGCCGCCAAACCCACGGTCTTCAGTTTTGTGTTTGGTGTGCCATCGGCCGATATGGTGCACGCCTGTCGCGATGCCGGCATTATCACGTGTGGCACCGCAACTACCGTCGCCGAAGCGCGTTGTTTGGCGGCGGCCGGTGTCGATTGTGTTGTCGCCACCGGTTTCGAAGCGGGGGGTCACCGCGTGTCGTTTTTGCGCGAACCCGAAGCGTGTTTAATGGGCAGCATGGCGTTGATCCCGCAAGTGGTTGATGCCGTGTCCGTGCCAGTGATTGCGGCGGGTGGTATCGCCGATGCGCGCGGTATGCGGGCAGCATTCAGTTTGGGCGCGCAGGCGGTTCAGATTGGCACCGCTTTTTTAGCCTGTGATGAATCCAATGCCAGCACAGAACACAGACGCATTTTGTTTTCGAGCGAGGCGCACGACACGGCGTTGACGAAAGTGTTCAGTGGGCGGCTGGCGCGTGGTGTCAGCAATCGTTTGCAGCAGGAATTGCAGGCACAGCAATCGTTGGTGCCTGGTTACCCTGCACACACGTGGTTGATGGGGTCGCTCAAAGCGGCGGCCGTTGCTGCGCAGCGATCGGATCTAATGGCGTTATGGGCTGGGCAAAGTGCGGCCTTGTTACGCGAACATTCGGCGACTGCCTTGATGCAACGCTTGGTGGCAACAATGGACGCTGGGTGATTGGCTAACGGTGCGTGTGATAGCGCGCGTCCGCATGGGCCGACAAATCGTTTCCGGCATGAATGATCTACACTGAGGCAATCGGTCGATCAGTTGTGACGTGACATGATTCGTTTGCTTGTCGTTTCTGTGCTGGCGCTTGGCAGCAGCATTGTGATGGCGACGCCGTCGGCCTGGCGCTTCAGCGGATTTATCAATCTCGGGCTGACGCGTGGTGATTCGACTGAACTCGGATTCAAACGCGACATCACACAATACCAAGCCAGTTTTGATGGTAAATGGCGCAGCGAAATTGACAGTTCGGTTGGCTTGCAACTGAATTGGCAGTGGTCAAGCGCGTGCGACGCCAGCGCGCAATTGCTGTTTAAGCAACGTTACAACGATGATGCGGCCGATCACCTTGAATGGGCGTTTCTACGTTGTCGACTGGACGATCAACAACAACTGCGTGTCGGTCGTTTGGGTCTGGATGTGTTTATGTTGTCGGACTATCGCCACGTCGGTTATGCCTACCCGTTTGTGCGTCCGCCGCATGACTTTTATGCGTTTCTATCGCTCTATCGTTTTGATGGTATTGATTACACCGTGCACTTGCCGTGGCAAGACCGGCGCTGGAACGTGATGGTCTTTGGCGGCAATGCTAAAACGGATCGCTTTAGCACCGGTTTCAGCGATTTTGATGTCGAAGCGAAACCGTTGTACGGCGTGCGCCTAAGTTATGAAGACGAAATCTGGCGCTGGCGTTTTAATCATTCTGTTCTCAATTTAACGACCAATGTCGATGCCAGCGCATTATTTGCCAACGCAGAAATTGCCGAATCGTTGGGGTGGGTAGGCGCCAGCGCCATCGCTCACGAAACGGCGTTTGACGAAAGCCCCATCAGCTACACCTCCATTGGTTTTAGTTTTGATAACAATGAGTGGTGGATGCAAGGCGAGTTTGCACGCTTAAAAGGCGATCACGCGCCGTTGCCAGACAACAACTCGTTCAATGTGAATGTCGGTTACCGTGTTGGTGATTGGTTGTGGCTGATCACGGGTGGCGCTTCGCATCCACTCAGCGACACCGACATGGTAACCGTGCCGACTTCGGTTCCCGAACCGTTTTTCACCTTGTTGCAACCGTTGGCGTTGGAGCTATCGAAAGCGCGCATTGGCAGTCGCACGGAACAATCGTCAGTGGGTGTTGGTGTGCGTTGGGATTACGCCAGCAAGCAAGCGCTTAAACTGCAATACGAACACATTCATGTTGGCAAATACGGCAGCGGTTTATGGGAGGGATACAACTATTTCACGGCCGCTGAAAACGTCAATGTGATCAGCGTGCAGTGGGTGCGTGTGTTTTGAGGGCGCCCACATGAAACGGTGGCGACTTTTCGGATGGTTGTTCATGGCGAGCATCACGCAGGCCGATCTGTGGGTGATCACGCCGACACAAAATCCAATTAGCCAGCTGAGTGAAAAGCAAGTTAAAGATATTTATCTGGGCCGCCAACCGGAATTACCGAACAATGTCATGATCAAACCCCTTGATTGGCAAACCGGGCACAAAACGCGCATGCAATTTTATCGCGCCTTGTTTGGCAAATCAGAAGCGCAAATTGATGCGTACTGGGCGCGCTTGGAATTTGCCGGTCATGTCGCACCACCGCAACAACTGGAATCGGAATCGGCTCTGCAAGCGCTGGTGCGTCAGCAGCACAACAGCATTGTCTATGTCACGTCTGACACTCAATTGCCTGCGGGATTCAAAACCGTGTTAGTGATTGCAACACCGCCATGAGTTGGCAAGGTTTGCATATTCGATTAGCGTTTACCGTTGCTTGCGGCGCATTGGTGATGGCGATTTTGTCATCGCTGCTGGCGTATCAGCGTGGCTATCAGCAATCACTTGAACGCAGCGAGCGCAGCGTTCGTCAATTGATGGCTACCGTCAACGTATCTGCCGCCATTGCCATTTACGTCAGCAATATCGAACTGGGCAACGATGTCGTGCGTGGCCTGCTCAATAACGACATCGTTGCCGGCGCACAGTTGCGTAACGCGGCTGCGGTGTTAACGCAGGCGGGTAGCACAAGCACAATATCCGATACCGCCATTACGCAGGAACTGTTTTCGCCGATGGACGAAAACGAACACGTCGGTCAATTAATCGTGTTGCCCAATCAGCGACTGATCCGTGATCGCGCACGCGCCGATGCGATTGCGATTGTCGTGCAATTGGTGCTGCAAACCTTATTGGTCGCCGCCATTGTGTTGATCGCGGTCTATTTGATTTTGACGCGACCGCTCACGCGTTTGTCGCTCGCACTGCACGATATTTTGCCCGGCAGTCCACAGCGCCTGTCGATGCCGCGTGGTCACCGACAAGATGAGATTGGGAAGTTGACGGCAGACATCAACACACTACTCGATACCGTCAGCACAATGTTGGAACAAGAACGGCAATTGCGTTTGCGTGTAGAACAATTGGAACAACGTTTTCGCGGTATTTTTGAAGACAGTAGCGCCGGCATTTTTTTAATCAATGCACAAGGCCAGTTGGTCACCGCGAACCCGGCATTTTTACGCTCCATTGGTCAAAGCAATATCGACAGCTTGCTTAGTGTCGGCGAACAATTTCTTGACGTGTTGTTTGTTGATCCAACATTGCTGCGCAACCTGATGAAATCGGCGCTCGACACGGGACGTCCTTGTTCAACGGATCTGGAATTTCGCTACCAACAAGATGGCCATGTGCGCTGGGCGCATTGCCTGATCAGCGCCAGCAACAATGAGAAACTGCAGCAGCAAGTCATTGAAGGTGTGTTGTACGACATAACCGAACGACGTCAGGCCGAAGAGCACACTCGGCAGCAAGCCGAAACTGACGCGTTGACGGGGATGTTCAATCGTCGTTATGTTGAACAGCTGATGGATCAATTGACGGCGACCACGCATCGCGGCAGCTTCGCGATCTTTTTATGCGATCTCGATCGCTTCAAACAAATCAATGACACTTACGGCCACGACGCCGGTGACACCGTATTAAGGGTCGTCGCCAATCGTTTGCGTTTGGCCGTGCGCGAACAAGACATCGTCGCTCGCCTCGGCGGCGATGAATTTTTGATTTTGTTGCATCACCTGAACAACGATACGGCGGTACAACGCATCGCGTCGCAGTTGTTGAAGTCGCTGTCACAGCCGATCGAAATCGACGCTGATCATTTGGAAACCGTCGGCATCAGCATCGGGATCGCATACTTCCCAGCCCACGGCCTCACCGTGCATGATTTAAGTCGTCACGCCGACGCCGCGATGTACGCGGTCAAACGCGCCGGCCGCAATGGTTTTGCGATTTGGCAGGAACAGGAAATCAATGTTGTGCATTTGTGATGAGTGGATCACGCCATTTTATAGTGTGGAGTTGCTATTGAATCGACGACGGTCAGGTAATTTGGCGCAATAAAAAAGGGGCGATTCAATCGCCCCTTTTTATCACACAGCCGATTAACCGCCGTATTGCTTCTCTTTAATCTCTGCCAATGTTTTGCAATCGACACAGAGCGTAGCGGTGGGGCGGGCTTCCAAACGACGGACGCCGATTTCGACGCCGCATTGTTCGCAGTAGCCGTATTCATCGGCGTCGATTTGTTTTAACGCTTCATCGATTTTCTTCAGCAGTTTGCGCTCGCGATCGCGGGTGCGCAGTTCGAGTGAAAACTCTTCTTCCTGCACAGCGCGATCCAGCTGATCAGGAAAATTCGCGGCTTCGTCTTGCATATGATGCACGGTGCGATCAACTTCTTCGCGCAGCTGAATTTTCCATTTGTTTAAAATGCCACGGAAATGATTGTGCTGCTTGTCGTTCATATACGCTTCGTCAGCTTTCAGCGGATACGGCGCGATACCTAAGCTGGCGAGCGTGGCGCTGGTGGAGACATTGCGCAGTTTTTCGCGCAGCTCAGGTTCTTGCTGTTTCTTGACGGGCACTTCGGGCAAGGGCTTGGGCTTGGCCACGGCCTTTACGGTTTCTTTTTCGCTAACTTTTTTGGTCTCGGGTTTGGTGACGGTTTTTACGGCGGGTGTTTTGGCGTCGCTAACGACGGCTTGTGCTTGTGCTTTCACTGCTACTTCTTTCACTGCGGTTGCTTTAGGGGATTCTTTGCTGGCCACTTTCGTGTCAGTTTTAGGCGCCACTTTGGCTTCACTCTTAGGCGAGGGTTTGGCTTCAACTTTAGCAGGCGCTTTGGTTTCTGCCTTGGCTGCCGGTTTGGATTCGGGTTTTGCAGCGGTTTTGGCCACTGGCTTGCTGTCGGCTTTGGCGGCAGGTTTGCTGGCCACGGGTTTCGCAGCGGCTTTGCTGTCTTTCACCGGAGCTGCTTTGGCTGCCGGTTTGACAGCGGCTTTGGGTTCGGCTTTGGCGGCCGGCTTGGCGGCGACTTTGGCTGGGGCCGCTTTCACGGCGGGCGCTTTAGCTGGCGCTTTTGCCGCTGGCTTTACGGCGGCCGGTTTGGCCGCCGCGACTTTGGCCGCGGGCTTGGTGGCTGGTTTGGCGGCGGCTTTAGCCGCAGGTTTGGCCGCCGTTTTCACTGGTGCTTTCGCCGCTGGTTTGGCGGCGGGGGCCTTGGCCGGACTTGCTTTTTTGCCGGTGCTTGCTTTGGCCATTTTTATCTCCTGTACACCCGTGACCCGGGCGAAAACTGCAACCATGTTGTCTGTCGTGAGGGGGGACTCACAACAAGCAAACCGCTGGCGCGGGATTGAAACGCAAATCGGTAACGGCTGCAACCTCATTCGTCCAAATAGACGACGCCGTTTTCAATCCGGATCGCGACTTTCGTCAGCGAACGGCCCTGGCAGGGGCCCCAACTGCAATAACCTGTATCAATTTCGAACAGCGCGCCGTGGGTTGAACACTGCAGGCGGGTGCCGTCGAGGCTCATAAAACGATTTTCTTGCCATTCAAGCGCGACGCCCGCGTGCGGGCAGCGATTCACGTAAGCGTAGGC
Source organism: Enterobacterales bacterium (assembly GCA_041914905.1). Classification (GTDB taxonomy): domain Bacteria; phylum Pseudomonadota; class Gammaproteobacteria; order Enterobacterales; family Permianibacteraceae; genus Permianibacter. The sequence goes on from JAYSCL010000031.1 coordinate 19,043, forward strand.
GTGCAATCCGCGCCGGACAACAATGACGGTGCGATCGTCCCGATACGGAAACGCCCGTGCTTCAAAGTTCGGGATGTCGAGCAGTTGACATAATGCATTCATGGTGGCTGGGGGTGATCGGCTACAATGTTTGGCCTTACAGCTGATTATTGACGATTTTGCGATGTCCGAAGTTTCTGCGCACGCTGACGCACCGGTCGCTGCGGTATTACCCACTCGCTATGGCGAATTTCAGATCCGCGTTTTTGCTGAAGGCGATAAAGAGCACGTTGCCTTGATTCGCGGCGACTTGCAACACGGTGGTCCGGTTTTAGTGCGTTTGCATTCCGAATGTCTGACCGGTGACGCGTTGTTTTCGCTGCGTTGCGATTGCGGATTTCAGTTGGAAGCCGCGCTCAGCATGATCGCGGCCGAAAATCGTGGCGTGTTGTTGTATTTGCGCCAAGAAGGACGCGGCATCGGATTGACCAACAAGATCCGTGCTTACGATCTGCAAGATCACGGGCAAGACACGGTCGAGGCCAATGTGTCGCTCGGCTTTGGCGCTGATCAACGCGATTATTCGTTTGCGGTGTCGATGTTAAAAGCGCTCGGTGTCAATCAAGTGAAATTGATGACGAATAATCCGCGCAAAGTGAAAGCACTGCGCGATGCCGGCGTCGATGTCGCTGAACGCGTGCCGATGAAATTTGGTGCAAACCCGCACAATCAACGTTATTTACAAGCCAAGAGTGAAAAACTTGGTCATCTTTTAAAAGAGTAAATGTCCATGATGCATGTGTTTCTAACCGATGTGGCGGCGGCGCCACAATGGGGCCGTAATCCGGTCGTGTCATTTGAACAAGGCAGCGTGATGGTGCACGCCAGTGGTGACGACAAGTTACGCCGAGTGCAACAAGCCGGTCGTCGTTTGGCGGCGATGAGCATTCCGTCGGTCAGCTTGCAAGGCGTGTGGGATCTCGATGCTCAATGGGCGTTTACACAAGGATTTTCGAGTGCGCGCAACAGCGGCAAAATCGAATACGCTACGCTGTCTTTAAACGACCAACTGGAATTGCAAGCGCGAGTCAAAGTCAGCACGTGGGTGCGAGATCTGATTAACAAAGCACCGGAAGAGTTATTTCCGCAATCGCTGTGCGAATCGGTCGTGCAGTTTTTATCGGAGCTGGCCCCGGGGGCAATTAAATCGCGCATTGTCAGTGGCGAACAATTGCGCGCCGAAGGATGGACCGGTATTTACAACGTGGGTCGTGGCAGCGATCGCGCACCGTGCATGTTGCAATTGGAATATTGTCCACCGGGTTGCGAACAACAACCGGTTAAAGCGGCACTGGTGGGTAAAGGCATTACGTTTGATTCCGGTGGTTACAGCATGAAAGCATCGGAATCGATGCTGACCATGCGCATGGACATGGGCGGCGCAGCGATGGTCAGCGGCGGTTTGGCGTTGGCGATTCTGCGTGGCTTAAAAGCGCGCGTGTCGTTAATTCTCTGCTGCGCGGAAAATCTTGTCAGTGGACACGCGTATAAACTGGGCGATATTTTGCGTTATAAAAATGGCGTCAGCGTCGAGATCGTGAACACCGATGCAGAAGGTCGTTTGGTCCTCGCGGACGGTTTATTGTTTGCGGCAGAAACCGGTGCACCACTCGTCATCGATGCGGCGACATTAACTGGTGCCGCCGTCACTGCGCTCGGCAGTGATTATCACGCCGTGTTTGCGCTGGATAAATCGTTACGTGATCGTTATCTCGCATACGCCGAACAAGAAAACGAAGCGCATTGGCCGCTGCCGCTCGCCAAATTTCATCAAAACAATTGTCCTTCGGCTTATGCGGATACCGCGAATTCGCGACCGGTTAAAGGTGGTGGTCCCGGCGGTGCCAGCAATGCGGCCGGTTTTTTATCGCGCTTTGCGCCGCAAGAAGGTCGCGGTTGGGTGCATTTGGATCTGGCCGCCAACGATGTTGGTAGCGATGGCTCGTTGTGGTCAGCCGGCGCTACCGGTTTGGGTATTCGCACATTAGCGAAAGCCTTACTCGAAGAAACCAAAAAAACATAATCGTGACTTGATAAGTCCCCTCAAAATGGGGGGATATATCCCCTTACAAAATACCTGCAAATTCAGATCAGCGAACTACACTCCGATCAATACCCCCAAAGGGGGAGGTTGCGATGTTTACTGATCTGTCGTTACAACGAAAGTTTCTGTTCGTTGGCGCTGCACTGGTGCTGCCACTCGTCGTCGTGTTGTGGCTGTTGATCGGCCAAATGAATATCGCGATTCAATTTGCCGAACAGGAGATCGTCGGCACCGAACAATTGCGTCCGCTGCAGCAAGGTTTGTATGCGAGTCTGCGCTGGCGCAGTGGCGATGCGGTGGCGGCCGCCGATATTGAATCAGCGTTTAAAAAGCTCGACACAGATACAGTCAAAAACGCGTTAAAAGCCGAAACGCAATGGCGCGAACTCAGCAGCAGCTTGGCCACTAAAAATGTTGACGATGTGGTGGCCAAATTGCGCGCGACGATTGCACGTTTTGGCGATACCTCCAATCTGATTCTCGATCCGGATCTCGATTCCTATTATGTCATGGACAGTGTGCTGCTGAAGCTGCCCAACAGCATTGATCTGCTCGGCCAACTCGATGCGTTTGTGATTGCCGTTCAGCAGCGCGGCAGTTTGACCGCTGAGGAATACACGCAGTTGGTGGTTTGGAGCGGATTGCTGCGATCGGATCGCGATGGCGTCAATTACGACATTGGCGTTGCATTTGAAAACAATCACGCGGGCGATATTGACAAAAACTTAAAAAATCTCGCGCAAAACTATGACAGTCAACTGGAAAAAATGCTGGGCCACGTTGCGCAACATTTCACGGTCAGCAGCGTCAACACCGATCGCGCCAGTTGGCAAGTGTTGGTCACCGCGGTTGCCGACGCGAATCGCGCGCTGTATGACGCGGCATCGAATAACTTGCAGCAGATGTTGCAACGCCGCGCCGACGGTTTGACCAATGAAAAATGGTGGGTGCTGGTGATCGTGATTGCATTGGAAATTGCGGCGCTGTTCTTTGTCTGGATCACCTTGCGTGCTGTCGTACACCGATTGGGCGGCGAACCGGATTATGCGCAACACATTGTGCGTGAGATCGCGCAGGGCGATTTGGCGGTGCGTGTGGATTTAAACGGCGCTAAACCCGATAGCCTGCTGGCCAGTTTGGCGATGATGCAAACCACCTTGCGCGATATGTTCAATGGCATTCGCGAGAATGCCGATCGTGTGTTGCACGCTTCGGATGAATTGCTTCGTACCGTTGAGTCGGTGGTCTCGCGATCGCAAAAGCAAGCCGATGCCGCCAATACGATGAGCGCCGCCATCCATGAATCGGCCACCAGCGTGCAGCAGGTCGCTACTCATGCCCAGCAAGCAATGACGGTATCGCAACAATCGAGTGAGTTGGCGGCCACCGGCGAACACGCGGTACAGCAAGTGGCAGGGGCCATTCGTCATTTGTCGACGCAAGTATCGGAATCGGCGCACACGATTGAAGAGCTGGGCCGCAATTCGGCACAGATTCAATCGGTTGTGCAGGTGATACGGGGCATAGCCGATCAAACCAATTTGCTGGCGTTGAACGCCGCGATTGAAGCGGCGCGTGCGGGTGATCAGGGCCGAGGTTTTGCCGTGGTGGCCGACGAAGTGCGTCAATTAGCGACACGCACCAGTCAAAGCACACAAGAAATCGCGCAAATGGTCGAGGCGATTCAGCGCGGCACCGAATCGGTCGTGCGCAGCATGGAATCACTGTCCAACGGCGCTGGTAACAGCGTGACGCAAGTCGATAGCGTGATGGCGCAGATGTCGAATATCCGCTCCAGCACCGGCAATGCGCGTCATGCCAACGATGAGATCTCGTCAGCGTTGCAGCAGCAGGCACAAGCCAACGCCCTGCTCAGTCAGCATGTTGAGTCGGTGGCACAGTCGGCACGTGACAGCGGTCAACAAATTGAAAATACCGCGCGCACGATCGCGCAGGTGCGTCAGTTGGCGGAAGACTTGCACGGTCAAATCGCCAAATTCCGCTTTTAACCACCACCATCGGTTCCGGAAAATTGACCGGGACCGGTGGCTGCTCACTTTTTGACCCACTTCGCTAAAGTCCAACGCTGACGCGGATTTGTAGGACTTTTCCTTGAGCGGCGTACAGGCCATTGCTAGAGTAGCCGCCATTCAATTTTGACCGCGACTGACGGTCAAAATCCTCTAAGAAATGCACACCGGATCCCGTTTGTCATGCTGCTCAGAAAACTGCGTGGAATGTTTTCCACCGATTTGTCGATCGATCTCGGCACTGCCAATACCCTGATTTATGTACCCGGCCAAGGCATCGTGTTGGATGAACCGTCGGTGGTCGCCATTCGTCAAGAGCGTGTTGGTGGTCATAAAACGATTGCGGCGGTTGGTATTGAAGCCAAACGCATGCTGGGCCGCACGCCGGGCAATATTCTCGCCATTCGCCCAATGAAAGACGGTGTGATCGCCGACTTTATGGTCACCGAAAAAATGTTGCAGCACTTCATTCGCAAAGTGCATGACAACAGTTTTATGCGCCCGAGTCCGCGCGTGTTGATCTGCGTGCCGTGCGGTTCGACGCAAGTTGAGCGTCGCGCGATCAAAGAATCCGCTTATGGTGCCGGTGCGCGCGAAGTGTATTTGATTGAAGAACCGATGGCCGCTGCCGTCGGAGCCGGTTTGCCGGTTTCGGATGCTCGCGGATCGATGGTCGTCGATATCGGCGGCGGTACCACCGAAGTCGCCATTCTGTCATTGAACGGTACCGTTATTTCCGATTCGGTGCGCATCGGTGGTGATCGTTTTGATGAAGCGATTATTGATTATGTGCGTCGCAATTACGGTACCGTGATCGGTGAAGCCACGGCCGAACGCATCAAAATGGAAATTGGTTCCGCGTTTCCGGGCAAAGAAGTGCGCGAACTTGATGTGCGTGGACGCAACCTCGCCGAAGGTGTGCCGCGTTCATTCACGATCAATTCCAACGAAGTACTGGAGGCGTTGCAAGAACCGTTGTCGGGCGTTGTGCGCGCGGTGAAGGCGGTGTTGGAACGTTGCCCGCCGGAATTGTCGTCCGATATTTCCGAGCGCGGCATGGTGTTGACCGGTGGCGGTGCACTGTTGCGCGATATCGATCGCCTGTTTGCCGAAGAAACCGGTTTGCCGGTGATTGTCGCTGAAGATCCGTTGACCTGTGTCGCACGCGGTGGTGGCAAGGCGCTCGAAATGATCGAGATCCATGGCGGTGATTTGTTCAGCTACGATTGATCGTATCCGCCTGCAACGCTGCTCTGATTTGAGCCGCCTTAAGCGAAAATCCGCCGCGTGCGGATTTTCGTCTTTCTACAGAATGAGCTTTTGGCAATGAAAGCAATTTTTACGCGTGGTCCCATTCAACATGTGCGCTTGTTTGTCGCGGTTATCGCCGCGGTCATGTTGATGGTATTTGATCATCACGGCCAACATCTGGCGGGCATCCGACGTGCCATCGCAACGGTGCTGTCGCCGTTTATGTATGTCGCCGAAATTCCCACCGATATTTACGATGCGGCGTCAACTCGCTTTGCCAGTCGCGCGGATCTCGAGCGTGAATTCAAACGTTTGCAAGACGAACAGTTTTTGTATCGCACGCAGTTGCAGCGTTTGGTTGCACTCGAATCGGAAAACGCCCGTTTGCGTGCTTTATTGGGTTCGGCGCGCAAAACACGCGGTGACCGTAAAGTCGCTGAAATCATCAATGTCGATTTGGAAGCTACCGAAAAACAAGTGTTGATCAACAAAGGCAGTCGCGACGGCGTTTACGAAGGCCAAGCGGTAATTGATGCATTTGGTGTATTGGGGCAAGTGATCGAAGTGGCTCACACCACATCACGCGTGTTGTTGGTGACCGATTCGCGGCACGGTACACCGGTGCGCGTCGAACGCACGGGTTTTAATTCGATTGCCGAAGGCACTGGTGCATTGAATCGCCTGCGTTTGAAATTTGTGCCAAACACCACCGATATTCGTGTTGATGATCTGTTGGTGAGTTCCGGTTTGGGTGAACGTTTTCCGGATGGCTATCCGGTGGGGCAAGTGGTCGATGTGAAAAAAGATCCGTCCGAACCGTACGCGGATATTGTCGTCGTCACCGCCGCGCGCATGGACAGCAGTGGTGAGGTGCTCTTGCTGTGGCCGCCGCGTGACGATGTATCAGGAGGCGCGCCATGATTCATACGCGCAGCGGTTTATTGATTGTGTGGTTCACGTTTATTGTGGCGATTGTGTTAACTGTTGTACCTTTGCCAACGTGGATGAACAGTGTGCGTCCGCAATTTGTCACGTTAACACTCTTTTATTGGGCGATCGCCTTGCCGCATCGTTATGGTATTACGACCGCTTTTGTATTGGGTTTGGTGCTCGATGTGATTGCCGGTAATGTGCTCGGTTTAAATGCGCTGTTGTTGGCCTTGGTGGCTTATTTGGGCGTTACCCAATACAGCCGCATTCGCATGTTTACGCGACCGATGCAAGCCGGTGTCGTGTTACTGGTGGTTGCGTTGTCGTTGTTGCTCAAACTGTGGATTGAAAACGCCATGCGCATTCAAGTACGACCAGCAAGTTATTGGGCGCCAGCACTGACATCGGCGTTGATCTGGTTTGTTTGGTTTCATTTCTTGCGTGCGATTCGTCGTCGTTTTTCAATCGCATGATCCTAGAAACCGCAGTTGAACACGATGCAGAGTGCGCGCCGGCGAAGGCGACGCGTCTTCATGCGTGCAAAGCAAAAGGCGTAAACCACAGCGAGGTTGAACACCTCGCGAGGATTTACAACGCCGTATCGCCAAGTCGGAGCGCGCTATGCATCGTGTAGCGGCTCATCGAGTGCGTTAAAGTGTGAATGATCAAAACCGTTTTGGAGACAATAAAAAGTGAAAGTTAAACAAGCGGTCAACTGCGGTTTTTAGGATGCTCTATCTCGCCTCTGCGTCGCCCCGCCGCGCTGAACTATTACGTCAAATCGGTATCACGTTCAGTGTGGTTTCAGGTGACGTTGATGAAACTCGCCTGCCCGATGAAAAACCGGATGCCTATGTAGCACGTTTGGCGTTACAAAAAGCTCGCGTTGGCTTTAACGCAGCGCACGCCAGTCAGACGGACGCGATCGTCGCCGCTGATACCTCGGTTGTTTGCGGTGAGTTAATTCTGGGCAAGCCGCGTGATGAAGCGGACGCGATGCAGATTTGGCGTCTGCTTAACAACGGCGTGCATCGTGTGATCACCGGCGTTTGTTTTAAAACCAGCACCCGCGAAACGGTGCAGGTGTGCAGCACCGATGTATGGATGCGCGATGTCAGTGCCGCTGAATGGCATGATTACTGGCAAAGCGGTGAACCACGCGATAAAGCGGGGGCGTATGGCATACAGGGATTGGCGGCCAAATTCATCACCCGTATTGATGGTTCCTATTCCAATGTGGTTGGCCTACCTTTACATATCATTGATGACATGTTGCGAACATGGTCAGCAGGAGCAGGTCTGTGAGTGCAGTCGTTTTACCCGTTAATCAAGAACTATTGATCAACGTGACGCCACAAGAAACGCGTGTGGCCGTCGTTGAAAACGGTGTGTTGCAAGAGCTGCATATCGAACGTGCGCAAGCACGCGGATTAGTCAGCAATATATACAAAGGCCGCGTGCGTCGCGTGTTGCCTGGCATGCAAGCGGCGTTTGTTGATATTGGTTTGGAACGAGCCGCGTTTTTGCACGTGTCCGACATGCAAAACAGTGCGGCGTTGACGGGCGAAGACGAAGCGCCTGCGGATGAAACCGCGACGCCAACGGTAGATATTCGTGATCGACTGGCCGAAGGCGACAGCGTCGTCGTGCAAGTGATCAAAGATCCACTCGGCAGCAAAGGCGCGCGCCTGACAACCGAATTGGCCTTACCCTCGCGCTATTTGGTGTTGTTGCCGTACACACAACACATTGGTGTGTCGCAGCGCATCGAAAGTGAAGACGAGCGTGCGCGCTTGAAAAATATTTTGTCGGATCGCGCACAACAAGCCGGTGTCGGTTTTATCGTGCGCACCGCTGCTGAAGGTGCGTCGTTTGATGCGTTGCTGCAAGATGCCGATTATGTACTGCGTCTGTGGCAAAAAATTAAAGACAATATGTTTGCCACGCCGGTTGGCCAGGTCATTTATCAAGATTTAAGTTTGCCAGTGCGCACCTTGCGAGACATGTGGGCGCAGAACGTTGAAAAAGTGCGCATTGACTCGCGTGAATCGTTCAATCAAATGAGCAATTTCGCTGAGAGTTTCATGCCGTGGCTGGCCGATCGCATTGAACACTATGCGGGCGAGCGCCCCTTATTTGATTTGTACGGTGTCGAAGATGAGATCCAGCGCGCCCTCGATCGCAAAGTTTCCTTAAAATCCGGTGGTTACCTCGTTATCGATCAAACCGAAGCGATGACAACAATTGATGTGAATACGGGGGCGTTTGTGGGCCATAAAACGCTCGAAGAAACCATTTTTCGGACCAATCTTGAAGCGGCGCAAGCGGTTGCTCGTCAACTGCGTTTGCGCAATCTTGGCGGCATGATCATTGTTGATTTTATTGACATGATTGATGAGGAGCATAAAAAGCAAGTGCTACGTGCACTGGAAAAATCCTGCGAGCGCGATCATGCCCGCATTACCATCAGCGATGTATCGGCATTGGGATTGGTACAAATGACGCGCAAGCGTACACGGGAATCACTCGAACATGTGCTGTGCGAGCCCTGTGTGCATTGCAATGGCCGTGGCACATTAAAAACCGCCACGACGTTATGCTACGAGATTTTTCGCGAAATCATTCGTATGGCGCGTGCTTATGATGCACAAGGCATTATGGTGCTGGCGTCGCCTGTGGTAATTGATTGCATGCAAGACAGCGAAGCCAATAGCGTTGCCGAACTTGAGGTGTTTATTGGCAAACCCATCAAATTGCAGGTCGAAGCACAATATGGCCAGGAGCAATACGATGTTGTGGTGTTGTGAGCAGGGACATCACGCGCGATGATTAAACGCAGTTTGAAAGGCGTTTGGCGCATCGCCGCCTACACCGTGATCACGCTGGCGATCGTGTTGGCCTTGCTGCGTTTCACGTTTCCGTATTTGAATCGCTATATCCCCGAAATTGAACAGTCGCTTGGTGAACGTTTGCATGGCCAAGTGCATATCGGCGCGTTGAAAGCCAAATGGCGTGGTTACGGTCCGGTGATCACGATTTCACAATTTGAATTGGCAGCGCCGGACACTGGCAATGCCGTACTCACGCTGAAAAAATTTCATGCCGCTCTTGATGTTTGGCGTTCATTGCTGGCGTTCAAACCTGTCATGCGTGAGTTCGAATTGAATGGTTTGCGCACCACGATTGAGCTCGATGAAAACGGTCGCATCGTGCTGCCTGGTTTGACAATCAACAACAGCGAAAGTGATTTATCGGCCGATTATGTGATCGATTTACTCATGCGCCAACGTGAGGTGGCGATTGTTGATACGTTAATCACGTATCGGCGTCGTGATGGTGACACGGTTGCGCTGGATCTGCCGGAAATGCGCTTACGCAACTATGCCGATATGCATCAAGCCAGCGGCGATCTGAGGGTTGAAGAAGGTGGCACCGCCGGGTTTGTGCTGGAATTCAGTGACTATCCACTGCAAGAGCGCGACAAAATGTCGTTGTATGTCGAAAGCCGAAAGCTGGATTTGGCGCGCCTGCCTTTCTCGACACAAGATCTCGGCTTTGCACTCGATAGCGGCACGCTGGAATTGAAATTGTGGGCCGATTGGCGCAATGCCAGCTGGCGCCGCGGCGAGATCAGTCTTGCGTTGAAAGATGTGCGTTTTAGCAACGCCGAACAAAAGCACAAAACCGTCAATCAGCTCAGTACGCATATGTGGTTAGAGCGGGATAAAAACAGCGAATGGCGCTTGTTCAGTGATGAAGCGAATTTGGTGGTCGATGAACAAGCGCATCCGGCATTTCGTGTGCAGGCGCGAATCAAACATCAGAACGGTGGTCAGCGCTGGGCTGTCGATGTCGGCCAGTTTGCATTGGCACCGTATATTGATTGGTTGACGTTTTCATCGGCTACGCCCGCCGGTTTGCGCGAAAAATTACAGCAATGGCAACCACAGGCGCACATTCCGTTATTGCAAATCGATGTGCAAACACACGATAACGATGCCATTGATTGGGCCGTCGCGGCTGAAGTTCAGCAGGTGCATTATCAACCGGTCGGCTTACCGTCGTTGCAAAACTTTGATGCACGGTTTGCCATCAATCGCAATATTGCCGCAGTTCGATTAGTGAATCACAGTGGTGAAATTCATTTTACCGACGTGTTTCGTGCCCCCATCGCGTTGGATACGCTGGATGTCGCGTTTAACTGGCAAACGGACAATGAGCAGACGGTTTTTTTTGCGCCGTATGTGCACATTGCCAACAACGATATCGAAGCCGTGGCGCGCGGCCGGTTTGATCTGCTCAGCGGTAATCGTGAAAACGAATTGAGCTTACAAGCGCAGTTGCTGCGCGGTGATATCGCCGCCAAATCAGCTTATTTGCCGGTGTCGGTAATGTCGGATAATTTAATTGCGCACCTTGACGATGCGGCGCGTGCCGGCACCATCACGTCGGCGTGGGCATCGATCCGTGGACCGTTGGCACACATTGCGACGAACGATGTGCGTGCGGCGTTTGGTATTGAAGCACATGCAGCCGATACGACGTATCAGTTTGATGCCGCTTGGCCGTTGGTGAATCAGGCCAATGCCCATTTATTTTTTATTGATGATGGTATGCGGATTGACGTGCAACGTGCGAAATTGCTGGGCAGCACTGTCAGTGCCTCACGCTTGACGATTCCGCATTTTTCGTCACCGCAGTTGTTGATCGAAGGGCAGCTCGCCAGCAACGGCGAACAAGCGCAGCAATTGATTGCGGCGTCACCATTGCGTGAGTGGATCGCCGCGGTCGCCAACACCTTGTCCGTCACTGGTGATTTCAATGCTCAACTTCAATTGGCGATACCGCTGGAAGGCGAGCACGCCGCACGGATTGACGGCAAATTGCAATTTCCGGGCAATACATTAACGATCACACCGATCGATTTAATTTTGACGCAAGTGCAAGGCGATCTGAATTTTAACGAGCACGGTTTAACCGGCGGCAAAGTACGCGGTCAAGGTTTGGGCGGTGATTGGCAAGCGCACGTGCGCAGTGATGTGAACGGTGCCGAAATTGCGTTTAACGGTCAATTGGATGCAACCGTCGTGCAGGATTGGCAATTTCATCCTTTGCGTCAGCGCATCCGGGGCAAAACGGCGTACAGCGGCAGTGTTGAAATGCCGTACACCGGCAATGCCAGTGTGCATTTGAATACCGATTTGGCGGGTATTTCGGTGGATCTGCCGGCGCCTTACGGTAAACCGGCCGAAGAGAAGCGTGCCGCTCAATTTAATTTGGCGATTGCTTCGGAGCAAATGGATCTGTCGGCATTTTATGGCGACAATGTGATGCTCGAAGCGGTGCAAACTGGCGATGAAGCATGGCACAGTGAATTGCTGTTGCACGGTGCGGAATACATCGGCACGCAGTCTGGTTTGACGATTCGTGGCACCTTGCCTTCATTGCATTTGTCATCGTGGTTATCGGTGATTGCCTCATTGGAATCATCACCCGACCACAACGGTGGCCACCAAGATTTTATGTCAGCCCCGCGTTTGGCATTGACGATTGCCAAAGCCGATCTGTTTGGTGAAAGTTTTGAACAATTGACGATCGATGCCGTTGGTCAACAGACGTATCACATCGTTTTGCAAAGTGAGCATCTCACCGGTTCAGTCGATGTGCCGACACAAGGCCCAATTGCCATCGATCTGCAACAATTGAATTTTGGCAAGCGCAGCGAGCCGATCGATACCGGCGTGAGCGAAACCAGCGTTGTGCCGCCCAATGATCCTCCGCTATTGGCATTGACACCTGACGATGTGCCCGCCTTAACGTTGCGTTGCAGAAAGTGCAGTGTCTGGGGGTATGCGCTTGGTGAAGTCAACGCTCAGATGACGCCCGATGTGAACAACAAGCAGCTGCGGTTTAGCGCCAAAGACAATGAATTGTTGGACGCACAGTTCACCGGCATGTGGCGCTTGAACGGCGGCACACAATTGCAAGGCACAGTGCACAGCAAATATTTCGGGAAATTGTTTGAGCTATGGCAGGTCAGCAGCGAAATGCAGGACACCGGCGGCACTATCGCCATGTCAATGCAATGGGACGGCTCGCCGTTCGATTACTCGTTGCGTCGCTTGCACTTGGAAAGCGATATCGATTGGGGCGCCGGTTATCTGAAAATGTCACCAAATCAAAAAAATGTCGCGCGTTTTCTTAGCTTGACCAGCCTGCAATCGTTGACGCGGCGATTAACCTTGGATTTTCGTGATCTGTACAAAGACGGCTTTTTTTATGATGGCATCGAAGGCCATTTTAGCTTGCATGCTGGCATTGCCCACACCGATAAATTATTGATTGATGGCACGGCCGCCGCAGTGGAACTAAGCGGCGATGCGAATATGTTGCTGCGCACACTTGATCAACGCGCTGTGATCAATCCCAAAATTGACGCGTTTGGATCGATTGCGATTGGCTGGATGATCAATCCAGCCGTAGGCGTGTTGTCGTGGTTGACCAGTAAATTGTGGGCGCCCAAAGTGCGTGTCGTCGCCCAAATGGAAATGGGCATCACCGGCAGCTTTGACAATCCGGTTGTCACCGAAGGCAAACGCATCGAACGCGAAATTGAACTGTCTGACGAGCAGCAAACCAAATTGGAAGAGAGCCAAAAGGACAAATGAAATGAAAGTCGCGGCGATTCAACTGCTGTCAACAACGCACTGTGAACGCAATTTGGCCAGTGCCGAACGCCTGATCGCTTCGGCGGTTGCTCAAGGTGCCCGCTTGTTGGTGCTGCCCGAAAATTTTCCGCAGATGGGGCATAAAGAAAGCGACAAACTCGCGATTGCCGAACAAAAAAATGACGGACCGATCCAGCACTGGCTTGCGACACAGGCGCGTCGCCATAACGTGTGGATCATTGCTGGTACGATTCCTTTGTATGCCGATCCGCAACATGTTTACGCCAACGTGCCGGTGTATGCGCCGGATGGTCGCTGCGTGGCCGACTACAATAAAGTGCATTTGTTCGATGTGTCTGTTCCGCAAACCGGTGAGCAGTACTTCGAGTCACGCAGTATCGCGCCGGGCCAAACGCTGCAAACGGTGCAGATTGAAGACGCGTGTGTCGGCCTCAGCGTGTGTTATGACTTGCGTTTTCCTGAACTGTACCGCGTGTTGGCGCAACGTGGTGCCAACGTAGTGGTGGTGCCTGCTGCATTTACCGCGACCACTGGCAAAGCGCATTGGTTAACGTTGTTAAAAGCACGCGCGATCGAAAATCAATGCTTTGTCATTGCGCCCAACCAAGGTGGTTTGCATGAAAACGGTCGCGAAACGTATGGCCACAGTGTGATCATTGATCCGTGGGGCGATGTGATGGCCAGTGCTGAATTGGGTGAAGCGGTCGTGATCGCTGATTTGGATTTTGATAAGCAGCAACAGCTGCGTGCGCGCTTTCCGGTATTGCAACACGCGCGCATCGCGATTGAGGACAGTGTGTTGCCCGTGGGAGCAAAAACATGAACACCGAAACCATTTGGCCGCAAGCCGAACATCATTTTTTTGCCGACACAGGCTTGAATCAAGAAGCATTGGATAATGTGCTACGTCAGATCATGACGCACCGTGTTGATGCGGCTGAATTGTATTTTCAAAGCACGACACACGAGTCGTGGATGATCGAAGATCGTATCGTCAAAGACGCCAGTTTCAATATTGATCGTGGTGTCGGCGTACGCGCCTTGCACGGCGATAAAACCGGATTCGCTTATTCTGATGATTTGCAAATGTCAGCCCTGCTACAAGCCGCACACGCGGCACGTTCGATCGCCAAATTGGGGCAGCACCAAACGGCGAATTTGAAACGACAGGCGCCGGCCACGGCGTTGTATCCTGCCATCAATCCGATTGGTGGTTTGAGCGAACAACAAAAGATCGATTGCTTGTTGCGGATTGATGAATACGCTCGCGGACTAGACCCGCGTGTGCAAGAAGTGCAGGCATCACTGAACGCCGTGTACGAAGTGATCTTGATTGCGCACAGTGACGGCACCTTTGCCGCCGATGTGCGCCCTCTTGTGCGTTGCAATGTGTCGGTGATTGTCGATCACAATGGTCAGCGTGAACAAGGATACGCGGGCGGTGGTGGTCGTTATGATTTCGCGCAATTGCTGCACAACGATTTTGTTTTGTCGCTGGCCAAAGAGTCGGTGCGACAAGCACTGATCAATCTCGATGCGATCGATGCCCCGGCCGGTGTCATGCCGGTTGTGTTAGGTGCCGGTTGGCCGGGGGTGTTGCTGCACGAAGCGATCGGTCACGGCTTGGAAGGTGACTTCAATCGCAAAGGAACCAGTGCGTTCAGTAATCGCATTGGACAACGTGTCGCGTCCGATCTGTGCACGGTGGTGGACGATGGCACGTTGCCCGGTCGTCGCGGCAGTTTGTCGATTGATGATGAAGGCACACCGACAAAATGCACAACATTGATTGAAAATGGCATTTTGCGCGGCTATATGCTCGACAAAAAAAATGCGCAACTGATGGGGAAGCGCAGCACCGGGAACGGTCGTCGTGAAAGTTACGCGCATTTGCCTCTGCCGCGCATGACCAATACCTATATGTTGGCCGGCCCGCATGAACGCGATGAAATTATTGCGTCGGTAAAAAAGGGGTTATATGCACCGCAATTTGGTGGCGGCCAAGTGGATATTACGTCCGGCAAATTTGTGTTTTCGGCGAGCGAAGCGTATTTGATCGAAAACGGTAAAATTACGCGTCCGGTAAAAGGTGCCACGTTAATTGGAAATGGCCCCGATGTGTTGACCAAAGTCAGCATGGTCGGCAACGATTTAGCACTCGATGCCGGCGTCGGCATTTGCGGCAAAGCAGGACAGAGCGTGCCTGTTGGGGTTGGCCAACCGACACTCAAAGTGGATGAATTGGTGGTTGGTGGCACGTCGAGCTAATCGCCTATTCAACGTCTCTTCAAATTCTGTAACAGCAAATTGCACCACTTGGCAGTGTCGCTCGTATCACGTTAATCTGCGCCGTCATTTCTATCTGGGCGGTCATCTCATGTATAAAAAATCGTTGCACGTTACGGCGCTCATCAGCGCCGTGTTATCGTTGCCTGTGTGGGCAGCAGATGCTGGCTACAAAGGCTTGGGCAGCGAAAGCGTGAGCGCCGAGGTTATTGCCAAATACGCCGCGCCGGCATTGGATCCGGCGGTGAGTCGCCGTATTCAGCAAATGATGGACGTGCGCGGCGCTGGTGGCGGTGTGCTCAGCCGTGATGGCAAACAATTGTTCTTCAGTTGGAACATCACCGGCACCTCGCAGTTGTGGAAATCCGATGGTCCAATGCGCTTTCCTGTGCAGTTAACGGGTGGTGAAGACAATACCTCGGTGTTGGATATTGCGCCCAACGATCAATTTGTTGTGTTGAGTCGCGATGTTGGCGGTCAAGAAAATCCCGGGTTGTATTGGTTGCCAAGCAAGGGTGGGGAGCTGCACAAAATTGCCCACCAAGATAAAGTGCAATCGCGTTTTGCCTTTATCAGCGATGACAGTCAAGCCGTTTATTATTTTGCCAACGACATCAAACCCGACTCGTATGCACTGTATCGCTTTAATATAAAAGACAATACGCGCACACTGTTATTTTCTGAGCCGGGTTTATGGAGTTTGTCCGATCGTCGCAGTGATCGTCTATTGCTGTCAAAAGCACTCGGCAGTGATCAAATTGAAGTGTACGAATTCCAATTGGCGGACAAAACATTGAAGCCGTTGTTGGGCCAAAATGAAAAAGTGCGGTATGACGTTGCTTATGCCGCCAAAAATGATGCGTTGTTGGTGTTGCACGACAAAAACGGCGATTTTTTCCGTTTGTATGAATGGCGTAATGGCAAAGAAACCGCGATCACGCCTGAAATGAAATTTGAAATCGATTACTTTTCGATTAATGAACAACATACCCGCATTAGCTATTCAGTCAATGAAAATGGGTATTCACGTTTGCATGTGTTGGATGCGGCCACTTACAAAACCTTGCCATTGCCCAAATTGCCAGAAGCAGAACACATTGGCGGTGGCAGCATGACGCGCGATGGGCGTTTTATGTCGCTGTCGATCAGTGGTGCAACCCAGCCCGGCCTTGTGCAGTTTTATGATTGGAAAACCAAATCGTTGACGCAGTGGCGCGCCGTGTCAACACCGGAAGTGGATGTCAGCCGATTTACCAAAGCCAAACTCGATTATTATCCGGCGCGCGATGGCACACCGATCCCGATGTTTGTGTGGCGTTCGAAAGCCTGTGAAGAAAAAACCTGTCCCGTTGTCGTCGAATTTCACGGCGGACCCGAAGGTCAATCCCGCCCCGGTTTTGCACCGTATGCGCAACTGTATGTTGATGCCGGTTTTGTTTTTGTGCAGCCCAATGTGCGTGGTTCGGCTGGTTACGGCAAAACCTGGCTCGACGCCGATAACGGGCCCAAACGATTGAACGTGATCACCGATATTGAAGACGCTGGTTTGCACGTCAAAAAAGCGTTTGCCGTAAACGGCGTTACGCCTAAAATCGGCGTGGCCGGCGGCAGCTACGGTGGTTACTCAACGCTGATGGCGATGACGTATTTTGCCGGTACCTATGATGCTGGTGTCAGCGAAGTGGGTATCGCCAATTTGCTCACGTTTCTCGAAAACACCGCGCCGTATCGCCGCGCGTTGCGCATCAGTGAATACGGCGATCCGGTAAAAGATCGCGACGCGCTAATCAAATTGTCATCGACAAGTTATATCGATCGATTAAAAGCGCCGCTGTTGATCATTCAAGGCGTCAACGATCCACGCGTACCGGTTGGCGAAGCACTGTTGATGCACGAGTCCTTGCAAAAACGCGGCATTCCCTCGCAATTGATTTTGTTCGCCGACGAAGGTCACGGCACCAGCAAACGCGGCAACCGCGTACTGGCACAGGGTCATGAAATGGCGTTCTTTGAGAAGCATTTAAAATAAGGCTTGTTAGGAATTTGCGTCTCCATTCGGTTTGAATGGAGATGCGTCTTTTGTTGTGTGTCGGTAAAGGATTACCCCCAGACCGATGTATCCGATATTCCATCAGGGGCAAAAGCCAGGAACGAGTTCAAGACACACGATTCGCCATTTCGTCACTGGGGGGGGGTAAATTCCCTCATTGTGCTTAGCTTCCCGCCCCTCATTATACTGTCAACTGTAGGGCTATCTCGGTAGTATAGCCTCGTCCCGCTATACAGCAGGGAGTGTTGGTTCGCCAGCAATCAGAATCAGCGAACGGCCGACAAAAGCCATCCATCTTAGGCGGATGCGCGCTACTTTTTGCACTTGATCTACTTGGGGATCTATCAATGAGATCGCTTCTGAAATTCAGGACGGCGTTGGTCGTTTTGACTGTGATTACTTTAACGGGTTATTATTTTTCCGGACATTTAGTTTCTCTGCATTCACCCTCCGTCTCTTCGCAAACGCCACGCCACCAGAATCAAACGATAGGCGACGTTAGCGCGGATAAAGCCTCTAGCAACAGTGCCAGTAAGGTTAGTCAAAGCTGGTTGGCTGGCGCACAACGCGAAATCGCGGCTCGTGAGTATTTTATTTCTGACCGTGACGGTGTTTTGCAAGCCCCCAATCGAGCGCAAGGATTTCGCGCGCATTTTTCCCAAAATGGCGTTGAGCTTCATGAACGTGATGGTAATGAAAAATCACTCCTTCGCATGCAATTTTCTGGAGTCGGTAAACCAAACGGGCATGTGCGATCGGCACAATCGATCACGCACAATGAAAATCGTTTTGAACTGGATCACGGCGATGGCGTTGTAGAATGGTTTGTGAATCGTTCAAGTGGCTTGGAACACGGATATATTGTTAAAAAAACATCGGGTGATCCTCAATTAGCGATGCAGATCAGTGTGAATGGTGCGCTGGTCGATAACACAATCGATGGACTGAGATTCGAAACGGCTGATGGCCGCCGATTTGACTACAACCAACTTCACGCGTTTGACGCCACCGGGCACGAACTTCCTGCGTCGTTGAAAAAAATCGCCAGAGATAGTTTTGCAATTGTGGTTGATACCGTTAATGCTCATTTCCCTATAACTATCGATCCTATTTTGACAACGGCTTCGGATCTCACTTTGCGAGGCAATCAGATTTACGCCATGTTTGGTTTCAGCACTGCAAACGCTGGTGATGTGAATGGAGACGGCTTTGATGATTTGGTGGTTGGCGCGTTCGGCTATGACAACGGTTCCGAATCAGAAGGCGTGGCATTTGTTTTCAATGGAAGCGAATCCGGACTGAGCACAACGCCGTCAACCATCCTGGAAAGTAATCAGTGGGGAGCCTATTTAGGTTATTCCGTGAGTGGTGCGGGCGATGTCAATGGCGACGGTTTTGCTGACATTATTGTTGGTGTGCCACAGCACTCCAATGGCCAAGACAAAGAAGGTGGTGCGTATCTTTATCTGGGCAGCCGCGATGGAATCGTTACCACACCACATGTCAAAGTGGAAAGTGATCAGGCTCGTGCTGGGTTCGGCGAGTCAGTCGCCGGTGCGGGTGATATAAACGGTGATGGGTATGCCGATGTCATCGTCGGAAGCCCGGATTTTGACAATGAAGATAATGTGGATGCCGGCGCTGTTTTCATTTATTTCGGAAGTCCCAATGGCTTGGACTTAAATTCGTCAATTCAATTTGAAAACAACCTACTGATGACCTATTACGGTGGTCAGGTAGCCGGAGCTGGTGACATCAATGCAGATGGTTTCGATGACGTTGTTGTCAGCAGCCCAACGTTTACGCATGGCGAAAATCGCGAAGGTAGGGTTTTCGTTTACTTTGGCAGCGACAACGGCATCGACTTTTCTGCCGCAACAACGCTTGAATCCAATCAGGACGATGCCTACTTCGGCATGAGTGTAGCGGGCGCCGGAGACGTAAACGGTGACGGATATGCCGACATAATTGTAGGCAGCACGGGATCCGGTTTTGAACCTACCCACGAAGGTGCTGCGTTTATTTTTCTGGGTGGTGAACAAGGATTAAATACAACTGCTGCCTGGCAGGTGGGCAGCGGGCAAACAAACTCCCAATTTGGTTTTAGTGTAAAGGGTCTTGGCGATGTCAATGGCGATGGATTTGCCGATGTTGCTGTTGGTAGTTTCTATTTTGATAACACGGAAGTCGACGATGGAGCGGTTTATATTTATGCCGGTAACGCCAATGGCGCAAGCACGGTGGCTTTGGCAACGTTGAAGGGCAACAAAGCGAGTTCAGAATTTGGCCGCAGCGTTTCGGGTGGCGATTTTAATGGCGACGGATATGCCGATTTGGTTGTTGGGAATCCGGCGGACAATCAAAATTTTATCCAAGAGGGATCAGTTCAGATTTACGGCGGTGGCCCCAACGGCTTGAACACGGAACAAGCGTCAATTTTTGATGCGAACCAAGTAGACGCGGCATTGGGCAGCAGTATTGCCAATGCTGGCGATATTAATGGAGATGGTTTTAACGATATTATTTTAGGTAGCCCTGGTTTCGACACCGGTTTTGGCAATAGTGGTGCCGCATTCATCTATTTGGGATCGGATACAGGCCTGGCGACAAATGCAATTACACAATTAAATGGAACCCAAAGCGAAGCGGCATTCGGTCGTAGCGTCGCTGGTGCTGGTGATGTCAATGGCGACGGATATGCCGATATCATTGTCGGTAGTGACGGATTTGATCACGGCGAACAAAATGAAGGTGCAGCGTTCATTTACTTGGGTAGTGCTTCGGGGATAAACAGCACGGTTTTCGCGTCGCTTGAAAGTAATCAGGCTGATGCTCAGTTTGGTTTCAGCGTCGCGAGTGCGGGCGATCTGAATGGTGACGGATTCTCCGACATCATTGTGGGTAGCCCAGCCTATGATCATGGGCAAACAGATGAAGGTGCAGCGTTCATTTATTTGGGACATTCATCCGTGTTCAATACCACCGCGGCGCACTTCCTTGAAAGTAATCAGGCCAATTCGCAATTTGCTTTTTCGGTAGCGAAAGCGGGGGATGTGAATGGCGATTCTCTCTCAGATATCGCGATCGGTAGTCCTAGTTTTGACAATGGCCAAAATGACGAAGGTGCGGTTTTTGTTTACTTAGGCAATACCAATGTATTTGCCTCTAATATCTTCGCAACGCTCGATAGCAATCAGGCCGAGGCTCGTTTAGGAACCAGTGTTGCAGGCGCAGGCGATATCAATGGAGATGGTCTGGATGATTTTGCCAGCGGCGCTCCTTTGTATGACAACACGCAAGCCGACGCAGGTCGTGTTTTTGTTTATTACGGCAACACAATCGCTATTGCTAGTGCCACGGCAACACAATTAAAAGTTGAGCAAGTCTCTGCTCAATTTGGTGCCAGTGTCGCAGGTGCTGGCGATATAAACTCAGATGGTTTTGCCGATCTGATCGTGGGCAGTCCTCTGTACGATAAACAGCAGAGCGATGAGGGTGTGGTGTTTGTTTTTGCTGGCAAGGCCAATGGCTTAATTGGTGCTGCAATAGCTCAGATAGAAATCAATCAGGATAACGCCCATTTTGGAACCAGTGTCGCCGCTGCTGGCGACATCAATGGAGACGGATTTGCGGAGCTTGTGATTGGTTCCCCTGATTATGATCGCGGTGAAAGCAATGAAGGCGCGGGGTTTGTGTACAGCAGTGCCGACGGCTACACGTGGAAGTTGAATCAGTTTAGAGGCGATAACGTCGATTTGCCGGTGTACGACGGATTGATGTCGCACAATGCCCAGCAATTTCGTATTAACTTGCTTGCGCATGCAACGAGTGGTCGCGCGAAGGTAAAACTGCAAGTCGAAACCTGCCCGGTGATGACAAGTTTTGCCTCCGCCGCATGCTCATTGAGTGTGTCAGAACAGTGGCGAGATACCGGCACCGATGGTGTCGTGCAATTAACCGAAAATGTTGCCACGCCAACACCTTCTGCAATGTACAAATGGCGTGCACGCATTCTGTCGGCACCATTGCGAGCAAACAGTTCGCGTTTGGTGTCTGCGCGTAGTGCATGGCATCGTTTGAATGCGGGTGCTGATAGTGCTGATATTCGTGTTGATGCCGATAGTGACGGTGATGCCATTTTGGATGGTGTCGACAACTGCCCATTGCTTGCGAACGGCAATCAACTGAACAATGACCACGATCAGCAAGGCGATGCGTGCGACAGCGACGACGACAATGACGGCGCCCCTGATGTAACAGATGCTTTCCCATTTGACCCTGACGAAAATGTTGATAGCGACCAAGACGGTATTGGTAACAACGCTGACACCGATGACGACAATGATGGTGTCGACGATGGCAACGATGCTTTTCCGTTGAACCCCAACGAGTCCGTCGATACCGACACCGATGGCATTGGCAACAATGCTGATAACGACGACGATGGCGATGGTGTAAATGATGCAACGGATGCATTTCCGTTGGATTCGACCGAAACCGTTGACACCGATAATGATCATATTGGCAACAATGCCGATAACGATGATGATGGTGATGGCGTAAATGATGCTACGGATGCATTTCCACTTGACGCTGCGGAATCAGTTGATACTGATCATGATGGAATTGGTAACAATTCTGACAACGATGATGATGGTGACGGTGTAAATGACACAACCGATGCGTTTCCACTAAACGCCGAAGAATCAGTTGACACCGATCACGACGGAATTGGTAACAATGCAGACAACGATGATGATGGTGACGGTGTAAATGATGCATCTGATGCATTTCCGCTCAACGCTGCAGAATCAATTGATACCGATCATGACGGAATTGGCAACAACGCCGACACGGATGATGATGGTGACGGAGTTGCTGACACCAATGATGCATTCCCTCTGGATGCAACGCGCCAGCAACCGGAGCCAGAAAACTCAGACGGTGGTAGTGGCGGTGGCGGGTCAATGAATACTGCTTTATTTGCGACATTCATGCTGTTGCTCGCAGTGCGTCGAAAATCATTTTTCGGCCGCTAATTTGAATCACGCAACACCTCATCACAGAATCAACTTAGTGATGAGGTGTCGAAATGTTAGCCTCCGTTATCTAAGTGTAACGGAGGCTTTTTTATGCCAAGGAAACCTCGTTTTGTGCTGCCTGGAGTGCCGATGCATGTGGTGCAGCGGGGCTTGAGCCGGGAGCCGGTGTTCTTCGAAGATGAAGACTATTTGGCGTATTTGAGCTGGCTAAAAGACGGTGCCAAACGATATCGCTGTGCGGTGCATGCGTATGTGTTGATGAGGAATCATGTGCACGTTTTGTTAACACCCAGTGACACTGAAGGCATGTCGCGCTTGATGCAATTTGTTGGGCGGCATTATGTGCCGTTTATTCATGAAAAATACGGTACCAGCGGCACCTTGTGGGAAAGCCGATACAAAGCCAGCATGGTGCATGCCGACAGCTATTTGTTTTACTGCATGCGTTACATTGAGCTGAATCCGGTGCGCGCCAACGTGGTGAAATCGCCCGCCCATTTTCGTTGGCCAAGCTATCGCTGTAATCCACAAGGCAAAGAGGATGAACTGGTGACGCCGCACCCGTTGTACACGGGCTTGGCGCGTCATCCAGATGCCCGTGCTGAGCACTATCGCGCGTTGTTCAAAGAAACTTTTGCAGAGGCATCACTCAACGAGATCCGCGCGGCATGGCAAATCGGTACGCCGCTTGGCAATGAAAAATTTCGTGAAAAAATTGAATTGAAACTAGGCTGCAAAGTTGGGCAAGCGCGCCGAGGCAGACCGAGCATTTCCAGCAAAACTGTTGATTGATCGGTGCCGCCTCTTAACGCTACATAAAGGCTACGGCAAAACTTGATAGGGGTTTTGCGCTGATTCAATGCATCATGTTGAAGTTTGTCTTGCGGCTGCAGCGGCCGTTATTCTGCCGCGAGATCGCGCAATACACGAAACAGTTCGCGTGATGCTGCCGGGGCTTGGGGATCCGTCAGGCATTGAACCCTTATAATCCTATTTTCTCAAATACTCTTGCACACGACTGTCTTGAAACAGAGCCACAACGCCATCAGCGATTGAACCGCTTAGATCTTGTTGAGCACCAGCTCCAGTTCCGTGATTAACGGTTATTTCAAAAGGCGCTGCATCCCCTAGCATTACCGTGAAAGTCATGGTTCCTTTCCAGAAGAACGCGATGTACCGACTGTTCAAATTGGTAACTTTAAGGCCTATTACTTTATCGGAGCCTTGCTTTGCATTTTTTCCGTGTCGCGCCAATTCAGAGGTGGCTTGCGTCACCAAGGTCTTTGTCACTTCATTGTAGTTTGACTGCAAGGAGGTACCGCCATATGAATGAAGTATGACGGGTTCTACCGATTCTTGCTTATTCGCAAATTGTATTTGACCAGAAACTGCAACATCCGGCACTTTGTTAGCGCCCAATTCATGCACAGGAGGATGGAATACGATGGTTCCACAGGCTTGTAGGCCAACCGTAATGACAAGAAAAGTGAGCAAATTTTTAAACATCATTAACCCCATAATGGTAGTAAAAAAATAAAAAACGTTAAAAAGGCCATCCATGCATTTAACAATGAAAAACCTAACGTTTGACTTTACGGTATCGCTAACAAGGTATCCATTCACCAATGTACAAGCGCAAGGAGTATGTTGTTGACGGCCGATGGGGCCAGTTTTCCATATTGCTCTGGCAATTGATAGATCTGAACACTGTCCTATTCGTTCATCGTCATCAAACAAAGGTAAGCGTCTCGAATTTGGACTACTCTGAGTTTGAATTGACGGTTTAAGCGGATTCGCTTCACAAAATCCGTGCGGCAGGGTAAGTGGTATGTCGCTTAGCATTCACCACTTCGTAAAAAGTTCGAACTGAAGCTGTGACGCGGGATAGGCCAGGTGCATCGAATTTGACTGAGTAGATTAGGTGTTGTTGACTCATTTCCTAAGGCCAAAGACCCGTAACGGTTTCGAATGATGGGATGGACTCCTCTCCCAAGAGGAGTAAAACGGTGTGTGCAATCATCATCGTTATAAGGAGTCCATCATGAGTACGAATGTAACGACTATTGCGGTAGATCTGGCAAAGTCTGTATTTCAACTGAGCTTCGCTGACGACGAGCAACACATTGTACAGCGCAAGCGCCTGACGCGTGCTCAGTTCATTCGCGAACTGACGGAACACGCGCCAGTTCATCTGGTCATGGAGGCTTGTGGTACGGCTCACTTTTGGGGACAACTTGCGCAGCAACAGGGGCATCGAGGCTTCAAGGACACCCATTTTTCTAGGTTGAATAAGTGAAAAATGGGTGCCTTGTTAGCTTTCTCTGGTATTCAAGAGTTTTCACTGAGCGGCGTCGATAATCGCCTGCACCGATACACCATTTTCGGCGCGCAGTTTGATCGGGTCGCCGTGTTCGATAAAGTGATCGGCGAGTGCGATATGTTTGAGGGTGATTGCAATATTGTGGGCGGCTACATATTCACTGACGGCGGAACCGGCGCCGCCCATTAATGCGTTCTCTTCGACAGTGATTAAGCGATCGTGCGTTTGCGCTAATTCGCGGATCAAGTCTGCATCGAGCGGTTTCACAAAACGCATATCGGCGACGGTTGCGTTTAATTGTTCGGCGGCTTTTAAGCTGTCACC
>JAYSCL010000032.1:0-43730 GCA_041914905.1 Enterobacterales bacterium
AGCACTTTGCGAACTTTGTCTTCCGGCATTTGCATGCGTTCAGCCAGTTCATCCGGCGTCGGTTCGCGGCCCATTTCCTGCAACATTTGGCGCGAAATACGATTCATTTTATTGATCGTTTCGATCATATGCACCGGAATACGGATCGTGCGGGCTTGGTCCGCAATCGAACGCGTGATCGCCTGACGGATCCACCAAGTGGCGTACGTTGAGAATTTGTAACCACGGCGGTATTCGAATTTATCCACCGCTTTCATCAAACCGATATTGCCTTCCTGGATCAGGTCGAGGAATTGCAAGCCACGGTTCGTGTATTTTTTC
Source organism: Enterobacterales bacterium (assembly GCA_041914905.1). Classification (GTDB taxonomy): domain Bacteria; phylum Pseudomonadota; class Gammaproteobacteria; order Enterobacterales; family Permianibacteraceae; genus Permianibacter. The sequence continues at coordinate 322 of JAYSCL010000032.1, forward strand.
GCGATCGAGATCACCAAGCGCAAGTTGGCTTCGACCATTTCTTTTTTGGCGCGGCGAGCTTTCGCTTCACCGATCGACATTTGCCGATTCAGCTCTTTAATGTCGGAAATTGACAGATGCGATTCACTTTCAATCGACTGCAATTTCTTTTGTGCGCGCAAAATGTCTTCGGCAAACGCTTCGAGCTTATCGCGATACGGTGCTTTGCTCTTGAGGTGCTTGTCGATCCACTTCAAATTGGTTTCATTGCCGGGGAAAGACGCGATAAATTCTTTCTTCGGCATTTCGGCTTTGTCGCACGACAAACGCAAAATCAAACGCTCTTGCGTGCGCACGGTGTCCATCAGCTTGCGCATACGCGCCACCAGACGGTCGAACTGTTTTGGCACCAGCTTTAGGATCAGGAATTGCTGACCCAATTCTTCGAGTGCGACGCGTGTGGCTTTGTGTTGGCGACCGTTTTTCGACAGTACCGCCATCACCGCTTCGTATTTTTCGCGCAATTCGTTGAAGCGCAGTTTGGCTTCTTCCGGATCTGGACCGGTGTTTTCTTCTTCTTCGCTGTCACCGTCACCGTCGCCACTTTCCTCATCTTCTTCATTGAGGCTGGCTTCGTCGAGTTCAGAACCAATGTGGGCGGCGGCCGTCAACGCGTCGGCTTCGGCATTTGGATCATTAAAACCGGCAATGATGTCGGCCAAACGCATTTCACCGGCCAAGAAGCGATCAAACTCGTCCATCAGGTATTGCGCCGACGCCGGGTACTCGGCAACGGCCATCAACACTTCACGCAGACCTTCTTCGATACGCTTCGCGATCTCGATTTCGCCTTCGCGGGTCAGCAGTTCCACCGTACCCATTTCGCGCATATACATACGGACGGGGTCGGTGGTGCGACCGACTTCGCCATCGAGGCTGGCCAGCACTTGCGCGGCTTCTTCGGCGACATCGTCGTCGGCAACCGGCGTAGCGTCCGACATGGTGAGCTGATCCTGATCCGGTGCGGTTTCGAACACCTGGATACCCATGTCGTTGATAATGCGAATAATTTCGTCAACTTGTTCCGGATCGATAATGTCCGGCGGCAGGAAATCATTGACTTCGGCAAACGTGAGGTAACCCTGCTCCTTACCACGCGCGATCAGCAGTTTTAACTGCGACTGCTGGGCATTTTCTTCGGGGGGAAGCTGCTCATTCGATGCCATGCTGGACGACCTGCTTAAAGGGGGTGCGAAAAAAGGGCGAGATTATAGCGGTTCTAACCAAGCTCCGCTAATGCACAAGCTTAGTTGAGTCCCGCCAGATGGGGATGCTTGGGTGAAAGCCAAGGGCGCCGGACAAAATAGTACGGTTTACCAGGCCTGCTTAACGTTTTTCGCGCAGTCGGCGGGCAAATTCTGCCTTTTCTTCGGGGGTTGCCCTACCACTGGCAATGCGCTCGGCAAGGGTTTGTGCGTCGACCAGCAACGATGCGTTATCCACCGTGTTGACGACTCGGCGCAGATTGTCAGCGAACGTTTGTTCGATGCGCGCCAAATCCGGCTCACCATCGTCTTTCAACAATTGATGCTCCCATGCCGCCAACTGACTTAATAACGGCGCTTGCGCATGTTCCTGAAAATTCGCCAACACACGCCCGGTATTGATGCCGATGTGATCGTGCAAATGCGCGCATAACTCATGCAACAGATCCGCGCCGGGCGCTTCATGAATTTCGTGCAACACCGTCATCGACAAATGATGATGCAGTGAGGGAAATTGCAGCAACAACGCGATCACGGTTCGCATCGGATTCATCGTCAACGGCACGGGAGTGCGACGAATCACTTTCACCGACGTTTTTTGAGCTGGTGCTACGGTCACCGGTTCGCGGCGCAAACCGATGCGCGTTTCGAGTTCCTGTTCGAGCAGTGATTTGAAGATCGGATCATCCACTTGCGCTAACAGCGGTTTGACCAAGGCCGCCAAACGGGCGCGACCGTCAGCCGTGTGCATATCCGTTTGACGCGACAACTCATCAAACAAATATTGCGACAAACTGGCGCTCTGATTCTTAATGCGATCGTTAAATTTTTCGTGGCCTTCTTGTCGCACCAAACTGTCCGGATCTTCACCCTCCGGCAAAAACAAGAATTTGACTTGGCGACCTTCACGTTGCAATGCCAGTGCGTGATTTAACGCACGCCACGCCGCGCCACGGCCCGCTTTGTCGCCATCGAAACAGCAGACAATTTCGGGGCAAATTTTAAATAGGGTTTCGAGATGCGATTTGGTGGCGGCGGTGCCCAATGCCGCCACGGCGTTAAAAACGCCGTGCTGCGCCAGTGCAACCACATCCATATAGCCTTCAACCAAAATCACACGTTCGTTGAGCGCATGGCGTTCTTGCTTGGCTTCAAACAAACCGTAGAGTTCGTGGCCTTTTTGAAACACCGGCGTCTCCGGTGAGTTCAAATATTTTGGCTCTCCCTGATCCAATACGCGCCCACCAAAAGCGATCGTACGGCCGCGTGCATCACGCACCGGAAACATCACGCGTTCACGGAAAAAATCGTAAATTTTTCCGCCGTCTTTTTTGCTCAATAAACCAGCCTGCACCAGCAAGTCACGTTGTTTATCCGTGTGGCCAAATTTTTTCAGCACCGCATCCCAAGCATTGGGCGCAAATCCAAGGCCAAATTTTTTGGCGATCTCACCACTGACACCGCGTTTTTTTAAATAGGCCACCGCGGCGGCACCACTTTCTTCGCGTAATTGCTGTTGAAAGAATAGGCTGACTTCGGCGAGCAGTTGATACAACTCGGCTCGCAACGCGGCTTGCGGATCGCTACCCTGTTCTCGTGGCACCTCAACACCGGCGATATCCGCCAGCGTTTCAATCGCCGTGACAAAATCACAACGATCGTATTCCATCAAAAAACCAACCGCATTTCCCGCCACACCGCAACCAAAACATTTGTAAAACTGCTTCGGTTGCGACACCGAGAACGAGGCCGTTTTTTCACCATGGAACGGGCAGCAGGCCCAAAAATCCTTGCCCTTCTTTTTTAAAGGAATGCGCCGCCCAATCACGTCGATGATGTCGACGCGGGTTAATAAATCGTCAATGAATTCGCGCGGAATGCGACCAGTGCTCATGCTGCTATTGTAGCGGTTCTACCGTCAGGACATAAAAAAAGGCGCATTGCTGCGCCTTTTTTGAGCTGTCGCTTAACTTACCAAGCGTAGTTGGCTTCCAAATAGTAGAAGCCACCGTTGAAGCCCATTGGTGATGTTGTGGGATATCTAGCACCGGCGACATCGGCTCCCAAATCCAGTGGCCCATCCGCCGTTTGGATAACCGGCGTTTCATCCGGATATTCATCAAACAGATTTTGCACACCAAATTTCAGCTGCATAGCATCTGTGACGTCATATTGGAACTCAACATCGACGGTAAACTCCGCGCCGGCATTAATCGGGAAAGCTTCATCGTCCAAATGTGCTTCGAAGTATTTGCCGTAGTAATTGACTCGGAACAATGCTGACAAATCACCGTAGTCTTGTGTCGCACTGAATGAACTGCGCACTTTAGGCAAATTTTCCTCCAACTGACGCAATCGTGTGGATGAAATAATTTCGGAATCAAATTCATCAACCGTCGTTTCAGTGTAGTTGGTCAACCATGCTAGTTTGGTTGGAGCGCCGAACCATTCAGTTGAATAGTTGATGACGATGTCCATACCCTTGGTTGTCGTATCAAAATCATTTGTGAAGAACGTCACCGAGGAAAAACTGGCTGCATCGGTTATACCGCGCGCAATCAAATCGGCGATGTCTTGCGGTGTCAGGGTTTTAGCCGAGCTTTGCGCAATCCGGTTGTAAACTTCGATCTCGTACCAATCAATCGTGACGTAAAAATCACCCAACTCACCGACCAAACCTATTGTTTGCGAATTGGATTCTTCTGGCGCCAATGCTTCGGCACCTTTCAACTCTGCGATCGGATCTGATGCTGGCAGTGTTGCTTGATCGACCAAACCTTGCCCTGCTACAAATTGAGTTGTCACGTTAACGACATTGGTTTGGCCGACCGTGGGCGCACGGAAACCGGTGCTCATCGACGCGCGCACTGCCCATGCATCATCTAGATGAATCAAAGCGCTGAGCTTGTAATCAAACGTTGATCCAAAATCCTGATAATCTTCGGTGCGCAAGGCCAAACCAATCGTGGCTTCGTCAGCAATGTCTTTTTCCATGTCCAGATATGCTGCCCAGTTGTTGCGGCTCCATTTGCCCGCCATTCGTGGCGCAAATCCTGGGAATCCATTGGAACCAACACCAAAACCTTGTTCTATGATCGGCACTGGCGTTGCCCACGAAGCGTACTCGCCTTGCATCGTTTCAAAACTTTCACGACGAAACTCAAGGCCTGTCGCAATCGTCAACCCACGAAACTCTTTGCTGAAATCGGCATTCAGGTATTGCTCAATTTGTTCGTAACCACCAGGACTAAATTCAGTTTGAGCGCCGGGGCCAACCGCTGCGTTATAGGCAGCATTGACTGTATTCATAATGACGAACTCAGATTTATTCTGACCGCGCGTATAGCTGAAATCGTAGGTCCATGCTCCCGCAAATTCACCACTGGTGCCAAATACAATTGAACTGTCTTCAACTGTGCCACCAAATCGAGGTGTAAAACCGCCGGGAAATTGGCTCAAGAACGTAAAGCAGTTACTCGGTAACGCGTTGACTTCTGCCATAACATCGCCAAATTGACGCAAATCCAACTCCGGATCAGCGTCCAACTGGCGGCGGAGATCGATGGATCCACAACCACCTGCACCAGTCCTATCAGCGATCAATAACGTTTCACCTTCATCCACAGTGAACACGCCATGTCGTTTCGTCGGATCGCGAAAGAAAAATCCACCTTCAATTTCGCGCGAAGAAACGTTGCCAAACGCGTACAGATGAGAAGAAGCCCCTAAGTCCAAACCCGAATTAAAAAATAACGTGTAGTCATCTTTAACTTCGGGTGAACCCCACACTTGCGCGGGATCTTTTACTGGATAACCAGCCTCAATCAGAGCTTTTGCATCGTTGCGCTGCACACTGCGATCAGTTGCGTCGCTATTTTTCATTTCCAGACTAACATTGATAAAACTGTTGTCCGTCGGCGCAAATCCCGCGTTTGCCGAAATACGCAGTGAATCACCATCGCCTTCGTAATATTGACCCCAGCGAACACCTGCCGAGCCACCGTTATTGTCATCTTTCAGCACAAAGTTCAACACGCCAGCGATGGCATCAGAACCGTATTGTGCGGCGGCACCATCACGCAACACTTCAACTTGTTTTAACGCGTTGGTCGGAATCACGCCCAGATCCGGACCGTGTGATCCATCTGACAAGCCACCACCTAAAAACGTGATGACGGATGAACGATGACGACGTTTGCCATTCACCAAGATCAAGGTATTGTCAGGTGGTAAACCACGCAAGTTAGCCGGACGCACCAAGGTGGCGGCGTCGCTGATCGGTTGGGTATTGACGTTGAACGAGGGCACTGCATTTGCGATTAAATCGCTCATATTGCTGGCGCCACTGCGATCGAGTTCTTTCGATGAAATGACGTCAACCGGTACTGAGGATTCCGTCACCGAACGAGGGGCTGCACGCGAACCCACAACGACAACGGATTCAGCTTCTTCTTGATCTTTATTGGTGTCGCCTTCGCCTTCTGCGGCGTAAAGAGAGGAACTGACAGCCAGGGTTATCGTGGATAGAGCAAATACCGGCCACGCACCGGGTCTCCGGATGTTCTTACGCATGTTGTGAGTCCTGTTTTAGTTTGCTTTTGTGTCGGGACTGCTGACCCGTCTGCCGCGGGCCACCCTCATGCGCATACTAGGGTGAATTAAAAGCGCAAAACAAGTCGCGAAGACGCAAGAATATGCATCAGCAAGCAAAATATTTTTGATATGTCAGGAATAGCGGGCAGCTAAATCGAGTGCAAAGACTCAATCGTTTAGAAATTAAGCGGACAATTTGCTTTTGATCAGGCCAGAAACCACGGCGGGATCGGCTCGACCAGCGATTTGGGGCTTTAACCAGTTCATTACCTTGCCCATGTCTTTGATCGTTGCGGCAGCGGTTTCGGTAATGGCTTTGGTGATTAACGCAGAGATTTCGGCTTCGGACAACGCCGCAGGAAGGTAATCTTGCAGTACGAGAATTTCGGCGTTTTCAGCCGCAGCGAGTTCAGGACGGCCGCCGGCCTCGTACTGCTTGATTGATTCGCGACGTTGTTTGACCATCTTTTCGATCACCGCAAGCACGGCCGCGTCATCTAACGTGATGCGGTTGTCGACTTCTTGCTTTTTGATGTCCGAAAGGAGCAGACGAATCGTCGCGAGACGAGCTTTATCCTGCGCCTTCATCGCGCTCTTCATGTCTTCCGTAATACGGGAGCGAAGATCCATGATGGTGTCCGTTTAGTCAGGCTGGCGCAGGAAAACGCGATTAGTACAGACGTTCTTTACGAATGGTTTCGCGTTGCAATTTCTTTTGGTAACGCTTAACGGCAGCTGCCTTTTTGCGTTTACGCTCAGTAGTGGGCTTTTCGTACGCTTCACGGGCGCGGACTTCAGCCAGCGTGCCGGCTTTTTCGCAAGCGCGTTTGAAGCGACGCAGAGCTACGTCAAATGGTTCGTTTTCTTTCAATTTTACGTTAGGCATTACTTGAACTCGCTAGTGAATTTCGGCTTCCGTGAATGCGGGCCTGCTCACGAAAGGGCGTGCATTCTAATCAAGCCCCTGCCCCAATGCAAATGATCGATCAGCCAGATATCATGCGGCCTGCGATCCCATTGGCACCTTAGTTGAGCCCTATGCGCGTATTAGGCATCGAATCTTCCTGCGACGAGACCGGTATCGCCGTCTATGACAGTAACCGCGGCTTGTTGGCTGACGCCATTTACACTCAGATCCCGTTGCATGCCGAATACGGCGGCGTGGTACCTGAACTCGCCTCTCGCGACCATGTGCGCAAGACATTACCCCTTATAAATGAAGTACTTGAGAAAGCCGGACTAAAAAAAAGTGAGATCGATGGCGTCGCCTACACCGCCGGTCCCGGCCTCATTGGCGCCCTGCTAGTCGGTGCCTGTATCGGCCGCAGCCTCGCCTACGCATGGAATGTACCGGCCATCGGCGTCCACCATATGGAAGGCCATCTGCTCGCTCCGTTATTAGAAGCCGACAAGCCAACGTTTCCTTTTTTGGCCCTGCTGGTGTCCGGCGGCCATACCCAAATTGTGGAAGTAAACGGCATCGGTCACTACAAGATGCTCGGCGAATCACTCGACGACGCCGCCGGCGAATGCTTCGACAAGACCGCCAAACTGATGGGCCTTGGCTACCCCGGCGGAGCCCATTTGGCCAAACGCGCCCTCACTGGTCGCCCCGGCCTGTATCAATTCCCACGCCCAATGATGGATCGCCCCAACCTCGATTTCAGTTTTTCCGGTTTAAAAACCGCTGGTTTATTGGCCTGGGAAAGTTGCGACAAATCCGAACAAGCCATCGCCGATATTGCAATTGAATTTCAACGCGCGATCGTCGACGTGCTGGTCGGCAAATGCGAAAAAGCCCTAAAACAAACCGGCATGAAACAACTCGTCATCGCCGGCGGCGTCAGTGCCAATCTGGAATTGCGCGAACGCATGGCCAAACTGATGCAAAAACGTGGTGGAAAAGCGTTTTATCCTGCACTGCGATATTGTGGTGATAACGGCGCGATGATCGCGCTGGCAGGATGTTTGCGTTTGCAACGCGGTGATCGCGAATCGATGGCGATTGATGCGCGGGCACGGTGGCCGATGGTGGAATTGAAATAGTGGCATGAAATGAGTCAGGCAGAAGCTGCGAATCATGCCACATTCATCTGCCTACTTAGTCAAGAGCTCTTCCTGAATAGGGATTAAATAAGTAGTTCCCGGGGAATTTTTCACCAGTTTCTTTATCCGTTTTCTTTTCTAACAATCCGGCCAATGGCGTCCGCACTGAGAACGTCTGTTTGTCATACTCAAATCTTACGATTCCATTTGAATTAAAATCGAAAACACGGGTTCCCTCAACATCAAAACCGGGATAAACAATAAATTGCATTTGTTCTCCCATCGCACCGACCATATTTTTGAAAATTGGTTTCATGACATCCAATAACGAGCGCAAGTCCTGCTCCTGCTCTTTCAAAGCCAGAGGAGCCACCGGTTTACCTTTTGTATCGCGAAGAATCAACTTTTCCTTGATTGCTAACTCATCAAGGCCTGTTGGAATTCCGGCCATTCCAATGGTCAGGTCCGCAACCGCAAATAACGTGTACTTATCAATCACGTTAAGCATTTTATTTTTCTCTGCGTCGCTGACATTTCCCTCAGCAAAAGAAATTTCCCAATATTTTGTCGGAATCAACCAAACAAATTGCACACGAGAATTAGTTGGCTGCAAAACCCATTGAGTATTTTGAGCAAGGTCAATTGGCTTTGCTGCAAATACAGAGAAACTGAATAAAGACAGAATATAGAGAAAACGAAACATAATTTAACCCCTTATAAAATGAACTGTGGTAATGCAACTACTACTTGTATATTTACGCCTTCCACTTCCCCGACAACTGCCGAAACTCACTCGGCGTCAATCCCGTCACCTGCTTAAACTGTCGCGAAAACGCTGCATGATCATACCAACCACAATCCATCGCAATTTGGCCGGCCGGAATATCGGTGTTGATCAACGCTTGCAGCGCGGCATCTATGCGCGTTTTGGTAATAAATTGCGCACAGGAAATATGAAACACACGTTTCATGCGGCGTTCAAATTGCGACGCGGTTAAACCGGCTTTTTTAGCCAAGGTTTCGATACGCATTTGTTCGTCATAATGCGACTGAATGTAATCGATCACTTCAGCAAACGCGGCGTCGATTAACCCTGAGCGGCTCGGCTCAACCAGATCTTTTGAAAACGTCGCGATACCGATGATCTTTTTCTTGTCATCGAGTAACGGCACCTTGTTGGACAAACACCAGCCGGCCTTGCCATCGGCCATTACAATCAAATCGAGCGAATCGATGATCGGCATCCCGGTCGACAGCAGTTTTTTGTCCTGCGCTTCGTAACGGGCGGCCATATGGGGCGGAAACAAGTCGCGGGCAATACGGCCCAGCGCCTCGGACTTGTGTTTGAGGCCACAACGCTTGACCCAGGCTTCGTTAACGGACAGGTAGATGCCGTCGCGGGTTTTCAGTGCAAACACGATGTCACTGACCGGATCGAGCAGCGACTCGATGTAGGTGGGGGTCGCGAGGCTACGGAAAAACTCACTGCGCAGTTTGGCGATGTCGACGGTCATGGGCGGAATCGTTGTTATTTCAAGACTTTAGGCATTGTTATAGCGGTTTTCGTCATTTGCCAAGCAACTTTTGTAGGCCTTGTATGGGCACGGCGTGAACACCGATCCCCGGCTACAAGTCAGCGGCGACTTCCATCCGCACAATACGCGCCGCAAATCAGGCCATACTTGATCACTTTGTTTATGGCCTTCGTCCCGCCCCGGAGGTACGCATGTTTCCCGCCCGCCAGGTGTTCGCACCGGCTTATGAAAGTATGTCCTTGTCGCAATGGCGTGAGCTCATCACGGCCAATTACAACGTGGACGAAAGCAGCTACCTGACCGAGCTGTTGGCGCTACTCAATTTTAATGATGAACAAATCGCTGCCGTAACGAAAGCGTCGGTTGAGTTTGTGGAAGAAGTGCGCAGCCGCAATCGCGACAAACAAGGCGTTGAAGCGTTTCTGCAGCAGTATTCGTTGAGCACACAAGAAGGTGTGATCTTGATGTGTTTGGCCGAGGCGTTGCTACGCATTCCAGACGCCGAGGTCGCCAACAAACTGATCGCCGATAAATTGCGCGTCGCCGATTGGGAAAAACACGTTGGCCAAAGCGATTCGCTGCTCGTTAATGCCTCGACCTGGGCGCTAATGCTCACCGGCAAAGTGATGACATTGAGTGACGACGTTGACGGTCAACCGGCCAATCTGTTGAAACGTTTGATTCAAAGCTGTGGCGAACCCATTGTGCGTCAAAGCTTGAATCAAGCCATGAAGATGATGGGCAAGCAATTTGTGCTGGGACGTACAATTGACGAAGCGATTGAGCGCGCACAAAAAGACAATCCACGTGGTTACACGCATTCTTACGATATGCTCGGCGAAGCCGCGTTCACACACGAAGACGCCATTCGTTATCGCGAAAGCTATCGTGCCGCGATTCGCGCAATTGGTGCGACGCCGCGTCCCGAGCGTGTTCCGCCCGCGAGCATTTCAATTAAATTGTCAGCGCTGCATCCACGTTATGAAGTCAGTAAAAAAGAACGCGTACTGCGCGAAATGGTCGACACGCTGATTGATCTGGCCACCGAAGCACGCAAGCTGAATGTATTTATCAATATCGATGCCGAAGAAGCCGATCGTCTGGAATTGTCACTCGATGTGATCGAAGCAGTGCTGCGCCATGACGCGACCAAAGGCTGGAATGGGTTTGGTTTGGTCGTGCAGGCTTACTCCAAACGTGCGCTGCCCGTTTTAGGTTTCTTGCGTCAATTAGCTCGCGACTTGGGCAAACAATTGCCCTTGCGTTTGGTGAAAGGTGCCTACTGGGATTCCGAAATCAAATGGTCACAAATTGCCGGCCATAGTTCGTACCCGGTTTACACCCGCAAAGCAGCGACAGACGTTTCCTATTTGGCTTGCGCCAAATTCTTGCTTGCCAATACGAAAGATTTTTTCCCGCAATTCGCGACGCACAATGCACAAACCGTTAATGCAATCCTAGGTATGGCTGGCAACGAAAAACAATTTGAGTTTCAACGATTGCACGGCATGGGCGAAGCGTTGTACGACACACTGATCGCGCAACACCCCGACATTTATTGCCGCGTGTACGCCCCCGTCGGTGCCCACAAAGATCTGTTGCCCTACCTAGTGCGTCGCTTGCTTGAAAACGGCGCCAACACATCATTTGTACATCAGTTAGTGGATGAAGCCACACCGAGCGCTCAACTTGTTAAACACCCGGTCAGCACGCTGCTGTCTTACCCCACTTTGCACAACAACCGTATTCCTTTGCCACCACAACTTTTTGGAGCAGCTCGCATGAATTCGTCAGGAACCAATTTGAACATTCGCGCGCAAGTCGAACCATTTGTGGCCGGCGTGAATGCGCACAAAGCCACACAATGGCACGGCGGCCCGATTATCAATGGCGAACAATTGAGCGGTGACAAAAAGCCGGTCGTCAATCCAGCCAACCCCGATGAAGTAGTCGGAAGCGTTGTGCGTGCCAATCGCGCACAAGCTGAAAAGGCTTTGGAAATTGCCTACAAAGCACAACCGGGGTGGAATGCAACACCAGCCGACAAACGTGCACAAATTCTCGATCACATTGCCGATCTGTTTGAAAGCCATAAACACGAACTGATCGCGCTGTGCACACGCGAGGCCGGCAAAACCCTGCAAGACGGTATTGATGAAGTGCGTGAAGCGGTCGATTTCTGTCGTTATTACGCCGAGCGTGCGCGCGCGGATTTTGCGCAACCGGTAACGTTGCCAGGACCCACGGGTGAAAAGAATGAGTTGTTCCTGGATGGTCGCGGCGTGTTCGCCTGTATCGCGCCATGGAATTTTCCGCTTGCGATTTTTGCTGGCCAAGTGACGGCAGCATTGGCAGCCGGTAATGCGGTGTTGGCAAAACCGGCCGGTCAAACAAGTTTGATCGCGTTCCGCGCTGTGCAGTTAATGTTGCAAGCTGGCGTACCCAATGAAGTGCTGCATTTCTTGCCCGGCAGTGGCGCTGAATTGTCACCGGTATTGACGGCCGATCCGCGCATCGCAGGCGTGGCGTTTACCGGCTCAACCGAAACCGCCTGGCAAATCAACCGCACATTGGCCGCACGTAATGCACCGATTGCGTCATTGATTGCTGAAACTGGCGGTCAAAACGCCATGATCGTTGATTCGTCAGCACTGGCTGAACAAGTGGTATCGGATGTCATTCGCTCGGCGTTCACATCGGCTGGCCAACGCTGCTCAGCATTGCGCGTGTTGTTCCTGCAAAACGAGATTGCTGATCGCGTCATCGAAGTGATGCAAGGCGCAATGCAAGAATTGAAACTCGGCGATCCAATGGACATCACCACCGATATCGGTCCGGTCATTGACGCCGCATCGAAAAAGGACCTGTTGGCGCATATCGACAACATGCGTGCAACCAAAAAATTCATCGCCGCCGCCAAATTGCCACACGACATGGACAAGGGTTATTTCGTGGCTCCTATTGCGTTTGAAATCGGTGCGATCAGTGATCTCAAACAAGAAAACTTTGGCCCTATCGTTCACATCATTCGCTACGCCTCGGATGAGCTCGACGCCGTTATCGATAGCATCAATAACTACGGCTATGGCTTGACACTGGGTATTCACACTCGCATAGAAAGCAGCGCGCAATATATCGCGCGTCGCGCGCGTGTCGGTAATGTGTATATCAACCGCAATATGATCGGCGCCGTTGTCGGTGTGCAACCGTTCGGTGGTCAAGGCCTGTCGGGTACCGGTCCGAAAGCGGGCGGCCCTCACTATCTGCACCGCTTTGCGACTGAGCGCACCGTATCAAACAATATCGCTGCCGTTGGTGGCAATGCGACATTGTTGTCGTTGGGTGATTGATATTTGATTGTTGTAAATTGATTGATAAAAAAGGCGATTTTGATCGCCTTTTTTTATCTGTAGAAATTGATGTCGACACATGTTAAACCATCCCTCACACCCCAAGAGTGCTTCCTTTCGGGCGTCCTAACCTTCTCCCTTTGAAAGGAGAAGAAGTTCTTTTGCTCCCTCTCCTCGTTTACGAGGAGAGGGTTGGGGTGAGGAGAAGTCTTTAGCCTTTGCTTTCCAGCCTTATCTGCATTGCGAAAAAACAATCGCTCGCAAATCATCTAACAACCGCTTGCGACTGCAACGCGGGTATTCCAACGGCGAAAACGGCATACAGACCTGATCGTAAATCGTCATAATCGGTTTCAGCCGTACTTTCTCGTTGTCGCTGAATTGTTTCTTCTGACCATTTTCGGTTAGTCGTGTCAGTGCGGCTTGCGCCAACTCTTTGCGCAAAATCGGCAATAACGAACGCGGTTCAACAACACACACGCCAAATACGCCATTGACAAAATGGCGTCGAATGGTGGGCAACCACTGCTCGGCTTTTTCGCGACTCAACTGCCCGTGATAAAATAGATCACTTTCAGCTATCAAAACCGCATCGATCTTCGTCAGCGTTTGCCAATATTGTTGTGCAATGCTTTCCTCAGGATCGCGGCCGTTCAGCCAATCCTGTTCGACTAACTGAATCCAATCGGTTGTAGCGAGTGCAAAATAATCAGCCGCTACGGCGTCAGAGTGTTCAAACGCACCAAATGCGCACGAATGCAAGGTGCCGTTAGATTCAACAACATAAGAAGGAGCAGGGATCCATTGCCGTGAAATCAGTTCTTGCAATCGCTCGCGGCTAATGTGATTTTGCTGGGTCAATACATTCGCGGTGACAAAATAGCGGTCCAAATACTGTTGCAACGCGTTTGTCATGGCTTGTCTCGTTCAAATCAAAATAACAAACAGTGCATCAGCTGCGATTGCAGGGTTGCTGCTCACAGAACGGCACCAATTCACGCAGTCGCCGATCCATATCATTGACCACATTCATAACAAAATCGGCATGTTGTTCAGCGAACATCGCCGCTTTGTACTTAGCGATGTCCACCATTTCGAGATTGACTTTTATTTTTTTGAACAGCTTCGGATAAATATCACCGGGCGCTTGCACATGATGCAATCCACCGCTGTAGACAAACAAAATTTTACCTTGCGTCAAACGACTCAGCAGATCGGCAACACCGGCGCGCACTTTCATCGGCTTGCCTTCTTTGTCCAAACCATTGATTCGTTTCATGCGCCCTTCGGGCAAAATGGCGACCATCGTGTCGTCGTTTACATGTTCAAGAAATTGCTGCCAGCTGTCATCACGTTTGCGCGTAATCGGCACTGTGCCAGGCACAATGCTGCGCAACACTTTGCCGACCAGTGGGCGTTGCAGCGTTGTGTCCGCCACAGGAATGACAAGCCGACGCGAAATGCGCCACATGAGGCGATGTGGTGCAATGCGCAAAAATACTGGTTCAAATAAACTCGTGTGATTCAACAACACCAGCAAACGCACTTGCTCACTGACTTCAAATTTTTCGTCGCTTAACCAATGGGTTTCGAAGCGGTAAAGCAAACTCGAAACAACTTTGGTCGCGGCCAGAATGGGATAGCTCAGCATCGATCAGACAACTTGGCTTGTTCACTATGCGAACATGGTGTGACCAGTTCCGCTCCGGGGCGCGCAAAGTAAGCGAACGCATCTCAAATGCCAAGTCCCTCACATTTCTTTGTGCATTTTTTGGCCGCATTCACCCCTGCGCCGCCTTATGTCACGATGTGCACCTGTTCGTTAACTGCCCCGCCCCATCATGATCGATCTGCGTAGCGATACCGTTACCCGTCCCACCACCGCCATGCGCGATGCCATGAGTCGTGCCGCTGTCGGCGACGATGTATTTGGTGATGACCCCACCGTCAACCGTTTGCAAGCGATGCTGGCTGAGCGGCTGGGATTTGAGGCAGGCTTATTTGTTGCCAGCGGCACCCAATCAAACTTGCTCGCGTTGATGTCGCATTGTGAACGCGGCGATGAATACATCGTGGGACAGGATGCTCACACGTATAAATACGAAGGCGGCGGCGCCGCCGTGTTAGGCAGCATACAACCGCAACCGCTGGAACAAGATCGTGATGGCAGCCTGCCGTTGCACAAAATCAAAAATGCGATCAAACCCAATGATCCGCATTTTGCGCGCACAAAATTGCTGGCATTGGAAAATACCTTTCACGGCAATGTGATGAATCAAACCTATATTGAAGAAACCTGTGCATTTGCCCACGCCCAAGGTTTGCAAACTCATTTGGATGGCGCACGATTTTTTAACGCCGTCGTCGCCCGCAATGGCGATGCCCGCGCCATGTTAAAGCCGTTTGACAGTGTGTCGATCTGTTTATCAAAGGGTCTCGGCGCACCCGTCGGTTCAGTGTTATTGGGCAACAAAGACTTCATTCAAAAAGCGCGTCGCTTACGCAAAATGGTCGGCGGCGGCATGCGTCAGGCCGGCATTTTGGCCGCCGCCGGCATTTATGCGTTAGAAAACCATGTCGAGCGTCTAAGCGACGATCACCGGCGCGCCAAAATGCTTGCTGACGGATTACGTCAAATCGACGGGATAAAATGTTCCACACCTGAAACCAATATGATCTTTATCGACGTCGAAGAAAGCAAAGCCAAACACTTGCAAACGTATCTGGCCGAAAAAAATATTCTGGTGACCGGTTTATACCGACTTCGATTGGTGACTCATTTGGATATTAGTGATGACGATATTCGTAAGGTGATAGAGTCTTTCAAAGGCTTCCAGTAACGTTTTCTTGGTCTTTGTCACGATTGCCTTGAACTGGTTCTGAAATAAATGGTCGCTAGATGTGTAGCGCCCGTTCATGGTTCGACGAGCTCACCACGAACGGTATTCTGATGAGCATCGTTGCTCAACGTTTGTCAACACCGCGATTCTGCTGGTTTTCTGGAAAACGACACTTACCAAGATGCCATCCTCCGTTCGTGCTGAGCCTGTCGAAGTATGAACGGACGCGACACAGGAATTACCCGTTATATGTCGACTTTGTCTTAGTGCACTAAGTGACGAGTCTGCAATTTGTATGACATCAAGTGAGCAGTTTGCTGGAACCGTTTTCCCGAATTGTGTACTGGTTATTCTGACTTGCGAGCAATACGTTTCTTATACGCCGGCTTACCACCGCGTCGATGTTGCGGTGGTCGTCCACCCGATTTCGCGACCCGATTAGTATTCTTGGCGTAGTCTTTGTATTTGTTCAGCAAAATCTGAAACGTATTGAGCAAATCATTGGTGACCGATTCGTGCTCGCCTAAAATTTCCAGCGTGTAGGCGATTGTTTCAATGGTCGACAAACATTCCGGGCGCGGTTCACGGCGTAAATTGCCATATAACGATTTACGGCGCGGATTGATCACGGCGCGTTTACATTTGAGCAGCCAAGGATTACGCCACCACAATGTCTTGGCTTGTGCCCAGGTACCGTCAATCGCGATAACACCTTTGATGCTTTCCAGTGGCATCACAATCTCTTCGTCTTTCTTGTCGAAGATATAAATATCGGAATGTTTTTGTTCGCGTTGGATCTCACGAAATTTGTACTTTGAGCCAAGAAACAGCACAATCCATTTGCTCGGATCGGTTTCATAACCCACGATCGTTTTTAAATTTGCACTCGACAAGCCAGTACGCAGCACCGAATTTTTCAGCACAATGTTGGCGAGGCGCGCGCTGCCGAGTTCTTTGTCCGGCTCTTGCGGATGCTGCAGGATAACGACCGGAATGTGATTGTCGTGTGTCGGCAAGTCGGCGCAGAAACACAGCGGCTTGATTTTGTAACAATGCGCGCATATTTCGCTGTCCGGATTGGGGTCGTGCTCGGTCATAAAGGGCTCTGAAATGTTCGTATGATGTCGTTCCCGCGCAAGCAGGAACGACAACTCAATTAGGGCTTAAAGCTGCTTAGCGCAGGCAATAAAAACTTATGTTCGCTGAATTGTAGTACAGCGCCATCAGCAGTGATGGCGAGCAATTTCAGATTGGGCATCAGCATCATGCCGGGCGTTAAACTGATACCGTTGATCATGACAAAACTGTCTTTTTCATTAGGCGCATAGATGTGGGAATTCATTTCGAGCGCCGGCAATTGCTGACGGATCTCGTTCGCCAGCTGATTCACGGTGGGCACCGAGAACAGATCGACGTCGATAACTTGTTCACTGTTGTTTGCTGGTGCCGGTGTTATCGCTGCATTGTTTTGGCTGGCAGCATCGGCAGCCATAACGGTGGGCATTGTCGGTGCGGTGGTTGTGTCAATTTCGCGCGTTACCACTCGTGGTGTCGCGTCAAGCGGCGTCGATTCACGTGATATGGTTTCATGTGACGATGCGTCGCTTGGTAGCGCATCCAGATCGCGAACCTGCACACGATCGGCTGCGCTGGTGCTGGGTGTTGGCGGCGCCGGTGAAACCGTTGAGATCGTTGAAACCGTTGAGCTCGGTGAAACCGCTGAGGTTGATGCCACAGGTGTTTGCGCCGCACTGGGTTCACTGACAACCGCGACCGGTTCATTGGGGCGCAACAATAAATACACGATCAATACCGTGTTGATCGCCAAGGCGGCGATCGCAATATAAATCCACGGTGAGCGTGGCGCTTCGTCCGGCACTTCGACTTGCAAGGCCGGCGTTTGAATACCCGGTACATTTTGCTCGCGTTCTTTTTGCGATTTTTGCAGGGCTTCAAGTAAATAACTCATCGCAAACTGACTCCATCCAAGCGTGGTTGTGGGCCGGGCTGACGACTGCTGAGCGCGATCAAGGTTTGTGTGCCCACGACACCATCGGCGATCAGCGCATACTGTTGCTGAAATTGTTTCACTTGTTCGCTGACATCCGCGTCAAAACGTGCGCTGATATTGCCCAAGCTACGGCCGCTGTGTTGCGCGAGCGCGGTGCTCAGCCACATGACGGTTGGGCCGCTGCTGCCTTCACTTAAGGCCTTTTTATTGTCAAACGGCGGACGCCACAACAAGGTGTACTCACCACTCCACAACTGTTCAAAATCGCCGCGCTGCACGATCGCTTCACGGCGGCCCATGCGTAATACAATTTGTTCACCGCGAATGGCCGTCACCGTGACATAAAACGGTCCACGTGCCGGCGTTTGCAAACGCACCATCATCGGCATGTTCATCGCGATCATTTGCGTAAAATCGGCAAAACCGGTTTCGCATTTGAGCATTTTGCTCAACGCAAATTGACACCAGCTGCCATCACGAGTGGCGACAAAGTCGTGCTGCCACAATTGCAATAACACACGGGCGGCTTCATCACCACGCCGATCAGGCGCTTGTTCACCGAGCACCGCATCCGCCAGCTGATCGCGTTCGTTTTCGCTGTCCGTTGTCACCTCGGCTGGCACCGTGGGCGCGGCGACCGGCGCGGCCACTTCCGCGACAGGTGTGTTGTCATGTTGCGCAACGGCGTTGTTTTTGGGCCACAACACCATGGTTGTTAGCACGACCAACGTCACCACAACACCGGCCGCAATCAGCGGCCACCGTTGCTGTGCGTGTCGCCGCGAAAATTCGATGTTTCCTAAGGTTTCGGCGGCGGCGTTACGCATCATCGCTTCGTTAATGGTGTCGCGGCTGCGCGCGAATCCGGCCAACAATGCGCGCTCACTGATCGTGTTAATTAAACGCGGAATGCCGCCACTGTAACGATGCAAAGCGCGCAGTGCCGCGTTGGTAAACGGCGAACGATTTAAACCCGCCAATTGCAAACGGTGCAAAACATAACTGGCCGATTCATTGAGCGACAAGGGCAGCAAGTGATAGCGCGCCGTAATGCGCTGTGCCAGTTGCCGCAATTCTTGCGTGGCCAGTTTTTCTTGCAACTCGGGTTGGCCAATCAGCACGATCTGCAGTAATTTTTTTTCATCGGTTTCAAGATTGGTCAACAAGCGCACTTGTTCCAAACAATCCGTCGACAATTGCTGCGCTTCGTCAATCATCAACACCGTGTTTAAACCGCGCCGATGATTTTCGATCAGACGTTCGGTGATCGCATCGGTTAATGCTTTGATTGAGTTTTTGGCGTCAGGCTGTGCAATGCGCAGCTCATCACAAATGGTTTGCAGTAATTCCACAGGCGACACGCGCGGATTCAGCACATACGCGAGGCGCACATTGTCGGGCAGCTGTTGCAACAGGCAGCGACACAGTGTGGTTTTGCCGGTACCGACTTCGCCGGTCAGCAAAATAAACCCGCCACCGCTCGACACACCGTGCAGCAAATGGGCGAGCGCTTCACGATGGCGCTCGCTCATATAGAGAAAACGCGGATCGGGCGCGATCGAAAACGGTGCGCTATTTAAGCCGTAGTGTTGGTGGTACATGGCAGGGACTAGTGATGGATCACGGCGTTGAGGTCAGGCAAGATGCGGGCATTATCGTCATATACTCCCCTTATGCAAATTTATCTTGTTGGCGGCGCCGTCCGCGATCAACTGCTGGGCTTGCCCGTTCATGAACGCGACTATGTGGTCGTGGGCGCCACACCGGAACAGATGCTGGCGCAAGGTTTTACGCCGGTGGGCCGCGATTTTCCGGTGTTTTTGCATCCACAAACCAAAGCCGAATACGCGCTCGCCCGCACCGAACGCAAACAAGGTGTTGGTTATCATGGCTTTGTGTTCAACACCGACGCGTCCGTCACCGTCGAGTCCGATCTTGAACGACGCGATCTGACCATCAACGCCATGGCACTCGCTGATAACGGCGATTTGATTGACCCTTACGGCGGTCGCGACGATTTGCAGCAACGAAAGCTGCGCCATGTGTCGGTGGCGTTTGCCGAAGATCCGTTACGGGTGCTGCGTGTGGCCCGGTTTGCCGCTCGTTTTGCCGATCTGGGCTTTCAGGTCGTGCCCGAAACCAAGGCGCTGATGGCGCAACTCACTCGCTCCGGTGAATTGACCACGCTCACCCCTGAACGGGTCTGGAAAGAAACCGAAAAAGCGCTCGCTACGACACGTCCCGACGTGTTTTTCGAGTTGCTCCGTGAGGTCGGTGCCTTGGCCGTTTTAATGCCGGAACTCGATCGTTTATGGGGTATTCCTAACCCGGAAAAATGGCATCCCGAAATTGATACCGGTGTGCACACGATGATGGTGTTGCGTGTGGCGTCAGCACTCACTGACGATGTCGTTACCCGATTTGCGGCGTTAGCACACGATTTTGGCAAAGGTGAAACCGCCAAGGAATTGTGGCCGAGCCATCGCGATCACGAAGAAGCCGGTGTTCCAGTCATCGAGAATTTTTGCACACGGCTCAAGATCCCTACTGACCATAAGGACTTAGCGGTGCTATGCTCACGTCTCCATTTGATGATTCATCGTGGATTCCTGCTCCGTCCTGGCACCGTCGTCCGCACAATAGTTCAAGCGGATGGACTCCGGCGACCTGATCGATTTGCGAAGTTATTGTTAACCTGTGAAAGTGATTTCCGTGGACGTTTACATTGGCATGAACGTGCTTATCCGCAACGCGCCTTTTGGCAACAAGCGTTAGTGGCCGCACGCTCCGTGTCAGTCAAACCGTTATTGGAAATGGGATTGCAAGGAGAGCAATTAGCGAAACGCTTGTTTGATCGGCGTGTGCAGGAAATAGCAAAGTTGCGAACACAATTTGACGCCAGTGATAGTGTTTATGAATAAGCTTGTTTATGAATGAACACGCCGTCGGCACAGTGTTGGCACTTTTTTCGGAGCGCTTAGCGCGCGTAAAAGTAGTGAGTTGGCATGAACGAAAAACCCCGCAAACCGGTCACGTTAACCGGTCGTAGAACCCCGGACGACAATCGCGGTAATAGCTACCGCCATAATAGCGATAACGACAAAACCGCTTACCGCAGTCCCAGCGACAACGAAATGCAATTTCGTGCGGCAAACAAATTTAATGAAAACCGTGGCTACGGTGATCGCCAATATGGCGAACGTCGCGATTTTGGTGATCGCCCGCGTCGGCACGACAATGACCGCCCACGCCAACAATATGCCGATCGCCCACGCACACCCGAAAACGACGCGCGTACACGTGATCAGGAAATGCGTCGCCAATACGATCGTCCTCGAGATGATCGTCCTCGTGATGATCGCCCACGCGGGGAACGTCCTCCGGTACAACGTGCGGATAATCGCAGCAATGACAATCGTCGCCGCAGCTATCAATACACACCGCGCCCGCAAAACCCCAATTACCCGGCCCCCACGTTCCAGAACGATGATCAGGAAGTGATGGATGCCAGCAACGCGGTAACAACAAACGACAGCAGCAGCGACACCAGCGCCGAAAACGCCGATGGTGCCGCGCCACAACGACGTTCTCGTTTGTTCCGTTTGCATATGCAAAACGGCAGCGAAAAACCA
Organism: Enterobacterales bacterium; assembly: GCA_041914905.1. GTDB lineage: Bacteria > Pseudomonadota > Gammaproteobacteria > Enterobacterales > Permianibacteraceae > Permianibacter. The sequence goes on from JAYSCL010000032.1 coordinate 21,573, forward strand.
CGCAAAACGCGCGATGACAATGGCGAAAATACGACCGTCGTGGCCGCCGACAGCAGCACCGAAGCCACTGACAGCAAACCGATGAATGCACAGCGAGTTGATGAAACGCGCATCTTTGGTGTCAACGCCTGCCGCGCCGTGTTTCAAAATCGTCCCGACGCGATCGTGCGCATGTATGTTGCCCAAAACCGCATTCCGCAATTTACCGAGATCATGAAATACTGCGCCGCGTCCCGTCGCGCGTATCACGTGATCCCGGAAGAAGAATTGGTCAACGCCAGTGGCAGCGAACACCACGAAGGTATTTGCATGTTGATCAAACGTCGCGCTGTCATGCAAGCCGAAGAATTTTTGGCGCAATTGCCCGACGACAAAGAATGTTCAATTCTAATTCTCGAAAACATCGGCAACCCACATAATCTTGGCGCTATTTTGCGCAGCGCCGCGCATTTTGGTGTTGATGCCGTGTTTGTGAACGCCGGTGCGTCCGTGCATTCCGGCGCTACCGCACGCGTCGCCGAAGGCGGCGTTGAGCATGTGATGTTGGTCGAATACAACGATATTGCGCAATTGCTCGAAAACCTGCGTCACAATTTCATCAGCATCGTCACCACCAGCTCACACCAATCCGAAAACTTGTACTCGGTTGATCTGCCCAAACGCAGCGCGATCTTCTTCGGTGAAGAACACCGCGGTTTAACGCGTTTTGTGTTGGAACAATCCGATGTGCGCGTTGGCATTCCTGGCACCGGCAAAATCGAAAGTTTGAATGTCAGCGTTGCAGCGGCCGTCATCCTGAGTGAAGTCGCACGCCGTCGCCCTGCGCCCGTGTATGCCGAAGCACCAGCGGCCGACGTTGACATCGATAGCGGCGAGGCCGTCGCCAATTTGGATTAAATCTGAATTTGGCGTTTGTACTTAAAAAAGCGGCGGATTGATTCCGCCGTTTTTTTACGCCCTTTTTTACCGTGTTTTCTGACCGGACGTCGAAGGAGCCCACTGGCGGGCGGCTGTCGCTTTATTGGCAACATATATCGCTCACAAGTGGGCTCCTTCGACAAGCTTCCTTCCGTTTGATTTTAATCAACCCAGAGCCCCGCCTTTCCTCTTAACTGCGACAATTTGTCGCAGGGACGACGTCTGCGCGATCGATAGAATAACGATCCATCTGCAATGCTCTTGGGAATGGATTGATGAAATATTCCGCACTGACACCGATCGCGATTGTCATCACGCTGGCCTTGCCGGCTTATGCCGACGACGACACCGAATACATCATTGTGACCGGTTCGCGTACCGCGACGCGCTTAAGTGATACTCCGGCGTCGATCAGCACACTGACGCGCAATGAGATCGAACGTCAAAAACCGCATTTTATCGGTGAGGTGTTGAATCAGCTGGCCGGCGTTTATATGACCGATCTCGGCAATGAACAACATTCGATGTCGATTCGCCAACCGTTGTCGTACAACGCACTGTACTTGTACATGGAAGATGGCATTCCGATCCGCCCTCTGGGTTTATTCAATCACAACGCATTGTACGAAGTGAATTTAACCGGCGAACAAGCGATTGAAGTGTTGCGTGGTCCCGGTTCCAGTTTGTATGGCGCCAATTCGGTTGGTGGCACCGTCAATTTTCTCAGTGCACGTCCTGGTCTGAATAACGGTGTCCGTTTTGCCACGACCGGCAGCGATCAAAGCTATCAGCGATTGGAAATGAGTGGCGAAGGTACTATGGCCGATCTCGCCGCGCGTGCGTCACTGTATGTCGCGCGCAACGATGGCGGTTGGCAAGATTTCAACAGCATGGAAAAAGAAGCACTAACGGTGCGTGCCGATGAATCGTTTGGTGATCGCGACACACTGAAAGTGTTGCTGACACATAATCATTTGCGTACCGATATGCCGGGCTCCTTAAGCCCCGATGATTTCGACAATCGTCCCGGCTATAGCTATCACACGTTCACCTATCGCGAAGTGTATGCAACTCGGTTGGCCGTGACGTGGGATCACGACAGCGACATCGGCCCGAGCACCGTTTCGTTGTATGCGCGCGACAATTCCACGGAACAATTGCCCAGTTACTTGATCTTCGGCACGACCGGGCGCCTTAATAACAACGACTTTCAATCCTTAGGTGTGATTGCGCAACAAGTCTGGAATGTCAGCGATAATTTTCGCGTCATTGCCGGCATGAACAGCGAGCGCTCGCCGAATGATTATGTTGAAGATGGCTTGCTTGTTGTTCGCGACAATGACACTCACGTTTACACCGATTACACCGTCGCAACACGACGCCGCGAATACGATGTTGTGTTGGATAATAACGCCGTGTTCACACAGGCTGAGTGGCAGCCCATCGATGCCCTGCATGTTGTTGCCGGCGCTCGTTATGATCACATTCAATATGACTACCGCAATCATTTAGTGCCATCGGCCATGACTGGCGCCCCCGATGAGCAACGTGATTTTTCGCATGTATCACCGCGCGTGGGCGTTGCTTATCAGATCGCAGACGATAAAACGATTTACGCGACCGCGTCACAAGGTTTTACACCACCCGAAGTCAGTGGTTTATATGGCCGCCTGGAAACACCGAACCTGAAAGAATCGATTTACGACAACATTGAAATCGGTTTCCGTTACACCGATGTGGGTGAACGTTGGTTGCTGGATCTGGCACTGTATCAATTGCAGGGGCAAGATGAAGTTGTCAATTTTAATCCTACCGGAGTGGCCAATAACGCCGAACCGCGCAACGCGGGAGCGACAACTCATCGCGGCTTAGAATTTTCATTGCAACACCGTATCAACCGCGAATGGTTGTTGCAGCTATCGGGCGCACACGCTGAGCATCGCTACGATGATTACGCTGTCGGAAAATTCACTGTACCAAGCAATCAACCACCGTCGCCGCTAGTTACCGTGGATTTGAATTATGACGGAAATGACATGCCACAAGCGCCGAACGTGTTAGCCAATTTAGGTGTAGTGTGGACACCAACTTTTGCTGAAGGATTTACGGTAAGTGTCCAGCACCAACACATGGGCGACTATTTTATGGATAACGCTAATACCGTTAGATACGAAGGCCACAAAACATGGAATCTTCGTGCACAGTACTCGTTCAAACAATGGACCTTGTGGATGAAACTGTTGAACGCCGGCGATGAGCATTATGCCGAAGTCGCCAGTTCCAGTTATAACGGCGTTGAACTGCCCAGCAGCCCAGAATTGCCCAACGGTTACAGTTCGCGCAATGCACTTGCACAAGACACCTACACCGCCGGCGCACCACGCAGTGTTTTTATCGGTTTCAGCGTTAATCTCCAATAACGCATCGCAACGGGATCGACGTTATGTTGATCCCGTTTTTTTTATTCGCAACCGCACTGAACTGCCTTAGAAAGAAGCAACTTGATCATGATCGCACCCCGCCTGTTTATGACCTGGCATCGCCGCCTCAGCCTCATCGCCGCTATCGCGTTATTTTTCTGGGCGATCTCCGGTGTGTCGCATCCGATCATGTCGCGTTTGCAGCCCACACCGCTTAACAAAATGCCACCGCATGTCATGCGGATGGGGCGCCAAGAAATATCCGGCCTATTGCCGCACATTGTCGGTGCCAATGATTTTCGAACTGTCGCCATCAACGATGATTTGTGGTGGCGACGCGAACGCGATGGTCAGGTTGATTATCTGCGATTTAATGACTTCAACACTGTTAATGATGCCGAAAAACAGCACGCGGAATTTCTCGCACGCTTTTATACCGGCGAGCACAACGCCGTTGCACGCGTTGAAGTGATCACGACATTCAGCGATGCTTATCCTTGGGTCAATCGCGTGCTGCCGGTGTGGGCAGTACGATTTGATCGCGACGATGGCCTCACGGCGTATGTCGACACGCAAAGCGAAAAGCTCAGTTTGTTATCGGATAACACCAAAGCCGGTTTCAGTACGTTTTTTCGTCTCGCTCATAATTTTCGCTTTCTCGAACAATGGCCGGCCGTGCGCATTGCTGTCATGTTGTTGTTGATCGCTTGCATTATCGCCGCCGGCGTGATGGGTTTAATTGTGTGGTGGCGGTTGCGCGACAGTGCCGCACAACGTTTGCAGCAAAAGCCGTTGCGGCGCTGGCATCGACATTTTGGGTTTGTGTTATCGTGGGCCTTGTTTGCGTTTGCGTTATCCGCATTTTGGCACGTTATTCACAATGCAGAACTGCGTGATCGCCAAGCGGAATTTGCGCCGGCGCAAACATTTACATGGCACACGGCGCTGGCGCTACCGGATCACAGCAGTAATCAGATGCAATTATTGCAAATGGATCAACAACTGTTTTGGCGCACGCCACCGATGAAAATGCCTAAAACCCCAAACAGCGGCGAACATCACCATGGTCCTATCAGCGGCAACGACACGGCACTGGCATTGTGGAATCACGGCAGCACGGGTGAATTTGACGACACACTGGAGCAACGGTACCGCACATCGCTGGTGCAACACTTCACGTCGCAACCGGTAACCAACTTCAGCACCATCATGGCGTTTGCTGGCGAATATGGTTTTGTAAACAAACGTCTGCCAGTTTATCGCGCGACATTAGCCAACGGCGATCGGCTTTATATTGATCCCGCCAGTCGTGCACTTGCCGCCCGCATCAGCAATGTCGACGCCGCAGAAGGTTATGTGTTTCACTATTTGCATAAATGGAATTGGTTGCCCGGCGGCAAAGATATTCGCGATGTGGTGTCGGCATTGGTGTCGCTACTGATTGCCTTGTTGGCGCTTGCTGGTGTGATCGTGTACGCGCAAAAGGCGCGCTGAAAAACCATCCGATGTCACATCAGCATGCGCCCACGCGACATTCATTCTACTGTGCTGGCGCTGTATCACGTCGCGCCACGACAGTACCGTTGGCATCGAGTTTGACCCAATAATTTCCCTGCGTTGAACAAATCAATTGCCACTGCTGTTCTGGTGGCGTTTGCTGCTGCCAATATTTTTGCAATGCTTGTGCAGATGCCATAATCAGCAACAAACTGAATCCCCACCCCATCAGTTGCCACGAAATACGTTGTTCAGCCATGATGTTATTCAACCGGAACATAGACTGTCAGTTTAGTGTCATTGACGTTGTTATTATTGACCATTATCAAGACCACACGTGATCAGGAAAACCACCATGCACAAAAGTCGCCTTGCTGCGCTCGTCATTGATAGCCCCGTTGATGAAATTGGCCCTGCTGCAGATTTTTGGTCGAAAGCACTCGGTTACGAAGCACTGCATTCCGATGAAGAATGGGCCACACGTTATGTGCACCTGGATGTGCCAACACAGCAGCCACGCGTGCTGATTCAAAAAGTGGATCACGCCAGTCGTGTTCATCTCGATATTGAAACCGACAATATCGCTGCCGAAGTGGCACGTCTCGAAAAATTGGGCGCAACCGTTGTGAAAACCATGCCGCGTTGGACGGTGATGGAAGCACCAACTGGCCATCGCTTTTGCGTCGTGAACCCGCAACGACCCGATTTTGCCCACGCCACCGATATCAATGTGTGGGAATGACGTAGGCAAAACTCAGAAATGACGCGACGCCATGGCCAACAACGTCGGTAGGCACGCTTTTAGCCCACTTAACCACCTTAACCCGCCAGCTGGGTGACGGCCCCTCCCGATTGCGCCGATCCACGCAGCTGTGTATTCTGTATATATATCGTATATACAGTAAATATCCGTGAGTATCGAACTCTTTCTTTCGACCAGCGACGGCACGGCCATGTATCAACAGATCATGGATCAGATCACGGCCAAGGTTATTGCGGGTGATTGGCCGGCTGGCCATGCGCTGCCATCGATACGTGAGCTGGCGGCGGCCAACCAGATCAGCGTGATCACGGTCAAACGTGCCTATTTAGAGCTGGAACACGCCGGTGTCATCGTCACGCGACAAGGCAAAGGTTCTTTTGTTGCCGAATCGCCCGAGCTGCCTCGAGCACTGCTGCGCGAAGAGTTTCAGCAGCATTTCACCGCGATGTTGTCCTGCGCCGGCAAACTCGGCCTTAGCCACGACGACATCAAACGTTTGCTTGATGAATGCAACACCACACCGCCTTCCACCGCACCGCGAGGTAATTCGCCATGATGGCCGCACTGACGCTTTCCGCCGTGAGCAAACATTACGAACACTTTGCCTTGCACAACATCGATTTGAATTTACCTGAAGGCCAAATCATGGGATTGGTCGGCGTGAATGGCGCCGGCAAATCCACGATTTTGCGCATTCTGATGGGCCTCACTCGCCCCGACAGCGGCAGCGTGCAAGTGCTTGGTCATACGTTGCCGCAACAACAAGTCGCCGCCAAACGTGATGTTGGTTATGCATCCGAAGACATGCGTTTGTACAAAAGCCAAACGCTGCGCTGGCATATGGATCTGATCCGCTCGATTTACGCGAGCTGGGACGAACAATACGCCACCGAACTGCTGCGCCGTTTTGATTTGCGCAGCGAACAAACACTGAAAGGGTTTTCACACGGCCAGCGCGTCAAAGCGTTGCTGATGCTGAATTTGGCACGGCGCCCCAAATTATTATTGCTCGACGAACCCACGACCGGATTGGATCCGGTCGCGCGCAGCGAGGTGCTCGAAGCGCTTGCTGATGTGTTGCGTGATGACGCGCGCAGCGTGTTGTTTTCTTCACACAACACCCAAGACATCGAACAACTTTCGGATTCGATCACCTTCATTCATCAAGGCCGTTTGCTTGCGTCCAAAGACAAAGAATCGTTTCTCGACGAATGGCGCCGCGTTATTTGTCATGGCCAATGGACAGAAAATTCAATCGATTGGCCTGAAATCGCGTCGGCGCGCCAAAACGGTTCAATCATTGAATTTAAAGTGCGCCAATTTAGCGACACCTTGTCACTACGTTTGCAAAACAAAGGCCTCGAAATCAAATCCATTGACACAATGAATCTCGAAGATATTTTTGTCACCACCGTACGTGGTGGAGGTGCCGCATGAATCGTTTGGCGCTGAATTGGCCCATCATCAAAATTTTAATTGGCAAAGATTGGCATTTATTCCAGTCGCAGTTAGCTGCCTATGTCACCGCCGGCATTTTTTCCTTGTGCCTGCTCGGTATGGGTTCACGCTGGAGTTTTTATTTGGGCTCCCTGGCACTGATTGTTGTACTCGTCGCCGCCGCCTGTTTTTCCATCTCCACGTCATTGCTGGCTGAACGCAAAGAACAAACGCTGGCTTTTGTGATGAGCTTTCCGGTCTCGCCACTGGATTTTTACTTGGCTAAATTACTCGGCAATTTGGTGACGTTCCTAGTTCCATTTACCGTGATCACAATCGGCACCTTAGGCGTAATTTTGTTCACACCATTACCCGATGGTTTGCTTGTTTATATGCTGCTGATTTTTGGCCAAGTGTTGTGTGGATACAGTGTTTCTTTAAGCGTGGCGATGGCCGTTGAATCCGAAGGCTGGAATACGTTTACCATGATCGGCAGCATGGTGTTGGTCAATCCGTTCATTATGATCGTCGGTCATATCCCGGCCATCACCGATCACCTGAACAGCGATCACATCGTTTGGAGTTTGCCTGCAATTGGCATCTTGTTGGCACAACTGCTGATCAGCATCACGATCTTGTGTGTCACCGGCTGGGTGCATTGCCGTAAGCCTTCGTTTTATTGATTGCGTACAACTGAATATGAACGCATCAATTCGTCAGACGCCGTAGGAGCCTGCTTGCGGGCGATGAAGTCGAACTCGCCTGCTTGCGGGCTCCTACAAATATCGAAATTGAGGTGCAGCACATCGATGTTGCTCCATTTAACTCGGATCGCTTTGAATGAGATCCACATGCAAAAAAAATTACCCCCCCCTAACCCCTCGCTCCCCCTTTAAAAACAGGAAGGAGCGTTAAAGCCCTCCCCTTTTTTAAGGGGAGGGTTGGGTGGGGTTGAATATTTTGATTCATGATTAATGTGATTCTGTTTTGAAGTGAGGCCCCATGCAACGCATCCACTACATGGATAATTTGCGCGCACTCGCGATGTTGCTTGGTGTGTTTTTTCACGCCGGTCTCGCCTACAGCCCATTGATGAACAATTATTTTCCAACCGTTGATCGTCAACAATCGGTGATCGTCGATGTGGTGCTCTGGTTCTTCCATTTGTTTCGTATGCCGCTGTTTTTTGTCGTCGCCGGATTTTTTGCCGCGTACTTGATCCAAAAACGTGGCCTGCGCGGTTTTTTTCAACTCCGTCTGCGTCGCATTGCATTGCCATTCGTTATTTTTTGGCCATTGTCATTTGCTGCGCTGTACTATTCCACGCTCTATGCCGCCGAGCACGTTCAACATCCCTCACCGGTGTTGGTCTTGATCAAACAATTTTCCACAATGGAAACACCGCCACAAGCACCGCCGACAACCGGACATCTGTGGTTTTTATATTATCTGATGATTTTCTATGTGTTGATCTGGTCGATCGGACAATTACCGGTGCACAAACTGGCGCAGCGCGTGCGCCAAATGTCGCCGCGCTCACAATTGGGCCTGCTGCCGCTATTGCTGACACCGGCACTGGCGTCAACTACCGCACCGCATGCTGCGCCGGACAGTTTTTTGCCACAATTCTGGGCGTTTGGTTTTTTTGGTGTGTATTTTGCGTTTGGTTTGTTGTTGCATCAACATGAAAGCATCATCACACAATTCAAACCGATGGCACCGTGGTTGTTCATCGGTAGCGCGCTGTTGTACACACTATTTTTGATCGTGCTGGAACAACAATCCGTCACCGCACCGTCAGTGATTTTAAGCTGGGCACTCGCCACGATTGAAGCCTACATCAGTGCTTGGATGGTCGCGTTTTGCTTAATTGCCGGTAAACAGTGGTTAGATCGCAGCGATGTGTTTTTACGCTATATCGCCGACGCGTCTTATTGGATTTATGTTGCGCATCTACCGGTGTTGTTTGTGATTCAGTACTGGCTGATGGATCAGGACATCGTATGGCCGCTGAAATTTTTCTACGCCGTTACGAGTACGTTGATCGTGTGCTTCCTTAGCTATCACGTTCTGGTCAGGTCTACGTGGATTGGAGTGCTTTTGAATGGTTCTCGCAAAACACCGTTGAAAGAGGCCAGAATTTCGTCAAGCACATAAAAAATTGATTCGGACGTGACGTGATGCTGATCAACGATGACTCACCTCACGCAGCAACGCCACATAGTCGTCACTACTCGAAATCGAGTTATGACCAACCCCCTTCACCACTTCGTAACGCAGATACGACGGCCTGAAATGACGCAGCAACGCCTCGGTGCTCGCACGCGGAATCACCTCATCATGTTCAGCGGCAATCACCAACGTTGGCACTTGAATGTTTTTGGCATAACGCCACGATTCGAAAGTGTCTAACAACAACCAGCGCACCGGGAACAGCGGAAATTGTTCAGCGGCAATGTTTTGAATACTGTCGTAAGGCGTGATCAAAACCAGATTGCGCACCAGACGTTGACTCGCCAATTGAATCGCAATGCCGCTGCCCAGACTGCGACCGATGACGGTGATGTGCTCATGTTCACTGTCAACGCGATCAAATAGCGACAATGCATCAGCGATCAGGGCCGATTCCGATGGCGAACCTTCGCTGCCACCATAACCACGGTAATGCATTGCGTAAATCGTTGCGTCGGGAAATGCCGCTGCCAGATCCGGCACACTAAAGCTAACGTCTTCGGCATTGCCACCAAAATACAGCACGGCAGTGGATTGCCCTCGACGCTGTACCGAAATGTTGATCGATACATCTTGTTTTTTGTGTTGAACCAGCCCAGTTGCCAACACATTGCCACGCGCTTGCGGAAAATAAATCAACGACCGCTGAAACACAAACAAAACGACGTTCAGCGCGATATACACGGACAAGACTATTAACAGCGTTATCAGCAATTTTTGTTTCATGGCTTTGTCATTTAATCGATTCAACTAATCCGTGATCAATCCACAATAAATAATGTCGCCCCACTGTCGGTTGACGAACGATGTGCTTCCGCCTGATCCGCCACCTGATAACTCATACCGGCCCGTAACGTAAAACAGCGACCGTCTTCAAGCTCGGTGCGCAACTCACCGTCAAGGCACAACAAAATATGACCTTTGCTGCACCAATGATCGGCCACATAACCGGCACTGTATTCCACTTTGCGCACACGCACATCACCAAATTGCTGCGTACGCCAATAGGCGATACCGCACTCGCCTTTGTGCTCTGTCACTGGTAGCTGTGACCAGTCTGTAATGCCGAAGGGTATGTTTTTTAATTGCATGTTGAAGCCTTTGATCGTCACGATAGTGCACATATCCGTTGAGTGCCACCGAGCGTCCGTCAGTTACTACGTTCTACACTGGCTATGCACTTAGCCTATGCTTCTGCATCGATATCATTTTGCAGTTTCTCGAGTTCGTCCAATATGCGCAGGAATTTTTGACCGAACGGTGTCACTACGTACTCCACGCGTGGCGGGGATTCGTTATAGATAATGCGATCAATGATGCCGAACTCAATGTTTTTGCGCAGGCAAACATTCAGCACTTTTGTCGTCAATCCTTCGACGCTGCGCACCATTTCGCCGGGACGATTGATGCCATTGGCGAGCAATTGATACACCGTTAGCGACCATTTGCAGCCATAAATCGTTTCAACCATTCGCGCACTGCGCTCCGGCGCTGACTTTCGTGAAATATTTTTTTCCTGTTGATTCATCGATTTGTACCAAAAAGTACCTATCACACCAGTTTGTACGGGCTGTTCAGCCCCTCGCGTCGGTTTCTATTCTGCGATCTCCACAGCCATTACGCAAAAGGTGATTTGATGAATCATTCAGCACAAGCCCACGCTCTGATCGTGGGTGGTTCCAGCGGTATGGGATTTGCCACGGCCATACGTTTGTTAAAGCGCGGCATTCCCACGGTGATTGTCGGTCATCAGGCCGACAAACTCGCCAGTGCACAACAGGCGCTATCGGCTTACGGCAGTGTTATCGCACTGCAAGCCAATTTATACGACAGTGATGATGTGCAACGCCTTATTGCATTTATCGATGATTATAAGAATCCAATCAAATACCTCGTCAATGCCGCCGGGTATTTCAAACCAACGCCGTTTATTGAACATCAGCCGACCGATTACGACACTTATTTGCAGTTGAATCGAGCGGCTTTTTTTATTTCACAAGCGATGGTCCGCAAGATGATTAAGCACGGCGGCGGCGCGATCGTGCACATCGGTTCAATGTGGGCGCAGCAAGCCATTAAAGCGACACCGTCCGCCGCGTATTCGATGGCAAAAGCAGGCTTACATGCACTCACGCAGCACATGGCGATGGAATTGGCCGATCACCAAATTCGTGTCAACGCCGTCGCGCCCGCCGTGGTGAAAACGCCGATTTACGAAGCGTTTATTGATCCAAAACATATCGATGAAACATTGTCGTCATTCAATGGTTTTCATCCGATTGGCCGCATTGGCACGGCCGATGACGTCGCCAACACAATCGCCTTTTTATTGAGCGATGACGCGAGCTGGGTCACGGGCGCCATTTGGGATGTGGATGGCGGTGTCATGGCGGGCAGAAATTGACGATGTTTTCAGCTCCCTAAAAAGTCATGCGTTTGACGTTGGTCGAAACTCCGTTTAGGGTTTCGCGCCCGCATTGGTTTATCGCGCTGGAAAGCGAAATGCACCTTTGATATCGGCGGCGGTCCCGGTATGCCATACATTAACGACACGGACAGCGAATCCGGCACTGACTTAGCCTATGGTATTGGTGCCAGTTTGTTGTTCACCAAAAACTTTGGGTTGCGTTTTGAGTACGATGTCATTAACGCTGATGACGACTTAAAGTCCACCAATATTGGTTTGGAAGTGCGTTTCTAAATAGCTGTTCCGAAATACCGATCACATGTAAGTCCCCAAATGTTGCCGAACGGACTTCCCCTCACCCCGGCCCTCTCCCCGCTTTCGCGAGGAGAGGGAGTGAAACGCCTTCTCCCTTCATGGGGTGAGAACGGGGTTTCGGAACAATCACAATTGATTGTTCCGCCGTTCGAACGGGACACGCTCTGCGTGTCACCGGGGCGCGGAGCGAGGTTGGGACGCCCCGAAGGAAGCACTCTTGGGGTGTGAGGGATGGTTTGATTGGTAGGCTATTTCGGAGCAGCTATTTAGTCTGCTCAATCGCTTCGCGCTAGGATAAAAGTCGATCGCCCCAATTGAGCCATACCGCTGTAAATGGAATGGCTTATATGCCCCTTCTTTTTCTCAAAGAAGGGATTGGGTGGTTGATCGTCTGCTCGCGCTGCGATCTTTTTAGAAACTACCGTTGACATTCAACTTAGTTAAAATTGAAGGATCACTTAACGGTCGCGTGGTGCAAAAACCTGTTTTTAGCGCCACATCAATTTTCAGTTGTGCTGGCACTTTGCCTTTCAAACAACGAGGCGCGGCTTGCGCAGTGTTACGCGCGTCGCCACTGGGCAACACATAATGATAAACACCGTTCGGAAATTCCGGTGTTGCGCTGGTAATGCCGTTGCATGCATCGAGTTGACTCACATCGACAAGGTTGCCGTTGATATCGCGATCGTTGTAAATCGGATAACCATCATTCGCGACACCAACCAAATGTGACGGACCGGTTTCAGTATCGCCGGCTGCAATACTGACGCAGGACGAATAGCCGTGATAGTGGTATTGATTGCCCGCCACCACCGGCGTGTTGTGACCGCCGCAATCATCGATGAATTGCGCGGTTTGGGTAACACCGTTGTTGTCGACAAATGTGTAGCTCACATTGTCGGCATTCGCCACCGTGGTGTTATCGGCTTCAAACGCATTGAAGAGCGCGGCGCCAGAAATCATCCAACCAATCGCACCGCCCCCCGTTTGGGCTACACTCGCTAAATCCTCTGGGCAAATATTCAGTGTGTACGTGCTTATTTCGGTCGACGGTGTCACTGTGGCCACACCTAAATTCAAGTTTCCATTTGGCGTTGTCGCCACCACAACATTGCTGGGCACCAAATAGTAAGTCGTCATGCCATGACTGGGCACACCGGTCGATGTAAAAGTCATCGTGCAATCATCAATGAAATTCACCGTGACACCACTTTGCCATTTCGCTAAACGATAACCCGCTGCCAACGACGTGGCGCTACTGTTGCTATTGTTGTTGTCGGCTTCATCATTCGATGCATTGTCTGAACCGCCACCGCCGCAGGCAGTTAACAACACCACGCCCAGTACATGAATGAAAATGGTAAACGGTTTCATCAATCGCCCTCCGCCTAAGATCTGAAGGCGGAGTTTAACCATCACTTGCACAAGCAAAATGAAACGATTGTGCAAGCATTAAGGATGGAAGCGAGTTTGCGTAAGGTTGCCAGCGTTAGGACCTAATTGATCAGAATCGCGAAGCCAAATTGACCGGCAAATTGAACCATTCTATCCCCCAAGAATGCTTCCTGAGGAGCGTCCCAGACTTACGCCATTGAAGCGTGAAAGCGTTTTGCTCCTTCGCCCCGCGCCAGCGGGGAGAGGGCCGGGGTGAGGGGCGCTTTTTAGGCAAAAAAATTAGTTGTTTTGGACGAAAATTGGAACCGTTTTTAGGTTCTGTCTTGTGATCAGCTGCTGACGCGCTCACCCCCCATTGCGTGTATTGACGTCGCCGTAGCCACACATAACGAAAACTCACAAGCAGCACAACAACCACCGAAAGTTGCAATAACCTTTACAAGCACCTAACGCAAGAAAAAAAAGCCGTCACCAGAAAAAACAGCGAATTTGAAAAATATTTTCTGCTGGCTGTAAACGCAATCGCTTTCGCTGCGTTTTAGTCGCTTGCCCTGTTGGCAAGGAGGCGGGCTAGCATCATCCCTATTCTGACATAACAACGTTTTATTGCTTATCCGTTTTGTCATGAATCCGATTTTGCTTTTACAAATCGGAATGGGTTCGTTTTTCCGCCAAAAACAGCCTGTAGTAAGGACAAAAAGGCCGCTTTGCGCGGTCACTTGCAATTTACTTTATGGAGCCTTTTATGAAAGCGAACACCTCAGTTTGGCAACGCCTTAAAGCGTTTGGTCTGCTGGTCAGTGCCGTAGGTTTTTTCAGCGCTGCCACTCATGCCGGTTCGGTCTCGGTGGCAGTGTACAAATCCACCATCGCCGAAAATGGCAAAACGGTAAGAGTCACGTTAACCAACAACGAAGATGCGCGCGTTACCTATCACTATTGGACAGTCGGTGGTACCGCAACACCAAGCGTCGATTTTCAGGCCGCTAACGGCAATGCGACCATTGATATGTTTGAGTCACACTCGTTCAATCTGGCCATTTATAACGACTCGCTTGTCGAAAACACTGAAACGTTTCAAGTCTGTGCAGGATTTGCGCAACACGCAGAAGACTGCGCAACGGTGACGATTATTGATGACGACAAAGTCTCTCCGGGTGTGTCGTTCAAAATCTCCGATGTGAATGCCAATGAATATGCCGGTACCATGCGATTTACCGTCACCAAAACTGGCAATGATGGATTGGCTCACTCCGTTAACTTTGCAACGGCTAACGGCACCGCTAACTCGGTCTCTGATTATGTCAGCAAAAGTGATGTGTTAAATTTTTCGGCGGCAACAACGTCGCTACCGGTCACTGTCACGTTGCGCGATAACTTTATACCGGAATCGGCCGAATATTTTTACGTTAACCTTAGCAATCCGACTGGCGGCGCTACCCTTTCTGATGCGCAAGGTAAAGGCACTATTCTCGATGACGACGATGCCTGCCCGGGCGTTTGCCCGTAGTCGAGAGTGGTGAAGGCCACAATCAATGGCGTGTTATTCGCGTGCTCACTAGCTGTCTATGGCAGCAACGGGAAACACATTTGCAATCGCGTTGCCTTCGATCGCTGGTAGGGCACGACATTACTCGTATTTCACGAATGATGTTTGTTCGGAATGCCCCGCTTTTGCCAGCGCCGGCAAAAGCGGGGGTAACTCACGATGGTCGTAATCGGTGTGCACGTGACCGGCCTTTGCCATAACCGCCATTGAACTTTTGTTGTCACACTTAACACCGTGTTATCGGCGTCGAAAACTGATAACACGGATAAAGAGGATGCCCCGAAGATGTTACGCACAAAATGGTCATTAGTGTGCGCAGTTCTACTGCTGTTGGGTGCCGTGTTCTGGCACAGCAATATGTCGGTCAGCAAAGCACCGGTTGCATTTGTGCCACACAACAGTCCGTCGACTTCGTTAAACGCCATCGCTCAACAACAAAGCAAAACGTTGCCACAAAAAGAACTGTTAAGAACGGAAAATCGCACAGCACAATGTGCCACTATGCAAAACGACGACGAAACCGATTTGGTAAAACAACTGCTTATTGAACCCTTAATGAACGATCCTAATCGTTACGATTGGCAAGAAGACGGTGGCGTTGCTCACGGTCATTTCCGTGATGTGCCAATCGAGATCATTGCCGAAGCCGCCCGTGTTGGCGATCCTGAGGCAGAAGCACTGTATGCCATGCATCAGCTGCAACAGATCCCGACCATGTGGGCCAACGCGTTTTCCAGCGAAGACTTTGACAAACTGGACGAGGCAGAAAAAATGCTGCAACACGCCAACACCGTTAGCCCCGCTACGGATTTGGTGTATCACCTGCGTTCCACTTATCGTGTCGCTGTTACCGTCGCTTGGCTCAATTTAGACAAGGTCGGTATGACACATTGGCAACACTTGCAGCGACGCTTTCAAAAGTTTGATTTGTTGTTGCGCCGAAGTGGTAATGATCGCCAATTTTTGCAAAGTCAGTATGACGACCTCGAAACGCCACAAGTGATCAATCACTATGGTATGGCATTACCGCCCTTACCGCCGCCGGATCCACAACTGTTGATCGACGCCGAACGCAGCGCCAATGACTTTGGCTTAAACTGGCGCTCAGACGACACCGCACACCAACAAAAAATCAGCCACTGGTTCCAGCGCGTACAGCCACACATCGATTTGGCGATTAGCTGCCTCGCTGATCACAGCTCACCGTCGTCATAGAACATGCAATCACGGCGTTACGTGACACGCTCTATTTACCTGGCGGACCTGTGAAGCGTTGTTGAGCTTCTCGGCCAAGCTCAACAGGCCGAGCCTGTGTTTTATGACAGACTGATTTGCAACTTTTAGGCAGAATTGTTTTCTTTGCGGTTTAACATTTCGTCAAACAGACATCTAATCCGTTAACCCCGAAGGTTTCAAGTCAGGGGACAGACAAAGTCGTGACTATTGACGCACAAATAGATTGGTTCCGTTTTTCATGCTCGCTCTCCCCCTATGACGCGTGTTGACGTCGTCGTAGCCACACATAACGAACACCCGCAAACAGCGCGACAATCACCGTCGGGCAAACCCAGCCAAAGAACAGCGCAAACGATGCCGTGTTATCGTCATAAAATTCCGAGAACTGTTGTGCACCGGTATTGCTCAACTCCACCGCCGCCGGAATATAGACCAACAGTGTGAACACAATCGTGAACAACCAGCCCGCACCAATCGCGAGCCAGCAGCGCTGCTGAAATTGCGTTGGCTTCGGCAACAAGAGCAGCACGAAGACCAATGCCGGCACCAACCAAAGCCACAATGCTTCGACAAATTCAAACTCTGTTTTTAGATCCATAGTTTTGAGACTCCTTATCTGGTGATCCATGTATGGCAGCATTATTTGAATGCGGCGAAATGCCCGTTTGTTGTTTCGCCCTAACTTGCTGCGGTTCCGTTTTAAAAAAGTAAAGCGTTATCGACATGCAGTGTCGCAAGGACCACTTATCCACTCGCCATCCTTTAATTCCAACTGCCATTGGACATTAACATAGCCGTCTTCATTTGCGGCATGCGAGACCTTGAAAAACCGAATCAATGTCGGCGACAGCCATTTAATTTTGGCTGGCCCCCAGATCTCGTTCCCCCCCCTCATCGCCGCTGATGACGAACTCGCGTTTTAATTCAGATCGTTCAATGCGATAAAGCGCAATAAAGTTGGCATCGTAATTGGCGTCTATGTCCATCGAATGAACCAGTATGTGATTGCCATCTGGAGACACTATTGGCATACCATCGACTTTATAAGAAGTGCCATCCAACAAACTGACAAAATGCACATCCCTGCCTTCATATCGCCATTGTATAATCACAACAAATTGGCCTGGCTCAAGCAGCGTCACAGCATTGTAGGCACTAAAATCATCGTAGTTGTCGCCTATTGGATTTCCTTCAAATCGAACTACTTTGCCATTTTTTGCGTGAACTTCGATGACATTTCCGACCTTTTTGATCGCATCTTTGTGTGAGGAAAGCAATGCTGATTCGAGCATCACTACACAAGCTTCGCTCATCTCATCCGTAAGCGCGCATGGCTGTCTAGCCAGCGCAGCTAAACTGAGCATCAACGCTAGCATTTTTGTCACAGTACTTTTCATCGACGATCTGCTCTGAATGAATCTGTCCCGTTTTTCACTTTTGAGGCCTCCATAGCTGGCCTTCCCGCTTAACTTTGCAGTGATAGCAGCCACTCAGTTTGTTGTCGATGTTATGCCATTCATGTACGCCACCGGCAAGCTCGCAATCTGCACCTTTATCTGCGAAGCCAAGGTCAATGAGAAACCAAGGTGAATTGCTTCGCAGCCATGTTCTTAGTCGGTATGGACCACCGAAATATTGCGGCATCGTTTTGTTCGCTCAGTTCGATAGCTCAAACGGCTTAACGTGTAGTTGAAAGACGTTTTGCAGCAATGCGGCAAAACGCCCAGTGAAAAAAAGGCTATAGCGGTTTCGAATGTGTTGTTGAAATTACCTTTATTTGACGACTTTGGGTAAAACATCATTTTTCCATAAACTATAACGCAAGAGGTAAAGCTCTTTCTCCGTGCTTGTATCTATCGGTTTTAATCCAATCCCACATCCCTTAAAACCGAATTCCTCAAACGAAAGGCAGTGATCAGCTTTGTAAGCTACAAAACCCGAATTGCCAAGGTCTATATGTAGTATTGAGCCATTAATTGACCAAGAGCCTGCAATAGTTTGGTGCCAGTCTTTATCATCTTCGTCGGTTGCAATGATTGTGAGTTCGAAAACAGCACGGCCGCCTTTTTGGATTTCTAAATCAATCAAGTATTCGGTCTCAGTGACGGCAGTGTAATGACCAACAATGCCTTCCGCTGCCATAGCAGGGCTCGACGACAAAAGTAGAAATCCAATTAACTTGCACATAAAACCCCAACGCAACGGTAGCTGGCGCGCGTCTGCGCATCCGACGGAGGCCCGTAGGACAGGAGTGTAAAAGACTGCCGTATTAGAAACCATCTGCTCTTGTACTTCTTGATTCTCTTTTAGCATCATGCGGCCAACAAATGCCGCCACATACAGCGTGGTGTTTTTTACCCAAGTCATCTATAAGCTCCAAGAAGCAAATATATCGACCGCCAAGTGCGGAACCGAATCTATGGAATTTCTCTATGTACTCTGGGTTGAAGTTAATCGTTAGCGACGCCGATCTTAACCACGAAAACGGAATGCCTTGCTTTTCGAGCAAACCAACAAGTATTTTTCTATATTGCTGAGCTGATATTAATGCTTGCTCGTTGGCAGGATTAACTGTTTGATTAAGTAGATCAAGCAAAAAGGCATCTGTTTGCATTTGCTTTGCACACAGACAGAGAACTCCGATACCCCAATAACCGAAAAGATCGTTATTTCGACTATTGAAGGAGCCCAGCACTCCACTCGCGATTGACTTTAGTTCCCTTCGACGCGCCACGAGCTTTCCTTGCTTTTAACATTAATTCGATGCCGCGTGGCGCGCATTACCTGTGCCCCTCACGATTTCCCGTTTTATACCTCAATCAAGGTATAAATAAAACTACAAATTAAAGGCATGAAACTCACTCAACTACTTGCCGCCTGATTGGCTGCATATTGCCGAAAAAGAGATGACATATTTTCATTATGAACTTTGGCTGTAAATAAATTCGCTTCGCTTTTTTAATGTGGCGCAACGCCCGTTGGTTGTCGCGCCCTACGCTTGCTCTCTCAACCACAGATAGCTATTCCGTAAGAACGTGATGTAAACGATAGCCAGCAACAATTTTATGCCTCTTAAACTAGAGCCACCATCGAACACTTTCGTTTCGCCCTCCGAAATCACAAAATCAATTTTATTGGAACGACACCAGTCAATTTTCAAGAATAGTTCGTGCCGTCCTGGTTGCACTGAAATTTCGACGCTTTCACCGTTCGATATTTTCATGACTTTTTCGCCATCAAGCACTATATGATACGCTCGCAATCGATCGGCGTATCCGCTGTCACGTCTTAATTTTATAGTTGCCAACTTACTGTCCCTATTCGTTACATTTCCGCCATTTAATTGTTGCGCCCTACTATTATTGCTTCTAAGCCGGCCATTAAGCCCACCAACTTTGTTTTCTGTGGTCCAATTGCATACGTACGATTACGCTATCGCTAATCGCACCTATGAGTTCTGGTTAGTTGCGTCACCAATTTACCTCTTCACTCTCATTGTTGGAGGCTTTCCATTGATCAACATATCCGCTCCCTTGTACCCCTCTTCGGTACTTTCGGATTCTAAGACTTTTTGTGCACAACGCAGCCACGCTGGAAAGACAGCAGCATCCATCGGCTCTTTTCCACCGCTCTCCGTTTCCCATAATGACAACGCCCCAAGTAGAGCACCGATATCTTCAGGCCGTCCCAGCAGCTCCCACTCTCGTTCAAGATATTCAAACATCGTGAGATATGCCTGCCTCAGGCTAATTTTGTCGTCCAAGGACAGTTGTGATGACATTTACCAATACCTCAAATAAGTAAAAGATGAATATTGCGATGTCTATAAATATGCCTGTTCCATTTTATATATATTTTGGTGCATAAAACTCTCTAACGAATTCAACATCGGTTGTCGATTCTTGCGCGCAAGATATACACAGAAATGGTAGCGGTACAAATCGAAACTTTGACTTCATGGTGTCGGCTTTATTGAATTGCAGGGATTTGTTGAATGGCACTAGCTAAGAATAACCCCGTGTAGGCTTTATTTCAAAATTAGTTGCTCGCTTTTTTCACAAGCCCCTCACCAAATACGGTATAAAAATCTGGAGTAGTTGTTTTTCCATCGTTATACCAATTATGAACAGTTCTCGTAACTGTTACTGCACCTTCGTTTTCACTGGTTCTCGCGATTGATATAAAGACTCGCTCAAGCCATACACCTCCATTTCGGGCAATCAAGATATGACACCCCAATTGGTCGGGTATAAGTAACGCTGCTCCTTTCGACTCCGTCCAGTCGTCGTTTGGCTTAAATTTATATTGCGCCTTAGCCTGTTTTCCAGAGATGGTTATACGAATCCCAACGCGAAACTCCTTGTTTCCTGCCTCAATCAAATCATTCGCCAAAATGGTGGGCTGGGATTTTATAAAATACTCCCCCTCCCAAACGCCATCTATCAGTTGATAGCCTTTGAGTTCATTAACTTTGTTGGTGATTTCTTCTGGCGGACTCGGCTCTTGCGAGGAAGTTGTTTGCGAGAAAATACACAGCGCTAGAAGTATCAGCGAAAGTAAGGTATGCATTGAGCTCCTCATGGAATTAAATAGGGAATCCGATACGCGTTGATGTGACCTGTATCAACTGGTGAAAAGCTGAATGTTCTGTTCTAAGAACAGTGTGCCGGACTATTTATATCGACACCGGACACAAATAATTATGCTCGCTTTTCATTTAGGGCTTTGCACCTGGACGGTGCGTGAAAGCAGAAACGTATATATTTCGTCGAGGTCCGACTTTTTCGGCAACATAGCTGGAATGATTGTCAGCCGACCGCTGCGATGGTGAACATGAAGAAATTTCATTTCTCCGCTGATCTGCATTTCCACCCTTTTTACGGATTCATATGGGATAACCACTTTTTTTGCAGAGAAACCACCTTTCGGAGCTTCCATTCTGTTGGCAAGCAGTTTTATTTCTCTTTTTGTTGATAACGCCATAAAGGTAAGTAAAACACAAAAGCCGAAGAGTAACCAACCCGCTAGGGCGCCAAAGCCAATGAATACCCTCGCCCAACCTGCCGACAGGTAAATGGACTGATTGATCACTAATGCATTTTCGTTTTCAAGCGCATATCGCGTCGCACCATAGGCCACCGTGGCGCTTATAGCGAGACCAATCAATGCTGTTGAAATTTTTTGTTTATATTCGTAGGTTTTCATGGCTCAGAAGTAAATAGAGTAAAAGTGACACAGTTATATGGTTTACAACGGCCATAATAAAATAGGCCCCATTCTAAATGAGCTGACTGTTGTGTTGCGAGCCAACTTAAGGGACGCCAAAAAGAACCGCTCGCACAATGTTGACCGACCAATGCACCGCCACAACAGCCCAGACACTACCAGCACTAACCCGGTACGCCCCAGCATAGAAGATGCCCGCAACGAAGGCCATGGTGGCAAACACAATACCGCCACCCAGATGAACTGCACCAAACAACAAGGCGGTGACAACGATTTCGATGGTTACGCCAAAGCGACCTAAATGGTCTTGCACAAATCGGCGAAAAAAGAAATCTTCGGCAATGGTGCCGCTCAAGTTCGATAGTGCAAACCACAACACGGGCAAGCCCAACGACAACGAAAGCGGCGCAAACGACAGTGACAGCGCCAACAAGGGCAGTATGATGACCGCTGCCATCAAAACCCAGCCTACACGAGAATTAAATCGAAACGGGGATGGGAGCATCACGGCCAATGCAATCGCCATGATCAACTTGCCGGTATTCACGT
Organism: Enterobacterales bacterium; assembly: GCA_041914905.1. Classification (GTDB taxonomy): domain Bacteria; phylum Pseudomonadota; class Gammaproteobacteria; order Enterobacterales; family Permianibacteraceae; genus Permianibacter. The sequence goes on from JAYSCL010000032.1 coordinate 43,517, forward strand.
CGAGCGACCCAACGATTAGGCGATCAAATTTGACGCCCAAGCCAAAACCAATGGCTAAGCACAGCAAGGCAGACACGATCAGCGCAAGAGTGCGCTTCCAGCTTTTCAGTTTTTTCACAAAAAAGAGCGCGACAACGAGTGCGGCGACCACGACCACGCTTAGATAAGATCCCATGAATGGCTCCAGACTGTTTTTATTGATGTTGCCCTAAAT
>JAYSCL010000033.1:0-43597 GCA_041914905.1 Enterobacterales bacterium
CCTGTCAACTTGATTTTGAATCTTTTTTATCGACTCAAAACTTAACCTTGACCGGCCCGCCTCCTCCGCATTTACGTACGTCGTTGGCAGGGCGCGCATTATATTTGCGGCGTTTTGACTTACAACTGTTTTTTGCAAAAAGATGAAAATAATTTGGCGTTTGTTTGAAATCTAAACGAACACGAATAAAAAACGCGCTTTGCTGCGCGTTTTTTATTCATTTCACACACATTCAATTCAATTTGATGCGTGCAAATTTGCGTTTACCCACCTGATACACCGCTTGTGTGCCGCGATTGAGCGACAATTTTTCATTATCAACGCGTTCGCCGTCTATTTTTACGGCGCCTTGTTTGATCATTCGCATCGCTTCCGATGTGGAAGCCACCAATCCAGCTTCCTTTAACGCTGACGCAATACCAATCGTATCATTGGTCAAGGTTAATTCGATATCTTCAATTTCATCCGGCATCGCGCCTTGCGAAAAACGTTGAATAAAATCGGCTTGTGCTTTTTCAGCTTCCGTTTTGTTATGAAAGCGCGTGATAATTTCCTGTGCGAGTTCAAATTTGATGTCGCGCGGATTACGGCCTTCAGCCATTTGTTGTTTTAACTGCGCGATCTCATTGAGCGGACGGAAACTCAATAACTCGAAATAACGCCACATCAGCTCATCGGATACCGACATCAATTTGCCGAACATCTCATTCGGCGCTTCACAGATACCAATGTAATTGCCGAGTGATTTCGACATTTTCTTGACGCCGTCCAAACCTTCCAGTAACGGCATTGTCATCACGATTTGCGGATTTTGTCCCCAGGCTTTCTGCAATTCGCGACCAACGAGCAAATTGAATTTCTGATCGGTACCGCCTAATTCGACATCGGCTTTCATCGCTACGGAATCGTAACCTTGTGCCAGCGGGTACAAAAATTCGTGGATCGAGATCGGTTGCTGATTGGCATAACGTTTGGCGAAATCGTCACGCTCCAGCATCCGCGCGACCGTATATTGCGCGGTTAAGTGCACCATATCCGCCGCACTCATCTTGTTCATCCATTCGGAGTTGAACATGACGTGTGTTTTTTCGGGATCAAGAATTTTGAACACTTGTTCTTGATACGTTTTGGCGTTCTCAAGCACTTCTTCGCGCGTCAGTGGTTTGCGTGTGACGTTTTTGCCAGTGGGATCGCCAATCATGCCGGTGAAGTCGCCGATCAAAAACATTACATGATGACCAAATTGTTGAAACTGGCGCATCTTATTGATGAGCACCGTATGCCCCAGATGCAGATCCGGTGCCGTCGGATCAAAGCCGGCTTTAACGCGCAAGGGTTTGCCGGTTTTCAAACGTTCAGTCAATTCACCCGTGCTGATCACTTCACTGGTGCCGCGCAGCAATTCATTTAACTGCGATGTCAAATCGGTCATGGTAATTCCAGAACTTAAGGCGTTTGCCTGATGGAGTTGTATTGGCAGGGACGGCGATTCTAGCGACTTCATCGACACTTGCCGAATGTTGTGCAAAAAGTGATGAAACAAACTGCAACGCAACCATGTTGACCACTCCCTACTGCCTCTATAAGGTAGCGGCCACTTACGGAGCGGTGGTTCATGATACAACAGCGCGATTTCAAACCTCGGCAGTCCAATGATCGCGGTGAGGCCGCTGGTGTGCTAGCCCGGTTCGGCGCCCGTCATCATCTGATCATGTTGGCTATGGCGTTATTGTTGCTCGCGCTGTTTATGCCGGGCTGGCGTTTGCAACGGTTGTTGCCGGCACCGCTCAGCGATAGTCAGGAGCACTTTTTAAGCTCTTTACCCCGTACGGATCTCGTCATTGAACTTCACAACGAGACCGTCAGCTCCCACGAAATTCCCCTGCAATGGCAAACCCTCAAAGTCCGCAGCGGAGAGACTCTGGCAGCCATTTTCCGCCGCGAACAGCTCGATCTGCAAGAAATGCATACAATGCTGCGACTGCCGGTCGTCGCGGACACGATCCGCAAACTGCGGCCTGGCCAGAGTCTGCATATCGGCCGCGATGAACACGGTCAGTGGCAACAACTGCGTTATGAAGAAGACCTGATCAATACGTTGGTCGTCCATCGCGACGCCGACCAATTCAGCGCCGAACGTACGACAAAACCGGTTCAAACCCGCACGCAGTTCGCTGTCGGCACCATCACTTCGTCTTTATTTGCTGCAGGCGAAGCGGCCGGTATCAGTGATGCGTTGGTCATGGAACTGGCGAATGTATTCGGTTACGACATCGACTTTGCACTGGATATACGTCAAGGCGACCAATTCGCGTTGGTCTACGAAGAAAAGCTGGTGGAAGGTATCCCGGTTGCCGCCGGTACTATATTAGCGGCCGAATTCGTCAATGCAGGTCAACGCTTCAAGGCCGTGCGCTACACCGACAAACAAGGCTACGCCAACTATTACACGCCCGATGGCAAAGCGATGCGCAAAGCTTTTTTACGTGCTCCGCTGCAATTTAGTCGCATTAGCTCCAACTTCAGCCTGTCACGCAAACACCCTATATTGAACAAAGTGCGCGCCCATAAAGGTATCGACTACGCCGCCCCCGCTGGCACACCGGTTTTCGCCGCCGGTGACGGACGAGTCAGTTTTGTCGGTATTCGCGGCGGCTTCGGTCGCTTAGTTGCCATTCAACATGGCGCCCAATACACGACCCATTACGGCCATTTATCGCGTTTCGGTGCCGGTATCAGCACCGGCACCCGCGTGCGCCAAGGGCAGGTCATTGGTTATGTCGGTAGCTCAGGTCTGGCAACGGCGCCGCACTTGCATTACGAGTTTTTGATGAACGGCGTTGCACGCAATCCAAGGACCATTGCGTTACCCACGGCAGAACCCGTGCCAGCCAATGAAAAAGAACGATTTTTGGCTGCAGTTTCAGCGCCGCTTCTACAATTAGACAATCAATCGCGCTTAATATTGGCAAAAGCCCCGTAGACAATGCGCTCGCTGCACAACAGAAAAATAAGGCAATAATCAATGTCAGAACTTTTTATCGGCACATTATCGGGTACCAGCATCGATGGCATCGATGCCGCACTTGTGCGTTTTACACCGCAACCGGAATTGTTGGAAACACAGTTTCTTGAGTTCCCGGCTGACATTCGCCGTGAAATTGAAACGCTAGCACACAGCGGCGATCATGAAATCGATCGCATGGGTCAGGTCGACATTCGTTTGGGTTTGTTGTTTGCACAAGCCGTGCGCGATCTGTTGGCGAAAGCCAACGTTGAACCCAGCCAAGTCAGAGCGATTGGTAGCCACGGCCAAACGATTCGTCACCGCCCCAATTTCGACACGCATTTTACGTTGCAGATCGGCGATCCCAATGTCATCGCCGTGCAGACCGGCATTCCGGTGGTTGCTGATTTTCGTCGCAAAGACATCGCCCTTGGTGGGCAAGGTGCGCCGCTGGTGCCGGCATTTCATGAAGCCATTTTTCGCACACGAAATGCCGATCGTGTGTTAGTCAATGTTGGTGGCATCGCCAATTTGACCGTGTTGCCGCGCGGGCAATTTGCTCCTGTCATGGGATTTGATACTGGCCCCGGCAATACCTTGCTCGATGCCTGGTGCCGTCGCATGCTGAATGAACCGATGGATCGCGATGGCATGTTGGCCGCGCGTGGCCGCATTCAACCCGCGTTGCTCAATTCATTTTTGGCCGATCCATTTTTTCCTAAACGCCCGCCCAAAAGCACCGGCCCCGAATACTTTTCGATCGATTGGTTGTTGCAACACATGGACGGCAATGACAAAGCCTATGGGGTTGCCGATGTACAAGCCACGCTGCTGGCATTGACCGTACACACCATCGCAGAAGCCATTAAGCAATTGCCCTTTATCAATAAACCTGAAGTGTATATTTGCGGCGGCGGCGCTCATAACGTCGCCATTATGCGTTCGTTGCAGGTGCAATTGCCAAACAGCAAAGTCGATAAAACCGATGCACTCGGTATTCCTGTTGATTGGGTTGAAGCAATGGCATTTGCGTGGCTTGCACGGCAGCGCCTGCACGAACAACCTGGCAATTTACCCGTCGTTACTGGCGCCAGTCGTCCCACCGTTTTGGGGGCTATTTACTTACCCGCCTGATCGCGTGTTCTACACTGTGGTGACGAGATCTCTGTGACCATTCACCATGTACAAATCGCTTGTGCTTGTGGCCTTTCTCTATTGCTCAACCGCAGCGATGGCGAACACGATTACTTGGTTGTTTCTCAACGATCCGCCGTCGTCGATGATGGACAATGATCGGTTGATTGACGGTTCATTAAAACCGAAATGGGACGTGTTGAAACAGCAACTGCCCCACTATCAACATCAGACGAAAGCGGTGTCGTTGGCTCGCTTGCAACAAGCCATGCTGAACGGTGAATCAACCTGCAGTTTCTTATTAAAGTCATCTGAGCGCGAACGCTTCATGTGGTTTTCGATCCCGGCGTTAGTAGCGTATTCGCAGCAATTGGTGATAACAACAACGTTGTTTCAACAACTGGGGCAACCCGCCCGCCTTTCCGTCGCGGACGTGTTGAATAATCCGGCTTTGCGCGGTGTAGTGCAAAAAGATCGGCGCTATGGTGAACACATCGATCCACTGCTCGCGCAGAACAAAGCGGTCATTCGCGATATTGTGCAACCGCAGGAATCATTGCTACGGCTACTGGCGATTGGCCGCGCTGACTTTACGTTCAATTACCCCGCATTTGTTCGTTATTGGCAAAAGTTGAATCCGGCTCTGGCGCACGCCATCACGCTGGTGCCCATCAAAGATCAAGCACCATTCAAACCTGCCTTTGTTGTCTGCAGCAAAACCGACTGGGGCAAAAAAGTCATTGCGGATATCAATGCGTCATTGCAAGTGGCTCGACGCACAGAACCTTATCGCTATTCGGATGATCGTTTTTTGGATGAGGCCGAGCGGCAACAACTGACGCAGTATTACAACCGCTTTATTGTGGAGGCGCTCTAAACAAAAACGCCTGCAGAAGCAGGCGTTGTAGTGTGTCAAACGGTAAATGACGAACCGCAACCACAGGTTGATTTGGCATTTGGGTTGCGAATGACAAATTGCGCGCCTTGCAGGCCTTCGGTGTAATCGATTTCGGCACCGGCCAAATATTGAAAGCTCATCGGATCGACGACCAACTTAACACCATCACGCAGCACTTCGGTGTCATCGTCATTCTGGTTTTCATCAAAGGTGAAACCATACTGAAAACCCGAACAGCCACCACCGGTCACAAACACACGTAGACGAAGCGCCGGATTGGCTTCCTCTTCGATCAGGCTTTTGACCTTGGCCGCCGCCGCGGCGGAAAAATTCAACGGCGTCTCAACAGTATCAGTACTGCTCATCTTGGGGCTCCAGAAAAACCGGTGATCATTATCCTACTGGTTTACCCTGTTATTCAATCACGGTGTCGGGGGTTCGACCGCCCTCAGTCCGGTTTGTGCTCCAGCTGCTTTGGTGTGGCTGGCTGGTGAACCAGACGGCCATTGACCTCGGCGCCCATCATCATTTCGATCAAATGATAGTAAACACTTCCTTCGATGTGGGCAGATGCCGCCAGGCTGGCATGGGCTCGCGCATAGACATCGCCGCTGACCTTGCCCTGAATCACAACATTTGGCACATGCACCTCACCTTCGATCAGGCCATTGGGACCCACGGTCAGCAGCGCTTTGTCATCATCGGATTTGACGTTGCCCTTAATGGTACCGTCGAGAAACAAGACGCCCGAAAATTGGATATCACCGGTAATCGTGGTTTTGCCGGTGATCAGTGTATCGACGCTGCCACCTTTCACAATTTTGACGTCTTTGGTTTTGTTATTGCCAAACATAACTTACTCCCACGGAAAAACGCGCTCCAATGCCGTTTTGCCGTCTGCCATTGCACTGACACGCACCTCGCGCGCCGTAAATCCCGCCGGCAGAGCGACATCACCTTCCAGGTTTTGGAAGTAACGGAAATCGAACGGTTGTGAATCCGATTTCAAGCCTGCCAGCACAAATAAATCATACGTTTTGGCGACACCGTTTTCGCTGCCGCTGACCAACACCCGCGTTTTGCCGCGTAAATTACTTTCGTGCTGACGCATTTGTGTCAACACCAGTTTGTAACGGAAGCGATTGTCGCCGCCGTAATTGATCACCGAAAACGAATCGATACCCAAGCCCGACTTTTCCCCTTGCGGGTTCATGATGCCACGGTAAAACGCGTTTTCCTTTTCTAATTCTTTAACACTGTCTTGCAGTGTTTTTAACGTTTGCTTCAACTCCGTTGACGCGATGTCATCGACGGCACGACTTTGTTGGGCTTGCGTTTGCACCGCTTCATAATCCAACAACTTCTGTTGCAATTCGTCGACTCTGGCTTGCAAACGATCGCGTTGATGCGTCAACGACGAACGAGTCCAACGATCTTCCAAACGACCCGCATGAAAAATCAAAAACGCGGCGAGCACGGCCCAAAAGGCGATCCATGCGTACCAGCGCCACGATTTGCGTTCAACGACAATCAGTGGCGCTTTCTTGTTTTTTGTCATATTTTGCCCTTACATCAACTAACACATCGCTGCATTAGAACAGCCCACAGCGGGCATCCATCACGACCTCGACAAAGAAGGCGCGGCAGCATAGCGAAAGAACAGCGATCGGGAATGGAACACATCGACATTTTTGGCAGGCAAAACGGCCAACGGCTCCGTAAGAGGCGGCGATTATGTCATTGATACAACGGCTGCGGCTACGACTGACCGAAAGCCATGATCTGCTGGCCTTGGCGATATTGGGGTGCATCACCGGGTTGGCTTCCGGCGCAGTGATTCTGCTGTTTCGTCACTACACGGATGCCGCTATTTTGCTTTGGGGAGAAGAACGCGGCGCTGCCGATTTTGAATTGCTGCCCGCCTGGTTACGGTTTGCGCTGCCGGCCTTTGGCGGTGCCATCGTTGGCATCATTTTGCATCGTCTGCCCGCGGCAACGCGCAACATCGGTGTCGGTCATGTGCTCGAACGAGTTACCGCCCACCAAGGTCATTTACCCAAGCGCAATGCCTTTGTGCAATTTTTTGCGGGCGGTTTGATTTTGGCCAGCGGCATGAGTGTTGGTCGTGAAGGTCCTGCGATTCATTTGGGTAGCGCCGTGTCCAGTCAAATCGGCAAAGGGTTGCGTTTGCCCAATAACAGCATGCGTGTGATGGTGGGATGCGGCACCGCCGCCGCCATTGCCGCGTGCTTTAACACGCCACTGGCCGGTGTCATTTTTGCGCTCGAAGTTGTGTTGATGGAATACACACTGCACAGTTTTGTGCCGATCATTTTGGCCGCCGTGTGCAGCACCGTGCTAGCACAAGCCACTCTCGGTGATGACATCGCGTTTATTGTGCCGCCGCTCGACTTTGTATCGCTGTGGGAAATCAGCATTGTTGTGGTGTTGGGCCTGCTCGCCGGTTTATGGTCAGCGATGTTTATTGCGCTAACAACACGCATTTCACGCTTGACCAAACAATGGCCTTATTGGCTGCGCCCCACACTGGGTGGTGTATTGGTGGGTAGCATTGCGCTGCTCGTGCCTCAGATCATGGGCACTGGCTACGACACAGTGAATGCTGCCTTGCACAGCGAAGTCGCGTTGACCATTTTGTTCGCGACGCTCATCGGCAAAACCATCGCCACAGCGGCGTGCAGCGGCATGGCGGTACCAGGTGGCGTAATTGGCCCCAGCATGATGATAGGCGCCATGCTGGGCGGCACACTCGGCATCGCCGTTGCGCAATTTGCACCGTTTGCGCATTCGCCAAGCGGCTTTTACGCAATGATCGGGCTCGCCGCGATGATGAGTGCAACGTTGCAAGCACCGATGTCAGCCTTGATCGCATTGCTGGAATTAACCGGCAACCCAAACGCGATCTTGCCCGGCATGCTCGCCGTGGTTGTAGCCAGTCTGGTCTGCGGTTATGGCCTAAAACAACGCTCGCTGGTACACGAACTACTGGCGCTGCGTGGCGTTGAATTGCGCGTCAGTGCCTTGCATGAACTATTGCGACGCGTCAGCGCCCGTAGCGTCATGGACGCCGCATTTGCGCAAACCTCGTCGAAGATGTCGCGTACCGCCATTCGCGAACTGCTGCGATCGGAGCCGCGCTGGTTACTGATCCAGCACGAAACGTGGCCACTGATCTTGATGCACGCCAACGACGTCGCGCGAAATTTGTTGGAAGATAGCAACGAAGAAATTAACCTGCTTGCCATTGCAGGCCATCGTGAAAACACCGTGGCCGTTTCGGCACAAGCAACGTTAGCCGAAGTGCTTGACGCGATGAATGGCAAAGAAGTAAACGCCGCCTATCTGATGGATGATGATCAAAAAATTCTGGGGATCATCACCCGCGGTCGCATCGAAAGTTATTACACCTATAAACCGAGTTAATCGTATGACAATTTTGTGGTTAAAGGCCTTGCACCTGATTTTTATGGTGACGTGGTTCGCAGGCCTGTTTTATCTACCTCGCTTGTTTGTGTATCACAGCCAAGCCAAACACGCCGATGAAATCGCCCGCTTTAAAGTGATGGAAAAAAAATTGTTGTGGGCCATAACAACACCGGGCGGTGTGCTTACTTTGCTGTTCGGCGGCGCTATGATCGCAATGTATGGCATCGACTGGTTTTTCGCTCAACGCTGGCTACACTATAAATTGATCTTCGTCGCGATTCTGATTGGTTTTCACGTGTACTGCATCAAATTGACCAACGAACTTGCGCGCGAAGAAACAAAACGTAGCGAGAAGTTCTACCGCATCATTAATGAGATTCCGGTGCTACCGCTTTTCGCGATTATTTTACTGGCGGTATTAAGGCCTAGCTAAAGATAAGCGCTAGAAGCCGTGGCTTACACCGTTTTTGAGATAGCAACTAACGAGGCTGCATTAACTTCAATAACCGGTGCAGTAGACGAATATCGCGACTCGCTAACAATGGTAAGCGCTCGTCAATCCACTGCAAGATCTTTTCATCGTCAATCTGTTGCGCTGCCAAACAGGCTTCCACGCGTTGACGCAATGTTGCCCACTCACCAACCACAGTAGGTGGTGTGTAACGAGAAACGGCGGCGTTAAGAGAAAGCTCATACGCATAAATCATTACCGCTTGCGCCAAGTTAATTGAAGGTTGTGCTTGTGCCAGCGGTACAGTGCTGAGTAGCTCGCATAAATCCGTTTCGTCATTGGACAGACCGGTGTCTTCTCGACCAAAAACCAAGGCGACACGTTGAACGGTATCCTGTTTGTCGTGCAGATTTTCTCGCAGTTGTGTTGGCGTTAGTACGGTGTAACGTTGATGGCGAAGCTTGGCGGTGGTGCCCACTTTTAGATCACAGTCGACGGTGGCGGCAGCCAACGAACTGAACACCGATGCGCCGGCTAAAATATCGTGGCTACCGTGCGCCAACCATTGCGCCGCCCCCGTTTGGTATTCACAGGGATTCACTAACCGTAATTGGGTAAAGCCCATGGTTTTGAGCGCACGCGCGGCGGCGCCGACATTTTCGGGTGTTCGCGGTTCAACCAGCACAAAAATCAATTCTGCCATGAGAATCGTCTCAACGCTTTTTGGATTTCAATTGCGCGTTTACTTGCTTGGCAATATAGTCCATCGGTTGGCGATCAGACATGGCCAGCAATAACTGCCACACCAATTGGGCGTCGGCCATCGCACGGTGGCGAGTATCGCTTTTGAGTGAAAAACGCTGCGACAAATAATCCAGATTGTGGCGAAACTCTTCCGGAAACAGTTTGCGCGATAGGCGAACCGTGCACAGCGGTGGCGACTCCAAAACGACACCCCAGCGTTCGAACGCTTGCGATAAAAAGCCAAAATCAAACGGTGCATTGTGCGCAATAAAAACGCGTTCGTTGATGAGATTGTGTAGATCGGCAGCCACATCCGCAAACACTGGTGCGTCTTGCACCATCGCGTCATTGATACCGGTCAATTGTGTGATGTGATACGGAATATCAACACCAGGGTTCAGCAAGGTTGTCCATTCTTTCAGTTCATCACCGTCGTCATACAACACGGCAATTTCGGTGATGCGATCAACGCTGGCGCTGGTGCCAGTGGTTTCAATATCAATGATTGCAAACGGACGATCGAGAAACGGCAGCAAACTCATTCAAGGCTCGATTTTTTCGGGGCTGGTATGGCGAAATTGCAACGATGCCAAATGCGCATATAACGCATTACTCTGCACCAATTCATCGTGACGACCGATTGCTTGTAAACGGCCATTTTCCATCACCGCAATGCGATTGGCATGACGTACCGTGGACAAGCGATGCGCAATCACCAAGCACGTGCGGTTGTGCATCAATCGCTCCAAGGCCAGCTGCACAACGCGTTCACTTTCCGCGTCGAGCGCGCTGGTGGCTTCATCCAGTAACAAAATAGGGCGGTCCGCCAAAATAGCGCGCGCGATCGCGATCCGTTGTTTTTGGCCGCCGGATAAACGCACGCCGCGTTCCCCTACCATACTGTCCAATCCATCAGGCAATTTGGCGATAAACTCACTGACAAAAGCCGCTTCGCAGGCGGCGTTGACGTCAGCATCACTGGCATCGGGTTTGGCATAACGCACATTGTCGCGCAGGGTGCCCGAAAAGATCACGGCATCTTGTGACACCAGCGCTATGTGCGCACGCAACGCGCGCGGCGGGATGTCGTTGATCGCCACACCGTCAATGCTGATGCGCCCCTGTTGTGGATCATAGAACCGCAGTAACAACTGAAACACCGTGGATTTACCCGCACCGCTGGGCCCAACTAACGCGACCGTTTCACCGGGGTGAATCGCTAATGAAAAATCCTGCAACGCCGGTTGATTAGGCCGAGTGGGATAGCAAAAATTGACGGCATCAAAAACGATTTTACCGCGCAGCGGTACTGGCAACAATTGTGCGGATATGGGCGCGGCGATCGTCGGTGGCGTTGACAATAATTCGATTATTCGTTCGGTAGCACCGGCGGCGCGTTGCAGATCGCCAAACACTTCTGAAATGGTGCCGACAGCGCTGGCCACAATCACGGCGTAAAACACAAACGCCGACAATTCACCGGGGGAAATTCGGCCTGCAACAACGTCATGGCCACCAGTCCACAAAATAAAACCGATGGCGCCAAACGCCAAAACAATCACCGTGGCGATGAGCGATGCACGCATTTGAATGCGTTTTTTGGCGGTCGCCATGACGGCGTCAATGCGCTGAGAAAAACGATGATACGTATGCGCTTCTTGCGCGTAAGCTTGCACGGTGCGCATTTCGTGCAGCGCTTCATCCAGCTGTGCACTGACATCGCCCAATCGTTCTTGCGAGTCTTTCGACAATTGGCGCACCCGGCGACCAAAAATCAGAATAGGCCCCACCACAAAGGGTACGCCGACTAGCACAATCAAACTGAGTTTGACGCTGGTGACAAACAACATGACCAAACCGCCGATCAGCATCAAAGCATTGCGGATCGCCATCGACAAACTCGAACCAATCACGGTTTCGAGCATCGTTGTGTCGTTGGTCAAACGTGACACAATATCGCCGGTGCGTGTGCTGTCATAAAATTGTGGCGACAAATCAAGCAAATGCGAAAACACTTTTAAGCGCACATCCGCAATCACGCGCTCGCCGAGCCACGACACCCAATAAAAGCGGGTGAACGTTGCCACCGCCATAATGACCACAACACCAATAAAAAGCGCCATTGTCTGATTGAGCCGCGTCGGATCTCCGGTACGCAAACCCTCGTCGATGACTTGCCGCAATCCTTGTCCCAACAACATCACGGTACCAGCGGCAATCAATAATGCGCACGCGGCATACACGATTTGACGCCGATACGGTCGCAGCAGCGGCAACAGATGGTGCAAATGGCGCAGCGGCGCTTTGACTGTGGTATTCATAAAACCGGGCAGCTCATAAATCAGTCAACTTCGACCATTTCGAAATCTTCTTTGCGCGCACCGCAATCCGGACAAACCCAATTCAACGGAATGTCGGCCCATTTGGTGCCGGGCGCAATGCCATCATCGGGGCAGCCCTCTTTTTCGTCGTAAATCCAACCACAGACCAGGCACATATATCGTTTGTATTCCACGCCACATCACTCCGAAGCACTGTCAGGCCGCGCGATTGTAGAAGTTATCGCGGCGTTCGTCAGGTTTCGCCACACCGAGCAAGATCGTTTCGAGTAAACTGGCCGTCTTCATTGATTGTGAGTTAGACCATGGCCGCTGCGCATCCACCTGTTGTCCTCTGTTTTTCTGGTAATGACCCTTCGGGTGGGGCGGGCATTTCGGCGGACATCGAAGCGCTCGCAAGTTTGGGCTGCCATTGTGCGCCGGTGATCACGGTGTTGACCGTTCAAGACACCACAAACGTCATCAATTACGAAATTGTGGATCCGGATCTGATCCGCGCTCAAGCTGAAGCCGTGCTGCGCGATATGCCCGTGTCGGTCATCAAAATCGGCATGTTGGCCGACCCGGCCGTCGCCACCACGATTGCCGAAATTTTGCGCCAACATCCGGATATTCCGGTGGTCATTGATCCGGTGTTGGCCGCCGGCGGTGGTACCGATATGGCCGGCGATCCGTTTATCAAAACCTTATTGAAAGAATTGCTGCCGCTGGCAACTTTAATTACACCGAATGCGGCAGAAGTGCGGCGTTTATGCCCAGAACAGGCTTCACTCGATGACGCCGCCGAAGCGTTATTGGATCTCGGAATTGATCATGTGCTAATCACCGGCGCCGACGAGCCGACCGCGATTGTGATGAACACGTTGTACAGCATCGAATATGAAACGGAAACGTTTCATTGGGAACGTTTACCGGCGATGTATCACGGTTCAGGTTGCACACTCGCCGCCAGTTGTGCGGGTTTAATGGCACAAGGTTTAAATGTGTTTGAAGCGTGCAACGAAGCGCAAGAATTTACCTATAACGCATTAAAAGAAGGTTACGCGCTAGGCCAAGGCCAATGGTTACCGAATCGATTATTTTGGGCGCATGGCCGCGATCTCGACAGCGATAATGACGATGAAGACAGCGTGATGACTGACGATTCGGAAGAATAAGTCGAAATCAAAAAATCACTACACGTCTGTGTCAATTTGATGTCAGCTGATTCCGCACATCATTGCCGTAACGTGAAGCAATCATCAATGACTTCGATAAAGTAGTCACATAAATTTTATGTCTGCAGAGTTGATCAAAAAATCATCTCGTCCTACAGTTGATGCAAATCAAAGCATCTCTATGAAGATGCTACAAAACGATACAAAACACATTTTTCAAGAGAAGAGAGTTGCCGTCATATCCGGGAAGCGAGGGCTCGGGCATGTCGTGCGAAATAAAGTTGTTACTGGTTGATAATCAACCGATATGGCGCGAAGGTTTGCAGTTCACACTCCGCCGCCATTTGCCACACACACAGTTTTTTTATGCCAGCAGTGGACGTGATGCGTTGCGATGTTTGCGACAACAACACGTTGACATTGTGCTGAGTGAACTGATTTTACCGGACATGCATTCGTTTGATCTGGTGCGAGCCGTGCCGTCCGTAAAATCTGTCGCGCGTTGCATAGTGTTAGCACCCACTCGCACGGCAGCACTTGCCGCAGGCGCGCGGCAGGCGGGAGCCTGCGCGCTGCTGCATTGGCGCATCGAGCCACTGGAATTGATGAGCGCGTTGTCACGCATCGCCGCAGGCGACATCGTGTTCGAGCTCGATCGGCCATTGACGCCGCTGAATCTGACTAATCGTGAATCACAGATCTTGCTGAGTTTGCATGAAGGCTTGAGCAACAAGCAGATTAGCGAACGCTTGGCGATGGCCGAACCCACGATCAAAACGCATCTGCGCTCGTTGTTCGACAAGCTCGAAGTGAAAAATCGCACGGCTTGCGTCAGCGCAGCACGCCGGGCCGGTTTGTTGTAATGCTGTAACGCCATCTTGGCGGCGGCCCCCACTACCTCAGGAAAATGCCGTTTGCGTTGATACACATCGCGAGCGGCATGATCATCCCTTCGTTTTAACCACACCGCTACGCCCGTTATACTGACGCGCCGACTCCTTATGATGGCTTCTAAATGCCCAGTCTTCGTGGCCTCTATGCCATTACCGATCCAGGTTTGCTGCCAGGTGAGCGCTTGCTAACCGGGGTTGAAGCCGCCTTACGCGGTGGTGCGCGCGTCATTCAATATCGCGATAAATTGGCCAACGCCAATGAACGCCGCGAGCGCGCAAAGCGCCTGCTCGATTGTTGCCATCACTATGGCGCGCTGTTGTTTATCAACGATGACGCGGAATTGGCACAGCAGGTCGGCGCCGATGGTGTCCACCGCGGCCAATCGGACGACGCCCACCAGCCGCTACCCGTTGGCCTTTTAAGCGGCGTCACCTGTCACGGCGATCTAGCGCTGGCCGAACGCGCCGCTGCACACGGTGTTGACTACCTCGCCTTTGGCCGTTTTTTCGATTCGCCAACCAAACCGACCGCACCGCCCTGCTCGCTCGCCACGCTGCAGGCGGCGCGAACCCGCTTTGCGCTACCCTTGCTTGTCATCGGTGGCGTGACTCCCGACAATGGCGCGCCCTTAATCGCCGCCGGCGCCGACATGATCGCCGCCATCAGCGGTGTTTTTGCCGCCGATGACATTGAAGCGGCGGCGCGGCGCTACACACAATTATTCGCATCCCCGTAGAGGACTTTATGATGAATTTTACTGGCACCCATATCCTCTCCGTTACCCAGTTTGATCGCAGTGACATCGAAACCGTGTTTAATGTCGCGGATCAAATGCGGCCCTATGCCCAACGCGAAAAAATGACAACCGTGCTGCAAGGCGCGATTCTCGGCAATTTGTTTTTTGAACCGAGCACGCGCACACGCGTCAGCTTTGGTTGTGCATTCAATTTGCTGGGCGGCTCTGTGCGCGAAACCGTCGGTATGGAAACCTCGTCGTTAAGCAAAGGGGAGTCACTGTTTGATACCGCGCGCGTGTTATCCGGCTATTCCGACATTATTTGCATGCGCCACCCAACGGCCGGTTCAGTGGCGGAATTCGCAGCTGCCTCACGCGTGCCCGTGATCAATGGCGGTGACGGTGCCAACGAACACCCCACTCAAGCCTTGCTCGATCTGTACACGATGCGATCGGAAATGGCGGCACAAGGCCGATCAATCGACAATCTGCGTATCGCGATGGTTGGCGATCTCAAACACGGTCGTACCGTGCATTCGTTGTCACAATTATTGTCGCTGTTTGAAAACATCAGTTTTGTGTTTGTCGCGCCCAAAGCGCTGGCGATGCCAGACTATGTCTGCGAAAAGATCCTCGAAGCGGGTCACACGATTGTCGAAACCGAAGACATGGCACAGGGCCTTGCCAATGTTGATATCGTGTATCAAACCCGCATTCAGGAAGAACGCTTCGCGAGCAAAGACGAAGCCAATAAATACCGTGGCCGCTTCCGCATCAATGCATTTGCGTACTCGCAATTTTGCCAACCCAGCACCGTGATCATGCACCCGTTGCCACGCGATTCACGCCCCGATGCCAATGAGCTTGACAACGACATGAATGACAATCCGAACCTGGCCATTTTCCGTCAAACCGATAATGGCGTTTTGGTGCGCATGGCCTTGTTTGCGCTATGTTTGGGCGTGCAAAAAGAGATCGACAAATACAGCCGTCCGATTAGCTGGAAGAATGCGCGGAAGTGAACAGGCTGTTTTCAACAAGTACCGAACGCAACTGACAACTGACAACTGACAACTGACAACGAGTTTACGCAATGACCAAATCGCAACAATTATTCGAACGCGCACAACAATCCATTCCCGGTGGCGTCAATTCGCCGGTACGTGCTTTTCGTCAAGTCGGTGGCACGCCGGTATTTTTTGCCAAAGGTGAAGGCGCCTATTTGTGGGATGTCGATGGCAAAAAATACATCGACTTTGTCGGCTCCTGGGGGCCGGCCATTTTGGGTCATGCGCATCCCAAAGTAATCAACGCGGTTTGCGAAACGGCCAAAAATGGTTTGTCGTTTGGTGCGCCATGCGAAGCCGAAGTTATTCTCGCCGAAAAAGTCAAAGCGTTGATGCCCAGTGTTGAACTGGTACGTATGGTGAGCTCCGGTACTGAAGCGACGATGAGTGCAATTCGTTTGGCGCGCGGGTTTACCGGCAAAAGCAAATTGATCAAGTTTGAAGGTTGTTATCACGGCCATGCCGATTCGCTGTTAGTGAAAGCCGGTTCCGGCATGTTGACGTTGGGTGAACCCACATCGCCGGGTGTACCGGCCGATTTTGCCAAACACACCTTGGTTGCCGAATTCAATAATTTGGCCTCCGTTGAAAAATTATTTGCCGAACACGGTGATGATATTGCCTGCATCATTGTTGAACCGGTCGCCGGCAACATGAATTTGATTGCACCGAGCAAAACATTTCATCAAGGACTGCGCACGCTTTGTGATAAACATGGTGCGTTGTTGATTTTTGATGAAGTGATGACCGGTTTTCGCGTGCAATTGCAAGGTGCCCAAGCGCTGTATGGCATCACGCCTGATTTAACCACGATGGGCAAAGTGATTGGCGGCGGCATGCCGGTCGGAGCCTTTGGCGGCAAACGTCACATCATGGAAAAAATGGCACCACTGGGCCCAATTTATCAGGCTGGCACCTTAAGCGGTAATCCGGTCGCCATGGCCGCCGGTATCGTGACGCTGGATGAAATTGCGCAGCCCGGTTTTTACGAAGCGTTGACGCAAAAATCCATCAAACTGATGCAAGGGTTTGAAAAAGCGGCAAAGCAAGCCAATGTCCCCCTCACGACAGAGGTAGTCGGCGGCATGTTCGGCTTTTACTTCACCGCTGAAAAGGTCACGACCTACAAACAAGCGACACAATGCGATATTCCGGCCTTCAAAAAATTCTTTCATCTGATGTTAAATGAAGGCGTTTATCTGGCACCCAGTGCGTTTGAAGCGGGTTTTGTCAGCGCGGCACACAGCGATGCCGATTTAATCGCCAGCATTGCGGCAGCGGAGCGCAGTTTCGCGACGCTGTAACCCTTACCCAAATCAACGTCGACACGAAGCACACACAGTTCACGAAGGAAATTTTTATGGATCTGAATTTACGTGGTAAGCGCGCGCTGGTGTGCGGCAGTACACAAGGGATTGGATTAGCCTGTGCACAAGAATTGGCACGCTTAGGCGCCGATGTCACCTTGATGGCACGCAATGCCGATAAATTGACCGAAGCGGTTAAAACGCTTGCTAACGATCACCAGTTTCATCAAACCCTTTGTGCCGATTTTACTGATGTCCACTCCGTGCATAATGCGATTCATCAGTATTTAACTGAAGGTAAAACAATTCATATTCTAATCAACAACACCGGCGGCCCGGCACCCGGCGCCGCCAACACAGCCAAGTTGGACGATTTTGTCGCCGCATTTTCTCAACACTTGCTGTGCAATCAAACGCTGGTTCAGGCCGTGTTACCGGGCATGAAGGTGAGCGGCTTTGGTCGCATCATTAATGTGATTTCAACGTCCGTGAAACAACCGATTCCAAATCTCGGCGTATCCAACACGGTGCGCGGTGCGGTAGCGAACTGGGCGAAAACATTGGCCGGTGAGTTGGGTCCGTTTGGCATCACGGTAAATAACGTTTTACCGGGCGCCACCAAAACCGGACGCCTCGAAGCCGTGTTCGCCAACAAAGCGCAAAAATCCGGCCACAGCATTGAGCAAGTGCAAGAAGAAGAAAAACTAACGATCCCGCTACGTCGATTCGCTGAACCCAGTGAGTTCGCCAACGCGGTGGCGTTTTTGGCTTCGCCGGCGGCGTCGTACATCACCGGGATTAATTTGCCGGTGGATGGGGGGCGGACGCTGAGTTTGTAACTGCGGTTTTGGTTTTACGGTTTGAGACAAGCGATTCCGGATAATTGCTTTCAGCAATTTCCGGAATGACACTCTCGACGAACTGTCATTCCGGGCATAAGCGAAGCGACGACCCGGAATCGCGTGCAGAAAACGCGCAAATCAAGGACGAACAATGTACTAGGTTTACATTCTTGCCCATCGCCCCAAAGGGGTGATCTAGTTTGGCGTAACCAATGATCTGCTTAGGCGAGTTTATGAACACCGTAACAATCTGGTCGATGGTTTCACCAAACAATATAACGTTCATAACCTCGTGCATTTCGAACAGACAAGCGATATTGAATCCGCCATAGCGCGAGAAAAGCAGTTAAAAAAATGGCAACGCGATTGGAAAGTGGCGCTGATTGAAAAAGAAAATCCGGATTGACGAGATTTATATGTAACGCTGATCTCTGAAAGCGATTCCGGATAAACGCGCAGCGTTTTCCGGAATGACATCCCCTTCAATGGCCGTCATCCCGGGCGTAGCGTTAGCGCAGACCCGGAATCGCGTGCAGGAAACTAACGAATAGAAGATGCGACCATGCAACAGATTTTGAATTTCATCAACGGCGAACTGGTCCCTGCTCAAAGTGGAAGCTGGATCGATAATTATGAACCGGCGACCGGCGAGATCTATTCTCAGATTGCCGACTCAGACGAGCGCGATGTCGAAGCGGCTTATCAAGCGGCTCAAGCCGCTTATCCGGCGTGGAAAAAAACGTCCGTTGATGAGCGCTCACGTTTATTGAATGCGATTGCCACGCGGATTGATGAATGGCGTGATGCACTCGCCGAAGCCGAAAGTATCGATAACGGCAAACCGGTCACGTTGGCGCGCAATGTGGATATTCCGCGCGCTGCGCATAATTTTCGTTTTTTTGCGCACGCGATCACGCAGTGGGCCAGCGAGTCACACAGCATGGGTGACACAGCGATCAATTACACCTTGCGCGACCCCATCGGTGTCGTCGGCTGTATCAGCCCTTGGAATTTACCGCTGTATTTGTTTACGTGGAAAAT
Organism: Enterobacterales bacterium; assembly: GCA_041914905.1. Taxonomy (GTDB): domain Bacteria; phylum Pseudomonadota; class Gammaproteobacteria; order Enterobacterales; family Permianibacteraceae; genus Permianibacter. The sequence continues at coordinate 19,065 of JAYSCL010000033.1, forward strand.
TGCGCCGGCGTTGGCCACCGGTAATTGTGTCGTCGCCAAACCATCCGAAGTGACGCCGATGACGGCGTATTTGTTGTCGCATATCTGTCGCGAAGTGGGCTTGCCCAAAGGTGTTCTCAATATCGTGCACGGACTGGGTGGCAAGTGCGGCAATGCCATTGTGTCGCACCCCAAAATCAAGGCTATTTCATTTACCGGTGGCACCAAAACCGGCGAACATATTGCGCGTGTAGCCGCGCCCATGTTCAAAAAACTATCGCTGGAACTGGGCGGCAAAAACCCCACTCTCGTGTTTGCGGATTGCGCTTTTGACAAGACCGTTAACGAAGTGGTTCGTGCCGCGTTTGCCAATCAAGGCCAGATCTGTCTGTGCGGTTCACGAATCTTTGTTGAGCGCCCGTTATACGACCGATTCCGTGATGCCTTTGTCGCGCAAGTAACGTCCTTGCGAAGCGGCGATCCGTTGGTCACCGAAACACAGCAGGGCGCGGTGGTGTCAGCGGCACATCGCGACAAAGTGTTGTCGTATATCGAATTGGCCAAGCAAGAAGGTGGTCGTCTATTAGCGGGAGGCCATACGATCCAACACGAAGGCCGCTGTGCCAACGGCTATTTCATTGCACCTACTGTGTTTGAAAATCTGGCATTTGATTGTCGTACCAATCAAGAGGAAATATTTGGCCCCGTCGTCACACTGACTCCGTTTGATCACGAGGCTGATGTGCTGCGATTTGCCAACTCGGTCAGCTACGGTTTGGCGGCCAGTGTCTGGACTCAAAACCTGACACGAGCGCACCGTATTGCCGCCGAGCTCGAATCCGGCATTGTCTGGATCAACTGCTGGTTGCTGCGCGATCTGCGCACGCCGTTTGGCGGTGTGAAACATTCCGGCGTTGGCCGCGAAGGTGGTGTTGAAGCATTGCGCTTCTTTACCGAAGCCAAAAATGTTTGTATAAAGCTCGCAGACTAATTACCAACCATTACTGATGGTCTGGCCTGATGGCAGTACGATGAGCATCTCCGCTTATAAAAATAAATCCTCCGGCGCGATATTTGCCTCACGCGCCGGCTGCAAATTCTTCTGGGCCTAAACGCTCTGTCTTTTTTCGCGCCAACCGCGCGCGATTCCGCTATTGTTGTTTTACGCTTTCATTGATCTTCACTTCATCTTGTTTACGCGAGTAAAACATGACGCATTCTGCTATTCACGCTGACAAAGCACCTGAACCTGTAGGTTTGTATCCTCATGCCCGCCGTGTCGGCAATCTGCTTTTTCTGTCGGGTGTTGGACCACGTAAAAAGGGCAGCAAAGAAATCCCTGGAGTCACATTAACCGACGACGGCCGCATTGCGGCTTACGACATTGAAGCGCAATGTCGTTCGGTGTTTGACAATGTGCGGGCCATTCTCGACGCTTCTGGCTCTAAATGGGAAAACCTGGTGGATGTCACCGTGTATTTGACCAATATGAAACAGGATTTCAAACGCTATAACGAGTTATGGGCTGAGTATTTCGCCGTGAATCCACCGTGCCGTACCACCGTTGAAATCTTGAGTTTGCCGACGCCGATCGCGATCGAGCTGAAATGCATCGCAACGATAGATTGATTTTGTGTGGGAGCCCCTTAGGCGTGAACACTTGCTGATTTGCGTCTCATGGCACTTCTACAAGGAGAGAACATGAACAACATTGTGCCCCCGTTTAATTTCCAGCAATGGATCGACGAACATCGTCATTTGTTGCAACCACCCGTGTGCAACAAACAAATTTTCGAAAACGACGAATTTATTGTGATGGTTGTCGGTGGCCCCAATGGTCGCAAAGATTATCACTACGATGAAGGCCCCGAATTTTTTTACCAACTCGAGGGCGAAATGCTGCTGCGCACGATACAAGACGGTAAACGTGTCGACTACCCGATTAAAGCGGGCGAGATCTTTTTATTGCCCGCGCGCGTACCGCATTCTCCGGTACGTTATCCGAACTCTATTGGTTTAGTGGTTGAACGCAAACGCCTGCCACACGAAAAAGACGGTTTGATGTGGTATTGCGACCACTGCGACAACCTGCTGTATGAAGAGTATTTTATTCTGCACAGCGTCGAAAAAGATTTTCTGCCGGTGTTCGACCGGTACCTGGCAGACGAACATAAACGCACCTGCAAAAAATGTGGGACGGTAGCGCCAGCGGTGAATAAATTGGCAGTAAAACCGATTTAAGCCGAATGCGAAGAAAACCATATTGGTAAACCAACAATTGGTGTGGTGCATTTCTTCGTGTACTTTGTGAGCGTTGTGCTCTTCGTGTTCGATGCTGTTTTTGATTGGAATCTGTTGAATGCTAACCATTGACATACACACCCACATCCTGCCGCGTGATTGGCCAAACTTGAAAGAGCGTTATGGTTATGGCGGCTTTATTCAGTTGGAGCATTGCGGTCCTGGCTGCGCACGCATGGTGCAGGACGGCAAATTTTTCCGGCAGATCGAAAGCAATTGCTGGGATGGTGACGCTCGTCTGCACGACTGTGATCAACACGGCGTGCATGTGCAGGTATTGTCGACGGTGCCGGTGATGTTTTCATACTGGGCAAAACCGCAAGATTGTCTGGATCTGTCGCGGCTGTTAAATGATCACATTGCCGCGGTTGTCGCACAGCACCCCAAACGCTTTGTGGGTCTTGGCACAATCCCCATGCAAGACAGCACACTGGCCATTCAAGAGCTGACTCGCTGCGTGAAAGAACTGGGTTTTGCCGGTGTGCAAATTGGCTCTAATATCAACGGAAAAAATTTAAATGATCCGGCGTTGTTTGACATCTTTGCTGCAGCGCAAGAGTTAAACGCTTGCGTGTTTGTGCACCCCTGGGAGATGTTTGGAAAAGATCGTCTTGGGCAATACTGGGCACAATGGTTGGTGGGAATGCCGGCCGAAACGTGTCTTGCGATCACATCAATGATCTTTGGTGGCGTTCTCGAAAAGTTGCCGAATTTGCGCATCGCCTTTGCACACGGTGGTGGCAGTTTTCCACACACGATTGGGCGTATTGCACACGGATTCGAAGCGCGGCCCGATTTATGCGCGGTTGATAACAACGTGAACCCGCGTGATTATTTGCATCGCATTTACCTCGACACCTTGGTGCATGATCCACTTGCATTGAAATACGTTGTCGATTTGCTGGGCGCCGATCGTTTGGCACTCGGCTCGGATTACCCGTTCCCATTGGGTGAACTGCAGCCCGGGCAGTTGATTCGTGACACGTTTAACGATGAGCGCATTCGCGCTCAGCTATTGCATGGTACCGCGCTACAATGGTTGAACATCGATAAAGCGAGATTTTTATAATGGATGTTCAGATTAACGTCGCTGACAAACGTTATCGTCTGTTATTGACACAAACGCAATCGTTGGCAATACCGTTGCACTTTAATGGAAAACAGCCGCGCCACTTTGGCGCTGATGCCGCAAGCGCGACGCCCATGCAAGCAGGTGATTTTGTCGGCGACACGCGCCGCGATGGCTCTTGCAATGTGCCCGTCATTCAATTGAATCCGCACTGCAATGGCACGCATATCGAAACCATTTCACATATCGTCAACGAACGTATTTCGGTCAACAAAGTCGCGCCAGACGTGTTACTCCCCAGCACAGTGATCAGTGTGCCTTATGTGCGCGAAACCAATGACAGTTATTATCCGCCATTAACAACAGAAGATACGGTGATTGATCGCGCACAGCTGGAAGGCAAGTTGGCGACCATCGACGATCGCTGGTTGTCCGCCTTGGTGATTCGGACGCTGCCCAATTTGAACGCTAAACTCAACGCCAACTATGGCACCGACTGGGCGCCACCGTTTTTTACGTTGGAAGCGATGCGTTACTTGCGCAGTCGCCATGTGCAACATTTGCTGGTCGATTTTCCAAGTCTCGATCGCATGTATGATGACGGTTGGTTGTCCGCACACCATTTGTTCTGGCAAGTGGCCGAAGGCAATCATGGTGTGAATGATAAATCGCGATTGAACGCGACCGTGTGTGAAATGGTGTTCGTGCCCGACAGCGTAAACGATGGTCATTATATTTTAAATTTGCAGGTGCCCGCTTTCGAGCTTGATGTGGCGCCCTGTCGTCCGGTTTTGATTCCTGTGGAGCTCGTCTAATGTTACTACCCACCCAAGAGTATGCTCGTGGCTGCGATGCGCGCGATCCCTTACGCCCCCTGCGCAATGAATTTCATATTCCGAAACAAGCGAACGGCCAAGATGAGATTTACTTGGTCGGCAATTCATTAGGATTGCAACCCAAACGAACAGCGACTTATGTGCAGGAACTGCTCGACGATTGGCAACGCTTGGCGGTACGCGGGCATTTTGCCGCCAAATTTCCTTGGCTGCCGTATCACGAATTTTTAACGGATGCGTCCGCCGCACTGGTAGGTGCTCAACCCAGTGAAGTGGTTTGCATGAATTCACTGACGGTCAATTTGCATCTATTGATGGTCAGCTTTTATCAGCCTAGTTCGACGCGTTACAAAATTCTGATCGAGGATCATGCTTTTCCTTCGGATCATTATGCGGTCGAATCGCAGATAAAATTCCATGGTTTTGATCCGAAGAACGCCTTGATTCTGGCTAAACCCCGCGCCGGTGAACCGTGTTTACGCCACGACGATCTGCTGCACTTGATCGAACAGCACGGCAAGGAGTTGGCACTGATCTTGTTGCCCGGCGTGCAGTACTACACCGGTGAGGTGTTGGATATGCAAGACATTGTTGCAGCAGGACATAAAGTCGGAGCCAAGGTTGGTTTTGATTTGGCGCACGCAGCCGGCAATATTCCACTCGAGTTGCACCAATGGGATGCCGACTTTGCTGCGTGGTGTTCCTACAAATATTTGAACAGCGGACCGGGGTCCGTCGCCGGTGCCTTCGTGCATGAGCGCCATATCAGCGATAAATCTTTGCCCAAATTCGCCGGCTGGTGGGGCCAGAATAAACAGATCCGTTTTCAAATGGGACCGGAGTTTGACGCCATTCCCACCGCTGAAAGCTGGCAGCTGTCGAATCCGCCGATTTTGTCATTAGCGGCCGTGCGCGCGTCGCTGGACACGTTTGCGCAAGCTGGCGGCATTCACCCGCTGCGCAAAAAATCATTGGAGCTGACCGCGTACTTGCGCTTCCTGCTCGAAACCGAATTAAAGAACGAAGTGAATATCTTGACGCCGTTCGAACCACGTCGTCACGGCGCGCAATTGTCACTGACCATCGATCTGCACGGCATGAAAGCCAAAGACGTGCAACGGCTGCTGGAAGAAAAGCACGGCGTTGTTTGCGATTTTCGCGAACCCAATGTCATGCGCGCGGCGCCCACACCGCTGTACAACCGTTTTGAAGACTGCTGGCAGTTTGTGCAGATTTTAAAAAATGTCGTTAACCGCTAAACAGCAAAAACTAAAAGCTAAATTCAACACAAAGCGCACCAATAGCACAAAACACACGAAGAAAAGCCCACAACAGGTGGGCAACTTGAGAGTAGCCACATAATGATTCTACTTCATGTACTTTGTGAACTTCGTGTTGAAGTTAAGAGGTTTTTAAAATGAAAACACAACAAAAGCGCATCACACTGATCGGTGCTGGTTTGGTTGGATCACTGCTCGCGGTCTATTTGGCGCGGCGCGGTTATCAGGTCACGATTTTTGAAAAGCGTACGGATATGCGCTCGACCCAGATCAGCGCTGGGCGATCGATCAATTTGGCGCTGGCCAATCGCGGCATCAAACCGCTCGAAGAAGTGGGCTTAATGCAGGCGGTTTCGCAATTGATCATTCCGATGAAAGGGCGCATGTTGCACGATGTGCAAGGCAAGCTGACTTTTTTGCCTTATGGGCAACGCAGCCACGAAGTGATTTACTCCGTGTCGCGCGGTGAATTAAACAAACTGTTGATGAACGCCGCTGAAGGCATTGGTCATGTTGAACTGCATTTTCAGCACGCGATTGAGACGGTCGATTTTGCCAGCAATACATTGACGCTGAAAAATGAAAGTAATGGCGAAGTGATTCAACACACGTTTGATCTGTTAATCGGCGCCGATGGTGGCGGCTCAGTGGTGCGCAAAGCTATCGATGCGTATCACGGCACACCATCGACCGAAGAAAAACTGTTTCACTCATACAAAGAGCTGCATATTGCTGCCGGCGCACAACAACAATTTCAAATGGATGGGCAGTCGCTGCACATTTGGCCACGCGGTGATTACATGATGATTGGCCTGCCAAATCCTGACAAAAGTTTTACGATGACGTTGTTTTTGCCGGAGCAAGGTCCGCACAGTTTTGCCGAATTGAAAACCAAAGCCGACTTTCTGCCGTTTGCCAACACTCAGTTTGCTGACGCGATGGCGCTGATGCCCGATGCCGGTGAATTGTTTGAAAAGAATCCGACGGGCTTTTTGGGTACGGTGCACTGTCCCAACTGGATCGTGCCCGGCAAAGCACTGCTGATTGGCGATGCCGCTCATGCGATTGTGCCGTTTCATGGTCAGGGCATGAACTGTGGTTTTGAAGATTGCGCTGAATTGGCAGCGCTGCTGGCCACCCATGATGACGATTGGGACACGGTTATGCCGTTGTATCAAAAGGCACGCCTACCCAATGCCGAAGCGATTGCACAAATGGCACAAGAAAACTATGTGGAAATGCGCGCGAGCTCAGCGGATCCGAAATTCCAACTTAAAAAAGCGGTTGGCTTTTTGTTGGAACAACGTTTTCCGCAATTTACACCACGTTATTCGATGGTGATGTTCCATCACCTCCCCTATGCCGAGGCGTTGCGACGCGGTCGCTTGAACGACATTGTCCTCGACGAATTATGCGCCACCATTGACGTGCCAGAGGCGTTGGATTGGACGCGCGCCGATCAACTGGTCAATCAGCATTTTGCCAAAGTGTGAACGCCCCGTATTTACGACGAGCAAAATTTGATTCAGGCTAAATCCACGGATAACAGCCGCTCGTACCATAGACAATGGTCGACGCGCCGTCAGGATGGACATGATGAACAACAAGTGGTGTCTCGGTGTGATTGGCTCGTGCGCGATAGGCGTGGCACAGGCCCAAACGCATGTCGTTGAAATCAAGGACTTTGAGTTTTCACCGAAAAAGATTCACATTGTGCAAGGCGACACAGTGCGCTGGGAAAACCACGATAAGGATCGGGGTCATTCTGTCAGCATCAGCATCTCCGGCTTTACCGAATCCGACAAATTTTACCCCGATGAATCGTACGCACAGCAGTTCAAAGAACCCGGTGAATACCCTTATTTTTGTGGTTACCATCCCGGCATGAAAGGCGTTGTTTATGTGATCGCCGATCCATCGCATCCGCCCGAAGTGCAGTTTGTGCCGGAACCCACAACAACGACAACCGAAGCGCCGCCAACTGAGGCGGCACCCGACGTGAAGCAGTAACTCAGAAGCAAGCTTTCGTAGGCATGACAAATCAAAATGCGAAAGTGTTTTACTAAACCGCATTGCCAAATGGGTGACCAGTTAAGCCCGTTCGTCCTGAGCCTGTTGAAAGACATCCTATTTGTACAATCTGTGCCCGTTCATGTTTCGACGGGCTCAACACGAACGGAACAAGATGATTGAGAATTTGGAACAGTTCATAAACTGTCTGTGCTTTCAAGCCTTTATTTCAAATACATCGCATACTGATAAAAATAAAATAGCGCGTGTTGCTCAATGGTGCCAGTAAACAAATGAGCCCACGGTCCTCGTGCGTAAACCGAAACATCTTCGCCAGAATGCGTTTCACTTTTTAGCGGGATCAGTGCTTCCTGACGGTGCAACCAGGCAGTGGTGTCGATGGCAGTTAAATCCGCGCGGACATAATCGGTTTTCGCCGTCTCACCGAGCACACCAAAACCGGGACCATTGATGTAATTCAACACCGCATAGGGTTTACCGTTTAGATCTTTGCGTATCGCATGTTCGTTGTTATCAACTTCAATGCTTTGCGCAAGCCCCAATATCGGATTGCCGCGCCGCACATCGTCACCGGCCAACGACAACGTGTGGCCGTGATCGGCAGTGACAATAATCAGTGTGTCACGTACATCGGTCATGTCGTTGGCTATTTGTACCGCGCGCGCAAATTCGACCGTTTCGTTGAGCGCATTGCGTGCATTGCCACCATGATTGGCGTGATCAATTCGACCGCCTTCGACCATCAGGAAATAACCTTTTTTGTGGCGTTTTAACACGGTCAATGCCGCGCGCGTCATTTCAGATAATGAGGGCTCATTGCCTTGGCTGCGCTCCGATTCGTAACGCATATGCGAAGGTTCAAACAAGCCAAACAATTTCGACACCTTGTTCAAGTTCAGTGCATTCAGCTGCTCACGATTCCACACATAATTGCCGCGTGGATGCTGCAACTGCCAGGTCGCAATTAAATCTTTATTGTCTGCGCGCGCACCGGTTTTGTTGGGGTATTCAACGTCGGCTTTGTCGCTACCAAAAAAGTTTTCGCGCCCGCCCCCCAACGCCACTTCGATGCCATCACCAATCGAAAAAGACAAAAATTGTTGTGCGATATCAACACAGCCGTTTTCACGTGCCTGCGTCGGCATGGCGCGATCATTTTCCCATTCGCGATCAGCGCTGTGCGCATACGTAGCGGCTGGTGTGGCGTGGGTAAAACGCGCCGTCGTCACCACCCCTGTGGCTTTACCGGCGCGCTCTGCCAATTCCAATGCCGTGTCGACATGGTGTGCTCTTGGCCCATCACAAACACCGTAGCTGACGGAATCCGCCAAACTGATGATGCCGGCATCGGTTTTAACTCCGGTCATGATCGCGCTCATGGTACCCGCCGAATCCGGCACCATCGCGTCGGCGTTATAGGTTTTAACGAGTCCGCTGTACGGAAATTTTTCAAAACTCAAGAAATTTTCTTCACCGCTGTTACCGCGTTGCTGGCCGTCATAAATGCGTGCGGCGTTGATGGTCGCGATGCTCATGCCATCACCTAAAAACACGATCACATTTTTGGCGCGCGATTTGTTTACGGGGTGCGCCAATGCGTCACGCAATGCGGATTGCCCGCTCTGACGCCAATTATCATCAGCCCCTTGCGCAAGGCCGACAACACAGAAAAAACCTAAAGCGATCGCTGTTAAACGCATGTTATGGTGACTCATCCTCAACGGGTGGCGGATTGTCGCCAGAGCCGCAGGTCGCCACAAGCGCAAAACAGTGACAATCGCCGGGCGAGCAGTTGTGAGGTCAGACCTCATTCATCCGATGAGATGTAGTACTTTCGTGCCACCTATAAAAAGTAAGTGTTTTGGGTTGGCCTTGTCTTAGCTACCCCGCGCAGACAAAGCCCATTAATAACAACGCTAAGAGACTTTGAGATGAAAAACACACTCCGCACCCGCTTGCACCCACTTTGTCTGACGCTACTGCCGTTGCTTCACCCGACGGCCTGGGCTGCCGAAGACGTTGCCCCTGCCACCGACCAAGACGCGGAGACAATCACGATCGTGTCCGCGCAAAAACGCAACGAAAGCATTCAAGAAGTGCCGATCACGATGAATGCATTCAGCGATGATGCCGTACGTAATCTGGGCGCGCTGAACATCAAAGATCTGGGCAATTACACACCGGGAATGGATGCCAGCAATTTGTCAGTAACGCAGCCGCGCTTTTCGATTCGCGGTATTGGCACCACCGATTTTGGCATCGGCTCCGATCCCGCCGTTGCGGTGTACATTGATGGCGTTTATGTCGGTCGCAGCGGTGCCGCGCAGCTGAACTTCAATGACATCGAACGCGTTGAAATTTTGAAAGGCCCGCAAGGCACTTTGTTTGGCCGCAATGCCGGCGCCGGTGCTATTCATATCATCACGAAAAATCCCGTCGAAGAAAATGGCGGCAGCATACGCTTTACCGTGCGCGAAAACGCACAGTTGCAAATAGAAGGCGCATTGAACGTCAGCAACGGTGACGATTTGCACGCCCGCGTCAGCATTTTAAATAACAAACGTGATGGCTATATCGAACGCGCAGACGGCGGCGATGAACTTGGCAATGAGTACAATCGCGGTTTTCGCAGCAGCGTGTTGTGGAACGCGTCCGCTGACACCGATCTGATTTTCCGCATCGACGGCGATCGCACCGAACAAGACGCAACACAAGGCGCCAGCACCAATCCTTACATTTCACCCGCCGATCCCTTCGGCCAATATGAAACCGATCTTGATTCCAGCGAATACCGCAATGCACTCGGCGGCAGTCTCGAAATTAATCACCGTATGGGCGACACGACGTTTACATCGATTACGGCACAACGCGGTTTCACCACGCACAATCTCGAAGAAGAAGACGGCAGCGCCAATTACCGTTTTGAACTCAACACCAATAATGAAGAAGAACTCGACAGCTTTAGCCAAGAGTTTCGTTTAACCGGCGGTAGCGACAGCAGCAAATGGTCAATGGGCGCGATTTATTTCACGGAAAAGGCGAAACAAACGCATAACGTGATTGGTTCGACGGATACGCTGGATACGTTTTTCTTGTTGGAAGCCATTCAAGGTGCCGCACAACAAGGCGGCATGAGTGAGCGCGCAGCTTATGAGTACGCGTTAACCCAACTGCCCACTGATGCAAGTCACCCTCTTATTGGACACGGTTTAGGCGGGTTGTTTTATGCCGCCGATCCAGCCTTGACCGCTGGATTTGACATGATTGCCGCCGGCATCAACGCGCAAGCGGGCACCGGTTTCAACGGTCAAGATGTCGCCAATCTGTATGCGGCACAAAACTTAAATCGCCCGTGGACTGAACGCATGCATGACAAAGGCGATTTTAAAAGCGCGGCCGTTTACTTTGATTACACCTGGAGCGCCACCGACAAACTGGACATCACGGCCGGTGTGCGTTACACCAAAGACGACAAAGAATTTACGGTGAACTCCGCTTACGAAAACGCCTTAAGCTTTGCCGGTGGCGATACAGGACTTGGCTTTGACTTGCCCGATCTGGGTACGCTGGGTGGAGTATCAGCGCTGCCATTCGGTATTATTTTTAACGAACAAATTCCCAATATTAAAAACAAAAAATCATGGAGTGCCGTGTCCCCTCGTTTGGTCATTGATTATCAATGGACCGACAATGTCATGACGTTCCTCAGTGCCGCAGAAGGTTTTAAAGCTGGCGGCTTCAACAGCCTCGGTGCCGATACCGTCAACAACCGATTGGAAACGTTTGATCCGGAAAACATTCGCAACTATGAACTGGGTTTGAAATCAAGTTGGCTCAACAACAAACTGATGTTCAATTTGTCAGCGTTTCATTTCACCTACGACGATTCACAATTGCTGAAACTCACTGGCCAAGCCGGAACTATTCCAACGTACAACATCGGCAATGCTGATGCCGAAGGTGACGGTTACGAAATGGAGTTTCGCTGGGTCATGAACGACAACTTTACATTGCACGCCAATTATTCCGGCCTTGATACCGAATACACCGCGTATGACTACAATCAATTCCCCGGCGAAACAGAAGACGACGACATTACGGGCGAAGAAATGTCGAACATGCCGGATAAATTCAATCTTGGCTTTACCGTTACGGCCGATGTGGGTGATGGCAATATCGTCTGGTTTGCAAACGTGACACACACCGGTTCCAGTACAGATGTAACCGGCGTAAATCCTGTCACCATTGGCGGCTATGACTTGCTTAATACACGCGTCAGCTATCGCCCCAACGACGGCGGCATGGAATTGTCGCTCGATATCCTTAACGCTACTGACGAAGAATACGTGATCAGCGTCGGTGGCGAAGGCGAAAATCTGGGCTCCCCCATGACGCGTCGCGGCAAACCTCGTCAAGTGCAAGCCAGCGTGGCGTATTTCTTCTAATCGCTAGCCTTAGCCTAGTTCGTCGGCAAAATACGGCGAATTAGGCGTCAGGTACTCAGGTATTGACACAGTAAACCCGCGAAACCAAGTTGGTTGAGCGGGTTTATTATTTTATGATCGCAAAATAAGTTGCCATACAAACGGTATGCGGACAGCGTTTCGTTCGTCTTGAACCTGTCCCGCCAGAAGACTTAGGTTGTCGAACAATAGCGAGAGTGCACGTTGAGACAAAAACCTAATCCGCCTTTCACAAACACATCGCCGTTATGCACTGTCGCAAATAACAACACAATTCCAGTTGCGTAGTCAGACCCGTTTTGCGCACCACTCGTTGCAGCTGACTGCGCACGGTGTGAATGCTGATCGCCAATTGTTGTGCGATTTGCTTTGGTGTGGCGCCGAGCACCAACTTGTTGACAATCCGCACTTCGGCGGTCGTTAACGCATATTGCGCGGCAAACTCCGCCACACTGAATTGCAATTTTTTATGTGCGGGGAATAGCAGCAACACGCATTCATTCCGCTGCAGTGCCAGCCATTGTGTGTAAATGAGCAGTTGCAGCGATTCACTACGACGACGATGATGCGTCAGTGCAAACGGTGTGGCGTTGTGCCGTGCTGACACGGCTTGACGTAAGCGCGTGCGCAATAGCTGCACGTGGCTCGTGCCAAAGAAGGACAATTCATCATGGTCCACCAATTCAAATCGTTGTAACAGTTGATCGGCAATTGCGTTTGAAGTGCGCACATTCAGCTCGCCATCGACGACACACCAGCCTAAATCGTTTGAGTCGATGCGTGACGCGAACGGGCCCAACAGGGGCAATTGGAGTTCCGCTGACCTGACCGAATCGGTCAGCGGCAATGTTGATTCACTCATTTGCGGCAAGAAATTCAAACGATCCATCGTTCTTCTCCCGGTGCGGTGGTGTATCGCGCTGCATTTGCGGTAGTCTGGCTTGCAAGCACGTCGCGACAACGTAAACTGTTCGGCAATTGCGATTGTCAGGCTAAATGAGCCCCCCTTTCCTTAGCCTGAGATTTTTCTTAGGAAGATCTGATGAATGATGTCTCTTCACCGACACGGATGCCGGTGCAAGTTGGTGAGCCTTATCAATTCACGGTAGGCGACATTACGGTGTCACCAACGGATCATGAATTGCGCACACCGGCCGGCAGTGTTCGGTTGGAACCGCGATTGATGACATTGCTCTGTTTTTTGTGTGGTCATCCCGGCCAGCTGCTGACGCGCGAACAAATTTTGCGCGCGGTGTGGGGCGATGTCAGCGTCAGCGATGACGCGTTGCATTACGCGATTTCGCAATTGCGCAAACACTTGGGCGACAACAGTCGCCAGCCTCGTTATATCGAAACCATTCCCAAACGCGGTTATCGTTGGGTTGCAACGACAACTCCACCAGTCGAAACCCCGAGCGTCACCACGCCGCCCCGTCGCTTGCGCTCTCCGCTGATTGTGGTCAGCGCGATGGCCGCGCTCGCCCTGTTGTCGCTGTTTGTGTTTCAGATCATTCAACATTCGGCCACGCCGTTGCCACGCGCGATTGCGGTGTTGCCAACACAAAGCGACGATCGCGCGCTGGACGCAGAGCAAGCCGATGTCACCGATGAATTGGTGTCGGCGTTGGTGTCATTGCCGGAGCTGCGGGTTTCTGGCCAGCTGTCGGTTATGCATGCGCAACGACGTGCGCAAGAACCGTCCGATATCGGCCAACAATTAGAAGTGCACGCCTTGTTGCAGCCGCATTTGCGCCGAATGGGTGAGCACTGGCAGCTTTATGTTGAATTGCTTGATGAGCGCGGCCAGCACGTGTTGTGGACCAACAAAGCGCAAGCGACGGGCACGGGTCCCGAGCTGGTGCGGCCGACCGTTGAAGCTCTGGCTCACTTTCTGCAGTTACCGCTGTCGGCGTCGGCTTATGATGCCCAATCGCCGGGCGGCAAAGACTATTTACTGGGCCGACGCTTGTTGCAACGACGCAGCCCCGGCGCCTTGCGCGAAGCCGAACAGGCCTTTCGTCGAGGTCTGCTCGTGGCGCCAGACAGTGGCCGCTTGTGGGCCGGTTTGGCCGATGCGTTAACCCTGACATCGTATTACGACTGGTCACGCGAATCCGCCCCCTTACTGGAAGACGCGCTCGCCGCAGCGCGCAAAGCCGTGCAGCTCAATCCGGATAATCCGGACTGCCAAGCGGCATTGGGACACGTGCTGATGACACGCGGCCAAAATGATGAAGCGCGCGTCGCGTTTAAAGCTGCGCTGCAACGTTCGCCCTATCACGGACCAACCCTGCATTGGCTCGGCGAAGTGGAAATGTACGACGGCGCCTATGCCAGCGCAAAAGCGCTGTTCGAACGCGCGTTGGCCGTTGATCCGTTGGCGCCTGTCGTGCACGAAACAGCCGGTATGAACGCGGCACTACAAGGCGATGTGGCGCGGGCGCACCAGCACTTTTTGGATGCCATTCAATTGGAACCCGATATGCCCGGGCCACACCGCAGTTTAGCGGGCTTGGCTTTGCAAACCGGTGATTGGAAATCAGCGCTTGAACATTTTCAACTGGCCGTCAATTACGGTTATACCCGCCCCGCTGGCTATCTCGAAATCGCGGGCCTGCAATTGCGTTTGGGTAACCGTGAAGAAGCGTTGCGTTGGTTTGCTGCGGTACAACAATCGAATCGGTCGCCACCGTACCATTTGCAAGACTGGTACATTGCGTTGGCATTTTTATCGGACGATTTCGATGCCTTTGCCACAACGCATTCGCAACTGCCATTGTTGAGTGCGTTGCGTGATTTTGTTCGTGGCCAGCCGCAAACGTTGCTGACATTGGCGCAACAAAATAGCGACAACGCGTTGTGGTTGTCGCCGCGATCCATTCGCATCGCGCAGTATCTGCCGGCGGTATATTTGTATGCCGCGTTGTTGCAACAGAAAGATGACAGTGCCGCACAATGGCGACAAAAAATCGAAGCCGTACTCAACGATCGCGAACAATCGACGTCGGCGTTTTATGGCAGTGAATTGGTTCGTGCTCAGTTGGCCGTACTCGATGGCGACATCGAAAGAGCGCTGGCCAGCATTCAACGCGCGGGCGAAAATGGATTTCAGGATGTTGCTCAATTGCAGCGCGATCCCATCTTGAAAGCGCTTTGGCCAACCTTAACCAGCAAGTCGTGGTTCACCACCGATCAGCACAACGCGATGGTCTTGGTCGCGCGCTTAAAACCCAAAGCTGAAGGTTGGTTGCCACCGGCATCGTGATCGCAGTGAATAAGCGCTGTTAACCAACAACAAACTAATCCCGGATCAAATGCTTAAACCTTAAAACCGCAGTTGACCGCCGCATTGTTGCTACCACTAACTGATTTCAAAAAATGATGTGATCTGCGGAGCAGTCACCCGTTTGGTGAATCGCTACACGACGCATAGCGCGCACCGGACTTGGCGATACGTCGTTGAAAATCCTCGCGAGGTGTTCAACCTCGCTGTGGTTTTCGCCTTTTGCTTTGCACGCATAAAGACGCGTCGCCGGCGCCGGCACGCACTCTGCGTCGTGTTCAACTGCGGTTTTTAGGTTTAATCAACTTCAACACGAAGTTATCTTTTGCGTTTATTGGGCGATAGGGCGAATGATTAATGTTACCGCTGTTCCGCGATGTCTCACAGCCCCTGCTGTTCTTTCAAATCGAGCGCCGCGCGATACACTTTTTTGTGCGGCAAACCAGTCAGTTGTTCGGTGATTTCGACAATTTGACGTGTGGGTAATTGTTGCGCCATTAACACCGACAACACACGCTGCAATTCAGCATCATCGGCCTGTTGCTCTTGCGCTGTTGCACCGTGCACCAGCAATACAATCTCACCGCGCTGCTGATTGGCATCAGCTTTGACACGCTCGTGCAGGTGAACCAGATCGGCACTGATAAACGTTTCAAACGTTTTGGTCAGCTCGCGGCACAACACCGCGCTCCGTTCGCCGTCCCATTCGGCGACCATGTCGGCAAGTGTTTCTTCAATGCGATGTGGTGCTTCATAAAACACCAATGTTTCGGTGCGCGCCGCCAGTGCGGCCAATCGTTCACGACGCGCCGCCGATTTAGGTGGCAAAAAGCCTAAAAATGAAAAGCGATCAGTCGGCAACCCAGCCGCTGACAGCGCCGTGATGATTGCACTGGGACCGGGCACGGGCACCACTTTAAAGTCGAGTGCGCGCAGCTGCTGCACAAGCTTGTATCCCGGGTCCGAAATCAGTGGCGTGCCCGCATCGGAAATCAACGCAGCGCTGTCGCCGCGTTGCAAAGCCGCCACAATCGTGTCAACCCGAGCACTTTCATTGTGCTCGTGCAAGGCCTGCAGTGGAGTGTGGATGCCGTAGCTGGCCAACAGCTGACCGCTGTGGCGCGTGTCTTCGGCCCATACCGTGGTCACGTCACGCAAAACCTGCAATGCGCGCTGACTAATGTCGTCACGATGGCCAATTGGGGTAGCGACCACATACAAAACACCGGCTTCTATGGTCATAATGAGCACCCTACACGTTTACAGTTAACGCCCGCCTGTGCGGGCGCCACATGATGCCTGACTTGACCTCATTTCGTCCGCTTTCATCAGCACTGCTGTTGTCGGTATTTTTGTTGACCGGCTGCCCCAACGGCGCCAGTACCGGTGGCAAAGATCAACCGCTGCGCAATGCAGATTATTTTTTGAACGCAGCCAAAACTGTGCAAGGTGATCGCGCCAATTTAATGCGCTTGTCGGCCTGCGAAATTCTGGTGCAGGAAAAACGCCTCGATGAAGCGTTGCCCATTTTGGATGGTTTGCGCAACGCGCGTTTCTCCGACAGCGATGCGTTGCGCTATGTGCTGACCCATGCCGATGCTTTAGTGCAAGCCAAACGTGGTGCCGATGCGTTACAGGTGTTGAGCGGCTGGCGAGAGCCGGCTCGCCTTGGCAAGGCGGATCACATTCGTTATTTGACCTTGCAAGCGCAAGCCAACGAACTCGACAACAATGCGTTTTCAGCAGCGGCCGATCGCGCGCAATTGTATGCGCTGCTGCCGACCGATAAATGGTCCGATAATAACCGCGCCTTGTGGTCGTTGTTGCAGCAAGTCAGCTTGCCGCAATTGGAAAAGTTGCGCAGCACCGTCAGTTCGTCGTTGCTCGCCGGTTGGGCCGATCTGGCGATGTTAAATCAACGTTATGCCCGCGAACCCGATGCGTTGAAAGGCGCACTCAATTCCTGGCGCTTGCAATATCAACAACATCCGGCCAACCAACAATTACCGGATGAATTGGTGCGTGCGCAATTGGCCGAACGCATCGCCATTAAACGCATCGCGGTTTTGTTGCCACTCACCGGAAAGCTGGCTCCGTCAGGGCGCGCGGCACGTGATGGCATCATGGCGGCGTATTTCGACAGCAATCGTGATGATCTGCAGCTGCGTTTTTATGACAGCGCCGCACCGGATATTTTGCCCGTGTATCACCAAGCGTTGCAGGACGGCGCTGAAGCGTTGATTGGCCCCCTGATCAAAGAACAACTTCAACAGTTGATCACCTTGGGCGATTTGCCTGTGCCAACACTGGGCCTCAATACGATTGAAGAGGCACACAATTTGAATTTTTATCAATTCGGCATGCCGGTTGAAGATGAAGCCGAACAAGTGGCGTTGCGTGCGATTGCACAACATAAGCGCGCGCTCATCATGACCAATGATGACGCGGTGGGAGAACGCGCCGCCGTTGCGTTTACACAACATTTCACGACCAACGGTGGCGAAATTACCGGCACCGTCAAATTGTCCAAAGATGAAGGCATCGAAGCGGTAGTGACTTCGGCATTGGGCATTGACGCGGCTCGTCAACGTAAAAATGCTTTGTCACAAGCCATTGGCCGCGAATTGCAATTTCAACCACGTCGTCGCCAAGATGTTGACGTGATCTTGCTGGCCGCCAAACCGTCATCGGCTCGTCGTGTAAAACCATTTTTGAATTTTCATTTCGCCAACGACATTCCAGTTTACGCGACCAGCTATCTGTTCAGCGGCACACCATCACCTGCACTCGATAAAGATCTCAACGGCATCGAGTTTTGTGATCTGCCCTGGCTAATTGATTACAGCGATGCGCGGCAAGAACAACGCAAAACCATGACTCAAGCGATGGCCACTGCCGGCGGCAATCAGGCGCGTCTATTTGCTCTCGGTTATGATGCGTTTGCTGTGCTTCCTGAGATGTCACGCTTGATGGCGTTTCCCGAATACCGCATGAATGGTTTGAGTGGGCAATTGCGCGTCAACGATCAAGGCCAGATTAAACGTGATCTGGCGTGGGCACGTTTTCGTGACGGGCGTTTGTGGAATGCCACAACGGTTAGCTCAAACGGAACAGAAGGCGGCCACTGATGTTGGCCAATCTGTGGCGCAAACAGCGCGGTGACGTCGGTGAAGAACGCGCACTGCAATTGTTGCTGCAACAGGGATTACAATTGGTCACGCGCAATTTTCGCTGCAAAGTGGGCGAAATTGATCTGATCATGACTGAACGTGACAGTTTGGTGTTTGTTGAAGTACGGGTGCGCAAAAACGCGGCGTTCGGCAGCGCCAGTGACAGCATTACCGTGCGCAAGCAACAACGCCTCATTCGTGCCGCCCAATTTTTTTTACAAACGCATCCGCAGTGGAATCAAGCCCCCTGCCGATTTGATGCGGTAACGATTACCGGCCATCAGGCACCCGAATGGTGTCGTGATGCATTTCAGCTTTCCTGCTAAACGAGGTCGTAAAAATGGATCCGGTGCAACGCATACGAGACAGTTTTAACGAAAGTATTCAAACCAAAATCGCCGCCGCCGAAACACTGGCACAACCGATCGCACGCGCTGGCGACATGATGGTGCAATGTCTGCTCAATGGTCACAAAATTTTGAGTTGCGGCAATGGTGGCTCGGCCGGTGATGCCGCGCATTTCTCTTCCGAAATGTTAAATCGCTTTGAGCGCGAACGCCCCAGTTTGCCCGCGATTGCACTCACTACGGATACACCAACCTTAACGTCCATCGCGAATGATTACAGCTATAACGAAGTATTTGCCAAACAAGTGCGTGCGCTCGGGCAACCCGGCGATATTTTGTTGGCAATCTCCACCAGCGGTAATTCCAAAAATGTGATCGCAGCAATGGAAGCGGCGTTGACACGCGATATGCTAATCGTCGCCCTGACGGGGCGCGATGGTGGCAATATGGCGGGACTCATCGGACCCACTGATTGCGAAATTCGCGTGCCCTCGAATGTGACCGCGCGCATTCAAGAATGCCATCTCTTGGTCATTCACTGTCTGTGCGATTTTATTGATCGCAAATTGTTCCCAACGCCAGGCGAGTGAGAACGGCGTCGCATCATTATTATGTTGGCGCCGACCGACTGAACTCTGGCGCCCTTTAAAACTCTTATTTTTATTTACAGAGGGAAAGCACCTCATGATCAATCAACGTTTTGCTGCGTTTTTTTTGTTCACCGCAACGTGCAGCATGCTCAGCGGTTGTGTTGGCCTGTTCGCGGTGGGTGCCGGCGCGGGTGTAGCCTCGGCCAAAGATCCGCGTTCATTAGGCACACAATTGGACGATGAAAACATCGAAAGCCGCGCACTGTCCCGCATCCGCGATCGTGATGAGATCACGACACAAAGCAGTATTGAAGTGGTCAGTTACAATCGTATCGTATTGGTCATTGGCCAAACGCCCAACAAAGGTTACAAAACCGAAATTGGTGAAATCGTTGCGAATGTACCAAATGTACGCAAAGTGTATAACGAAGTGCGCGTCGGCCCACCAAGCACAACGATGGATGGCGCCAGTGATTCCAGCATCACCGCCAAAGTGAAATCATCGTTGTTGACGGAAAGTGGTTTTCCATCCGGCAAAGTCAAAGTCGTTACCGAAAGCGGTATCGTGTATCTGATGGGCCTGGTCAGTCGAACTGACGCCGACAAGGCCGCCGATATTGCACGTACCGTCAGTGGCGTTCAGAAAGTGATTCAATTATTTGAAATAGCCGAAGGTTAGTTCGGTTAACGCATCGATGAGGCGGCTTAGGAGCCGCCTTTTTTTCAACAAGGCTGATGAATGGTGCTCGTATGCTCGTGTTCGACAGCGCCGCTCAATTTTTACTTCACCACTTTTAATGACGGGCGCTTTCCCGTGGGTTTGGGCGGTTCTGGTTTGTCTTCTTCGCTGGTTTCTGCGGCAGCAATAGGCGTGGATTGCGTTGCATCGGGCGCACTCATAGCGGCCGCTGCAGGAAACTCAGCCGGGCCAAACATCATGCCGGCCCCATTTTCGCGTGCATGAATCGAGAGTATTGCCCACATCGGTACCGACAAATTGCGCGATACACCACCGAATCGAGCGGAAAACGTTAGCCACTCGTTATCCCAATGAAAATGGCCAACGGCACGCACGGCGAGATTCAAGACGATTTTGCCATCTTGAGCAAATTCGCGCGGCACGATGACGCGTTCGTCACTGACATCCACGACGATATGAGGTGTTAAACCGTTGTCATTGATCCACTCGTACAAAGCGCGAATCAGATAGGGGCGCGACGAAGTCATTTGAATGTCGGACATGAACGTTCCCTCGTCTTTTTTGAGAGTTAAGAATAAAAATACGGTGAGAGAAAAAAGGCGGCTTAGCGCCGCCTTTTTGTCAGGTCTTAGTGACCATCTGGATAAACATCTTTCCAGTATTCTTTCTTCAACAAATAAGCGACGGCGAACAGCGCCAACAGGAACATGATCACATAAATGCCCAGCACTTTGCGCTCGTGTTTGTTGGGTTCGCCAACGTAATGAAGGAAGTTGGTCAAATCACGAACCGATTGGTCGTACTCTTCCGCCGTCATCGAGCCTTCTTGCACCACTTCAAAACCATGGCCATCGGTCTTAGCTTGCAAACCTTGAAGACTTTGCAAGGCATGCGGCATACCCACATTTGGAAACACCGTGTTGTTGACGCCATACGGACGTGTATCGTCTTTGTAGAAGCTCTTCAAATAGGTGTACACCCAATCGACACCGCGCGAGCGCGCAATCAGCGTCAGATCCGGCGGAGGCGCACCAAACCATTTGGCAGCGTCGTCTTTGCGCATCGCAATTTTCATTTGATCGCCGATTTTTTCACCGGAGAACATAAGATTTTGCAACACGATGTCGTTAGGAATTTGCAGATCAGTGGCCAAACGCTGGAAACGTTGATGCTCCAGTGAATGACAACCCAAACAATAATTCACATACAACTTCGCGCCGTTCTGCAACGATACGATATTGTCTGGCTGAATATTGGCGTGTTCCAAATGGAGGTCGCCACCGGACGCAAACGCTGCGCTAGCAACACAGGTCAATAAACCTAAAACGAGTTTTTTCATTATTTGACCCTCGTTGGTTCGGGTTTGTTGAATTTGGTTTCCCATTTGGTGAACCACGGCATCAACAAGAAGAAGGCAAAGTAGTAAACCGTACAAATTTGCGACAACAACTTTTTGGTGTCCGTTGGCTGTTGCGAACCGAGATAACCAAGCACGACGAATGACACCACAAACAAGGCCAATGCCAGTTTGTACGGCCAACCACGATAGCGAATTGATTTCACCGGATTTTTATCAAGCCATGGCAACGCAAATAGCACCGCAATCGCACCGCCCATTGCAAGCACACCCATCAATTTATCAGGCACTGCACGCAAAATCGCATAAAACGGTGTGAAGTACCATACCGGTGCAATGTGCTCAGGGGTTTTCAGCGAATCGGCTGGAATAAAATTGGGCGCTTCAAGGAAATAACCACCACCTTCAGGGAAGAAGAAAACGACGGCGCAGAACAGAATGAGGAATCCTGCCACACCCATGATGTCTTTGACGGTGTAATACGGATGGAACGGAATACCATCAAGCGGAATACCTTTCGCGTCTTTGTTTTTCTTGATCTCGATGCCGTCCGGATTGTTGGAACCGACATGATGCAACGCGACCAAGTGCACAAACACAAGACCCAACAACGCGATGGGCAACGCAATAACATGCAATGAGAAGAAGCGATTCAGTGTGGCACCCGATACGATGTAGTCACCACGGATCCACAACGTTAAAGCATCACCAATACCAAACGGAATGGCACCGAACAAATTGATGATTACCTGTGCGCCCCAATAGGACATTTGGCCCCACGGTAGCAAATACCCCATGAAGGCTTCCGCCATTAACAACAGGAAAATGCCCATACCGATCAGCCACAACAATTCACGCGGCTTTTTGAATGATCCGTACAACATGCCACGGAACATATGCATATAAACAACGATGAAGAAGAATGACGCACCGGTTGAGTGCATATAACGAATCAACCAGCCCCATTCCACATCGCGCATGATGTATTCGACAGAGGCAAACGCCCCTTCAGCCGAGTTGTTGTAAAACATTGTCAACCAAATGCCGGTCAACAATTGATTTACAAACACCAACATCGCAAAGCCACCAAAGAAATACCAAAAATTGAAATTCTTCGGTGCGTAATATTTGGTTGCGTGGTATTCCATCGTTTCGGTTAATGGGAAACGATTGTCGACCCAATCCATCAAATTTTTTTCGTCTTTTTGTTCAACGGCCATTATGCGCCTCCTTTCTCATCGACACCGATGATCAGTGTATGCTCACCGGTAAACGAATAAGGCGGAATATCCAAATTCGCTGGCGCCGGAACGCCGCTGTAAACACGTCCTGCCAAGTCAAATTTCGAGCCGTGGCAAGGACAATAAAATCCCCCCGTTGTCAATTCAGTGGTAGCTTCACCATGAAAGACAGGAATGCAACGCAAATGAGTGCACGTGCGTTCGGCAACAAAATATTCCGGATTGCGTGAACGATGAGTGTTCTTCGCGTACTCCGGTTGCAACGAATTATCGGATGCCGGATCTTTGAGTTCGGTGGCCAGTGACTCCATCGCGGTCAACACTTGCTGAGTGCGACGTACGATCACGACTGGCTTGCCACGATAAGCAACCGTGATCTGTTCACCGGGCTGCAACTTGCTCAAATCAACTTCTACCGGCGCGCCAGCCGACAAGGCTTTGGCGCTCGGCAACCAAGACTTGATGAATGGCACAGCCGCGAAGCCGGCACCAACAGCCCCAACTACGGCTGTGGCAACGGTCAGGACGCGGCGGCGACCCAAATCAACACCGTCGTTGCTCATTTGGAGGTACTCCCCACTGTTTTTTGGAAATCGTGGCAGCGTTAGATGCAGGCTATCGCCATGCAGAAAAACCCACCAAGTATGGCCTGTAATCGGCCGTTTGCCTTATCGGTGTGAAAGGCCATAAAAAATGCCGCGGAATTTTAGTGGAAGGCAGGGGATGCGACAAGGAAATGACGTGTTTAAGACAAAGATTTCATTCATACCTTTGATTTCGCCGCAAAAACAAATGCCCGGTAAAAACCGGGCATTTGCAGCAAAACAAGTGAGCGATTAACGCTTCGAGTATTGCGGACGTTTGCGCGCTTTGCGCAGACCGACCTTTTTACGCTCAACTTCACGAGCATCGCGGGTCATGAAACCAGCACCGCGCATAACGCTGCGAAGGTTTGCATCGTACTCAACCAGAGCACGGGCAACGCCCAAGCGAATCGCACCGGCTTGACCTGTTCCGCCACCGCCATCGACATTGATGACGATGTCGAACTTGTTCAACACATCAGCTAATGCCAACGGTTGACGCACGATCATGCGGGATGTTTCGCGACCAAAATAGACGTCCAACGGTTTATCGTTGACGGTGATGTTGCCGGAACCAGCGCGCAGAAACACGCGAGCTACCGAGCTTTTGCGGCGACCAGTGCCGTAGTTTTGTTGCAGAGCCATCGCTTAACCTCGTTAGATTTCCAACACTTTCGGCTGTTGGGCCGAATGTTTGTGCTCAGTACCGGCATAAACTTTCAGCTTGCGGAACATGTCACGACCCAAACGGTTTTTCGGCAGCATGCCTTTAACGGCGCGTTCAATGATTGACTCCGGGTTACGGACGAGCATGTCTTTGAACGCGGTTTCACGCATACCACCCGGATATTCCGAGTGATTGTAGTATTTTTTGTCTAAATGCTTGTTGCCAGTCACCGCCACTTTCTCAGCATTGATGATGATGATGTAATCACCAGTATCAACGTGCGGGGTGTATTCCGGCT
Organism: Enterobacterales bacterium; assembly: GCA_041914905.1. Lineage (GTDB taxonomy): Bacteria > Pseudomonadota > Gammaproteobacteria > Enterobacterales > Permianibacteraceae > Permianibacter. Next base: position 43,261 of record JAYSCL010000033.1, read on the forward strand.
TATGCTTGCCTTTCAAACGGCTAGCGACTTCTGTTGCCAAACGGCCAAGCGTTTTACCACTGGCATCAATCAGGAGCCAGTCGCGCTTGACGGTTTCCGGCTTGGCACTCACGGTTTTCATGTCAAACACGCTCCAATTCGGGATGAACCTTAAAAAAAGAGCGCGAATTGTACAGACGCACCTACCCCCTCGCAAGTAAAACCCTAGTCTGAAATGCAGATAGCCCCCGGTAGCGGCCCAAGTTACGGAAACTACAGCGTTTTTTTGGTCACACCGATGAAAAAAGCTTGGTTTTCCCGTGTTTTTCAGCTAAAACGTGCGCAGATTCCGACGTCA
>JAYSCL010000034.1:0-10639 GCA_041914905.1 Enterobacterales bacterium
AATGTTGACCACATCGTGCGAATTGGGTCCCGTTACACTGGTAAATCGAATGTGAATATGAGGGCCTGACGAATTGCCAGAGTTGCCGGCATAACCAATCAAATCACCTTTTTTCAGGCTGGGGCGATCCGCTTCTGGAATCAAATACACGGCCGGTGTGGTGGTGCCGGGCGCTTTGGTAAAGTCATCCACGTAGACGTCGTTGTTCGGGCAAAGATGGGCGGGAATCGATCCTGATTTAAAATGCGCGATCAAGATTAAATGACCTTCTGGGGTTTCGATATTGACGTGATTGCCAGCGCCGGGAATGGTGTCGTTACTGCTGATATCGTCTTTGCCTTGTACACCGTCCAATTTGGTTCCCGGTGACGGATTATCCGGTGCATTGCGCCAGCAACTGCGCACTTTGCCATCAATAGGTGCATAAATAGGGGTGCCGAAGGTTAGGCGTGATTCATTGTCGGCATTGCAGCCATTGTCGCCACAGCTATCCCATTTGCCTGTACCACTGTTCCAACGACGTACATGCATGTCGAGAATAACGGGACCTTCACCAAATTCTTGCACAACCCAAACATTGTTTTCACCGATAGACGATGAACGTGAAAAATAGTTAAACGATTCTGCGCCATAGGCTTGAGCTGCCATAAGAAGCCCCATTCCGGCGAGTGTCACAGGCAGTCCTTTGCGCCGTGACGATTTGTGTATATGTTTCATAAGAGCTTTTCCTTTTTTAACAGGTGGTGTGAATAAATGGTGTGGATGAAATTAGAAATTGGCGCGCGGCGGACCGAGCACAATGTTTTCGAGTGAGTCAGCTAAATCGAAAACATCGGCATTGATATCACTGCGATGATTACGACGATTGGACATGATGGCGATCACCAATCCGTTGTCACGGTATGCACGCAGATAGGTGCGCGCGCCCAACCAACCTCCGCTCCAATCTGCGATACGACGCCCTGAATTGGCATTGATCACCTGCCAACCCAAACCGTGTCGTGCGGCGATGTTGCTGTTGTTGACACGTGTCCACAGGCGGTCATCGCGAACATTGTTTTCGTCGCTGGCACTGACAATTTCACCGTTCAGTGTTTTCCAACCGAAACGTGCCAAATCGTACGTGCTGCTTTCCAAACCACCCCCCAACACTTTCCAGCTGCTGTCGGTGTAATTGGTTTCTACGTTGGGGTTGGTTTGCGGGTGAGGTGGTTTGAAATTGCTCGTTCCCGGTGTGCCGATCGCAAAGGCTTCATCGTAAGGTGTTGCACGAAAATAATTCGATGGCAAATTGGCGGTTTCATATTGTGCGCGCAACGTTGTTAAGCCATAGGGCTCACTGATTTCACTGCGTACCAAATCACTGATGCCTTTGCCGGTTTGACGTTCAAGCACCGCACCAACAATGGTGAACGCATGCGTTGAATAGTTATAGCTGGTGCCAATCGTGCAAGGTGAAACCAAATTTTGCCCGGTAATGCTCGAGAGTGCGGCCAAGGCGCTGTTGTAATGTGTTGTTTGATCAGGAATGCCCGTTGAGCCCGCGAAACCGGTTGGGTAATGTTGAATGCAACCTAAGTGCGACAATAATTGTGCGGTGGTGTAGTTGTGACCACCCGGCAAAGTGGGGATATACGTGTCGGCGCGTTCATCCAAGTCGAGCGTAAACGTCGTACCGTCTTCCAAACTGCCTTTGTCTTCGAGTTTAGCGGCCAAGGTACCCGCCAACACTTTCGACAACGATGCCCAGCTATAAATCGTTTGTGAATTAGCCGCTTTTTTGCTGTCAACGTCGGCCCACCCAAAGCCACGACGATAGAACATGTCGCCGTCGCGGATCATGACCACCGAGATGCCGGGCAAATTGTTGGTGTCGCGATAATTGACGATTGCATCGTCGATCTCGTCTTTCTTTGAATAGCGAAAGCGCGCGTTGTTCTCTTGCCATACGCCCGCATAACGCACGCCGTCGTCCGTCACATAGCGTTCAAAATCCACCAAGCGATAGCCTTTATCCGCTTGTTCATAGAAGAGATTGGTGAATGCTTGTGCATCGCGATCGGATTTCACGGCGCTCGATAGCGTGCTGCGTTTTTCCCAAATGCCCGCGTAGCTAGTGCCATAAGGCGAGTCGTAGGCTTCAAAATCAACCAAATCAAAACCTTGGCTGTAATACGCATCCATATTGTTTTGATATTGTTGACGTGACATATCACGCAACACGATCCATTGGCGGCCATCCGCATTTTTTTGCCACAGACCGTTATAACGCACGCCGTTGGCGGTGTTGTAAGCGCTGAAATCCACCAATCGATAACCGGCATTGGTGTTCGTTTGGTAGTTTTGAGAAAAATCAGCGCTGGTTTGACTCCGTTGCACGATGGTCAAATAGTTTTCGTTGTTCTTTACCCAAATGGCGCCCCAGCGAATCGCTCCGTTGAGCGGGTAAGCTTCAACGTCAACGAGACGAAAGCCTTGATTTCGCCGAGTCGCAATTTCGGTGGCAATGGTGGCGGAGTCCATATCGCGTAAAATGGCCCATGCGCGTGAATCGGTGTTTTTCTGCCATAGCATGGAATATCGTGTGCCATCAGCCGTGCTGTAAGCATCAAAATCGGTCATCAAATAATTTTTACCCGACAGATTTTGGTATTCAGCGGAGAATTGCGCGCTGGTGAGATCGCGCTTGAAGTACATTGGCAATTCCTTTTGCTGATCAACCAGAGCGGCATGCAAAGGCAAACCACCGGACAACATGACCAGAAGGGCGCTGCGCCAAAGGCGGTGGCCCTGCGATTCCTTATTCATAATGACTCCTTAAAACAACATCGGATGAGAAAGCGGCAAGGCCAGCGTGCGTGGTATTGCCCTCACTGTGATAAACCGGAACGCCAATCAGAACCGGACAGGGCGACAAAAATATTTTTCGGGAGTATGAGATTGGCTTGTGTTGCAAATGTGCCGATGGCTGATTTACGCCTCAAATAACTTCTGTTACGTTGAGCTGCAACAAAGCCGAGCGCTGCCGTTTACTGCTTTGGCAAGGTTTCGGCGTTACTACGGTCGCAAAATAAAAAAGGATAGTGTTCGTGACGGAAATAAATGTGACGCAGTTGTTGGTGGCTTGCCGCGAAAAACAGTCAGATGCAATGCAGCAGTTGTTCCCGCTCGTGTATGACGAACTGCACCGAATTGCGCAGCGGCAGCTTCGATCGGCCCCCATGACGAAAACGTTATGTGCCACCGCACTCGTCAATGAGGCCTATATGAAGTTGGCGCAGGATGGAGCCAACACCTTGCAGAATCGTGCTCATTTCTTTGCCATTGCGGCTACAGCAATGCGCCAAATCCTGATCAATTATGCAGAACAAAAACGTACGCAGAAGCGTGGCGGTGAGTGGCTGAAGGTTACCTTTGAACAGGCGGACAGTGTTGCAGAACAACCGCTGGACACCTTGCTGGCCATTAACGATGCCTTGGCCGATGTGGCACAAATTGATCCGGCATTGGTGCAATTGGTCGAATTCAAATTTTTTGCCGGCATGAACGAAACCGAAATCGCCTTGGTCATGAATGTGACTGAACGCACGGTTCGACGTAACTGGGTAAAGGCAAAAGCGCTGCTTGCCCAAGCATTACATCCAGGGGAATAACACGATGCCGATTGCCTTGTCGCCTGCACGTTGGCGCGAAATTGAATCGTTATTGGATGACGTATTGGATCAGCCAGAATCGGAGCAACTGAGTTATTTGCAACGGCGCTGCGCGGGTGATGTGGCATTGTTTGATGACATCAAGTCGTTATTGGCCAGTGAGCAGAAGGCCCCGTCATTATTAAGCACGCCAGCCGTGCAATTGGTCGCGACGCTACTCAGTCAAGAAACGCAGACTCCCCCTGCTCAAGTGTTGGGCTCCATGCTTATCGGGAAGCGTGTTGGTCCTTATCAACTCTGCGAAGAGTTGGGACGTGGCGGCATGGGCGTGGTGTATCGTGCCGAGCGACGACAAGGTGGATTTGATCAGCAAGTGGCTATCAAGCTATTGCCGGCCGTAGGGCAACAATCTGCAATTCGTGAACGTTTTGCGCGCGAGCAGCAAACACTAGCGGCGCTCTCACATCAACATATCGCGCGCTTATTTGACGGCGGTGTCACCGAAGATGGCCAACCGTATCTGGTGATGGAGTATGTCGTCGGTGTGCCGATTGATCAGTATTGTGACAAACACCATTTGTCCATTGACCATCGACTGCGTTTGATCACGCAGGTGATGGATGCGCTGGCTTATGCGCACCAACATCTGATTGTTCATCGCGACATCAAGCCGTCCAATGTGTTGGTCAATCATGACGGGCAGGTCAAATTATTGGATTTTGGTGTGGCCAAAATGCTGGGCGAAACCAATGATTTGTCATTGACTCGAACGGGCGACCAAGTGCTCACACCGGGCTATGCCTCGCCAGAACAACTAAAAAACAAGCCTGTCAGCGTTGCAACCGATATTTATCAGTTGGGCTTGTTAATGTACGAGGTGTTGACCGGTCATTGTGCTTATCGTGATCAAGCCGATTCGGTCATCGCGTTAATGAAAGCGGTTTGTGAACGCGATCCAACCTTGCCAAGCGAAATTGTGCAACAACCATTACGCGATTTTTCATTGGCGGACGACGCGCCACAACGCCAGCACACACCTGCACAGCGTGCAAATTTGCGTGATGCTGATGTCGGCATCTTGCAAAAGACTTTGCGCGGCGATTTGGATGCCATTCTGCTGCGCATGTTGGCAAATGATCCGGAAAAACGTTATCGCACAATCGAGGCGCTACGCTTGGATTTGACCGCGTATTGGGAGAATCGCCCTATTTCAGCTCGCCCAGCTGATTGGCGCTACCAGACCGCGAAGTTTATGCGACGGTATTGGCAAGTGGTTACGGTCAGTTTCGTATTTGTGATCGTGTTGATGTCCTATGCGATCACGGTCACACGACAGTCGCAACAGATTCAACGTGCGCTGGATGAAACGTCGTTGCAGCAAAGAAAATCACAACAAGTGTCCGATTTCTTGGTGAACATTTTTAAGGCCGCCGATCCCAATGTGGCGGGATTAGAAACGCTGAGTGCACAAGCTTTATTGGAAAAAGGTGAGCAGCGTATCGATCAGGAACTGGAAAACGCGCCGGAAATTAAGGGCGCGATGTTAACGTTGCTCGGCGAGATCTACTTCAGTCAGGGCTGGTCTGACAAAAGTGCTGAGTTGATGCACAAAGCCTTGTCGTATCAGCGCAAGGCCGGTGAAAAAAATCGCAATGCGACAACGGAAACGTTAACACTGCTGGCGGATGTGTATGTGAACCTGGGGCAGCTCGACAAAGCGCAACCACTTTATGAAGAAAGTCTGGCCTTGCATCAACAGTTTCTGCAGGAGCAAGAGCGTACGGGATCACCCGAATATGCAGAAGCACTGGCTTCATACGGTGATTTTGTGTTGGCCAAGGGGGATGCAGTTCGAGCGGAAAAATTGCTTGGCGATGCCATAAAAATGTTTGAGCAAACCGCGCCTTCTGGTCATGAAGAACTACCGAATGCCTTAAATAGCTTGGCGACGTTGCAACACTCACGTGGCCAGCATCGATTGGCGTACGACAACTTCAAAAAAGCCATTGCCATACAAGAGCGCATTTTGGGCGCTGAACATTCCTACTTTTCAGTTTACTTAGCCAACTTGGGCATTACATTAACGGACATGGAACTTTATGACGAGGCCAATGATGTCATCAATCGTGCGTTAGCAATCCAGAAGAAAATCCTGAAACCCGATCACTATTATATCGCGAGTAGTTTGCGGGCCGCTGGTGTGTTGGCTTATCGACGTGGCGACTTGCTGCAAGCGGAAAAGATATTACGTGAGGAATTATCCTTTCATGATGCGAATAATAATCGCCATTCGTTAAAAGCCGGTATGGCGTTGATGTGGTTGGGAAGCGTGTTGATTGACGCAGGTAAGTTGATCGACGCCGAAGAAGTTCTCAGTGAAATGGATCGTCATTTCCGCAACAATAACGGTAGCAACGAAACCTTGGGACGGGGGTTATGTCAGCGAGCACTGTTGGCGGCTGAACAGGGCGATAAGCAATTGGCAGCGGGACTTTTTGATCAAGCGCTGGCGTTGATGCCTGCAACGGGCGCGCGCACGGCTATCGTGCAAATGAATTACGCAAGCTGGTTAATTGATCAGCAGCGTTACAGCGATGCTGAACCATTTTTGCGCAATGTGCTGCATGAACGTGAAGGTAAATTGCCGGCTGAGCATAGCTGGCTTGCAGAAGCGCAAGCCGGATTAGCCATTGTACTGAACGAGTCTGGGCATTCAGCGGAAGCGCAAAAATTGCTGGATGTTGCGATTCCGCTTTTGCAAAAACAATCGTTATATCGCTATTCGCTGCGTTCGAAGTTGCTCAAAAAAGCGATAGCGATTCAATCCTAAATCAATTGTGCTCGTTGGTTTTGGGCGGCGTACACCAAATATTCGGTATGGCCGTGAAACCTAAAGGATCATTGGGAACATAAGGGCTGTGTGTACCTTGTCGCGTGCCACCGTCAACGGCGCAAACAAAGCGTTGTTTAACCACAAAATAAGTGTCGTTCGACTCTTGACGACATGGATAATCTGGCGTGCCGCAAGAAACGATACTGACTGCCGGTAAACAAAAGCCACCGTTTTTATACTGAAACCAGTGTGTTGGGCATTGTCCTGTCGGTGGTGTTAAACCAAAATTGGTGTGATCGTCAGTGTTGACTGCAATGTTCACCGCCACACAAAAGTGTGAACCAAACGGTTTCAGAAAGCCGGGTGGGCAATCGAGGCCAACGGGCGGTGTCATTGGCAGCGAGCTGCTGACAATGGGGCTGCATAAATTGGCGCCGGTCAATTGCACCGTTCCACTCGGGCAGTTTAAGCGTGGCTCGATAAGCGTTAGCGCATTATCAACAAAATCCAATGCCAAATGATTGGCTGTGCAAATGGTTGATCCGGGTGCGCGGCTGAAATTGACCGGGCAGGTGGTCGCGGTAGCTGGGCTGATTAAATAGTGTTGAGCAACACGATTTAACGCGAGATTGTCTTTTGTGCAAAATGCAGTGCCGATGACGCGGGCGTAACCGGTTAAGCACTGTCCGGTTGCCGGCAGTGATTGCACAACTGAGGTAACAAGTGAATTGGCGATACAAACATTCGCAACGGCGGATGGCCTATAACCGCTTGGGCACGATGTGGTGGTCGCGTCAGCTCGCAACTCCTTTGCGCTCAATACGGTACACAGCAAGAGCATCATTGCTCTTAATAAAGTATTGTTCATTGGACTACTCCTCCATGAAGTCGCATACCAGTCGGAATGACTGGCTGCGAGTGTTACGTTAGCGCGGCAAAGTTGGATGAGGCCCGATCAAAAATATGTGCGCTGGTCGATATTTCTGATCATTCGATGACGTGTCAACACCAAGATTGCTCACCTGCAATGCCAAACCGTAAAGAAAAAACGAGTGAGCGGCTCGGATGGATGAACGCGTCGAAACGCCCTCCTCATCACGAGGAGGGTGTATTTGAAACTAAATAGCTGATCCGAAATAACCTACAAATCAAACCATCCCTCATCCCAACCTTCTCCCTTGAAGGGAGAAGGAGTTTCACTCCCTCTCCTCGCGAAAGCGGGGAGAGGGCCGGGGTGAGGGGAAGTCCGTTCGGCAACATTTGGGTACTTACATGTGATCGGTATTTCGGAACAGCTATTTAGCCAGCCGGCATGGCGGGCAAATTTACACACAACTGCGTTGGTTTGAAATCGACAACAAACAAACCTTGTTCGTCATAGACGGGCATGTCGAACCAAACCACCGTTGTACCGGCAGGGCATTGCTGACCTTCGGGCAAATAATTTTTGCTGGTCTTAATCGCGGTGAATTCACCGCTGCCACAATCGGCACCGCATAACGTTGTGATCGTTGTCGGCACACAGAAATTCACGCCATCCGGTTTTACCCAACCTTCCGGGCAGATACCAACTGGCGGTGGTGGTGCATTGCGACGATTCGGATCGGCAAACAACAGATTATTGGCAACGCAGAAATGGACGCCGGGTGGACGAATAAATCCCGGTGGGCAATCGTTGACTGGCGGTGCTAATTCACCGCTGCTGCTGAGCTCCATGCAAAAGCGTGCGCCCTCTGGTTTGAAAAAACCGCGTGAACATTGTGTTTCGTAAGCAAACAATTTTACTTCGTGATCGACTTCTTTCAGCATCAAATTGTTGGCGGTGCAAATGGTCGTGCCAGGGGCTTGCGAGAAGCCGACCGGGCAACCTAAATTGACCTTTTTCGCGATCAACATCACATTGTTTTTGATCTCGATCGTCAAATTCTTTGCGACACAAAAACGTACGCCGGGCACCCGTTCAAAGCCAGTGGGGCAGTCTTGTGGCGGTGGAATATCAGCCGTGGCCGTCGTTGTGATGTTGATCGCCGCACAGGCCAATCCGGACGGGATCGGGGCAAAACCGCTGGGGCAACTGATCGTGCTGCCGGTGGTGCTAAAGGTGGCCGTCGCGGCGTGGTTTTCGGGGCTGTACGCAAACGCCAGCGTACAGGGCAGTAACAGCGTCAGCGTCCTGCGTAACGCGGTTTTCATCAAGCTTTTCATCGTCGTATTCTCCATAACAGTCAATTTGAAGAGAGCAAATTAAGTGCTCTCAAACTGTATAAACAGGAACGACGATAAAAACCGGACAGGCCAGGATAAAAATAGTTTTGATTTAGCTGATCGTGGTGAGCACAGCAGGTGCTCGCAGCGGTTCGCCCTTGGCGTCAAAGGGTTCACGAAACGTGAAGGCAAACGCACTGGTGCCAAATTCACGCAAATGGGTTAGGCGTTCGGCCGCTTCGGCTACGGTGGGTCGATGGCCTTTAGGGACCCACCATAACACGGCATGCGCTTGTTCCATTTTGTCGAACCATTCACGGCGGCGTTTTAGCACATCGGTGTGGGCGGTTTTGAACGCGTAGTTTTTTAATGATTCGATGTCACGCCACACCGACATATTGACAACAACCTCCGCGCCAAAATCACGGATCTGTGTGGCATCGCCGTTGTCGTCTTGCAAACGCCAGCGAAAACCGTCTGATTGTTCAGCGAGCGTGTTCATGCGCTCAATGTTTTCGACAAAGCCTGCCATCACGGGTGAATCAAGCGGGGCTTTCATGGCGGCGATATTCAGTTGTGCCAATTCATAGGCGGACATTGGTGTGGTGCTCGGCAAAAAAGTGAATTACCCACGTGGGGTGGCACAACGTGAATTCAAGTGACTAACAGCGGGCCTACTTTTTGTTCCAGCAAGGTCACCAACTCGGGTTGCATAAACGCGTAGTGATCGGGAATGTCGAGACAGATCACACGTTTTCCGCGCAATTGTTTGGCAAATTTCTGAGCCAGCAGGTGTTTGTGGCGCTTTTCCATCACAAAAATAATGGTCGCCCAGGCCAGCTGTTCGGCATCGAGCGGCGTATCGGCATCAGGGCTTAAGCCGGCCGAATCCGTTTCGACATTCGGCCATTTGGCAAAGATCTGTTCGGCCGTGGGGCTGCGCAGCCGGTTGCGGCTACAAATAAACAACGCACACTTCATCGCAATTAAAGGTTAAAGGGGTAGCGGGGGCATTATAGGCAAAGACGCATTATGAATCTGTATTAGGGTGTTCGAGTATACGTTTTAGGATGTGATTGAATTCATCGCGCAGCGCCGGAGAAAACGTTTTCTTGCTAAGTAAAAAGCTAACGGGCTCGCTGTAAATCCACTCACCAGAACGTTGCAGTTGCGATGGTTTTTTCAATTCGATGTTGATGGTGTAATCGGTGGCGATCAACGCATCGGCACGCCGTTTCTGCAGATCGCGCATTGCTTCAGCGGAGGAAGAAAATTCAAAATAATTGGGTGCGGATTTCATCGTGTGGCGCCATTGTTCAAAACTGGCGCCGTGCCAACCACTGGGCACCAACACTTTAATTCGGGCTTCACGGATGTGTTGCAAGCTAAGTGCAGGCCAGCGTGCGTGTTCAGATTGCAACACAAAAATGCCGGTGTGTTCGATGCGATAGGGCGTACTGACCCAGGCGTAGACCCTCCGCTCCGGTAGATCGGAGGCTTCTGGCACCACATCCACTTTGTCTTCGGCCAGCATGCGCAAACGTCGGTTCTGACGCGCATCGTATTCCACCAACACAGATTCACAGTGCAGTTCGCGCAAGACCTTGTTTAACAGCCTCAACGAGGGGGAAGGTTGTTCTGATGTGGACACGATGACACGGATCGGCGTCGAGCAGTGCGCTGCTGGCGTTGGCGGGCACCACAACGCGCAAGCAAGGGAACATATGCAACCCAGATGGGTAAAGGTGCGTCGCACGCGATTCATCCCATTCGTTGACCTGATCATGTCGAGTATAGGTGGCGCGCCTAAGGCGCTGGCCGTTGACGTTGAGTGAGGGACTGACCGCACAGCTTTGGCGTCAGTGGTGCTGATCATTCTTGTTTACCAATTGTTCCAATCACTGACATCGGAAGTCACTACCATGCGCGCCGTTCGATTGCGATGCGC
>JAYSCL010000034.1:10739-42819 GCA_041914905.1 Enterobacterales bacterium
TGGGTTTTCGGCACAGTGCCCTCGCCAAGCAATGGCGTATTGGCAACTTCTATTTAAGGAATAGCATGTCAAAGTCCGTTTATCTTTTGGCCACGTTGTTGCAGTCGGGCCTGGTGTGGGCCGGCAACACAGAGGATGTTGATCCTGCACAAGACAAGTCCACCGAAACCGTCACGGTGACGGGCCGCCGCATTCAGCAACAAACCGAGCCCAGCGAAACCACCCAAAAGCTGCTCGATATCGCCGGAAACGCCGGCGATCCGCTGTCGGCGGTTTATGCTTTTCCTGGCGTTGTTTATGCCGGTGGTGATGCGGGTGGTGCGCCAGCCATACGCGGCTCTTCGCCGGATGACAACGCGTTTTATATCGACGGCATGCCAGCCGGTTATATTTTTCATCTTTTTGGCGACAGCATTTTTAACGAAAACCTGATCGCCGAATTCACTTTGCTGCCCGCCGCCTTCGGTGGCGAGTATGGCAACGCCACTGGCGGCATTATTGATGTCGCCTTACGTGATCCAAAACAGCAACCCTGGAGCGCAACCGTTGACGCCAGCTTTTTGAAAGCCGGGTTTTTGGTCGAAGGTCAAACCGGGCATGATCAGTCGGCGTTTATGTCGTATCGGCGCAGTTTGATCCAATTTTTTGTTGACGAAGACGACGAACTCGACGACGACGTGCGGGTGTTGCAAGCACCAGAAAGCGATGATTATCAAGGCAAATACCAATGGCTCATCGGTGATCGCCATAAGTTCAGTTTTTCCGTTAGTGGTGCCCGCGATTTCGGCGCATTATCGATTGCCGAGACCTCAACGATTGGGCGCGCTGATCCTGATTCGATTGGTGATTTGACGTTTGAACAACGATTCGACAGTCAGGCGTTGCGCTGGGATTTTTATGGCGATAAATTGACCGAAGCCACCGTGTCGCTAAATCATCTATTGAACACACTGCAATATAACTACGGCGATGGCCAATACGTGACAATAGACGATGAGCGTAATATTTGGCGTTCGAGCGTCGCGTTTTCACCTGGCAAGCGTCATTTGCTGCGCTTTGGACAGGATGTCGAACAACGTGACTTTATCTATTCGTTCGATGTGATCCCGTATTTCTGTACCGATCATCAGGCTGATTGCGAAGGCAATAAAGGTGAGCGCATTCAAGACGATGCCACCAGCACTGTCGATCAATACGCGCTTTATTTAACCGATCAATGGCGTGTTGCGGATAACTGGACCAGCGAGATCGGCGTGCGCACCGAATACAATAAATTGACTGAACAACGGTTGACCCATCCGCGTGTGTCGTTGACATGGGCCGCGACGGACGAGTGGTCAATCACCGCAAAAGCCGGCAGTTATAGTCGGATGCCCGATGCTGAAAAAGTGTTGCCCGTGCTGGGCAATCCGGCATTGCACGTACCAACCGCCAAACATTTTGCGTTGGCAACACGCTATCAACTGGTCGGGGATTGGCAAACCTCGTTTGAACTCTATGAAAAACATCTTGATGATCTACCGCGCGCCATCGAACCCGATCTCGACACTGATCAACTTCATTACACCAATGATGTGTCCGGTGAGGCGAAAGGCATTGAGTGGGTCATCGAAAAAGAAAAAACCGACAAATGGTATGGTTGGTTTTCATTGAGTTGGTCGCGCAGTGAGCGCACCGATAAACTCACGGACGTTACGACCGAATATTATCTCGACACACCGCTGATTGCGAACGCGGTATTCAACTACACGTTCAATGATCGCTGGAGTGCCGGCGCGCGTTTAACCGTGCGCAGCGGCGCGCGTTACACACCGATTATCGGCATACACCCAAACCCGGATTATCCGGATCATTACCAACCCACCTACGGTGAGCTGAACTCAAAAACATTGCCAACGTATTATCGCTTGGATGTGCAGGGCCAATACGATCTGCGTTTCTTTGGGCACGACGCGGCGCTCACGTTTGGTGTGATCAACGCCACCAATGCCGAAAATGTGTCAGGCTATTATTTTGAACCCGATGGCAATGAAACACCGGATAATTTTTCAATCGCCAAAGAAGTGGGTATGCCGGCCTTTGCGTATGTCGGATTCAAGGTGCATTTTTGAGTTGGGTGACTTGATTGGAATCCGGATTGCGGTTAGCCACATGGATGTGGCTAGCACATTGTTTGGAAAAATCGAACCAAAGTTCGAGGGTTCTGCAAGCGATTCCGGATAATCGCTTAGCGATTCCGGAATGACAAATCTATTGGTATCTACTTCGCGAACTGCTTTCGGTAGTCACTCGGTGTCGTACCGGTATGGCGTTTGAAGGCTTGATAGAACGCTGATTTGGAGTTGAAGCCGGCGTCAAACGCCAGCGCCAAAATGGATTTGTCGACTGATTGCGTGTCTTGTAGTTGCGATTTAATGTGTTCAATACGAAATTGATTGATGTAATCATAGAAGTTGCAGTTGGCGGCGCTGTTGATCACTTGTGAAACATAATGCGCGGGTAATGACAAGGCTTGCGCCAGGCGACTGAGATCCAGTTCGGGATCACGCCAGGTTTGCTGTGTTTGCATGTGCTCGTTCAAATGAGCAAATAGCTGGGTGACAGCGGCGGTGTCCAAAGCTGATTTGGCGTATTTTTCATTCTGTGCTTCCGTGTCGATGTTGCTGACCGGTGTCTGCTCACGATTATCGACCGCTATCGGCAACTGAAACTGATAGGGCAAATGAGTCCAGATCTGATAACCGATGTAAAACACCAGCACTGACATGGTGATAAAAAACAATGTGCCGGCTTCTTGTGCCAAACCCAGCGGATACGCGGTGTGATCGATGATCACCATCATTGTCCACAACACATCGAAGCCAATCAAAATTGAAAACAACCACTTTAATTGCGCGCGATTGGTGTTGGCTTGCTCATTGTATACTCGCCGCTTATAGCGCGTGTAACTTAACCAGCAGGCGAGCAAATACGCGCCCGTTTGCAATTCCAACACCACATCAACGATATTGAATGTCCAGTCTTGTTGCTGATTCATTTGTAGCTGAGCGCGATCGAGTTCGGCAACAAAATCAATCTTGTCGGGGTTGACCCAGCGCACATACATCATTAACAGTTGTGAAATCAGCGCGGGTAAAAAATGCAAAACGATTTGCCAACGCGGCAGCGCTTTATCATCGGTGTAACGCCGAATAAACAACCACAATAAGGGACCATAGATTAACGTGGTCGAGGCATCGGCCGCGATCCATTCTGGCCAGCGACGATACAAATTGGCCTGATAATACAGCACGAACAGCAGTTCGATCGCGAACAGCAACATAAGCGCCGACAGCCACGCCTCACCACGGTGCGATTCTCGACGTCGCCACAACACAAACGACAGAAACATCGCCTGTGCGGTGGCACAAAGCGCAATCAAAAGGGCCGGACTGAGCTCAATCACGTTGAGGATTTTCCATAAACAAGAGGGGACGGTAAGGCAATGGCCGCTATAAGAGTGCTCGTTCTAGGGATTCGTTCAACAGCGTCAACTCGCTTTTACGCACAGCACATGAACGGCGGCGCGAGCTTAGGTGAGAATTCCCTTCATGGCAAGCGTCATATATGGCTTGGCAACGCTATCGAATTAATTGAAACGACATATAAATTAAATATTTGCCCAGCATAGTGTGCCGCGTCAATTTTGTCTGGGAGTTTTCCAATGTCGTCCATTCTCAAGTTGAGTGTGCTGGCAGGTATCGTTGCAACATTGCCGGCGACGGCTGCTGATCTGTTGATCAGCGAATACGTTGAAGGTTCAAGCAATAACAAAGCAATCGAACTTTATAATCCGAATGACAGTGCGGTTGCACTGAACAACTATGCATTTCAGTTTTATTTCAATGGTGGCAACAGCGCCGGTTTGACGATCAATTTGACGGGAACGATTGCAGCAAAAAGTACTCACGTTCTCGCGCATGCGTCATCTGCTGCGGAGCTATTGGCGCTCGCGCAGCAAACCGCGGGTGGTGCCTGGTTTAATGGTGACGACGCCATTGTGTTAGTTAACAACGGCGTGGTGATTGATGCGATTGGGCAAGTGGGGGTTGATCCGGGCACTGCGTGGACTGACGGTAGTGTGTCAACGATCGACATGACACTGCGTCGCACGAAGGCCGAAGCCGATAGCAACAGCAGCGATGTGTTTGTCGCGTCGTCGCAATGGACGGCGTTTCCAATTAATACATTCAGCGATTTGGGTAAAGCCGAGTTTGGTTCGGTAACCCCACCGAATCCATTGGGACAATGCGGTGATCCGTTCGTTACGCCACACGACATTCAAGGCGCACAGTTGGCGAGTCAGATGGTTGGCCAAACGGTTGTTGCAGAAGCCATTGTCAGTGCTGATTTTCGTGGCAGCGAAAAATTGCGTGGTGTCTATATGCAGTCGCCAACCTACGAATACGATAACGATAACAGCACATCAGAAGCCCTATTTGTTTACGACCCCAACAATACGATCAATGTGGCGGTCGGCACGCGCATACGCGTGCTGGCGTCGGTCGCTGAATTTGACGGGCAAACGCAGCTAACGCCGATCAAATCATGGTTGGATTGTGGTGCAGGCAACAATCTTTCCGCGGCACCGTTGGTGTTGCCTGTCAGCGATAACAATGCACTTGAAGCAAATGAAGGCATGTTGGTGTCATCGACTTCTTCTTTGACTGTGGCCGACACCTACAATTTGGCGCGCTATGGCGAAGTCATGCTGAGTGCCGGTGGTCGTTTATGGCAACCGACCGAAGTGGCCGCACCGGGTATCGATGCGCAAGTCATCGCCAAGCAAAATGTCTTGCGACGCATTTTGTTGGATGATGGCAGTACGCGTCAAAATCCAGCGCGCATTCCGTATCCCGGTAATGGTTTGACTCACGACAATACGTTGCGCGTCGGTGATGAAGTGCGTCCATTTGCGGCGGTGTTGTCGCAGGCGTTTTCGGCTTATCGTTTGCATCCGATTGAAACACCGATTTTTGATGCGCGCAATCAGCGGGCACCATTGCAAACTCGTCAACAGGACACGACGATTCGTGTCGCCAGTTTTAACGTGCTGAATTATTTCAATGGCGATGGCGTGGCAGCGGGCTTTCCGACCAGTCGTGGTGCCAGCAGTGGCGATGAATTGTTCCGGCAACGCGAAAAGATGTTGGCCGCACTGAGCGGGCTTGATGCCGATGTGATTGGCCTGATGGAAGTCGAAAATGACGGTGATAAACCTTACGACGCACTGACTGAAATTGTCGATTACCTGAATCAGCGTTCGGTGGTCGGTTCGGTGTGGAAAGCGATCAACACCGGATTGCTCGGCAGTGACGAGATCCGCGTTGCACTGATTTATCGTGACGACCGCGTCGCGCCATTGGGTTCAGCAGAGCGTTTGCAAACGGGCGCGTTCGCCACCGCCAATCGTGTGCCCTTACTGCAAAAATTTGCGCAACGTGGTGGCGTGCAAACGATCAATGTTGTCGTTAACCATTTCAAATCGAAAGGTAGCTGCCCGTCGGATAGCCAAGATGCCAATGCCGACAAAGGGGATGGGCAATCGTGCTGGAACGTGCTGCGCACACAAGCCGCACACGATCTGATGGCGTGGTTGGCACCAAAAGCCAAACAGGAACGCATTGTTCTGATTGGCGATTTCAATGCGTATCGTAAAGAAGATCCGATCACGGCGTTGAACAGCGGTGCTTATGCGTTGCTGAATGTCGCCGAAGGTGAATCGTCATATGTGTTTGACGGTCAATCGGGGCAGCTCGATCACGGTTTGGCGAACTCGCGTTTAAACAGCGAAGTGTTGGCGACACATCACTGGGCTATCAACGCCGATGAACCCCGTGCGCTGGATTACAATGTTGAGTTCAAAACCGCACAACAACAATTGGAATTGTATGCGGCAACACCAGCACGTTCATCCGATCACGATCCGTTGGTCATCGATATTGGACAACGCCAATTTTCGCAACACCTGCGCAATCAAGACTGGCGATTGCTGTGGGGCAAAGCGGAGCAGCGTTTCAAATTTGTCGCGCAAGGTGATGGCAATGCGGAGGCAATGGCAATGACTTTCCGTGTGCTGCATGCGCATCCAGAAACCTTGCGCGTCGTGTTGCGATCGCCGCAAGGCGTTGAGACCCCGCTGTCGATGACATTCGAGGGCGATGCCATTAAAACGGCGACCGTCACATCATTGTTGCCAGCACAAGCGCTGGCTGGCACATGGCAATTGATTGTTCGCCCGACTCAGTTGGGGCTTGGTTTGGTTGTCGGGGCTGAACTCAAACTGGATTAAATGGGCATTAAAAAGACCGGCCGCCAACAAGGATGAGGGGCCGGTTTTTTTATGTGCGTTGTTTTGCTATGTCATGCGATGGATTTGCGTAAATCTTGAATCAATTCGCCCACGCTTTGCGCATGGATATCATGCGCTTCATCGCGCCACGGTTCTTCCAGCGCGGCTTTTTGCCACGCTTGCATCGCCGGCAGCGCTAATACATGGTGTGCGTACTGCTGAGCGCGCTCTGAAACCGGCAGGCCGTAGGTTTGAATGCGAAAAGCGACCGGCGCGAAAAATGCGTCGACCGCACTAAATTCTGTGCCGGCCAAAAAGGGGCCGCCGAATTTCTGCACGCCGTCTCGCCACAATTCATCAATGCGCTCAATGTCACGACGCAAATCAGTATCAATGGAATGCAAGCGAATGCGCAGTCCGACATTCATGGTGCAATGTCCGCGCAATCGGCTAAAACCGGAATGCATTTCAGCAACAGCGCAACGCGCCCATGTTCGTGCCGTGTTATCCATCGGCCACACACCTTGATGACGTTCGGCGAGATATTCGGTGATGCCTAACGAGTCCCACACCACCGTATCAACGTCCAGCAGGCAGGGCACACGACCATTCGGTGCAAATTCGCGAAAACGTTGCCAGTTATTGTCGGACTCGAACACCACCAGTTTTTCGGTAAATGGAATGTTCAGTTGCGTCATCAACAGCCACGGCCGCAACGACCAAGACGAGTAATTTTTGTTGGCAATGAAGAGTTGGTACATCGTGTGAGCTCTCTGAAGGATGATTGCGTTGATGGTAACGCGTCAGTGCGCCGCAGCCTAGCCAACTTTGTTGAACAGTGCGTTGCCCAAGATAAGCCAATGTGTTGACGAAACGCCTGCTCACACGGTGGTTTGCATGTCTGTTTACATGGTTATTTACATGGTTGTTTACATGTAAGGCAAACTTTTTGACAGCCCGCGTCGTAGTCTGGCGGCGGTTTTTTTTGGAGAGATTTTATGTTGAAACAATGGTTATCGATGATTTTGCTGGCAGTGTCCTTCAGCGTGACGGCCACTGAATCGAGTGATGCGGCGCTGAACGAAGTGCTGCAACGTTATGTGCATGCCGTGCAACAGTTTGATCAGTCGACGCTGGAACAGGTCTTGGCGGCGGATTACATTGAAGTGTCGCCCGTGGGCGAAGTCGATGAACGGCGCAAAGTGATTGGGGTTTATGACGCTAAAGCCAAGGCGGCGCAGCCCGATCATATTCCGGCCATAACACTCAGTGAGGTGATCACGCGTGTTTATGGTCAACCGGGTGCAGAGGTGGCGGTCAGCATTGCCAAACTGCAGTTTGATGTGAAAGGACCGGATGGTGCCATCCGGTCGCGTGCGATGCGTGTAACGTTTGTCAGCAAAAAAATCGATAAACGTTGGCAGATCAGCTCGTCACAATTTACCAGTATTAAATCGAACAACACCAAGTAAAGGAACAGCACCAAGTAACAGCACATACGTCGATTGGTGATCGGTTGATCACCAATCGATAGGCCGCGACTAACCGTAACGTGGTGGGTTCATGTCGGTGCGCAGATTAGGGCCGTTGTAACGCGACAAAAAGCCGATTAGCGAACGCCGACAGCCGCGTGTAACCGGTGTTACCCAATGCCACGTGTCGACTGGTGCAATCATGATGGTACCGGGCCGTGTGTGCACGGTGGAGTTGGGGCGGCCATTTTTGTGATCGATAATGTGATCGCCGCCGTCAAAATCGGCGGTCAGGTACAAAATGATCACAATGTCCCAATCCGGATCGGCATGATTATCGACGTGCGGACCGATGTATTGACCGACGCCCATTTCATGCGATTGTGCACGGCGAAAATACAAGGGCTGATCTTGAATTCCCAAAATGCCTTGCAAATAACGCATCAGCGCTGGACTGGCCACGCGTTGCAAAATCGGCAAGGCGTGGTCACTCAAAATGGTCGGCGCCTTGCCAGCGGGTGACCCCATTAAACGCGCGCAATTCAAATCGTGTGTGTCATTGGTGTCACCGCTGTCAATGCGTTGGTATTTCAACGCAGTGGCACACAAATCACCAATTTCATCAAACGTGTCTTGTGTATAAAACATCGGAACAGCAGGTAGTAGCAGCGCGTCATCACGAAAATAGGTGGCGCGTGCACGTTCACCGCGTTGATATAAATCCAATTGTGTAGCCGAAGTCGGGCAATCAATTACATTATGCATGTTGGTTCTCCGTGCGTACCATTACGCCTTTGGATTGGAACATGCATCGAGGTCAGCGAGCAATAACGTTCACGCAACGTCGCCTGCGAACTGATTCGCAATTTATTGACGCGGGCTTAAGAAAAGCGAATCAATCCTTTTCCGTTTTTCGATTAACGATGTGTTGCCGTTTATGAAACCAACCCAATCGCCAAAACACACTGACCAGCAGTGCCGCAAGCGTCATCATGACAATCAACACGGTGAAATAGCCGGTGGGTGAATGCAATTCCGGCATATGATCGAAATTCATCCCGTAAATACCGGTAATCAGTGTCAATGGCAAAATAATGGCGGAGACCACCGTTAGCACACGCGCGATATCGCCCGTGCGCTGTGTCGCCTCTGCTTGCAGCATCGCCAGGATGCCGTCGAGCAAATCGCGCGATGAATCAATCGCGGCACGCACCGAAATGACGTTTTGATTCATTTCCTGGTACGAACGTCTCGCATCGTCGCTGACAAATACGCTGCGCTTGGTGCCGAGCAGCATCAACACAATGTGCAAGCTCGCGGTCAATTTTTTCAGTGTCAGTATATTGCCGGCGGCAACCGCCAGTCCTTGCGCAAGCCCAGCCACATTGCCGGATATCGACGCTTCTTCAAGCAGATCGAGATAATTGTCATTGGCGAGGTTTAAATTGGCGTAATCATACAAGCAACGTTGCAGCACCAAGAACATGATGAATCCCTGTGTGCGGCCCCATAAACGAAAACACTCGGCACAGTTTTCCTTTACATGATTCACAACGTCCAGTTCGCTGCGATGATACGTCAGCACAAAATTGTCGCCGATAATAAACAACAAGCGATGGACCTGCAGCGCTTGCAAACCACGTGATGTGTCCAGGTGCTGTTCCGGATTGGCGATTTCATAAAGATAAAAGGCCAGACTGTCGGCGTGCTCAATAATGCGCGGTAAAATTTCTGGTTCATCAAAATGGCTGACCAAAACCAGATCAATACCGAGGCGAGCCAATACGTGATTCAACACGCTGATATCGGGGCTTTGCAAATCGATCCAGGACATCACCTCGGGATCGGCAAGTTCCTTTTCGAGCACGTCCAGCGCAAATAGACGCGTGCTTTTATCTTGTCGGTGAAAACTGACGGCGTAGGTTTCCGTGTTGGGGAGGTGGGTATCCCTATAATCGTTTGCGTCAGTCAAGCTTGTCATGCTTCTCTGACACAATTGCGTCCCGCTTCTTTAGCGGCATACAGTGCGCGGTCGGCGCGCGAATACATTTTGGCAAACTCATCATCATGCGGATCGATAGTGGTCAGGCCGATACTTATCGTGACCGCAATCGCTTTGCCGTCGCCAACGGAAAAGGCTGAATCGGCGATGGCATGGCGTATGCGCTCTGCGAGCGCTTCAGCGCGCACGCGATCGGTTTCGGGCAGCATCACCGCAAATTCTTCGCCGCCGACGCGAGCCGGTAGATCTTCTTTGCGCACACTGGCGCGAATGCGATCGGCTATTGCTTGCAACACGTTATCGCCCGCTGGATGGCCAAATTGATCATTAATTTGCTTAAACAGATCGACATCGAGAACCAGCAAGGCCAATGGCAAGGTGTGGCGCACCGTGCGCGAAAATTCGCGTTCGGCCAAATCCAAAAAGGCTCGACGGTTATGCAAATGTGTTAACGCATCGGTGTTAGACAGTCGTTTCAGTTCTTCTTGCAGAGTATGCAATTCGGTAATTTCGGTCGAAAAGCCAATCAGTGTGCGCGAAGAATGCTCGATGTCGATGGGGACTTTAATCGACCAATAGTGCTGGCTGTGTCCGTGCGCATCGGTGAGTTGTTCTTGCCCGGCTTGGCGCATGCCAGTGGAAAACACTTGATTATCCAACTCGGTGAAATTGCACTGCGAACCGGCTGGCAATAACTCCTCAACGGTGTGACCCAGAATTTTTTCAGCCGGCAAGCCGAACAGCTGAACCAATTTTTGATTGACGTATAAAAAGCGATGGTCAGTATCGCGGATATACACAAATGCATCGACATTGTTCAGCGCTGTTTCGAGCAATTGGCGCTGACGGGCCAGTTCCTTTTCAAGACGTTTGCGATCCGTAATGTCCGTGGAGATACCACACATGCCAATGATGCTACCGTCGGCGCCATAGACCGGCTTTTTTACTGTCCAGTACGTGCGTTGCTCGCCACTGGGTTTGATGTAATTGAGCTCTTCGCGTTGAATGGTTTGGCCTTGCTCCATAACCTGACGATCGTTTGCGCGCAGTTCGTCGGATTTGGCCAGATCAAAAAATTGACTGTCGTCATGGCCGACGACTTCGTCAAAGCGTCGATTGAATAGCTCCAGCACATAGCGGTTGACAAAGGTATAACGACCAGTGCGATCTTTCATGTACACATAGGCACCGACTTCATCCAAGACCGTTCTCAAGCTTTGCAATTCAGCTTCTAACTTGGCCTGCTTTGTCATGTAATCTGATACGTCGTCCGACATGGCGAGACTTCTCCTTGCATCCTTCAGCAAGCATAGACGGGAATTTTGTGGGGGTGGTGTAATCGCGTGATCGAGCGGGCGAAAGAGGAAGGGCTAACCCTTCCCGCTTCCCGGTGGGTTGAAAAAGGGGAAGCTTAAAAGCCGTCTCACAGCCTTTTTAAAAGTGAGGAGAGTGTTGACGTTTGCTTCAATTGGGATTGTGCTGAATACAATCCTGACTATATCGTTCGCCGTGACAGGCAATCCGCGATCCCCTGATCGATCGCGGATGTCTATCGCCCGATGTATCGTGACCGAACGTATCTATCACGGTTTAACTCAGAACCTGCATCGCCTAACTCAGAACCCGTAAAGTCCGAGCCAGTCGATGAAATCGTGTGAGGTGTTCAAGGCGTTAGTGGTCACTATGGACCGGTATTTCACAGCACGCAGGTTTCACGGTGGTTAGCCGTACGCAAATGGTCGGCGTCGGGTAACAAGAATCCCTCACGTTCATCGTCCCAGGCGACGGAACTGATGCGCCAGCCTTGTGGTGTGCGAATGAATTGAAACACTTTGATGCCGCGGCTTTGAAACGGTTGGCCGGATGCGTTGCCGGTTTTCTTGTACAGCGATACGCGTTGGGCAATGTTGCCGAAAATATCGGTATGTTCGCCGATCTCGTATTCATGAAAATGCGTCAACGAACCGTCACTGAGCACTTGCTGACGCGGCGCAATAAAATCATCGAGTGAATAGATCTCGGGATGCGGGCCGCTGTTTTTGATGACAACACCGGTGTCGATAAAAAGCTGACGGACACCGCTCAGATCGGGCGGCGCATCGCGGTTGTCGAAACTGGCGAAAAACACTTTCACCAATTGATTGATGGCAGATTTGTCGTTTTGAATCATCATTGAATCAGGTATTCACAAAAGTTAGTTGTCGCTGTTATCGCGCACACCGGTATCCCAGACTACATCACATTTTTCGCAGTAGAACAGAATCGCGGTGGTTGCCAACGGAGCGCGGTGTTTTATACCGAGCCTGTCAGGGCTTTTTCCGAGCGGTGTTCGACAATCTGGGCATTTAAATGACTTTAGCCGTGCGAAACCAACCCAAAATAGCAGGAATCCGCATATCACAAACGCCAGAATATTCATAAAGCCATGCCAAAATGGTTGTTTTACCCATTCATCAATCAACCAAAAACTGGCAAACCACGTCAGCGCAACGGACAGCATCAGCACGAATGTTGTCGTGCCAAACCGTCGAGCGGTTTTTATCGGAGTCATCTTGTTTACCCACAAAAATGTTTTCGTCACTGAAAACAAACGGCGTCTACGCCAATCCCAAGCGCGGTCAGTGTAGCGTCAGTGCGCACAAAAATAAATCCGGTCCAGAGGGAATTTACACAATACGGTGTCGACAATTTCAGGTAGTAGGGCGGCGAAATGCCCGCTAGCGAAAAGTTCCGCGCAAAAACAGTCGTTGATGACGGCGTAACTCAAAATGCGCATCGCCAAACCACAATTCCAATTGTAATGCTGGCAGCAGCACCGGTTTGATGAACTCAATATCAATGGCTTGCAATGGTCGCTGCAGCGCGCGTTGCAAATGATGTGCGATCAACGCATTCAGGTACATGCCGTGAGCCATTTGACCCGGCGCGCGTAACCATTTGGCCAAGCGGCTGTGCAGATGAATCGGATTGATGTCACCGGAGATCCAAGCATAACGGCGGATGTTGTCAGCGGTAATCGGGGGCAGCGTGTGGTGATGCGCGAGCGGGGCAGTAATCTCTGGTGCGGTGGCGACCAAGCGCGATGTGCCGCGTTTGGTCAGGTATTCACTGTGACAACGCAAGACGCTGTGTTCTTGCTGACGATAGTCGACATCAAGAGCGATACCGTGTGCGCCATTAGCCAGTACCGGCATCGGTGCCATTGACACATTCAATTCAAATCCTTGCAAAGGATCGATGGTATCGAGCACAGACAGCTGATTTTTCAAATGAATGATGCCGATCAGCGTGAACGGTAAGGGTTGCTGACTCAGCAACGCAAGTTGTGCCCACTGCCCCAGCGGATAAAATTGCGTCAGCAGCGGTGGTGTTTGATCGGCATCGAACAATTCGGCGTACTGTTGGCAAAACGTTGTCGACAACGGCGGTGCCACAAAGCATGCGCTCAGCGGCGATGGCAGTTGAGTCGCCTCACTGGCGCGTGCGAAGAAACAGTGTCGCAGCACCGCGAACCGTGATGGCAGCGGTGTGCTCATCGCGAGCGCTCCACGTGCACCATGTGCACGCGATTAAATTCGCGAAAGCCGGCATGTTGATACACACTCATCGCGTGTGTGTTGCTGCAATCAACGTGCAAAAAAGCGGTGCGGCCTTGTGATTGAATGCGGCTAATCATTTCGGCAACCAACTGAGATGAATAACCTTTGCCGGTGTGATCGGGGTGCGTGCAGATCGTGGTGATTTCACAAAACGGACCGAACTGCATGCGCGTGCCCAGCATCGACACCAATTGTCCGTCTTGGTAGATCCCATAAAACTCACCGACCTCCTGTGTGCGAGCGCGAAAAAAACCAGGATAAGCCGCACCCGTCAACGCCAGCATATCGTGCACTTCGGCGTGCGCCAGCGCTTGACTGCGATAACGCTGTGACGGTTTTGGTGCCACGTGATCAAAAATCATTTGCGCTACCTCGCCTTCGTAGCGCAGCTGCCACGCTGCCGATAATGCTGGAATGACTCCGACAACAAACACATCATCGCCAATGGTCGTGATCTGATCCAGGTGGTGTGATGATTCTGCGCTGTCGTCTGCTACGGCAACAAACGGCAACACCGCGGGATCAAAGCGTTTGGCTTGAGCTGAGCCTCGTGCAAACGTCGACAACCGATCGCACAGACTAAACCACAGTGGATTCAAAAAACGTTTATCAAATGTCATTGCTCACCATCACGATGTGATTGCTGTCAATAATCGAGTGTTACGGCACCGCAATTTTAACATCGACGCGCAAGCCGACGGGCAGGGCGACGGTACCATTGACCGTGATCAGGGTTTCCAACACGCGCACATCTTCTTTGTCAGATGGGTTGTCGGTTTTATTGATTTTGTTGCCCATGCGTTGACTGACGTACGTCACCTTACCGTCAAAGGTTTTTCCGGGAAAGGCGTCGGTTGCAATGCTTGCACTGGCGCCCAATTTAACGCGCGTAATATCCAACTCGTCGATTTCAGCGCGCACGACGAGGCTGCGCATATCGCCGATGCGGACCAGCGGCAACGGGTTTAATGTCGTGACCGTTTCGCCTTCGCGTAACTCGCGTTTTAACACGGAGCCATCAATGGGGGAACGGATGCGGGTTTTTTCCAACAGCGCTTCGGCGCGCGCCAATTCAGCTTTGGCCATTTGCCAGGCGGATTCGGCAATCTGGCGATCTTCGACACGGTTACCGGCTTCCATTTGTTGTCGCTGAGCGCGTGCGCGATCGCGGCTCGCTTCTGCCATGTACACGGCCGTGCGGGTTTCATCGAGTTGTTCGGCGCTGATCTGTTGTTGATGGATCAATTGTTCGCGACGACTTAATTCTTGCTGTTTGCGTTGCAACCACGCTTCGGCCTCTTGTTCGGCCGCACGCATGGCGGTCAATTCTTCGTTGCGCGCGCCGGCGCGAATTTTGGCGAGCTCGGCTTTGCGCAACTGCACTTGAGCTTTGGCATGAGCAACCAAGGCTTGTTGTTCTCGATTTTCAATTTCGGCCAACAGTTGTCCGCGCTTTACGGTATCACCTTCATTCACAAGCACGGATTTCAAACGTCCGGTGGCTTCGGCGATCACGATGCGCTCTTCGCCAATCGGTTCAACGCGTCCGGCAGCGGCGACGGTGCCGGCGGCGTATGCGCTTGTGCAACTAAGCAGAGCCAGTACGATTGGCCATCGGAGAAGCATTATCATCATGTTTACTCATTGAATATAAAGTCGGTGATCAGTGCGTTGCACTTTTTACCGGACACAAGTCTTCGACAATGGCGCCATCTTCCAGTGTGATCACACGATCGCCGGTGTTCATCATGCGCGGATCGTGCGTAACCACCACGACGGCACAATTGTCTTCGTGCGCCAATTGTTGCAATAACGCGGCGACACTGTGTCCGGTTTTACTGTCGAGTGCGGCGGTCGGTTCATCGGCCAACACAATTTGCGGTTTTCCGGCCAGCGCCCGTGCGATGGCAACCCGTTGTTTTTGTCCACCGGATAATTCAGCAGGAAACGCATCGGCGCGATCACCTAAACCCAATCGTGCCAACGAATGCACCGCCCAATCGCGCATTTCCGACTTGGGCAGGGCTTTTAAATCGAGTGCGATGGCAATGTTTTCCCATGCGCGCAGGGTCGGAAACAAATTGTAGTGCTGAAATACAAAGCCGAAATGTTCGCGGCGAAAACTGGTCAGTGCTTCGCGCGACAAACCTTGCACGCGGTGACCGAGCAAGTGCACATCGCCTTGACTTGGCGTTAACAAACAGCCCATGACTTGCAGCAACGACGTTTTGCCAGAACCTGAGGGGCCTAATAGCAACGTCAGTTCGCCACGCCGAATTGATAGCGAGATGTCACGCAAAGCGGCAATTGCGGTGCTGCCACTGCCGTAGGTGTGTGAAATGTGATTCAAAGTGATAACGGAATCGCGCATGCTGCCTAACAGTTAATTGTTGTGTTCACTTAAATGCGGTCTTGTTTAAAAACGACATTATTTAAAAATGGCATTATTTAAAAACACTGCACGGGTCAATTGTATTGATACGACGAATCGATGCCGTTGCACCCAACAGGCACATCGCAATTGTCAAAACACCCAATACGGCAATCGCCCAGAGTGGCATGGCAATCAACACATTGCTTTGCTGACTCGAATACGAAAAAAACAGCGTGACCGCCATGCCGATGGCGTAGCCAAACACCGCACTGATCAGCGCTTGCTTGATCACCACGGTGCGCAAGTAGTGGCTGGACGCCCCCATCGCGCACAGCGTTGCGTACTCGGCAATGCGATCCATTGTGCTCGCATATAAAGTTTGACCAACGATGACGATGCCGACGACCAGTCCTAAAAAGGCCGCCATCAAAATCGCCGAACCGGCACCGGTGGTGACCATCCAATAGGTTTTGGTTTGCGCTGAAAATTCTTCGCGTGTCCACACATCCACAAACGGCATTTTCTGTTGCAGTGCGGCTTTGACGGTTGCGGGTGAATTACCATCGTCAACATCGACCAAGATGTAATTGGTTTTACGCTCATTTGTGCGTGTCAAATGCAGGGCATTGCGATAAGTCGTGAATACATACGGGGATTGTGTAAACGTGCGGATGCCGCGTGTGAAACCCACAATTCGAACTCGGCGTCCATTGATCTCGACGGTTTGATTCAGTGCGGTAATACCGAGTTTTTCCTTGTACAACTCATCGATCATCACCGCGTCGTCTTGCTGCAAATCATCGATGGAACCGGCAACAATGTTCCATGGTTTGCCTCGCAAGGTAGCCAAATTGAAACCAACAACGGCCGAGCTTTCGGCGCTGCCATCCGGTCGTTTCCAGAAGGCAAATTGCACCAAATACAAATCGGCGGCCACCACGCCGGGGGTCGCCAATGCGACTTGTCGCCAACGTGTTGCCTGCGTGCCGGAAATATCAACATTGGTGGTACCTGACGGCGTGATCCACAAATCGGCATCGCTGTGATCGATGAGTCCGGATGTGGTTTGTGTGAAGCCCAGCAACAAACCGAGTTGCACCCCCATCAGCACCACCGAAAACACGATGCCAATTAATGTGATGACGAAGCGTCCGCGCTCATGCGTTAAATTGCGCCACGCTAATAAACTGGTGCCGGGCAGCAACGTTAGCCGCGGCGAAAGGAAGGCAGAATGTTTTTTTTCTGACATCGCGTTGTCATCATCTTTTGGCGGCGGCACGATACGCCGGAATCAGTTGTCGCCGCAAGTGACAACGCCGAACAATTTACTGTAAAAATGTGTGGCTTAGGGTTGACAGCAACTGCATTGACTCGTTAAGACAACGGTTATTGCGTCTGCAGTATCAGTGCTGATTTTTGCTGATCTTTTTGTGCGCCTCATTCACCAGCATTAACGCGGCCGAGCCGTAATGCGTGTGATACTCTGCGACCATTTCACCTTTGATGATCACCGGATCGGTTGCGACGTGTTTTTGTGCTTGTTCAATGGTGTCGACCGCCAATATGAACAGCCCACGCCAGCCATCGACACCATCGAGTGGACCGGCATAGGCCAAAACGCCTTCGTTCGCCAATCGTGTCATGTTGGCAAAATGGCCTTTGAACATCTCGTCGCGCTCAGGGCCGGCGGCGACTTTGTTGGGGCCGGTTTTTAAAACGACCAACACGTATTTGCGCATGCCGTTGTCGTTGGCGCCGACGGATTGCGCCAGCTTTTCATCGTAGTTGGGATTGACGACCGCGTCGCCGGCGAAACTTGTCGCACCGTATAGCGCCAATAATCCGATTGCTGCACATCGCATCATGTTGAACCTCATGAGTGAATGATTGGTGGAGTATAGAGGCTGCTCGTTATCACAACAATGCAGCGGTTACCTCTGATCCCTGTGATGACTGGCTTCTAAACGGGCCATTCCGGTGTATAAACATATTCGAGTTTCATGCCGTCAGGATCGGCAAAAAACAGCGCGTAGTATCCCTCGGTGTACTCGGGATACAACGCGGGTGCATCCAAAATTGGCATGTTTCGCTGACGTAGTTTCTCATACAACGCATCAACCGCCGCGTGACTATCCGCGGTAAACGCCAAATGGTGCAAACCTGGCGAATACCGATCATGTGTTCGTACTGTTGTGGCGGTGCGCAAGCCGATCTCGACGCCATCGCCGGCCCATAGTGGTCCTTCACTGACATCGTCGATACGTTCAAATCCCATTTCTGGCAACACAAATCCATAAAACATTGTTGCGCGCTGCAGATCACTGACTGACAAATCAATGTGATGAATTCGACCGCGTTTCATATTGGTTTCCTGAATGTGACGGACCGTAAGTTTCGTTGATCGTGACACGACGGCAGGGAGAATAACAAATCAGACTTGTGCATCATGCACTCGATCATTAGTCTGCGCGACGGCTGACGCCGACAGGGAGCTTCACAATGGAAACGGAACGTCCAATGATTCACCGCTGGCTGACCATGTTATTGCTGTGCTTGGTCATTAAAGTGGCGCCCGCACATCAGCAGGCATTTGATCGATACACCTATTGGTCGTTGCTGATCAGTTACAAAATAGCCGATGTTCATCTGGCGGCGCGCGCTATCGCCGACGAACAAATTTCTGATCCGGCGATATTGGATGTGGCCGCTACAGTGCTGTGGCAGCAACGATTTTATCATTATGACGAATGGTACATTGACGCGCTGAGCACCTTGGCGAGTGATTTGAGTCTCAGCGGCGATCGTCGGTATTTGTCCTTTTTGCAACGTTGTCAGTCAGAATTCATACGTAATGCGGTGTTAAGCAAAGCCGTGGCAATGGCAATTCGACGCATCGAAAATACCCGTGGTGATACTGAGTTTGTGTTGGGCGACGTCGACTTAAACCACATCAAACAGCAATTGCAGATCCAACGCGCGTCCTCTGACGAATTAATTGCTGCCTATCGCGATCGCCACATTGATGTGCGTAACGGTGTGACGCCCCTACGACAATTGCTGCAAAAATACGGCTACCCAACGTTGATCGAAATGTCTCACAGCGGCAAAGCAGAGAGCGGGCCGATCGATTGGGACACGCATTTTCTCCGCATGTGGTATCCCGATGCCGGCGGCTTTCGTTTGGCGCACAGTGAAACCGCCGGTTGGCATGTGATCGATCAATGGCCATTATTGCGCGCGCCGCTGGTGTATCACGGCGTTGATTGGGGAATGGCTTATGCGCTGTGGACGGCCGATGGTGATCGATTGTTGGAAACCTATCAGCAATTGTATCGCGAAAAAAACAACCATCCGATGTTGCTCGATTTGGTGGCCGATCGTCTGTGGTTGTCGTTGCAGAACGCTTCTGTCGAAACAATGCCGGCAATGGCTTGGGCCTGCAAATTACTGGCGCAAAGCAAGAATGGTCGCTACGCACTGGTATTGCGCGATGTCGCCGAACACAGTCAGTACGGCGATCTGATGAATGCGGCTAAAACGGCCTTAATGCAGGTGAACAACGTGCAGGGTGAACTTTATCGGCGACGGGAATACAGTGAGGCACCGTAAGTCGCTCGTGAATAACGATCATGCTTATTATTAGAAGCCATTTCAACAATATCCTGACTCGGCGATCGGCGTGCATGCGGTGCTCATCAACCTCATTTACTCCGTGTAAACTCCGGTTCTTGCGCTCCTCAATTTATGAAACTGGGCACGCACCTCGCCTGAGTTATTTTTGCGATGGCTTCAAGGTCGTCTACGTATTGGTTGGTTTCAAATATCGTGTCAGCAGCAAACGCGACAGCAATTGAATGATCAATGCAACGCTAAACGCTAATGTAAAAGTTAACGACAACGGTAAAGTTGATAACAATAACGCCACCGCAATGCAAAAACTGGCAAAAGCGTAATAGCCCAGCACGGTGCCGCGCAATAAATGGACGGCATATGCCGCGCCCGATTGCCGATGTGTAAACGCCGCAAGCACCGAGGCCAGCACCGGGAACATCGCAAACAAACCGCTCAGTCGCGGCCCCAGTTGCGCTGAAAAGTGCGTGACGATCAGAACCAATACGGCACCGCAACTCATGCGGATCGCCAAATCACTTTTCGTTGGTGGCGGCAATTGCGGCGGTAACACAACCGTCGGATACAGTTTCGGCGCCACCAACAATGTCAGGACAATCAGTGGAATGCCAACGTAGAGGCTGGTGACAAAATAATTTAACAAGAACACGGCCATCGCATAAGCGGCAAACGCACAAGCGAGACTTTTTAACCAGTTAAAGCGCAGCGCTGCCCACGCATAACTGAGCCCAAATACGACAATAGCGGCCACGGCAGACAAGGTGCTGCTTGCCGCTTGTTGAGCAAACGCATTTCCCCGATCAAGTGCAATGAAAATCAGAATGGGTCCAGCCACCACTGGAAATGCCGAGAGCCAACCCGCAACGCCCGGTCCCCACTTGCGGCCAGCAAGCGTGATTCCACCAATCAACGTTGGTACCAGGGCGAGTTTTAAGGCGAGTAGGGTGCTCAATTTTTACCAAAGCCCAGCAGCAAAACAGAAAGCGATAGTAACGGAAAACGGCAAATAGCGTTAAATTGGCGTGAAACTTTCGCCAAGGTCAAACACAACGGTGGGTGTTCGACAAGCAAACGAGATCGGCGCATTTCAATTTCACATGAACAAAGCCAGACATGCGCTAAATAAGCTGGCTAGTTCGGCGGCGTATCAAACACCGTCCACAGCGATGACGGTAGGCCGTCGAACGTTTTCGCGTAGCGCACGGCTTCGCGTGGTTCTTGACTAACATTACGAATATAAATCGCGCGTACCTGTGCCGGATAACGACGTGCAATCTCGGCATAAATTTCAGGATCAGCCTCACCGGAGTCACCGATCAGCACAAATTGTCGTTGTGGGAATTGCTCAATGAGTGTTTGTAAAGTTGACAACTTGTGTCGCTTTGAGCTGTTGCCATTACCAAACAATTCTTCCGACAGGTCGATATAACGAAGATGCACACTACCAAGTGGGAAATTTTCGTTCTGCAAAAAGCCATCAAGTGCCGGATACAGTTGATGCGGACTGCTCGATAAATAGTGAAAGCGTGTGCTTTTATCTTGAGCTGCTAATTGTGCGTACCATGAACTCATACCCGGAACGGCTTTGAATCGGCGCAGAAACGTGTTTTTGATCAATTCGTCGCGATTGAGTACATGGCTTTCTTTAATCGTGTCGTCAATATCAGACACAATCGATACACCGGTTTCGGGCACAACAATATAGTGAGCGCTGAATTGTCGCTTATCATTGTCTGGCAGTAAGACGTTCAATGAAATGGTCGCCGTGTTGTCGACCTTCAGTTCGGATCGCTTGCCAAGGTCCAGAACGGCTCGGCTGATACCATCACTGTCCGTGTCGGGTAAGACATGGATTGTTTGATTTGTCGCTGTCAGTGCAACACGTTTAAGACTTTCGGAATCAAAGCGAAACAGCTGCGTTCGGTAATCAAAATTCTCTTTTTCCTCCGGTGATTGCGCATCCAAGTCCATTCCGATGAATTGAGCAAATACTTGTTTGGCACCTGGTCGCTCTTCTTTTTCGTAAACCCACACAGAAACGTGCGCGTGCACATGATCGTCTTTATCGATCGTCGCAATACTGCGAATCATTTGCACATATTCGTCTTCTTTGATTTCACTGGCCGCAGCGCCAAATCCAAACACGCTGGGCAAGAGCCATAAAGGAAATTTCAGTAGTTTTGGTTTTAAAGTCATTTTTTTCCCTTTTTTAATCGTGCGCAGGAGGCATCATGAGACTGACCTGTCTTTGCTTCAGTGCTAAATTGACGGATCGAGTTGAAACCGTGTTTCACCTTGTGCTTGCCTTCCGCTGATTTACCCTGATTAAGTCAAACACTTTGCTGTCCAATGCTTTCCATAGTGGATGGTGTTCCGCCACATAAAAATCATCGTTTGGCGAAGGTAGCCAGCCATCGTTCAGCATTTTGAGTGCGAGCGTGTTGGCTTGTTCGGTTTGGCCCAGCAATAAATGCAAATTCAGACTCAAGTTGTCGGGGACTGTTTGTGAATCCAGCCAGCTGTTGATCGTGTCGGCATACAATTGGCGTTCGCTGTCGGATTGTGTGAGCAACCACAGCATCACCAATTGGCCTTGACCATTGTTCAAATAGCTTTGCACGGTACTGCTGGCGTTATTGGCAAAGGCCGGAAACCATTGTTCAAATTCGGCGCGTATGCGTTGTGGCTTTTTCTCGTTGCTAAAAATGAGCGCGACCACGGCATACACTGGATTGTTGGGTTGCAGTGCGGCACGCGCTTGCAGTTTTTCCTGTGCGGCACCCGGATCGCGATTGGCGCTGTGCCACATCGCGCGTGCCAGCAAGGTAAACGGATGCTTGGCATATTTTTGCTCGGCAATTTTCAGTGCAAGATCGGCTTCGTGCAAGCGACCAATGCTCAAATTGACCAGGGCCAAATTGATCGCCGGGCCGGGGCCATTGGCATCACGCACGCGATCGGGAAACTTTTCAGCCCACTGTAAAAACGAATGCGCGCGTTCAACCGTCAATGGCAACATGTCCAATTCATCGATAGCGCGATTGGAGTAATTGGGTTCCAACAACAAGGCTTCTTGAAATACCTGTCGGGCTTGTCCAATTTGGCCGCTGTTAATCAACGTAAAGGCATAAGATCGTTTGATAATGCCCGAGAGTGGATCGCGTTGCGCGGCCCGTTCGATCAATGGCAAGGCTTTGCTGATCTCACCTTGTTCACGGTATAGGTTTGAGCGCCACATCAGCGCGATCGCATTGTCAGGTGCCAGAGTTAATGATTTGTCGAGGTAAGCGGCTGCGGCGTTTTTATCGCCTTGTGACAATTTCAGTGAACCATAAATGGCAAGTGCAGCCGCTGAGGCATCGTCACTTTGCAAAGCGTGTCGCAGCAGCGGTTCGCACAAGGCCATCACTTTGTTTAAAGACCAGTCGCTGTACAAATGCAAAAAATGATAGGCATGACACAACTCCACTTCGGCGGCGGTAAAGCGTGGCGCGCGATCGATCACGCGTTGCAGCTGCGTAACCGCCTCATGTAATGCATCGGCTTGGCGTTGGGCCACTAACCAGCGTGCTTGCAAAAAGCTATCCCACTCTTTTTGTTGAATGGTGTCAGGGCGTCGCTCGGGATCGATGGTGTTGGCGGTGATGGTGGTGGCGGGTGTTGCTGGTGGTTTTTTAGGCGAAGGCAGAATCTGCCATAGCGTCACAGCAACAAAGATCACAACGAAAGCCCAAAGCCAGAGTGGCGATCGGCGCTGACCAAGCTGTTCGCGCAGTGTGCCAAGGCTCCAACCGGGCTTAATCGCATCATCGTAATCGGTGCTTTGCCACAGATTTTCGCGTGCTGGGTTCTCGTTTGTGGTGGCGAGCACTGGCGTTTGCGCCGGTGTGGACGTTTCCTCCGTTGCGATCGGCGCCGGTACGGCGGCAGGCGTCGTGATCGCCTCTGGCATAACCAAGAGGCGATAGCCCTTGCCGCTGACCCGCTCAATAAATTGATAGGGCTTGTCACTGTCTCCCAGCGCTTTACGCAGTTCGGCGATGACTTTGTACAACGAGGCATCGGACACAATTTGTCCTCGCCATACACCGGCCAGCAGTTGCTCGTCACTGACGACGGCGCTCTTGGCATCGATGAGCACCGTCAGCGCCGCCATCACGCGCGGCTCCAGCACACGTTCCATCTGCTCGTTTTGTAAACGATTCAAATCAGGGAACACACGCCAAGGGCCGATTCGCCAGTGCTGTGTGCTGATAGTGTTAGTCATTGCCCAAAAAGTCCTGTTCGCCTAAGCGTTTGATTATGCAGGAATTCACCGCTCTTCAGAAATCCTTCAGAAAGACTTCGCGGCGACTTCAAGCAAATGCTCCGCTGGTTTTGCACAGTGAGCGGGTCGACGTTGCCTACCAACGTTTTTTTCACCCGCTCACTGCGCCGCCTTTCCCGCTGCGCAAGCACAGAAACCGGAGTAAGCCATGAAGTTGTTCTCAATGTTGGCCCTGAATTTGGCGATGAGTGCCGCCTTTGCCAATCAAGTGTTGATTGAAAACGTGACTGTGTTGTCGCCCGAGCGTGAGCAAGCACTGCCATCGCAACAGGTGTTGATCCGCGACGGACGCATCGTGGCGATGGGACCAAAACTGTCCGTACAAGGCGGCGTTGAGCGTGTTAACGGCCGTGGCAAGTTTCTCACCCCCGGCCTGATGGACAGTCATGTGCATGTCAGCATGGCGCCGGGTTTGCCGTTTCCGTTACCCCCCGTGCCGGCGTTGCAAAAGATAGCCGACGACTTTTATCGCCAACAACCACGCAGCTATCTGTATCACGGTGTGACGCAGTTGCTCGATCCGTCAGGTCATCCACAAGTGCAAGCGCTGTTTCAGCAACAAACGCAAAAGCCCGATTTGTTTCGCTGTGGTGCCGCACCGATTTATAACGGTTACCCCACCAACTTTGTGGCACCGGAACAACGTCTCGACATGATTCCGGAATTCATTTTCGATCCGGAAAGTGGTGCAACCTTGCCAGCAGGTCTGAAGGCTGAGGATTACACACCTGAAGCCGTCGTCGCCCGCATCAAAAAAACCGGTGCGATGTGCGTGAAGGTGTTTATCGAAGACGGTTTTGGAGACGCCCACTATTTGCCGATCCCGAGCGCATCGATTCTTGAACGTGTTCGGCGTGCTGCCAAAGCGAACCAGCTGTTGGTGCTTGCTCACGCCAACGCCACCGACATGCAACGCATCGCCGTAGGCGCCAAAGCGGATGTGATTGCGCATGGCACGTGGAACTGGAGCGCCGAAGAGCGCGCGACGTTTCGCCAAGATCCGACGCAACTGCCAACGTCGGTAAAAAAACTGATGCACGATATTGCAGAAAATAAAATGGCGTATCAACCCACGTTATCGGTATTGCCCGGTATTGCGGCATTGTTTCGTGACGACACCTTGCGCGATCCGGCTTATAAAAATGTGGTGCCGAGTTCGTTAATGGCGTGGTATCAAACGCCATATGCTTCATGGTTCAAAGAGCTGATACAAAAAGAAGATGAAATCACCGATGTCGATGCATTTTTGCAAATGAATCAACGCGTGCAATCGTTGGCCTTGCGCTCGTTAAACTATTTGTATCAGTTGGGGCATCCGGTTCTATTGGCCAGCGACACACCGTCAGCACCGACCTATGGCAATCAACCCGGCCTGAATACCTATCGTGAAATGCAGCAGCTGCAAGCGGCCGGTGTTTCACTGCGCGACATTTTCAAAGCTGGCACCATCAACAACGCCAAACAATTTGGCCTTGAAAAAGACTACGGAACCGTTCAAATCAATAAAGTCGCTAACCTGCTGTTGTTAAACGCTAACCCGTTAATCGATCTGAGTGCGTGGGACAAAATTGACTCGGTGATTGTGCATGGTGAGCTGATCAAACGTGAACAATTGTCTGCGCAACCCGAGCAAAATTTAGGTGTAAGTTCGATCACAATTCTGGATACAGAGCAGGGCAATTATCAGGCCACACTGTGGTATCCCACGTGGCAGACC
Organism: Enterobacterales bacterium; assembly: GCA_041914905.1. Classification (GTDB taxonomy): domain Bacteria; phylum Pseudomonadota; class Gammaproteobacteria; order Enterobacterales; family Permianibacteraceae; genus Permianibacter. Next base: position 36,192 of record JAYSCL010000034.1, read on the forward strand.
AACACCGAGAAATTGGGCGTCACACGTATTCGTGTTGGTTATGACGGCGTACAAAACGCCGTCATTGCCGACAAATCAAAACGTCCGTTGATCGTATTGAATCATGGTTCAGGCGGCAGTGCTGACAGTATGGCGTGGATCTCGGAGGCTTTAGTACAGCAAGGTGCCATCGTGTTGGCCGCCAATCACCCCGGCAGCAGTGGCGGTGAGCCCGAACGTGAAAGCATCTTGCATGTTTGGCAACAACCGAGTGATGTAAAACGCTTGCTGGACACGGTGTTGTCTTCAGCGTGGGCAGACTACATTGACCAGAACCGTATCGCTGAAATCGGCTTTTCACTTGGCGGTGCGACTGCATTGCAATTGGCCGGTGCAGAGCTGAAGTTTGAACGGTTTGCTGAATTTTGCCGTGGTCACGACGATGGCGCTTGTCGTGCCTTCGCGCATTTTACGCGTCAATTTGATGCTGGCTTTTATAGACGAACCAATCAGAACTTTCGTGAGCCACGCATCAAGGCCGTGGTGGCATTGGCGCCCGGATTTACCGAAGCGTTTACCCAAAGCTCTCTGCAAAGTCTGCGCACACCAGTGCTACTCATGACCGGGGAAAAAGATCAGCAATTACCGCCGCGCACACATGTTTACCCCATGAAAGACTTCCTTCCGTCGCACAGTCGTTACGTTGAAATCGAAGGCGCTCACCATTTCAGCTTCTTACCACTCTGCAATGACAAAGCTGAAACTGTTTTGGCAGAAAGTAACGAGGAGTTTGTTTGCCAAGAATTTGGTCAGAAAACGCGAGGTGATATTTATCAAGAAAGCTTGGCGAACATGGTTATGTTTTTTAAGCAACATAAAATTCTATAGAGGAATAGTCACGCGCGGGTTACGCACGCCGTTTCTGTCGTGACTTTATCAGGGAACATCAAAAGAATGGTTATGTGAAAACCACTTGGCCATTTATGAATAGTTCCGCTGTATCGTCAACGAATCTCGACATATGCTCGTGCCGAATCGACATTGGTGGCTCGGTGTGACAATCAAGATGTTAAAAATACTGGGTTTAGCTGTAATGGTGTTAGGCCAGTTAGTGATCGCAGGCAGCATATGAAATCGGTACAAAAAAACTGTCGCCCTTGGCTGCATGCACGCTGTGCCACCGACCTGATTGAAATGGGTATGCCCGCGATCCTCATGAATGAATAGTCTGGCTTGTTCGAGGTCGTAAAGGCACAGTTCAAAAATTAATTCCGCAAAACTTTTGAACGCAAACCTCCCTCATACCCCAAGAGTACTTCCTGCGGGGCGCCCCAGCCTTCCCCTTTGAAGAGGGGCGGTGCTTACATTCCCTCTCCTCGCTTGCGAGGAGAGGGCTAGGGTGAGGAGGAGTCTTTTCTCATCAACAAAAAACTAAATCGTCAATTCACCGCGCAAATTCATCTGCATTTTTTCTTTGATCTCATCGCCCGATAATCCCGCCGAAAACAGATAATACAATTTGGTCAAGGCTGCTTCGCGTGTCATGTCATAGCCGCTGATGACGCCGACATCCATTAGTATTCGACCGCATTCGTAGCTGGCCATGTCGACGCGGCCGCGATAGCACTGTGTGCAATTGACGATGACGACGCCGCGATCGTTGGCTTCACGCAGAACGCGCAACAATTCTTTGTTTTTGGAGGGGGCATTACCAGAGCCGTAAGTTTGCAAAATCAAACCTTGTAAGGGCGGTTTCAAAAAGTTTTCGATAATGCTGGCATTGATACCAGGGAATAAACTGACGGTGCCGATAAACGGTGGATCAATGGATTGCACACGCAAAGGGTTGTTAGGCCCTTTCAACAGCAAGTGTTGTGCAATTTGAATATCGATGCCAACCTTGGCCAAGGGCTCGAAGTTGGGAGACTCAAACGCATGAAAACCGATCGCATCGACTTTTTGCGATCGATTACCGCGATAGAGCCGATCGTGAAAATACAAACACACTTCGGGAATAAAATAGTTGCCGGCCAGCATCACCGACGAAATCAAATTGTCGCGCGCGTCGGTGCGCAATTCGGACATCGGAATTTGTGAGCCAGTGACGATCACGGGTTTGGCCAGATCTTCCAACATAAAGGACAGCGCAGAAGCGGTGTACGCCATTGTGTCGGTGCCATGCAAAATGACAAAGCCGTCAAACATATCGTAATGCGCACGAATATCTTGCGCGATGCGCGTCCAGTCGGCGGGAGTCATATCCGATGAATCGATCAAGGTGTCGAATTCGTTGACATACACCTGTGGCATATCGTCACGTTGAAATTCGGGTAAGGAACAAATCACTTCATCAAGATAACCGCGTACCGGGGCGTAGCCATTTACGGTTTTTTTCATACCGATAGTGCCGCCGGTGTGGGCGATATAAACGGAGCGTCGGGCCATGGATAAATGGACTAAGGGGGCAATACGTTTATTTTAACGGAAGGATGGCGACAGATGTGATGCTGTGGGTGATTCACGACAGCAAAAGTACGGGCAAGGTCGATGCACGCGTTACCTTGCCCATGTTGTGTTTAAAAAAAGAACATCACACTGGCGCCAGCAAGCCAGTTATCCCGTTCGCCGCGTTCACGCACGATGGGGCTGTTATAGGCGTTTTTTTCCAGCGCTTGCGTGCCAAGCAACGCCAGCACTTGTAGCGACGGCGACACGGAATAGCTGAACGTGACGGCGCCGAAACTGTCTTTGATACCATCATCGGCGTGATAAATTGCTAATTGGCTGCGTTCGGCATTGTCCGCATCAACAGAAAAATAGGTGCTCATGAATTTTTCATTAGCCCACGATTGGCTGGCTTCAACACCCAATCGCCAGCGCTCGCTCAACATCACGTTGTAGGACAAAACGAGCGCATACAGCTGGCCATTGTGAACGTCGCTGACGTCTCGTTGCGCGGTCAACGCCAAACCAAATTGGCCAGGCATACGACCGCCGTGTTGCCAACGGTATTGGGCAAACACACCGAGTTCGGTTGCCGTTTTGATGGGGCGCAAGTGCGCAATAATCGGGTCGGTTACGGATTCATCACGTTCATATCGACCTTGCACCAATGGTCCGAACGACAGGTTGTTGTCCACATCAACATACCAACGCCCGGTATTGCCGGAAAACTCCAATCGTGTGTTGCCGATATTGCTTTTGGCGAGAATCAGCGGCACTTCCATATGATCGGCCGAGCCTTCAAATTCGGGCACAGCGGCAACACCCAATGCAAAATAATCGGGCAAATTTGGTGCTGCGTAAACCTTGAACGAAAACGTTAACAACATCAATGCGAGAACTATGCTGGTGCGCACGCCGGCGCCGTGGCAGTAAAACATGGGTACTCTCCTAAAAAACACCAAGTCAGTGCAGGACCGCTATTGTTAACATTGTCGGCACGGTTCACTACTCGCGTTTGTTGAACGATTTTTAGGGGAAAAAATGCAGGTCAATCCGCGCAAAAAGCCGCGACAACAGCGCGCGGCGTCCACGGTGGCGGTTATTTTGGATGCAGCAACTCGCGTTTTGCAGCAGGAAGGATTGGTCAAATTTAATACCAATCGTGTTGCCGACGTGGCGGGTGTCAGCGTTGGCTCGTTGTATCAGTATTTTCCGAGTAAACATGCGTTGATTGCTGAGTTGGCTTGTCGTGAATACGAGTCGATGTTGCAGGTCATGCAGCCAGCTTTTTTGGCGGCGATGGAATCGGATGTGGTGACTGGCGTTCGAGCAATTGTGCAAGCCAGTATTGACGGCATGGGCGCGTATCCGGGCGTGCATCGCTTGTTGACGGGGGAATCATTAAGCGTGGTGTTCACCGAACCGGTTGAGCGCCGGCGTCAACATGCGATGACATCATTAATGACGTTGGCGCAAGCACACAGCCGTCGCCATCAGGCACCACACATAACGCGACCTCCGGAGCTTACAGCGGCATTGTGTGTGAGTATTTGTCGTGGTCTATTAAACAGTGCACTGGCCGAGCAATCATTACCACTGTCACGTCCCCAGTTGCAGCACGAAGTGGCGTCGCAGCTTTTATTTGCATTAGGTCATGGTGAAAAAGTGTCGTCGTTATTGCTGTGACCGGGGTTATCCGCTTGGTACATCACACAATCACGCAAGCGTTCATTGTCGAGTAAGGCGGGGTGCTGAAAATTGAATTGATAACGCATGCCGATTTTTTTCATGACGGCTTGTGAGCGCAGATTTATTTGCGGTGTGACTGCAACGACTTGATGCAGGCGGCGTTCATTAAACGCCCACTCTAAGCAGCGTTTGGCCCCTTCGCTGGCCAAGCCGCGATTCCAGACGCTCGGTGTCAAACGCCAACCAATATCGACACATGGCGTGAAGGGCGACGGGTAATCCTGCTCGCATAAGCCAATAAATCCGATGCATTCGTTGCGGTTGAGTTCGTCTATCGCAAAATAGGTAAAACCACAGTCGTTCCATTGCGTCATCATGCGGTCGATAAAGTCGGCGGTTTGCGCGCGCGTGTAGCAATAAGGGAAAAACTCCATTGCAATCGGGGCGGCGTTGATCGCCGCGAGTGTGTCCAGATCGCGTGGTTGCCACAGGCGAAAGCCGAGTCGAGCAGATTCAAAAAGGTAGTGTGTTGGCATTCTGATTGTGCGTACGCATTAGCGACAAAAAGGTCAAACCGGTTTTGATTCCACGGCCGCAAACTCAACCCGGTTACGACCATTTTGTTTGGCGCGATAGAGCGCGCTGTCGGCGCGGTCGATGCTGGTTTGGATATCTTCACCGTGTTGATGTTCGGTCACGCCGATACTGATCGTATTGTGCAATGTTTGAGTGGCGCTGGATACGGATACTTGAGCAAACGCGCGATTTAATCGTGTGGCAAATTGCAATGCGCCGTCGAGTTGTGTTTGTGGCAGCAGAATGACAAATTCTTCGCCACCCCAACGTCCGCCACTATCACCGGCACGCATACTGTGACGGATCAATTGCGCTAATGCGCGAATCACATCATCACCGGCGTGGTGACCGTGGCGATCATTGATTTGTTTGAAATGATCAATATCACAAATCAACACACTGACAGGATGAATGCCGCGATCAGCCAGCGCCAATTGTTGTTTGGCATGGCTGATAAACGCGCGACGATTGCTTAAATCGGTGAGTGGATCGAGTGAGCTCAAACGTTGCAATTCTTGATCGGCACGTTCTTTTAATAACAACAAAAAGCCAACACCATTGGTTTGCGCGTTGATAAAAAGTCCGACAATACCGAGTGTTTGTCCCCAGCCGGCTTCGGCAAACGAGTATTCAGGATGGGCCGACACAATTTCAATAAAACGGATCAGCACCAACGCAAAAACCAACCCATTTAATGGCAGCAAAAATCTCACCATGCTGTAACTGCTGTGTCGATGTCGCCAATACAGCGTGCACAACGTGCCAAAAATCAGCAGCGAACCCGACACCACGGCAGCTAAACGCCATTGTTCGGTTAGTCCGAACGGACGAAAGACAAATTGCAATCCGACAATGGTCGCCAGCCACCACCAATGCGCGCGCAGGGCATGCCCAAAAAACAGCAACGTGACCAACAGGTGCGCGCTTAAACACACGTAAATCAAGGCGTTGGAGGTGGCTTGCAACCAATTCAAACCGTCTTCACGGCGGCCGAGCAGCAAGATCATGCCAAATGCACCGGCGAGATGGCCCCATAGCCAGATCCGTTTCAAACGTTTGTCGGTTTCGCTGTGGCGAAAGACCCACAACGCCGCCGCCAGCCCCAAGTGTGCGAACCCGGTCAGAAAAAACATTGTGATGTTGTCGAGCGCAGCCACGGCCAGCTGTTTCACCAAATTGAGGGGTACAGCGAGTATAGATGCCGGTTTTTGCGCACAAAGCCGGGCTATTGCAAGTTGTCGTTCAAATAACGTTCGCTTTTCACGACCCACTTGTGTACAGTTCGCGCCCCGCAACCGAGGCCCTGTGCTGACGGAGCGGTGTTAAGCCTTACCAATCCTCCTTTCTGCTCAGCCCTGATGGGGCGTTACCTACAGCAGATAACCGGCTTGGCGGCTTGTGGGAGTGAAGCTCCCTTAAGTGTATGCCCAAGACTGGTGCTACTTCGTTGTGTACAGCATGACCTGTCCACTGCCGGGTTAATCCCTGCGGTCAAGGATGATGCGCTCGCGCGTTTGACGTGTGAGGGCACAGGCCTCGTTTTGCTGCCTTGATATGGAAAAAAACTGATGTCCTTTACCGAGTTAAACCTCGACGCACGTTTATTGCGCGCTATTGAAACCCTGAAATTCACCACGCCGACCGAAATTCAACGTCAGGCGATCCCTGTTGTGCTGGAAGGCCACGATTTGATGGCGTCGGCACAAACCGGCACCGGCAAAACTGCCGCATTCATGTTGCCGGCGATGCACAAATTATTAAACTCTCCGATTAAACCGGGCAAAGGTCCGCGTGTGCTGGTGCTGACACCAACACGTGAATTGGCCCAACAAGTCACCAATGCTGTTAACGATTTTGGCCAAGACACCAAATTGCGCATGGGCGTGATTGTGGGTGGCGTTGCGTATTTTCATCAAGAACGTTTGCTCAGCAAACCGTG
>JAYSCL010000035.1:0-6478 GCA_041914905.1 Enterobacterales bacterium
AACGCATATCGGCGACGGTTGCGTTTAATTGTTCGGCGGCTTTTAAGCTGTCACCGAGCAGTGCACCGAAATTTAAAATCGCGACTTTTTCACCGCGACGCACAATACGGCCTTTGCCAATGGGCAGCGCGGTAAACGTCGCGTCGGGTGTGACGCCCATTCCGGTGCCGCGCGGGTAACGCACAGCAGCGGGTCCTTGGTAGTGATAACCGGTGTATAACAACTGGCGACATTCGTTTTCGTCGCTCGGGGTCATCACAATTAAATTGGGAATGCAGCGCAAAAAACTTAAATCAAATTGACCGTTATGGGTGGCGCCATCGCCACCGACCAAACCACCACGATCGATCGCAAACAGCACGTCGAGGTTGGTTAAACACACATCGTGAATCAATTGATCGTAAGCGCGTTGCAAAAACGTTGAGTAGATCGCGACCACCGGTTTTAAACCTTCGAGCGCCAAACCGGCGGCCAAGGTCACCGCGTGTTGTTCGGCAATCGCGACGTCGTAATAGCGATCGGGAAATTGTTTTGAAAACGCGATTAAGTCTGAACCTTCGCGCATCGCGGGTGTAATGGCAACGACGCGTTCGTCTTGCGCGGCAATGTCACAGATAAATTGGCCAAACACATTCGAGTACGTGAGTTTGGGTTTGCTCGGTGGCAAGCTATCGGCTTTCGGATCAAAAATCGGCACGCCGTGATAGGCGATCGGATCGTTTTCAGCGGGCGCGTAACCTTTGCCTTTGGTGGTGACCACGTGCAACAAACGTGGGCCGCTTAAGGCTTTCATGTTCTCGAGCGTGTCGAGCAGCACGGGCAGGTTGTGGCCATCAATCGGGCCGATGTAATTAAAACCTAATTCTTCAAATAGGGTGCCGGGCAACATCATGCCCTTAGCGTGTTCTTCGGCTTTGTGCACAAATTCTTTGACGGGCGGCACGGCGCTCAATACTTTTTTGCCGGCTTCTTTGACCGACGAATAAAAACGCGATGACAATAAACGCGCAAAATAATTATTCAGTGCGCCAACGTTTTCAGAAATCGAATGATCGTTGTCGTTCAAGATCACCAGCACATCGGCTTTGACATCACCGGCGTGATTCATTGCTTCGAAAGCCATGCCGGCGGTCATCGCGCCATCGCCAATGATCGCAACGCATTCGCGCTCTTCACCTTTTTGTTTGGCGGCGAGCGCCATGCCAAGTGCCGCACTGATTGATGTGGACGAGTGACCAACCGCCAGCGTGTCGTATTCACTTTCTTGCGGCGTCGGAAAAGGATGCAGGCCACCGTGTTGACGAATGGTGTGCAATCGATCGCGGCGGCCGGTTAACACTTTGTGCGGATAGGCTTGATGGCCAACGTCCCACACCAGGCGATCGTGTGGCGTGTTAAAAATGGCGTGCAACGCCACGCTTAGTTCAACGGTGCCAAGGCCGGCGGCAAAATGGCCACCACAACCGGAAATGGTTTCGATCAAAAACTGCCGCAATTCATTGCACAGTTGCTGCAGCTCTTCGCGCGATAAGGCGCGCAGATCGGTCGGCGTGTCAATTTTGGACAGAAGAGGAAAATGCGTTAAATCGGCGGGCATCGTAGGGTTCTGATCAGTGGCGGCGGCTGACGACAAAATGCGCCAGTTCGCGCAAGCGGCCGGTATTGTAGGGTAAAGCGTCCAGTGCCTTCACGGCTTCTGTCGCGGCACTCTGTGCCGCACGCTTGGCTTCGCTCATGCCGAGCAGTGCCGGAAAGGTGACTTTGCCTTTTTCGCGATCGGAACCTTGCGGTTTGCCCAACGTGGCGGTGTCGGATTCTTCATCCAGAATGTCGTCTTGGATCTGAAATGCGAGGCCGAGCGCATCACCATACGCTTTCAAGGCTTGCCATTCGGTGGCTTGCCAAACGCCGGTGCAGGCGGCGCCCAACATCACCGAGGCCGTGATCAGCGCGCCGGTTTTCAGCGCGTGCATGTGTTGCAGGGCGGGCAATGTCAGCGAGCGGCCGGTGGCGGCCAGATCGATGGCCTGACCGCCGCCCATGCCAAGGCTGCCGGATGCGCGTGTTAACAGTTGCAACATATGCAGGTGTTCGCGCTCGGCGGCGGCACTGAAGGCGTGGTGCGCAAGCACATCGAACGCCAGCGTTTGCAAGGCATCGCCCGCCAAAATGGCGGTCGCTTCATCGAATTGAATGTGGCAAGTGGGTTGACCGCGACGCAGATCGTCATCGTCCATCGCGGGCAAATCGTCGTGTACAAGCGAATAGGCATGGACCAGCTCGACGGCGCAGGCGCAGGCGTCGAGGTCGGTGGTGGCCGCGTCACGCAAGGCGCCGGCGCTGTAGACCAGAATCGGTCGCAAGCGTTTGCCTTTATTTAGCGTGGCGTAACGCATTGCTTCGTGCAGACGCGATTGTGGGCCGCTGACCGCGGGCAAGACTTGCTCTAATGCCGCATCAACCTGTTGTTGGCAGGTGTGCAAAAAGGCTTCAAAACTCAACGTGGTGTCCCCGTCTTAGCCAGCGTCACGATCAAAGGTCGCGCTCAAAATCGACCAGGGTTTCCGTACCGTTTTGCTGGCTTAACAACTGTACTTTTTGTTCGGCCGCTTTCAGCTGCGCCTCGCAGCCGCGCAAGAGCGCCACGCCTTTTTCGAACTGTGCGAGCGATTCGTCCAGCGTCAACTCGCCGCGTTCCAATTGCTGCACCAACGATTCGAGCTCTTTGAGCTGCGCATCAAAATCAATCACAGGAGGTTTTTTCGCCATTGGGGCCGCCAACGATGCCGGGGTTGCTAAACGGCGCGTATTCTCGCTGATTTCTTCTACGCTTTTAAGGTTTGGCAGCGGTGGATGGCGAAAAAGATGATGGATCTGGCAACCGTGTTGGGGGGCCTTGGTGTCGTGGGCGTGTTGGCCGTGGCGCTGGTGCTGGGCGGCAGCAACGCCAACTACCTGGATTGGCCTTCTGTTTTGATCGTCGTTGTTGGTAGCCCGCTGATTGTCATGATGAAATTCACGTGGCATGAATGTGCGATGGCGCTGAAACATGCGATGCGTGTGTTTCATCGACGTTTATCCGCACCTGAAAGCTTGATCGAATCGATTGCACAGTTGGCTGACAAAGCGCGCAAAAATGGTTTGCTCGGTCTTGAAAATGCAGCGGTTGACGATGAGTTTTTGCGTTTAGGTTTGGGGTATATGGTTGATGGTCACGATGCCGACACGGTGCGTGCTCTGCTGACGCGCGAGATCCATCTGGAAGCCAGCCGCCTCGATCGCAGCGCACACGTGTTTAAAGCATTGGGCGATGTGTCGCCGGCGCTTGGCATGATCGGCACCTTGGTGGGCTTAGTCGCCATGCTCGGCAACTTGGCCGATCCCAATTCGCTGGGACCTTCGATGGCAGTTGCGTTGTTAACGACCTTGTATGGTGCGTTGATTGCCAATGTGATCGCGTTACCGATCAGCGAAAAATTGACGCTGATCCGTGATCACGAAAAGCAGTTACGCGTCCTGGTGTTGGACGGTTTACAAGGTATTCAAGCTGGTCATAATCCGCGCTTGATCAGCAACATGCTGCAATCGTATTTACCGGTAGCGCAACGCGTGATCAGTCAAACGGGGCGCAAGTAAGTCAGATGATCGACGAACTCAACGATGCACCACCCCCGCCAACCGGTGTGCCGGCCTATATGGTTACGTTCGCCGATCTCATGTCACTGTTGCTGTGTTTTTTTGTGTTGCTCTTAAGCTTTGCGCAAGTCGATCTGGATAAATTTAAATTGATTGCAGCCTCAATGCAAAACGCGATGGGCATTCAACAAGTCGTGATCATTCCTGATGCCAAAGTAGTGGTCACGGAAGTGCCACAAAGTGAACCCGAAAAACCAAAAATCATTGAAGCGGAACCGGCCGTTGAACCGAGCGAGATCCTGGATGCCGAAGCTGTCAAAGCCGCCGCCAATGCGATTCAACAACAAGAGACCGAAGCCCTGGCCACTGAAATGGCAAAAGCGCTAATTGATGAAATTCGAGATGAAAAAGTCGAGCTGGTCGCGCAAGGTCGTCAGATCATTATTCGTTTGCGCGAATCCGGCAGTTTTGAAGTGGGCTCTGATGTGGTGCAACCGGCGTTTGTGCCGACGATGGCTAAAATTCGGCAATTGCTCAGTGATACGCCGGGACGCATCAGCATTTCGGGTCACACCGATAATGCGCCAATCCATACCGAACGTTTTCGCAGCAACTGGGATTTATCGTCAGCACGCGCGGTCAGCGTTGCGCATGAGTTGATGTTGGGTGGTGCTGTCGCCGCCAAACGCATTAGCGTCAGCGGTCACGCTGACACACAGCCACTGGATGAAACTGACAATGATGCGGCGCGTGCGCGCAATCGGCGCGTGGAGATTATTGTGGAGCGCTGATTCGTTTCGTTCGAATAGTCAATCGCGTGACGACTGGCAATATCTGCTTCGAGGTGAGACGCGTCGGTTCCCGGACCGACAGCCGGCCCGCTTTCTTGTTCGCGCAAGAAAGAGGGGCAAAGAACGCGCCCTTATCGGCCGCAATGGGCTGGCGCGTTTAGCGAGCTCCGGTCCTGCGTTACTCAAAAGCAAACGGCGGCTGCGGAACTCGCTTCGCTCAGACAGTCCTCGCCGAATGCCCCGTTTGCTTTCTGCGTTACTCGGGCGGCCTCAAAAGGGGACCCAATCGTTTCAAATGGGCTGGTGCTACCGCATCAAAAACAATTCGCCTTTACTTCGTTAACATTGTGATCTTCGTGTTGAAGTTGGTCTTGCATTTCGACTTGTCGCGCTGTGCAAACAAGACTGAGAGTTCTAGTCTTGCCATCAATTCGTCGCATAGCGCGACGAACTTCTATTTGCTGCGAAACGCAGTGCGCAGTTCATCGGCGTCAAAACCGTTGTTCAACGGTTGCTCGGTGGCAAACTGATACAGCGCGGCCGAATAAATACCCTGCAATGCCGATTGAATCAGCGCCAAGATCACAAACGTAAACACGGCGAGCACGGCGATGCCGGCGACACCAAAACCACCGGCCACACCGCCGGCACCAACCAAAAGCGCGATGAACATCAGGCCGAGTAAAAAATAAAGAATAAAAAAGACTATGCCAATGCCGCCGTTGACGATGATGTTTTCGCCCCAGGTTTTTTTCAGCAAGCCTGCACTTTCTTTAATCGCATCAAGCGGACCAATATTGCGCGTAACCAAAATCGGTACGACTAAAAACGTGGCGACGGTAAATGCGGCACCAATCAGGCTGACAATGATCTTGCCCACAAAGCCGACGCGTTCTTCAATCGCACGCAAAATAATGCCGACCGTCGCGGCAATCGCGGCATAACCTAAAATCGGCAGAAATTTTTCGCGTGCAATGCGAAAGCCATCAGCAACGGTGGGGTCACCGCCATTCAAACGAATCAAGGCGGCGCCAACCAACGCGGTGTTAAAGAAAAAGATAATGAAATATTGCGTCAGATAAAACACAAAACCGAGCACGAGCAATTGGGTTTGGGCAACCTGATCAGCGTCAGCACGTTCAATCAAACCCGATTGCCACATCGGTAGAAAAAAGCTCAGTGCGATTAAAATGGTCGCTAATCCTGAACACAGCGGAAACACCAACAGCTCTTTGTCGAGCTTCAAGACTTCGGCGCTGGCCTTGACCAAGGTCCAGCTGCGTGAGAAACGGGCAAACATTCTGACATCCCCTTACTGAATGAGCTCGCGCACTCTACTGCGTTGGCCGGGACGCTCCAAGCGCCGCTCACCTCACACTTGACATCATACACTGTGCGACATACAGTAAATACCATCTACTGTACGCCACATAGTATAGGCCATGGACCAAGACCTGTTCGACAACCTGAAAGCGGAATTGCGTCGTGGCAGCCTGACGTTGGCGGTGCTGGTCCAGCTCAAAAGCGAGCACTACGGCTACACCTTGCGCAAAGCGCTGTTGGAGTTTGGTCTCGATATCGAAGAAAGCACGCTGTACCCGCTGCTGCGCCGGCTTGAAGCGCAAGGCTTGTTGCAGAGCGAATGGCGTGAAGAAGACAAACGCAACAAGCGTTTCTATCGCTTATCGCCCTCTGGGCAAGAGGTGCTGACAGCGCTGCTCGCGCAGTGGCGGCAACTGAATTTGGCTTTGGATCGCATTCAACAGGAGTCCTAGCATGGAACTGGTGCAGCGTTATTTACAGATGATCAAAACCTTTTTGCCCAACGGCCAACAAGACGACATCGTCGCCGAGTTGCACGACACATTGATGTCGCGTTTGGAAGAGCGCGAATCGGTGTTGCAGCGCTCACTCACTGACAGCGAAATTGCCGCCGAAATCAAAGCGTTTGGACACCCCATGCAGGTCGCCTCGCGCTATTTTCCGCAGCAGTATTTGATCGGGCCGTCGGTGTTTCCGTTTTGGTGGTTCGTCGCCAAGATGGGACTGAT
>JAYSCL010000035.1:6578-42419 GCA_041914905.1 Enterobacterales bacterium
TGATCGGGCCGTCGGTGTTTCCGTTTTGGTGGTTCGTCGCCAAGATGGGACTGATGGGGTTGTTGATGGTGTACGCCACTATCGCGCTGGTGGCGGCTTTACACGGTGATAACGTCACGCGTGCGATCAGCCAATCGCTGTTTTCATTTCTGGGTACCGCGAGTGTTTGGCTCAGCTTTGTCACGCTATTGTTTTGGGGATTGGATCGTTTGCCGAATAAGTTCAAATGCATGCAAGATTGGCAGCCAGACAATCTACCCAAACTCAACGATATTCGCGTCGCTGACGAAAAATTAATGCGCATCAAACGGAGTGACAGCTTGTTTGAAATCGCGCTTAATGTGCTGTTTTTATTGTTTTGGACCGGCGCATTGTCATTTCCGACATTTTTCTGGCATCACGGCGAGCCGTTGCATTTTGCACTTGCAGAAATATGGCAGAAATTCTTCTGGGTGATTGTGGCGCTCGGTGTAGTCGATGTGGCGCTATCGCTGACGAATGTTTTTTTCCCGTATTGGACTCGCCCACGATTGCTGGTGCGTTTAGCGTGTTCGCTGCTGACCTTGGGTGTGATCGCGGTGATCAGTCAGACCGAGGTACTGCTGTTGTGGCAAGGTGACAGCAGTGCGAGTGTCGAACGCATTTATCACAGCACCAACACCGCGATTCGTTATCTGTTGTACGGCATCGGTGTGATAACGATCGGTGTTGTCATTAACGATATTCGGCGCTGGTTTAAGTGTCAGTGGCATTGAACGGAAACAAGGCAATGATTGGGCTGTGCTTACTCGCCTAATCATTGCGCAATTTATTCACTGGCCATTGCAATAATGGATTGCTATGGGTGAACACTAACGACGTGTGCAACAGGCCATCGTTCAGGTTGACGGTGTTCACCTGTGTGGGAATTTCGGTCAATAATTGATTGCGATAAAACAGCTGTGGCAGTGGCGGTGCGGAAGGCAGCTCTTGATAAATCGTGGCATACGTTTGATCCAGCTCCACGCCCACCCATTGCAACGCGAGTGGCTGTTGCTGAGCGTCCAACACTGCAAAATGTTGTTCGACATAGGCGCGGATCGCCGCTTCGCCGTCAACACCATCGAGTTGGAGTTCATTGTTGTGCAGCGCTAATAAGATCGGCTCCAGATCGTGCATGAACAAGCGGTGCTCTATTTCGATCGTGCCGCTGTCGTTGTCACGTGTGACCGTGCTGATGGCGGCGTGGTAACGATGTGCCCACGCCGTCAACGCGAAAAAGAAAAAGGCGAACACGGCCAGTGCTCGCCTGTTGCGGTTAAACATTACTTGCCATCACCCGCTTTTTCATCTTTTTTGACGTCGTCTTTTTTGGCGTCGTCTTTCTTGTCGCCATCTTTACCTTCACCGGGCTTTTTCAACGGTGTGTCAAAGTCCTTCATCAAATTGTCTTTGTCACGTTTGTCTTTGAAGACTTTCAAACGCGATTTGGTCACCTCACGTGGCCAGCGGTTGTTGCTGACGTCGACATCGGCGGTTTCCCAGAAAGGATCTTGCTCAATGGCCACAATCGGCTTATCGCTAATGAGCACTTTGGTGATCTTGTTTGGACTGTAGCGCCACACTTCCGCCGGGATGCGTTCAATCGTTTTGCTGCCGTCGTTGTATTCGATTTCAAGAATCAACGGCATCACCAAACCACCGAGATTGCTGAAATCTACCAGATAAAGGTATTTGTTCGATTTCAACAATTCCTTTTCCCAGTCTTCCAAACCTTCCAACGTTTCGTTGTAGGTGTTGCGATCTTTATTGGTGACGGTGAAATCGTCGTGTTCGTTATAAAAGTCTTTCAGTTCGGGATGATCGTCGACGCGACGCTTCATGTCCTTGTCACGTTGCTCGGTGATCGAGATCGGCTTTTCTTCATCGCGGGCTTTTTCCCACGCTTTTTCGATTTCCGGATCTTTGCTGCCAACTTGATACTGCGTGATGCCGTTCAAGCTGATGTCAACATTATCGGTGGTGTAGAACCAACCGCGCCAGAACCAATCGAGATCGGTGCCGGAGGCATCTTCCATCGTGCGGAAAAAATCGGCCGGCGTCGGGCGTTTGAATTTCCAGCGCTGCGCGTACTCACGGAAGGCAAAATCAAACAGATCACGGCCTAAAACGGTTTCCCGCAAAATGTTGAGCGCCGCGGCTGGTTTGGCATACGCGTTGTTACCAAATTGCAGCAGCGATTCTGAGTTGGTCATGATCGGCACCTGTGCCGACGATTTCATGTACTCGACAATGTCTCGCGCATCGCCGCGACGGGTGGGGTATTTTTCTTCCCACGCGCGTTCAGCCAGCGTTTGTACAAAGGTGTTCAGTCCTTCATCCATCCAGGTCCACTGCCGTTCATCCGAGTTAATGATCATCGGATAGTAGTTATGACCCACCTCGTGAATGATGACGCCGATCAAACCGTATTTTGTGCGTTTGGACCACGTCAACTTGCCGGTCTTTTTGTCTTTGTCGGGGCGCGGACCGTTAAAGCTGATCATCGGGTATTCCATGCCACCAACGGGGCCATTTACCGAGATTGCGGTCGGATACGGATAGTCAAAACTGTATTTATTGTAGTGTTCGATCGTATGAATAATCGCTTGTGTCGAATACATCTCCCACAGCGGATTGCCTTCTTTCGGGTAATACGACATTGCCATCACGTCAGTGCCGTCTTTTTTGAAGCCTTGTGCATCCCAGATAAATTTGCGGCTAGAGGCAAAGGCGAAGTCGCGGACATTCTTGGCTTTGAAATGCCAGGTTTTGGTTTTTTGGGCTTTAGTTTTCTCGGCTTCTTCCGCTTCTTTCTGTGTCACGATCACAACGGGTTTGGTCGAATTTTTGGCTTTTTGCAAGCGCTCGCGTTGTGCCGCGGTCAGCACCTGATCCGGATTTTGCAAACTGCCGGTTGACGCAACGATGTGATCGGCCGGCACGGTGATCTCAACATCGTAATCGCCGAATTCGAGCGTGAATTCGCCGCTGCCCAAAAATTGTTTGTGTTGCCAGCCCATCACATCGTAATAGGCGGCCATGCGCGGAAACCAATGGGCGATCTCGTACAGATAATTGCCGTCTTCTTTAAAAAATTCATAACCGGAGCGGCCGCCCAGCACTTTGGCTTCGCTGATGTTATAAGACCAAACGATCTGCAATTCGGTTGTCTGCTTTGGCGGCAATGCTTGCGGCAAGTCAACCCGCATCATCGTTTGATTGATGGTGAACTTCAAATCACGTCCGTTACCGTCTTTGACGGAAGCGATTTTGTAACCGCCATCAAATTCTTTTGCCTGCAGCATCGAGCGCAGGCCTTCGAATTTCATGCCGGTTTCGTCATTGCCTTTGGCCCAGCTGTCGCGATCGCTGGCGGTGCGCGACATGACCGCGTCGGATTGTTTATTGAAAATATTTTGATCGAGCTGCAGCCACACGTATTTCAGCGTGTCCGGCGACTGGTTGTAGTAGCGAATGGTTTCGCTGCCTGACAACGTTTGTTTGGCATCATCGAGCGTGACTTTGATGCGGTAATCGGCGCGCTGTTGCCAGTATTCGTGACCAGGCGCGCCCGAGGCGGTACGGTAACTGTTCGCCGTGGGCAGCAGCTCATCGAGTTGGCGGAATTTGTCATCAAACGGTGCGGCGGCAACAGCGGCCTGTACCGTGAATAGAGCGAGCACGGTCGCCATGGTTGTTTTAATCATCGGGGACACCTGGTGGGGGTAACGCAGGAAAGCGGGCCAGCATGCCAAATGGCTTCGGATGTAAGCAAAAGTAAAAGTGTTGCAAAATGCATACAATTGTTGGGTACGCGCTGCCGGCCTGAGCCGAAACAGGCAAATCGCCGGCGCGACCGTCGCTGTGAAGGCCAATGCTGCGGTGCGGCGATGCAAACCCCGCCGGCTATACTTGCAGGAACGTTCACCCAATTGCCGCCACGGGGAGGGCCTAAGGTCCAATGAAGACCGTTTGCGTGTTGCTGCTGTTGTGCTGTCAGCTGACCATTTACGCGGCTGAAATTGTGTACTACCCCCGCCCCGAAGCCGAACACGATCGGCGCACCGAATACCCCATCAAGTTGTTGGAGTTGGCGATTCGTCATACGCGATACCCAATCGCGCTGCAGGCCAGTTCGATCGTCGTGCATCAAAAACGTGCGATTCGCGAAGTGGAATTGCGCACCGGCCTGGTGTCGATTGTGTGGACGATGACGTCGATTGAACGCGAACAGCAATTGCGACCGATCCGAATACCTATTTATAAAGGATTAATTGGCTGGCGCCTTTGTCTCGTGAATGCGACCGAGCGCGATAAATTGCAACATATTAAAACCGTTGCCGATTTGAAAACTCTGGTCGCTTTGCAAGGCAGTGATTGGCCTGACAGCGATATTTTGCGTGCGAATGGTTTATCGGTTGAAGGCACGGCGGATTATGAAGGTTTGTTCAAAATGTTGCGGCGGGGTCGTGCTGATTACTTTCCGCGCGCCTTGTCCGAGATCGGCAACGAAGCGGCCGTGGCGAAAAATCATGCTCTGGCAATTGATAATCATATCGTGCTGCATTACCCGGCAGCGGTGTACTTTTTTGTGGCAAAAGACAATCTGATTTTGGCCAACGCGCTGACCGAGGGCTTGGAAGCCGCGATGGCCGACGGTTCGTTCGACAATTTATTTTTGCAGTACTTTGACGCGGTGATCAAACAAGCGAATTTATCCAAACGCACGATTATCGAATTGCACAATCCGCTGTTGCCGAAAGAAACACCGCTCACGCGCCAAGCGTTGTGGTTTCAGCCATGAGTAAACCAGGGGAATTAGAGTGATCAAACTGTCACGCCGGTGCCGAATAATCAGGTTATACAGTTTGCGCGCTGCGTTGCTGTTGGTACCGTTGGTGGTCGGTGCGGCATCTCCGATGGTGGATGAAACAGAAAACGACAAAGCACCAGAAAAAACGCCGCTTGATTTTGATGTATTGGTCGTTACGGGTGTTGGTGTGCACACCAGTAAGATGCAGCAAAGTGTGTCGATCTCGACATTGGAATCCGATCAACTCGCACAGACAACCGCGACGAATGCGGCCGAATTGTTGCGGTTTGTGCCGGGCGTGCGCGCCGAATCGTCAGCCGGTGAAGGCAATGCCAATGTGACGGTGCGCGGCGCACCGATCTCCGCGGGCGGATCGCGTTATGTGCAATGGCAGGAAGACGGTTTGCCGATTTTATTGTTCGGTGACATTGCGTTTGCAACCGCCGATCAATTTCTGCGCGTGGATACGCTGGTGGATTATATTGAAGTGATCCGCGGTGGTTTCGCCGCGACGGCGACCAGCAATGCGCCAGGAGGTATTGTCAATGTGCTGACGAAGTTTGACGTCAGTGACGCTGCCGAATGGCGCGTGCAATCCGGCATCGACAATCGTTTGCGGCGTGTTGATCTGATGTGGGGCCGCGAGATTACGGAACAAACGCAGGTTGCGCTGGCCGGCTTTTATCGTGTCGGTGATGGTGGTCGCGCCATCGCCTATAACGCCGCTGACGGCGGTCAACTGAAAATGGCGCTGCAACATCAATGGCCAAGCGGCTATTGGCGATTGATGATGAAATGGTTGGACGATCAAACACCGACATTTTTGCCAACACCGGCGCGCATTGAGCGGGGCGAAATTCGGTCGCTGCGATCAATTGATCCGCGTGTCGCGTATTTTATTCCGCGCGCATTGCACGACCCCAGTATCGATCGTTATGGTGAGCCGATCATGACCGATGCCAGTGCCGGTTTGCAGATAAACAGCCGCAGCATTGGGTTTACGTTTAACCACGAATTGACGGGCGGATGGATGCTTGAAAATCTTTTTCGACAGTCCGATCACTCGGGGCGTTTTATCGGTTTGTTTCCAGCCAATAACGGTGATGGTGCGACCGCCGAAACCTCGACGACGTTCACGGCAACGTTGTTCAACACGGCACTCGATGATTTGGGTAATCGCTTTAATGATCTGCGCGTGCACAAAGCATTTGTGCCAACGCCGGATCATGCGGTGACGGTGACTGCCGGCGTGTTTCTGGCCGAGCAAACGGTAGCGTTAACCTGGAACTGGAATCAGTACACGGTCGCTATGCGTGACCACGATCCTGACGTGCAATTTTTGCGACCAGCGTATGAAACCTGGGGCAATTGTTGTGTGCGTACCTTTGATGTGCGTTATCGCCAAAAATCACCGTACGCCGTATTGCAATGGCAACACGCCAATTGGAATGTCGACGCGAGTGTGCGCCGCGAATGGCAACAAGCGTTTGGCAGCACCCTCACGGATGATGCGCTCGGCCATTTTGATCCGACGACATTCAAGCGGGTTGATTATGATACGCAACAAACCGCGTTTTCCTGGGGCGCGAATTACCGTTGGCATGACGATGTGTCGCTGTTTGTGCGCGACAGTGAAGGTTTTGCGTATTCGGCCGATCGCTTGTTATACGGCAAAGCACTGGATGGCAGTCTGCCGATTGATCACAACCGCATTCGTCAACGTGAGGCCGGTTTAAAGTGGCGTGATGGTGCGTGGGCGAGTTTTGTCACCTTGTTTCGTGCGGACACCGATGAAAGCAATTACGAAGCGACAACGCAGCAATTTTCCGACAATCGTTATCGCGCCAGCGGTGTCGAATGGGAATTGTCGATGCGACACCACGGTTGGCAATGGCAGGCCGGCATCACATGGACTGATGCCGATATTGTTGACGCGATTGACATAAGCACGATTGGTAATCGGCCACGCCGTCAGGCGCACGTGACGTATCAACTGATGCCGCGTTGGCGCGCCGAATCGGGCGCCGAAGTGGCGGTGTCTGTCGTTGGCACCGGTCGCTCGTTTGCTGACGATCACAATCAATTTGAGTTACCGGCGTTTTATGCCATCAATGTCTTTGGCCGTTACCCTTTGACCGGCAGTACTGAGTTGTCGCTCAGCATCAACAATCTCGAGAATCGCATCGGTTTTACCGAAGCCGAATCCGATGGTCACGCCGCGCGTTCGATCAGCGGGCGGGTGGCCACAGCAAGCCTTGTGCACCGTTTTTAAATTGTCGCAAGCGAATACAGTTTTGTGCCTCATTTGGCTGAAAACCGCCACAAAGCGGTGAGAGTCTCTGCCATTCGCTGTGCTACAGTTTTGTTTCGATTTGCTCATCGTGAGTGTGTGCACGGATGGTGCTGATGAACAACACGTCGACGAACGATCCCATCGATTTTCAGCAGCTATTTGAATCGCTGCCCAGCCTGTTTTTGATATTGACGCCGGATCTGACCATTGTGGCGGTCAGCGATGCCTATTTGCAGGCCACGATGACACAGCGGGAACACATTATTGGGCGCAACCTGTTCGACGTATTTCCTGACAATCCCGATGATCCTGCGGCAACCGGTGCCAGCAATTTGCGCACGTCACTGGCACGTGTCGTGCAACACCGTTTGGCCGATAGCATGGCAGTGCAAAAATACGACATTCGACGACCAGACGCAGACGGTGGTGGTTTTAAAGAACGCTACTGGAGCCCGATCAATTCGCCGGTGCTGAATGCGGATGGCAGTCTGCGTTACATCGTGCACCGCGTTGAAGATGTCACCGACTTTATTCAACTCAAACAACAACGCGCGCAACAAGAACAACAAGCGGACGCGATGCGTAACCGCGCCGAGACCGTTGAACGTGAACTGATCATGCGCGCGCTGGAAGTACAGGAAAGCAATCGTCGTCTGGAAGCGGCGCACAGTGAATTGGCCTTATTGTATGAACGCAGCAAAGAAGTGGAGCAGCTGAAGTCGCAATTTTTTTCCAACGTCAGCCATGAACTGCGCACGCCACTGACGTTAATTTTGGGGCCGCTCGCGCACGTGTTGCAGGCCACGACACTGGATCGAGAGCAGCAGCAATGGTTGCTGACGGCACAACGCAACGCTCATCAGTTGCTGCGTTTGGTCAACGATCTGCTCGACGCGGCCAAGCTCGAATCGGGGCGCATGGCCGTGCACTATCAGCAGCGCGATGTGCTGCCGCTGTTCGGCCAGATCCTTAGTCATTTTGAGGTGATGGCCTTTGAACGGCACATTCGTTTTGAGCGTGCGGTGCCGGCACAGTTGATGGCGCAGATCGACAGCGAAAAATTTGAGCGCATTGTGTTTAATCTATTGTCAAACGCGTTTAAGTTTGTCCCTGAAGGCGGTGTGATCCGTTGCGAATTGCAGCAACAACACGACACGTTACGAATTCGTGTTGCCGATAATGGGCCGGGCGTAGCGCCGGCGCAACGCGATCTGATTTTTGAACGTTTTCGGCAAGCCGATGGTAGCGGCACACGCAAAACCGGCGGAACCGGTTTGGGGCTCGCCATCGTGCGTGAGTTGTGTGTGCTATTGCACGGGGCAATCACGGTTACCGATGCCGCAGAAGGTGGCGCGCTGTTTGAAGTGACGCTGCCGCTGTTGGCGCCGATCGGCAGTGTGATCGAACCGTATCGTGACGTAACAACGGCAGAAATTGCTTTGCCCGTCATCGACCATGGCTCGGCATCGACATCCTTATCGGCGGTGAGTGGTGATCCATCACTGCCGCTGGTCTTGGTGGTCGAAGACAATGACGATATGCGTGCGTTTATTGTCGGCTTGCTGTCAGCGCATTATCGCGTAGCAACGGCGGGCGATGGCGAGCAAGGTTTGCTCGGTGTTAAACAATTGCAGCCGGATCTGGTGATCAGCGATTTGATGATGCCGCGTGTCAGCGGCGAACAATTGCTCGCGGCGATGCAACAACAGACGGTGACTGCCAACATTCCGGTGCTGTTGCTCACCGCGAAAACCGATGAGCATTTGCGCGGCCAATTATTGCGCGCCGGTGCCCAAGATTTTTTAACCAAACCGTTTGTCGCTGAAGAGTTGCTGGCGCGTGTCAATCGCTTAGTCATGATCAAACGCAGTGTGGCGGTGTTGCAGTCGTCATTGGCCAGTCGCGAACATGATTTAATGGGGCTGGCCTTGCAACTGGGCAATCATAAGCAAATGCTGGAAAAACTCGTCAGTGAACAACAACATTATTTACAGCAACTGCGTTTGCAAGCCGATGCGCTCGCTACCAGCAACCGCTACAAGGATGAATTTTTAAACAATGTGTCGCATGAGTTGCGCACACCACTGAACTGCATTGTACTGCTCAGCGAGCAATTGGCGCTGAATCGCGCGGGCAATTTGACTAAAGCGCAACTGAGTCATTTGGATGTCATTCATCAAGCCGCGCGTGATCAAATGGTGGTGATTGGCAACCTGCTCGATATGGCCAATATTGAACAGGGGCATGTCAAAGCCGCGGCCGCCTGGTTCAATGCTGACGATTTGTCGGCGCAGTTGCACAACACCTTTTCACCGTTGGCGACGCGCAAACAGCTGTCATTCAGCGTTCGTTGTTCGGCGACATTTCCGCGTCAACTGTTTAGCGATCAATCGCGTTTATTTCAGATCCTCCGACAGTTGCTCGACAACGCGATCAAATTTACTGAGAGCGGGCGCGTTGATGTGGAAATGGATTGGTTTGATCCGTTGCGCGATGTGTTGCCGACAACGGTGCGCAGCAACAGTGACCGATTGATGGTTGTGCGCGTTAGCGACACCGGCATTGGTATCGAACCGGAGCGTTACGAATTAATTTTTCGCGCGTTTCAACAAGTTGACGGTTCGACAACTCGGCGTTTTGGAGGCAATGGCTTGGGCTTGACGATCGCGCGGCAACTCGCCGGTTTGTTGCGTGGTGACATCAGCGTGCGTAGTCAAGCGGGCGAAGGCAGCGTGTTTATGCTGGTGTTGCCATCGTCCATGATGATGCCAGCACACAACGCCCCGCCGATCGCGACGCTCACCCCTTTTGTCAGTGACGCTGATACGTTATCAGCCCCACGCACTGCGCGCATTTTGTTGGTTGATGACGACAGCCGAAACGTGAAAGCCGTGGCAGCGTTGCTGGAGGATTTCGGTTACGACGTAGTGACCGCGGACAATGGCCAAATGGCGCTCGATGTTTTCGCACGCGAAGGCAATATCGATCTGGTGTTGATGGATATGATGATGCCGGTGCTCGACGGTTACGAAGCCACGCGTATCTTGAAGCAGGAACGCGACTGCGCCGTACCCATTGTCGCGCTCACCGGCCGAGCCTTGGACGACGAAAAAGAAAAATGTCGTCTCGCCGGCAGCGACGCCTATTTGGTGAAGCCGGTTGGCAGCAATGACCTGCTTGGCACCATTCGCGCGTGTTTGATCAAGCATTGATCGGTGTGTATCGCGAAACAAGCGATTTGCCGGGTGGGCTCCGTTAAATTCAATGAAAGATCTGACGACAGCTCAACTTTAACACGCGGTACGCCAAATCCACGAAGGACACGAAGTAAACCCCTTTAACAAGATTTTTTCGTGAGCTTTGTGTTCTTTGTGCGTTTCGTGTTTAAGTGGTTTTGATTTTGGTTCAGTGCACAATGGGTTGCGCCGTTCAGCTCAATTTCGCTTTCAGCACATCCAACACACGCGCCGCAGCGGCCTTTTCTTGTTCACTGAGCTGATCTTTTTCAAATAATTGTCGCAACAAACCTTCAGCGCATTGTGACAACGACATATTTTGCAGTGCCTTGCGCATTAATTCTTCTTGCTCAATGGCTCGGAACGACGCAGACAGTTCTTCGCGGCGACGAGCCTCGGCCAATTCAGCTTCGATCTCGCGTTGACGTTCAAGTCGTACACGTTCCGCTTCTTCAGCGGCTCGTTTGGCTTCCAGACGTTTTTTGTCCTCAACTACTTTTAAGCGTTGTTCCTGCACCAGTCGATTTTCTTGCGCGACTTTTTGCGCCTCGGCGGTGGCGATGGCTTCTTGCGCGCGCAATTTTTCGATTTCTTTATCTTTGCTGGCGATTTCCAGTTGCTGCTTTTGCAACTTCATGTATTCATCAATGCGTTGTTGCAGAGTCTGATACATGGTTTTGACCTTTTGTTGAATGGCGCTGAGGCCAAATTTTTGGTGAAACGCGTCGGCCTCTGCGATGAATTTAAGTTCTTTCATCAGCGGCTGCACGAGCTGTGGTTTAAAGGTTTTTTGTTTTTCAATGGCGTTCAGCACGGCCTGATATTGGCGCGCGGCATCGCCATACCAATCGGCTTGTCCGCGATCGTCTTCGCGCATATGGAATTGGCCCAGCACGCGTGGAATTTCTTCCCATGCGAAATTGTCGGCGGTTTGGCGTTCCTGCAGATCTTTGAGTGCCTGCGCGAAACTGTCGCGTTCCTTATAGGTTTGTTTCCAGTGGGTGACAGCGGTGTTCGGGTCTTCTTTGTACAGCGAATGCAAATAGCTCAAATGGCCTTTCCATTCGCCAATTTTTCCGAACAAACCCGCTTTCGCCACTTTTTCAGCCGCTGGAGCTGGTTCGGCGACAGGTTTGGTTTCGGTAATGGGCTTGATGGGGCTCGGCGCAGGTGCCGGTTTGTCTGGAACCGTGGCGGCGTCGATTTTCTTGACTGGGGGCGGCGGTATGTCGAGAACGTGTTCTTCCTGTCCGTGCACCGGCTTGGCTTCAAAGATCGCTTTGCCCGTTTTGTTCACGACCGGATGATCGGGGGTTGGCGACAAGGCCAGCGCAGCCGCCGCGCTGTCATCGGCTGTCGACGCCTCCGAGTCAGCCACGACATTGGTAGGCGTCTCGACCGTTTCTGGTGCTGCGGCGACGGGCATTTCTTGCGTCGTGTTAACGGGCGTTGGGGCTTGGCCAAACAGGGCGGCCGCATCTTGTTCGGCTTCGGCAATCGCTTTTTGACGTGCCAGTTCGAGCTCATCAACCGAGGTTTCGGGCTCAGACTCGGGTTCTGGCGCGATAAGTTCGTCGGCCGCTGGCTCCGCCGTGGCAGCCTCAGAAGATGTGCTTACTTCGCTCAACTCGCCAGGATGGGCAGCATCAATCGCCGGTTCAACTTCTGCAATGGTAAGACTTTCGCTTGCCAAAGCTGTCGTTTCGGCAACCAAGTCGAGAACCTGTTCCTCGTTGCCGGCGGCGGCGTCCGAATCGTCCGCTAACGCCGCGGCTTCCATCGGCGCTTCCGGTTCCGCCACCACAAGTTCTATTGCCGCCGGTGCTTCGACCGATTCTGGTGTTAATGACAACTCGGCCGCTTCTGTATCCGGAATCACCACTTCTGGGGATTCGGTATTCGCTTCCGATAGGGCTATGGTCAATTCGTCGGAATCTGTCGTCGAAAGCGCAGGTGCAGCGTCGGCTTCGATCTCAGCCTCAACCGCGATCACGCTCTCAACCTCGATCTCAGTCTCAACTTCGCCAACGTTGTCTTCGGCGTCGTTTTGCTCGGCGCTGATGGGGGCATCACTGACGACGAGCTGTTCCTCGACATGGACGTTGGTGTCGTCGTTTTGTTCGGTCGCCGCTTGTTCTTCAACGGGAACCAAACTCAAACTGCTGTTGGCGAGCAATTCATCGGTACGCGAACGCGGCGTGACGGGTTTGTTGCTGTCCGCTTCGGTTTCGTGAGGTGTCAGGCTGAGGCCTGACGTGGGTGGGCTGTTTTCGCCGCTAGTCATGTTTTATTGGTCAAGTTTTATTGGGCAACGTGTGCGATGCATCGATTGTAGCCTGATTATTGAAGCATTCGCCAAGGGCGATGCGCAAAACATCGGCGACGCGCTGTTCAATCCAGCCGTTAAGCGACCAATCGCTGATAAAACCGCAGTGTCCGCCATAGCGCGTTCTTTCGCAGTGCAGCATCGGGTGATGGGCAACGGATTGCCAATCGGCGACCGGAATGACTGGATCGTCTTCGGCCAAAATCACGTGGGTCGGAAACCGCAACTGTTGCATGCGTTTGCCGGTAATGGCATAGCCAGACAGATAGTGTTTCAGATCGCCAAACTCTGTGTGACCACGGACAAAATGATCCGTCATTGCCGTCAAGGTCTTTTGCTGACGCCAGCGCAGATCCTGGAACAGATCGGGATACACATTGGCTTTGCGTTGTAACGACTGTCGCCATTTGCGCAAAAAATAATGGCGGTAAAGCCAGGGGCCGTGTTCCAGGGCTTGCAAGGTTTTTTCGGGATCGAGAACCGGGCACACGGCGACGATTTTTTTGATCGGCAGTTGCTCGTCCAAGCGTGTGCCGACGCGTAAACAGAAATTGCCGCCCAGCGAAAAACCGACCAACGCAGCGGCATCGCTTTGCGTGCGCCGCAAGGCATCTTCGACGGCGGCGGCCACTTCCGCTTCGCGGCAGGAATGAAACAAGTCGCGATTCAAATGATGACTGGCGCCGTGATCGCGCAAATTGACTCGCATAATCTGAAAGCCGTGCTGATACAGCATCGCGGCGGTGCTCAGCAAATACAGCGACTCGCTGGAGCCTTCCCAACCATGCAGCAGAATCGCCAGCGGTGCACGCGGATTGGCATGTCCGGTGTGATACGCCAGCAATTGCGCCTCGCCACCGTGCAGCAAAAGTGAGCGCGCCCGCTGGCGCACCGTGTCAGAAATGCGCATCACCTGGCGTTTGCGTATCGGCAACCGCGACGCGATGCCTTGAACGTGTGGATTGCGCAGTCCGCGCGGAACAGTAAAGGTCGTCATAAGTGGGATTATGAGCTAAAGCGAGGGGGCTGGGCTATGCTTGGTGTCCACTCCTGATTTGTGTCTGTTTTATTTCCGCCAATGAGTTTGCCGCCGTCTGATTCTTCCGCCGCTTGGCAACACGAACAGCGTGATCAACGTTATCGCGAGCTGTTTGAATCCGGCGTGGTCGGTATGGTGATTATCGAACCGGATAACGGTTGGCTCGACATCAATCAACGGTTTTGCGATTTGGTGGGCTTTAATCGTGACGAATTGCAGCAACGCAATTGGTTGGAGTTGACGCATCCCGATGATCAAAAAGCGCACCGTGATCTGTATGCCAAAATGTTGGCCGGTGTGATTGATGGCTATCAGCTGTCCTGCCGCTATGTACGAAAAAATGGCCAACTGCTTGAAGTGAACCTGTCGGTGCGTGGTGTGCGCACCAGCGCGGGTGATATTGCGTATTGGGTGGCGGTCATCGAAGACGTTACTGAGCGCAATCAGGCCAAGCGAGCGCTGGAGCAGCGCGAAGCGATGCAGCGCATGGTCAACGATGTGATGTCGGCCGTGCTGGCCGGATTTCCGATTGATGTCATCGTTGAAAATACGCTACGACAATTGTACGAATTGATGCCTCATTTGCGCGTGGCGTACAGCACACTGGATGAGAAAGGCCGATTGCATGTGATGCACAGCTTTGGTCCACCCGACTGGCCTAATGGCAGCAATGACATCATTCAAATACCGCAACCGGAGTTGTGGGTCAAAACCGCTTTGCAGCAACCCATTTTATGTGTCAGTGATATCAGCGCCGATGACAACCTGAAGCCCTTCGAAATCGTGTTGTCGCGATGGAAAACCCGTGCGCTGCTTGCCGGTGTCGTCAAACAAAATAATCGTGAGATCGGCCTGATCACGCTCGGCAATATCGCGCCCTATCAATTTACGGCGCAAGAAGTGGATGTCATTCGCGAAATAGGTCGTTACTTAAGTCTGGCATTGTTGCACCACGGTCAATCATTGCGTTTGCGTGATAGCGAAGAGCGTTTATTGTTAGCGCTGGAAGGCGGCGATCTGGGGATCTGGGATTGGACCTTAAACGATGGCCATTTTGTCGCCAACGATCGCATGGCAACATTATTGAATTATGAACCCAATGAACTGGAACCGCATATCAGCAGCTTCGAGCGATTGACGCATATTGATGATATGCCGCGCTTTTGGGCGGCGCTCGTCGATTGCTTCAAAGAGCGCACCCCGCAATTGGAATGCGAAATTCGCATGCGCGCCAAATCCGGCGAATGGGCGTGGGTGCTGCTGCGCGGTCGCGTTATTTTGCGCAGTCGTGAAGGGCGAGCATTGCGCATGTGCGGCACCTTGCAAGACATCACTGAACGCAAAGCCGGTGAGCGTGAGTTGATTCGCGCGAAAGAACAAGCCGAAGCCGCCACGCGCGCGAAATCCGATTTTTTGGCGACGATGAGCCATGAAATTCGCACACCGATGAACGGTGTGTTGGGGATGGCAAGCTTATTAAACGAAACCCCGTTGAGCTTGGAGCAGCGTGAATACGTGCAAGTGATTCAACGCAGCGGCGAGGCGTTGCTCGGCATCATAAACGACATTCTGGATCTGTCCAAAATTGAAGCCGGGCGTTTAACGTTGGAATGGCGGCCAATGGATCTGATCGCCTGTGTTGATGATGTGTTGGTTTTATTCTCGAAAGCCGCGCAGGAAAAAGCACTGGAACTGGTCGTTGATATTGGTCAAGACACGCCGGCGCAGATTATCGGTGATGTGACACGCATTCGTCAGATTCTGATCAACTTGGTCGGCAATGCAATCAAGTTCACCGAGTCCGGCGAAATCGTCGTTAACATTCGCACCGAATGGCATATGGCGCGTGACGTTGAATTGCATTTCACGGTGCGTGACACCGGCATTGGTATTGGGCCAGAAAAATTGCCGCATCTATTTGAGCCGTTTCGGCAAGCCGACTCGTCCACTACGCGCCGCTTCGGTGGCACCGGCCTGGGTCTATCCATATGCAAGCGTTTGATCGAAGCCATGGGCGGCGGTATTCGCGTCGAATCGACAGTGGGGCAGGGAACTCTGTTTCGTTTTCGTTTGCCGGCCGTCGCCGTGTCGGAACGTCGGCAAACACCACATGCGATCGTGGCCAATAAAAATGTTCTATTAATCGTTTACAATGCCGCGTTAATGCATTCATTGGTCAATATGTTTAGTGCGTTGGGCGCTCAGGTCGAAACCGCGATGAGTTTGGCCGACGCGGTGCTGATCCGCCGACCGGATTTTGTTGTACTCGATCAGGCACTCGTTGAAGGCAGCGAGGTGGTCGCGCGATTTGAGGCCGCACATCCGGATGTGTCGGCGCCGATCGTGTTGCTGTGCCATCAAGTGCCGCGTGCGCTGAATGTGGCACCCAGCGCCTACATCTTAAAACCGATTCGACAGGCGGCATTACTGGAAGCGCTGTCGCGCGCGCAGGCGCGTGCGATTCACTTTGATGGCGCCACTGAACCGTCTGATCATCACGTCACGGTTCAATCGCCGCCAACGCAGTGGCGCGTATTGTTAGCGGAAGACAACTTGACCAATCAATTGATTGCGCTGCGCATGCTCGACAAAATTGGCTGTACGGTTACCGTCGCCAACAACGGCATTGAAGCGCTGCAAGCCTTGCGTGATCAGCATTTCGACTTCGTGTTGATGGACATGCAAATGCCGCTGATGGACGGCCTTGAAACCACTGAACGGATTGTGGCGGAATGGCCTGGATCACATCCGCCGATTATCGCGTTGACCGCCAATGCGATGAGTGAAGATCGCGAACGTTGCCTGCGCGCCGGTATGCAGGACTTTTTGGCTAAACCTATTCGACTCGACGATTTGAATCGTGTTATTTCAACGTGGTGCAAACAAAACGCCACGACGACCGCGTAGTCGCTACAATAGGTTTTTCACCCCGTGGTGACACCCTGACATGGTTGAACAAGCATCAGATTGGCGCCAACATTTGGCGATTCTGGTCGACAGTTTTTCGGCGCGTGTACCGTTTCATCAAGTGATCGGAATGCATTTTGCCGAGGTCGACGAACATCGCTGTGTCGTCACCTTTGCATCGCGCCCCGAATTGATCGGCAACTATGTCCAACATATTTTGCATGGCGGCGTCATTGCCACCGTGCTGGACGTGGCCGGTGGGACGATAGCGGCCGTCAGCTTGATTCAGCGTCATCATCATTTGGGCAATGATGAAATTGCGTTGCGAATGTCGAAACTGGGCACAATCGATTTGCGGATCGATTATTTGCGACCGGGCCGTGGCGAACAGTTCACTGCGACGGCATCGTTGCTGCGTGGTGGCAACAAAGTCGCTGTCGCACGCATGGAATTACATAACGATAGCGCCGATTTAATCGCCGTTGGCACTGGTACGTATTTGGTGGGTTAGCCGCTGATGGATTACTGGAATCGGTTTACTTAACTGGTTGTCAGTAAAAACAAGCATTGTTTTTATATTCTGACAACTGACAACTGACAACTGACAACTGACAACTGACAACTGATGAACACTGAGCATCGCAACGGCCTGATCATGGCCTTTTTTGCGTATTTAATTTGGGGATTAGTACCGATTTATTTCAAAGCGTTGGCTTCGGTACCGGCGCTTGAAATTTTGGCGCACCGTATTGTGTGGTCGGTTCCGTTTATTTTGTTGTTACTGGTGTTGCTACGACAGCCGGCGCAATGGCGACAGATCGTACGCACACCGGCGTTGCTGAAATACTTGATGTTGTCCGCGTTGCTGGTCAGTGCCAATTGGTTTTTGTTTGTTTGGGCCGTTACCGCTGGCCGTATTTTGGATACCAGTCTAGGGTATTTTATTAATCCGCTATTTACCATCATGCTTGGCGTCGTGGTTTTGCACGAAAAGTTAAATCGCTGGCAATGGGCTGCGGTGATCTTGGCCATGCTCGGCGTGGTGTGGCAAGTGATCGTGCTGGGACATTTGCCGTGGGTGTCGTTAGGTTTGGCCATTACGTTTGGTTTGTACGGTTTGATTCGCAAGCGCACACCGGTGCCGGCCTTGGATGGTTTGCTGATTGAAACCGGTTTGTTGCTGCCGTTTGCACTGCTGTATTTGACACAATTGCACATGGGGGGCGCGGGGCAGCTCGGCAGCACGGTGTCAATGACATTACTGCTGTTAGCCGCCGGCGTGATGACGACCGTGCCGCTCGCGCTATTTGCGGCCGGCGCTCGCCGCATTTCGATGTCGGCCTTAGGTTTTTTGCAATACACCGCACCCAGTTGTACTTTTTTGTTGGCGTTGTTTGTTTATCATGAGCCATTTGATCGCAATAAATTGATCAGTTTCAGTCTAATCTGGTTGGGATTGTTGTTGTTGACACTCGACAATTGGCGACGTCGCTGACGCTGGCTATTCTTCAGATAACTTCTACACTGAGTGACAAGGAGGGGTCGCTATGCTGCTGATTCCGGGACTTGAATTGCGTAACGGTGTGATTGCTTATCCCAATCCACAACATGATGACGATGAACCACTGGTGTATCTTGATCCGCGCGACACCGTACAGCGATTGGTAGAGGCGGGCGCGAAGCGTATTCATTTGATTGATGCTGACGGTGCAACCCATACTGAGCCGTATAACACCGGTGTCGTGGAATCATTGCATAAACAGTTTCCGTCTTTGCAGATCGAGGTTACCGGCGGCATTCGCAAGCGCGAACACGCCGAAATGTGGTTGGATGTTGGCGCCACATTTGTGATCGTTGGCTGGAAAATGTTGCGCAATCCTGACACCACCGTTGAGCTGTGCGCGGAATACCCCAATCGAATTATTGTGTCACTGGAGGGCAGCAATGGACGCGTGCAAACCGGTGCTGATGTGTTTGCCGATGCGGTGACGTTAGCGCGCCGTTACAGTGAAGAAGGCGTCAATCAAATTTTTTACACGGAATTGCACGCGCCGGGTGAACGCACTGATCCGCTGCCGGCTGCGGCCGCTGTCGCCAAAGAATGTGATATTCCGGTGGTGTGCAACGGTGGAGTGCATGATCTCGATGCCGTTGCACGTTTGAACAAAAGCCCGTTATCGGCATTGTACGGCGTCGTCATTGGACGAGCCTTGCTGAACGGGGGGCTTAATTTCGCCGACGCGTTACGCGCGCTGAAGTGATGGTTATCTGTTACCAGCCGTGAGAGTGTTTCATACGCAACGGACACGTGTCATGGTGCACCGAAAATTGACTGACAACGGCCGTCATCACCACGAATGCGGCAGCGTCTTTTTCAACACGATATGCCCGTCATCACTCATATCGATGTAACCACCGATTTTCAGATCTTTCAGAATTCGCGCGACCATTTCGCGTGATGCGCCTACGCGGCTAGCGATGCTTTGCTGCGTCATTTTTTCCTTCAGCGCACGCACACCGTTGTGCTCTTCCGATTGCGTCAAAAACAACACGGCAATGCGGCCGTAGACATCCATCAAACCAAGACGGCGAATCGTTTCGGTCGCTTGCACCAAACGATCGACCAGATCATGCATCACGTTCATCGCAAATTCCGGGTAGTCGCGCAAACAGGCGCGAAAATCGGTATCGGACATTAATCCTAAGCGGCTGTCGTCGGTGGTCACCACGGACGCCGTGCGCGTGATGCCTTGAATGACCGACAATTCGCCAAACACTTCGCCTTCTTCGTGCAAATTGACGGTGATCTCTTTGCCCTTGTCGTCGCTCAAGTAAACCTTGACGCGGCCAGACAGCACAAAATACAGACAATGTGCCGGTTCGCCTTCGCTGATGATCTGTGTGCGTTTTTGGTAATGGCGGACGTGGATGTGTTTGGTCAGTGCGGCAATCGTTTCTTTGGGCAGCTGCCGAAACAGTTTGAATTCGCTAAGTTCCATATCGGTGAGGGTATCGTTGTTGTCCATTAATGTGTCCTTAGCAAAACCGTTTGGTGCTCCTGACGGCAAGGTAAATAGTGCACACGGTATTTTTTAACATTACCGCCTACAGCTTATGCAAGCTTGTATAAAGTGACAACGTGAACAGTCTCAATAACACTAAAATTATGCATGCCCTAGCGTCATTCCTCGCCGTGCTGTTGCTGGCGTTGATGGCTCCGCGCAGTATTGCTCTTGAAAGCGCTGAGTCCTTTTCGACCTACACGTTTGTCATCGAGTACGGCAATTTGAAACAACGCGCCACCCGTGGCGATCGACGCGCGTTGTTTCAGCTGGCCAATATGTACTACGCACCGCCGGAAGGTTCCGGTATTGCGCAGAGCTATAAACACGCCTTCGAACTGTATGTGCATGCCGCGATGCGAGGGCATCGCACCGCGCAACACAATGTCGGTGCCATGTACTTGAATGGCGATTTTGTTGCACAAAACACCGTTGAAGCCGTCGCGTGGTTCAGTGTTGCTGCCCGTTATGGCGATCCCGCTGGCTCGCGCCGCAAAAAGGAATTCGAAGCCTATTTGACCGAAATTGGCAAAGAAAAAGCGCAGAAACGCGCACAGTATTTGCTGCGTACCTTCACCGATATGCAGCGCCGCCGAATGTTTGAGAGCCATCGTATCGGTCTGGTTATTACGCCGCTGGAGTAATTACGCGCGCGGCACCAGTGTCTTCAAATGGGCGAGCAGTTCCGGCAACACCCGCTCCAAGGCGGGCAATTCTTTACGCAACAACGGTCCGCTCAAGTGCAACGGGTTGGTTCGACTTAGACGGGTACCAATGCCGGTCAGTGCGGCAATCACGGCGTCTAAATCGCGATAACGTTCCAACAACCGTTGATTCAACAAATAGTCAATGCGCGTTTGCCGCTGAGGTGGCACCCATTGGCGATATTGCCGCACAGCGTCGTACACGCGGGTCGCGAACTGCGGCAACGGCTCGTGATACCAGCGGTCAAAATCGCGAGCCAACACGTGATCAAATCCCATGTCCAGCACGATGCCTGCGTAACGACGAAACATCGGTGGCATGGCTTCACGCAAGCTGACTACGGCGGGAAAGGTATCGGTGGCGCGATCGATATGCCGGTGCAGCATCACCGCGGCGGCGAGGCGAGACGGCATCTCGGCGGGCAAGCGTCCGTGAATGAAATCGCCGTACAGGCCGCCGGCCAGCGTTTCCGCATCGTCGGGCCAAACCCAAGCATGGGCCAAATAGTTCATCAGAGTTTCCGTCTACACTTAAACTGATCTTATCGATGGATTCGCCCATGAGCAGCATGCAAGTCTGGATTGACCAGCGCGCCGTTAAATTGTTGCACGACTTGAGCGCGCTGCCTTTTACTGATGATCACGACCTCAAACGCCTGGGATTGCTGAAAAGGGCGTTGCGTGAGGCGTCGCTCGAGGTATTTCGGCGGGCAGCCGAACGCACGGTTTCCGACCTGATCTCTGAAGACGTGATGTCGGACGCGGCCTTCACCAAGCCTGAGTAGTTTACTCGGTTAAAGCCGCCTATTTGGTGGCCAATTTGTTAGAATCCCGCCCCGTTTTTTCTGCCAGGCGCCTTGTCGCCGTAATCGTACTGCCATGACGCGAAAGTTGTTTATCAAAACGTGGGGTTGCCAAATGAACGAGTATGACTCGTCACGCATGGGCGATCTGCTGAACGAAAGTCATGGTTTGGTGTTGACCGAAACCCCCGAAGATGCCGACGTGATCTTGCTGAACACCTGCTCGATCCGCGAAAAAGCCCAGGAAAAAGTCTTCTCGCAGCTCGGCGAATGGCGTTTATTAAAGGTGAAAAAACCCGACTTAATCATCGGTGTTGGTGGCTGTGTCGCCTCGCAAGAAGGGGCTGCCATTCGCAGCCGAGCCCCGTATGTTGAAATGGTCTTCGGGCCTCAAACCCTGCACCGATTGCCTGAGATGATCAAACAGGTGTTGGACTATCGTCGTCCTGCGGTGGATGTGTCGTTTCCTGAAATTGAGAAATTTGATCGCCTGCCCGAACCGAGTGTCAATGGCCCCAGCGCGTTTGTGTCGATCATGGAAGGTTGCAGCAAGTACTGCACATTCTGTGTCGTGCCGTACACGCGCGGCGAAGAAGTCTCTCGCCCGGTTGACGATGTCGTTGCTGAAATTGTCAGCCTCGCCGAACGCGGCGTGCGGGAAGTCAATTTGCTGGGGCAAAACGTCAATGCCTATCGTGGTGTGACGCACGATGGTGGCGTGGCTGACCTCGCCGATTTAATCGAGCTGATTGCGGCGATTCCAGAAATTGGCCGTATCCGTTACACAACGTCGCACCCTGTCGAATTTTCCGACAAATTGATCGACGTCTATGCACGTGTGCCCAAACTGGTCAGCCATCTGCATTTGCCTATTCAAAGCGGTTCTGATCGCGTATTGGCGATGATGAAACGCGGACACACCGCGTTGGAATACAAATCCAAAATTCGCAAACTGTTGAAAATTCGTCCCGACATGGCGTTGTCGTCGGATTTTATTGTTGGTTTTCCGGGCGAAACGGATAAAGATTTTGAAGCGACAATGAATATTGTCGCTGAAATGAATTACGACATGAGTTTCAGCTTCGTTTATAGCGCGCGCCCGGGTACGCCGGCCGCTGATATGGTTGATGACACCACTGAAGCGGTGAAGAGCGAGCGTTTGCGTTTATTGCAAATGCGACTTAATCAACAAGCCTTGCAACACGCGCGCCGCATGGTGAACACCGTGCAACGTGTGTTGGTCACCGGTGTCAGTCGCAAAAATATCATGGAAATTACCGGTCGCACGGAAAATAATCGCTTCGTCAATTTCGAAGGATCAAAAGACTTAATCGGTCAATTTGTTGATGTTCGCATCACGGACGTGCTGACCAATACGCTGCGTGGCGAGTTGATTCAAGAACGGAAAACGGCAATCGCGTGAATCCTTTACATACTGTTGATTTTGAACTGGAACCGGCCGATAACCAGCGGTTGTCGGCATTGTGTGGCCATCTCGATGAAAATTTGCGGCAAATCGAACGTCGCTTGGGTGTTGAGATCAATAACCGTGGCCCGGCCTTTCGCGTGCTGGGACAGCAAGCCAACGTCGATGCCGCGGTCGATTTGCTCATTGAACTTTACGAACAAACCGAAAGCCAGACGATCGGTCGCGGTGAATTACATTTGGCCCTGCAAGAACACCGTGTCGGACGCGCCAGCGTTGAAGACGACGATAAACATGTGCTCCGCACCAAACGCGGTGCGATCAAACCGCGTGGACCCAATCAAGCGCAATACCTCGACAATATTCGTTTGCATGACGTCACGTTCGGTATTGGCCCGGCTGGCACCGGTAAAACCTATTTAGCTGTCGCGGCCGCTGTCGATGCATTGGAACGGCAACAGGTGCGTCGCATTATTTTGACGCGACCGGCGGTGGAAGCCGGCGAAAAACTGGGCTTTCTGCCCGGTGACATGGCGGCTAAAGTCGATCCGTATTTACGTCCTTTATTTGACGCACTGTACGATATGCTTGGCTTTGAAAAAGTCGCCAAGTATATGGAAAAAAACATCATCGAAGTGGCTCCGCTGGCGTTTATGCGGGGGCGCACATTAAATGAAAGTTTTATCATTCTCGATGAAAGCCAAAATACAACAATCGAACAAATGAAAATGCTGTTGACTCGCATTGGCTTTGATTCCAAAGCCGTGATCACCGGCGACATTACGCAAGTCGATTTGCCGCGCAATAAAACCTCAGGGTTGCGTCACGCGATCGATGTCTTAAAAGGTGTTGAAGCGGTCAGCTTCAGTTTCTTCACCGCCGAAGATGTGGTGCGCCATGTGGTGGTGCAGCGGATTGTGCGAGCCTACGATAACTGGGACAAAAGTAATAAAAGCAATGACAGCGGAGACAGCGTATGAGCTTGCGTGTCAGTCTGGCTATTCAACGCGCCGTGCGCAGTAAAACCATTCCGTCTGATACCTTGCTGCGACGTTACGCGCGGGCCGCCTTGTCACCGTTGGAGGGCAAAGTGGCGTTGACGATTCGCATTGTCAGTGAAAACGAAAGCCAGCAATTGAACGCGCAATACCGCGGCAAAGATAAACCGACCAATGTGCTCAGTTTTCCGTTTGACGCCGCACCGGATTTTGCCACTCCGTATTTGGGCGATCTGGTGATCTGTGCCAAAGTGGTGCAGCGTGAAGCAAAAGACCAACAGAAAAAACTGAATCACCATTGGGCACATATGGTGGTTCACGGCTGTTTGCATCTGTTAGGCTATGACCACATAAAAAATCGGGATGCCGACGAAATGGAATCGTTGGAACGCCGGCTTCTCGACGGCCTCAACATCCCCGATCCTTACGTGATAAACGCCGATCATGAGTGACAGTCACAGTAGTCCTTCACCGTTACCGAAGAAAAAATTCTTTCAACGCCTGCGCGATTTTTTTGATGCCGATCCGCAAAATCGCGAAGAAGTCATCGATATTTTGCGTGATGCGACCCGCGACGGCGTGCTCGATCGTGACACGCTCGATATGCTCGAAGGCGTCATGGGCGTCGCTGATTTGCGCGTGCGAGACATCATGGTGCCAAGCGCTCAAATGACCGTTATCGAGTTGAACAGTGCGCTGCCGGACTTGGTTAAAACGGTGATCGCATCGGGGCATTCGCGTTACCCGGTTATCGATAAATCGCGTGATGATGTGGTTGGTATTTTGCTGGCCAAAGATTTGTTGCCATACAGCGATCTGGCGGATGGCGATGCCGAGTCATTCGATCTGCATGAACATTTGCGAAAAGCCGTTGTGGTACCGGAAAGCAAACGCTGCGATGTGTTGTTGCGTGAATTTCGCGCCAATCGTAATCACATGGCCATTGTGGTCGATGAATACGGCAGCGTATCAGGTCTTGTCACCATTGAAGATGTGTTGGAGCAGATCGTGGGCGATATCGCCGACGAATACGATTTTGACGAAGGCGATGACAACATTCGGGCGTTAGCGAGCAATGAATGGCGCGTGCGTGCCGACAGTGAAATCGCTGATTTCAATGCGACAGTGGGCAGCGAATTCAGTGACGAAGAGTTTGACACGATCGGCGGTGTCGTCATGCAAGCATTTGGTCACATGCCGCAAAACGGCGAAACCGTCAGTATCAAACCATTTGAATTCACCGTGCTGGCCGCTGATAGCCGCCGTTTGAAATTACTCAGGGTTAAACGCATTTAGTTTATCGTTAACAATAACATAATTAAACAATGAAAAAATTTCAATTTCTGATCCCGTTAGTGTTGGGAGCCATTTATCCGCTCGCGTTTGCGCCGATCAATTGGTCCGCACTGACGTTGATCAGCGTCGCCGCGCTGCTGATTATCAACAACGATGACAATCCGAAAGCCGCTTTCCGCCGTGGTTGGTTGTGGGGATTCGCTGCGTTTGGTGTCGGTCTGTCATGGATTCATGTTGCTGTTCATCAATTTGGTGGAGCGCCGTTATGGTTGAGTGCGCTGATGGTCGTGGGCGGCGCCAGCATCATGGGTTTGTTCCCCGCGATCACGCTGTATGTGCACAAAAAATATTTTCGTACACCGCTGACGTCGGCATTGGCATTTGCGCCGTTATGGTTTGTGTCCGAATACGCGCGCGCTTATGTCTTAACCGGATTCCCGTGGTTATATTTGGGTTATAGCCAAACCGATACGGTGCTGGCGCTGTTGGCACCGGTGGGTGGTGTGTATCTGATTAGTTTTGTGATCGCGTTAATGGCGGCGACGCTGGCGTTGTTTTTTTATTGGCAGAAAACGCGTGTAGCGTATGTGCTGGCAACATTGTTTATTGTGCTGACCAGTTGGCCTTATCAATTGCAACGAGAGCAGAACGATGACGGCGCGCCGATCTCTGCCGCGTTGTTGCAACCCAATATTTCGCAGCAATTGCGCTGGCAACCAGAACAACTGCAGGCTATTCAGCAGCAATATTATACGATGAGCAAATCGGTCATTAACGAGGTCGATTTGGTTGTGTGGCCCGAAGGCGCGATTCCAACGCTCGCCGAATACCTCGACGAGTATTTTGATGCATTGATGCAACACAATAATAAGACCGATGCGGCGGTTGTTGTCGGTATTTTCACGCGTGACGAACGCGGCATTTACAACGCCGCGGCGGGTCTCGGTGCGGCGAACGGGCAATACGCGAAACAACATTTGGTTCCTTTTGGTGAATACGTGCCGTTTGAAAATTGGTTACGTGGCTTGCTTGAGTTTTTCAATTTACCGATGTCCGGTTTGCAGGCCGGAGATCCCGCCAAGAGCGTGCAGTTTCGTGGCAAACCGGTGCTCACGGCGATCTGTTATGAAACCACGTATCCGGAATTGGTTCGCGACAGTTTTATCGCACAAGGCGCACAAGCAAGCTGGTTGTTAACGATCAGCAACGACGCGTGGTACGGTGATTCGTGGGGGCCACAACAGCATCTGCAAATTGTGCGGATGCGCGCGATGGAGTTGGGCTTGCCGGTGCTGCGAGCGACAGCCACTGGCCTCACGGTTGCCATTGATCATAACGGTCGTGTGACGGCGGCGTTACCATCATATGAAACCGGTATTTTACGCACCCAGATCCAGCCACAAAAAACGACGACGTTGTGGATCAAATGGGGGATGTGGACCACCGTACTGCTGTGCATTTTGTTAACAAGTATTGCCGTGGCGATTGAACGCTTGAAATGGCGGTCGAAGTCACCACAATCGTAATCGTGTTTGGATGAATCCCATCCTGGAGTTGTCAGATGTTACGCGTCATATTGTTTTTGATTACCAACCTCGCCATTGTCTTTGTTCTCGGCCTGGTGTTGCAGATCACCGGCATTGGCCCGCGTCTGGCTGGCGGCAATATGTTTGGCCTGCTCGTTCTGTGCGCGATCTTTGGTTTCGCCGGTTCGCTGATCTCGCTGTTCATATCTAAATGGATGGCAAAACGCAGCATGGGTGTGCACATCATCGAACAACCGCGCACCGCCGATGAACGCTGGTTAGTCGACACCGTCGCTGAGTTGTCGCAAAAAGCCGGGATCGGAATGCCGGAAGTCGGTATTTTCCCCTCCCATCAATCCAACGCGTTTGCGACCGGCTGGAATCGCGATGCGGCGCTGGTGGCCGTTAGCGAAGGCTTGCTGCACCGTTTTAACCGCGACGAAGTGCGCGCCGTGCTAGGCCACGAAATTGGTCACGTTGCCAATGGCGACATGATCACGCTGACCTTGTTGCAAGGCGTTATGAACACGTTTGTTATGTTCTTTTCGCACATTATCGGTCGCTTGGTCGACAGCGCGCTTCGTCGTAACGATGACGGGCACAGCGGTCCTGGTATCGGTTCGTTCATCGCCACAATGGTTGCGCAAGTGGTGCTCGGTATTCTGGCGTCGATTGTCGTCAACTGGTTCTCACGCTTTCGTGAATACCGTGCCGACACCGCGGGCGCCAACCTGGCTGGTCGTTACTCGATGATCGCCGCCTTGCAACGCTTGCAAGCCGAGCAAGGTCAACCCGTCGAAATGCCGTCCGAAATGACCGCCTTCGGCATGCGCGGCGACGGCATCGCCAGCTTGTTCGCGACGCATCCGCCGCTGGAAGATCGTATTCGCGCGTTGCAGAACAACGCTTAAAAAATGCACTACGAAAGAAACCCGCGAAAGCGGGTTTTTTTGTAGCATTGGGCAAGTGTTATGCACCAACCGCTATAGAAAAAGAAGGAGTTCGGCAAATCTTGCTATTGGCTCGTGGTTTTGGCTTCGTGATTTCCGGAATGACAAGGCAATTTGCGCAGAGCATCCCTAATTATGACGAAATTAACGGAGACTTTTTTAAACGCAAGATCTACCGCTGATCCGTATTCGCGCACAACTGATTACGCTATGGGTGAAAAATCGTTGTCACGAGTCGCAGACGTTCCGTCGATTGAGTGCCTAAAATAACCGACTTGAACTGCACTGCTGTTTCACTTTGCGGTGACACATGATGTCGCCAAATTTCCATAATAAGGTCCTGTTCATGACAATCACTGAAAAGCAAATTGAACAAGCACTATTAGTGAAACTGGCCGAGCTCAAATACACCTATCGCGATGACATTCGCGACCGTGCATCACTGGACGCCAACTTCCGCGACAAGTTCCAGCAGCTAAATCGTGTCAATCTCACCGACGAAGAGTTCACGCGCCTGCAGGAAGAGATCGTTACGCCCGATGTTTTAACCGCCGCACAAACCCTGCGTTCGCGTAACAGTTTCATCCGCGCAGACGGCACGCCGCTGAACTACACCCTTGTCAATCTCGACGACTGGTGCAAGAACCACTTTGAGGTGGTAAATCAGCTGCGCATCAACACCGACTACAGCCATCACCGTTTCGACGTGATTCTGCTCATCAACGGCGTGCCGGTGGTGCAGGTCGAGCTGAAAACGTTGGGTATCAATCCTCGCCGAGCCATCGAGCAGATCGTCGAATATAAAAACGACCTCGGCAATGGTTTCACCCGGACACTGCTGTGCTTCATGCAGGTCTTCATCGTTAGCAATCGCGATTCCACCTACTACTTCGCCAACAACAACGCCCGACACTTCAGCTTCAATGCCGATGAGCGCTTCCTGCCGATCTATCAATTCGCAGCACCGGACAACACCAAGATCAATGGCCTCGACGAATTCGCAGATGCCTTTCTTGCCAAATGCACTCTCGGTCAAATGATCAGCCGCTACATGGTCCTAGTCGCCAGCGAGCAAAAGCTGTTAATGATGCGGCCCTATCAGATCTACGCCGTCAAAAACATCGTCAAGTGCATCGAAGAAAACAGCGGCAATGGTTTTGTCTGGCACACGACTGGCAGCGGTAAAACGCTCACTAGCTTCAAAGCATCGACCTTGCTAAAGGCCAATCTGAATATTGAAAAAGTGCTATTCGTGGTGGACCGTAAAGACCTCGACCGCCAGACCCGCGAAGAATTCAACCGCTTTCAGGAAGGCTGCGTTGAGAGCAACACCAATACCGGTGAACTGGTTCGTCGTCTTCTTTCAGATGCTGCAGCTGATAAGGTCATCGTTTGCACCATCCAGAAACTTGGCTTGGCGCTTGACGAAAACAGCAAGCGCAACAAGAGCCGCGAAAAGCGCGGGCTCGCCACCTATGCCGATCAACTCGACGCACTTCGCGACAAACGCATGGTATTTATCTTCGATGAATGCCACCGCTCGCAATTTGGTGAAAACCATCAGACCATCAAGGAGTTCTTCCCCAAGGCCCAGCTGTTTGGTTTTACCGGCACGCCGATTTTTGAAAAGAATGCGAGCTATAAACAAATTACGGGTGAAGAAAAAACACTGAAGACAACTGAGGATCTGTTCCAGCAATCCTTGCACGAATACACCATCACCCACGCCATTGAAGACCAAAATGTCCTCAAGTTTCACGTTGACTACTTCAAACCAGACGGCAAGAACCCGCCCAAGCCGGGCGAAACCATCGCGAAGCGCGCGATTGTCGATGCCATCCTCGCCAAGCACGACGCCGCCACCGGTGGGCGCAAGTTCAACGCCATTTTTGCAACTGCGTCCATCAACGATGCCATCGAGTATTACCATTTGTTTGAACAAGCGCAGACAGAAAAGCAACAGACCGACGCGACCTTTGTACCTCTCAATATCGCTGCCGTGTTCTCACCGCCGGGCGATGTGAGCGCCGATGTGCGTCAACTGCAAGAAGACTTGCCGAACGAGTTGGAAAACAACAAACAAGACCCAGAGGCCAAAAAAGCCGCACTCGTTACCATCATCGCCGACTACAACGCCCGCTTTGGTAGCAACCACCGTATCGAAGAATTCGATCTCTACTATCAGGACGTGCAGCAACGCATCAAAGACCAGCAATGGCCAGAAGCCGATCTACGCAAAGCCAATCCCAGTGCTGCGCAGCACAAGCTCGACATCACCATCGTGGTCGACATGCTGCTCACCGGTTTCGACAGCAAATACCTCAACACCCTTTACGTCGACAAAAATCTGAAGCACCACGGCCTCATTCAGGCCTTCAGCCGCACCAACCGGGTGTTGAACGACACCAAACCCTACGGCCACATTCTGGATTTCCGTGGCCAGCAAGACGCAGTGGATGCCGCCATTGCGCTGTTCTCCGGCGCCAAGGCCGACAAGGCGCGTGAGATCTGGCTGGTCGACAAAGCGCCCGTGGTTATCGACAAACTCAAAGAAGCCAAGCAGGCCTTGCAGAGCTTCATGCAATCGCAAGGCCTCACCGCCAAGCCGGAAGACATCGCCAAACTCAAAGGCGACGAAGCCCGCGTTGCTTTTGTCGAAGCTTTTAAGAAAGTGCAGAAGCTGCAAACCCAGCTCGACCAATACACCGACCTGACGCCCGAACAAGCTGTCACCATTCAGGCCATTCTGCCCAAGGACGAGCTCAACGCCTTCCGCGGCCAGTACCTGGAAACCGCCAAGCGCCTGCGTGATGAAAGAGCCAAACCGGGCGACAGCAAAAACGAACAAGTCGAGCAGCTCGATTTCGAGTTCGTGCTGTTCGCCTCAGCCACCATCGATTACGACTACATCATGAAGCTCATCGCCGACTTCTCCACCAAGAAGCCCGGTAAAGCCACCATGAGTCGCGAACAATTGATCGGCCTTATCGCTGCCGACGCCAAGTTCATCGACGACCGCGACGACATCACCGAATACGTCATGGGCTTGAAAGCAGGCGAAGGTCTGGACGAACGTGCCATCCGCGCTGGCTACCAGCAATTCAAAGCGGTGAAGGCCGCCCGTGACTTGGCCGCCCTTTCTGTCAAACATGGTCTACCGACTGAGGCGCTGCAAAGCTTTGTTGACGGCGTGTTGGAGCGTCGCATTTTCGACGGCGAACAGCTCACTGAACTGCTGGCGCCGCTGGACCTGGGCTGGAAGGCGCGCTCGCAGAAAGAGTTGGCCTTGATGACCGATTTGGTGCCGATGCTGAAGAAACGCGCCGGGGGCCGGGAGATTTCGGGCCTCAAAGCTTACGAGGATTGAGCGATGGTGAAGGAGAGTAAGAAATCGGTGATACCAAAGCTGCGGTTTCCTGAGTTTCGGAGCGCGCCTGGGTGGACCGACGCTCCGTTGGAAGAACTGATCACAACCATTAATCCTCCAGCGAAACTGCCGTCATCGAACTACCGCCAAGTCGGGAGGTATCCAGTCGTCGATCAGTCACAACAAGCTATTTGCGGTTGGACTGATGATGCCACAGCAGTAGTCGATGAGGCTTTGCCACTCATTGTTTTTGGTGACCACACGTGTGCTCTCAAATTGATCCAACAACCGTTCGCGCAAGGTGCTGACGGAATAAAGATCCTCAAGGCAAGGGCCTCTGTTTCGACGGAGTACTTGTTTCAATCACTCAATCACCAGCCGCTGTTGATGGAGGACTACAAACGCCACTTCTCCATTCTGAAAGAGCGTCGTGTCTTCTATCCGGGTTTTGAGACGGGAGAGCAACAAAAGATCGCCGACTGCCTGACGTCGCTGGATGAGCTGATTGTCGCGCAGGGGCGAAAAGTCGAGGCCTTGAAGACTTACAAGCGTGGCCTGATGCAGCAGCTCTTCCCCCGCGCAGGCGAAACCCTTCCCAGCCTCCGCTTCCCAGAATTCAAGGACGCCGGGGAGTGGGTGGGTCAGATTTTGGAGGAATTGAGCAAAAGCATTTCGTCGGGGAAAGACAAAGCTGCTCCCGATGGAGCTTTCGACTTGTACGGTTCAACTGGAATCATTGGTAAGACAAACAGCCTCAGTTACAGCGGCATTTACCTGTTGGTTGCACGTGTGGGT
The DNA here is from genome assembly GCA_041914905.1 of Enterobacterales bacterium. Taxonomy (GTDB): domain Bacteria; phylum Pseudomonadota; class Gammaproteobacteria; order Enterobacterales; family Permianibacteraceae; genus Permianibacter. Next base: position 38,141 of record JAYSCL010000035.1, read on the forward strand.
GCGAATGCTGGGCTCTTGACCAAGACGGCTGGCGAGTTTGGCGTCACGGACAACACGCTCGTGATTATCCTCAAGCCACAGCAAAATATCGACTTCGTCTTCTACTACCTCGATCAGATTGGCTTAAACAAAATGATCTTCGGATCGGGCCAGCCGCTTATTACAGGTAGCCAGCTAAAATCATTGACCATTCAACTCCCGAAAGAAGAAAGAGAACAGCAACGCATCGCTTCGTGCCTAAGCAGCCTTGACACCCTGATCACCGCCGAAGCCCAAAAACTCGAAGCCCTCAAGGCCCACAAGAAAAGCCTGATGCAGCAGCTCTTCCCGTCGCTGGAGGAGGTTGAAGCATGAGCGCTAAGCCAACAATCAACACATATGCCAGCCTGCTGACACTCGCGAGAAAGCTGCGATCTGACCTTGCCGGGATCGAACTCATCCTTCTCTATGCCTACAACCGCACTGGCAAGACGCGGCTATCGATGGAGTTCAAGGACGAGGGTAAGCGTAAGACGAAGAAAAATCCGAGCGGCATCGGGGACACCCTCTACTTCAATGCCTACACCGAAGACCTCTTCACTTGGGACAACGATCTTGAAAACGATGCCGTTCGCGGCATGAAAATAAATCAGGTTTCGCAGTTCTTTGATGGGTTCAAGAACGAGCCTCTTGAGCCGACCATTGATGAATACTTGAGGCGTTACGCGGACTTTGATTTTGATTTCACGTTTGAAGAAGTGAAGCAAGGAAAGGAGTCTTTCTCCAGGCCTGTGTTCGTCAAGTTCAGCAAAGGCGACCAATCGCACATCAAGATTTCTCGGGGCGAGCAGAACATTTTTATCTGGTGCGTGTTCATGGCCATCTGTGAACAGCTGTTGAAATATCCCGATGCCTATTCGGCGGTGAAGCACGTCTACATTGATGATCCGATTTCATCACTGGATGATAACAACGCGATTGCCGTCGCCTGCGACCTCGCCAAGCTGCTGCGCCGGATGGCGAGCCGCAAAGCCCTAAACGGAGCACCTGCGCCAATCAAGGTGGTGTTCTCTTCGCATCACGCTCTTTTCTTCAACGTAATGTGCAACGAAATTGGCAGGGCGAAGGAGGGAGAGCCGAAGGTTGCACATAAACGCTACTTCCTGCATCGCCCGAACGGGGATGGCGCATACACATTGCGCGCTACTGAAGACACACCATTCTTTCACCATGTCGCGTCACTTGCGGAGCTGCAAATGGCCGCAGCCCCCGGCACTGGCAAGCTCTACACGTTTCATTTCAACGCTCTGCGCAGCATCATGGAAAAGACGGCGTCTTTCTTTGGGCACTCGGACATTTCCTTCTGCCTCAAGGCGCTGAACGAAGAAGACCTGGCGCTCTACAACCGCGCTTTGAACCTGCTCAGCCATGGCAAATACGCCATCCATGAACCGACTGAAATGGGCGAAGACAACAAAGCGTTGTTCCGGCGCATTCTGGAAGACTTTACCGCCGCGTTTCATTTTGATCTGCCAGACATTCTTGGAGCGCCCACGCCCGCAGCCCACCCTATAGCCGCACCGGCCACGACCGCATGAACGAGCTGATCCTCTACACCACCGAAGACGGGCGCAGCCAGATCAAGCTGCGGGCTGAGCAACAGACCGTCTGGCTAACGCAGTTGGAGATGGCCGAGCTGTTTGACGCCACCAAGCAGAACATCTCGCTGCATCTAAAGAACCTGTTTCAGGACGGAGAGCTGGACCCGGCGGCAACTGTCAAGGAATCCTTGACCGTTCGAACCGAGGGCTCGCGACAGGTGCAGCGCCCGGTCTCGCTCTATAACCTCGACGCCATTCTGGCCGTGGGCTATCGCGTGCGCTCGCCGCGTGGAGTGCAGTTCCGCCGCTGGGCCTCGACGGTACTCAAGGAGTATCTGTTCAAGGGTTTTGTGCTGGACGATGAGCGCCTGAAAAACCCGGACGGCCGCCCGGACTATTTCGACGAGATGCTGGCGCGCATCCGCGACATTCGCGCCTCAGAGAAACGTTTTTATCAGAAAGTGCGCGATCTGTTTGCCTTGGCCAGCGACTACGACAAAACCGATCAAGCTACGCAAACCTTTTTTGCCTCGGTGCAAAACCTATTGCTGTACGCGGTGACAGAGCAGACTGCGGCTGAGCTGATTCTGGCCCGCGCCAATCCCGACGACCGTCATTTTGGTCTGTTGCATTGGCAGGGCAATAAGGTGCGCAAGCAAGACATTTTGATCGCCAAGAACTACCTGAATGCCGATGAGATCGACACCCTGAACCGGCTGGTGGTGATCTTTCTGGAAACCGCCGAGTTGCGTACCAAGCGTCGCGAAGAAATTCGCATGAGTTTCTGGCGCCACAATGTGGAACAGATCCTCACGGGTAACGGCTTTCCGGTGCTCACACATACCGGCAAAGTCAGCCATGCAACGATGGAGCGCACCACCAGCGAGCGCTATCTGGATTACGATCAACGCCGCAAACAAGATGAGGCCCGCCTCGCCGATGCGCAGGACGACGCCGAGCTACAAGCCCTTGAAAACACTTTGAAGAAGCGCCCGAAACCATGACCGAACACGATCAGAAAGAACTTGGCAAGACCCTGTGGGCGATTGCCGACAAGTTGCGCGGCGCGATGAATGCGGACGACTTCCGCGATTACATGCTGTCCTTCCTGTTTCTCCGCTACCTCTCGCATAACTACGAGCAGGCTGCACAGAAAGAGCTGGGCTCGGATTACCCGAAGAACGACGCCGCGGCCGCCAACGGTGACGCCAAGCCGCCATTGGCGCGCTGGTACGACTCAAACCCCAGTGATAGTGAAGCGTTTGAAAAACAGATGCGCCGCAAGGTGCATTACGTGATCAAGCCTGATTACCTGTGGGGCACCATCGTTCATCTGGCCAAGACGCAAGACGACAAGTTGCTCGATACCTTGCAGAAGGGCTTCAAGTACATCGAGGAAGAATCTTTTCAGAGCAATTTCCAAGGTTTGTTCTCGGAGATCAATCTCGCCTCCGACAAGCTAGGCCGCAAGTACGAAGAGCGCAACGCCAAGCTGTGCTCGATCATCTCCGAGTTGGCCAGTGGCATGTCGCAGTTCTCGACCAACGCCGACACGCTGGGCGATGCTTATGAATACCTGATCGGACAGTTCGCCGCGGGCTCGGGAAAAAAAGCGGGCGAGTTCTACACGCCGCAGCAGATCTCGAACATCCTCTCGGCCATCGTGACGCTCGATAGTCAAGAACCGAAGGAAGGAACGCGGAAAAAACTGGAAAGCGTATTCGACTTCGCCTGTGGTTCCGGCTCACTGCTGCTGAATATTCGGCACCGCATGAAAGACGCCGGCGGCAACATCGGCAAGATCTACGGCCAAGAATACAACATCACCACCTACAACCTCGCGCGCATGAACATGCTGCTGCACGGGGTGAAAGATACCGAATTCGAGATCTATCACGGCGATACGCTCAGCAATGCCTGGGATTTTTTGCGCGAAACCAATCCGGCGAAAAAACCTGCTTTCGATGCGGTGGTCGCCAACCCGCCGTTCAGCTATCGCTGGGATCCCACCGACAGCATCAGTGAGGACATGCGCTTCAAGAATCACGGTGTTGCGCCGAAGAGCGCCGCAGACTTTGCCTTTCTGCTGCACGGCCTGCATTACCTGAAAGACGACGGCGTGATGGCCATCATCTTGCCGCACGGCGTGCTGTTCCGCGGCGGCGCCGAAGAACGTATTCGCACCAAACTGCTGAAAGATGGCCATATCGATACCATCATCGGTCTGCCGGCAAACCTGTTCTATTCAACAGGCATTCCCGTTTGCATCCTGGTGTTGAAAAAATGCAAAAAACCCGATGATGTGCTCTTCATCAACGCCGCCGAGCACTTCGAGAAAGGAAAGCGTCAGAATCAACTGACGAAAGAGCATATCGACAAAATCATTGACACCTACCGCTACCGCACCGAAGATCCACGCTATTCACGCCGAGTTAGCATGGCTGAAATCGAGAAAAACGATTTCAACCTGAACATTTCGCGCTATGTGAGTACGTCAGTTGCTGAAGAAGAAATCGATCTCAAAGATGTACACCAACAACTCGTCGAAATTGAGCAGGCCATTTCAGTTGCAAAAAGCAAACACAACGAATTCCTGAAACAGCTTGGATTGTCGCCGCTTCCGTGATCCATGAAAGAAAATCGTGATTATTTGGAAATGTCGTTTCGTTCCATTCAATGTTTTGCCAACGATGGTAAAC
>JAYSCL010000036.1:0-5227 GCA_041914905.1 Enterobacterales bacterium
CCGGTCACCGAAATGATCACCGGCATCGACATCATCAAAGAACAATTGCGCATTGCCGCAGGCATGTCCTTGTCGGTCAAACAAGAGCAGATCGCGTTTAAAGGCCATGCGATTGAATGCCGCATCAACGCCGAAGATCCGTTTACGTTTGTGCCCTCACCGGGTTTGATTCAACGCTTCCATCCTCCCGGTGGCCCGGGTGTGCGCTGGGATTCGCATATTTACGCCGGCTATAAAGTACCGCCGTATTACGATTCCATGATCGGCAAACTGATTTGTTACGCCGACGATCGTGCGACCGCCATTGCACGCATGCAAACAGCGTTGGAAGAACTGGTTATCGACGGCATCAAAACCAATATTCCGCTGCAACGCGAAATCATGAACGACAGCAACTTCCAACACGGTGGCACGTCGATTCATTATCTCGAAGAAAAGCTGCGCAAAAATCACTGAGATTATTTGCGAATAAAAACGCCCGCAATCGCGGGCGTTTTTGTTTTGGCTAATTCAAATAATAAGCAAACGGCAAAAGTGCATTATGGGCGCAGTGTTTCGTGAGACAGCTCACGTAACCAGTCGCCCAATGTTTTGTTGGGCGAAGCGAGCTGCGTGGCGCGACGCACTTTGATCTCTAAATAAAGTTGTGCGTGCAAGCATTGAATATAGTGCTGACGCAGCCACCACACGGCCAACACCACGCTGACAACCGTGAACAACCAGACAACATTCAATAGCAGTCCGATGATCATCGCGGCGCCGATAAAAATCACCGGATAAACCGTGTATGTGCTTTGCAGTAGCTGCTGCCAAACCAACCGGCGGCAGTGCTTGAATACGGTAGCGCGCTCACTTTCGGCAACGGCCAATAATTCAGGAAAATCACGAGGATTGCTCAACATAGTTTTTCACTAACAGCGTTTTTGCGTCGCCGCGATCCTGATGATTTCAACTGGTATCTGATAGGACAATACCAAGCCACCGCTACGACAAATGAGTTCAGACCACTGTCATTCACCACAAATTGTGAACACGTGCCACCTATCCGGGCATTGGGTGAAATGATCACTCGACGAATTTTGCACGCTAAATTACGATGGCACAGTTCACTCAACGCAGGCCCTTGCACCATGAATACCGCACCGATAGCCATCCAAAGTGGCGACGTTCCACCGCGCAACAAAAAATCCGTTTATCCATCGCCCTTTGCTGAGTTGATGGAAAAGCGCAGCAAACACGTATTAGGTGATTTATTTGGTCTGCAAAATTTTGGCGTCAATCTGACGCGAATCGCGCCAGGTGGACAATCAGCCTTGCGCCATGCCCATTCCAAACAAGACGAATTTATTTTTATTTTAAGCGGCGCGCCAACCCTGATCACCGACGAAGGTGAAACATTGTTGGCAGCGGGAATGTGCGCCGGTTTTAGAGCCGGTAGCGGCAATGGCCATCAGTTGGTGAATCGCAGCAATGAAGACGTTGTTTATCTTGAAGTGGGCGATCGCAGCGCGGGCGATCAGGTGACGTATCCGGATGAAGATTTACGTGCGGATTTTGTCGACGGGCAATGGGTGTTCAGTCACAAAGATGGTTCTGCTTATTGAAGCAAAATTTTCTGCCAAAAATAAAGGCTGCCTCAGCAGCCTTTATTTTTCTTAAAACTCATTGATGATACGACGTCACCCGTTCGACTTCTTCTTTTGATCCCAAGATCACCGGCACGCGTTGATGCAAACTGCTCGGTTGAATATCGAGAATGCGTTGACGACCAGTGGTGGCGGCACCGCCGGCTTGTTCAATTAACAGCGCCATGGGATTGGCTTCGTACATCAAACGCAATTTGCCGCCCTTGTCTTTGGTCTTGCTGTCGAGTGGGTACATAAAAATACCACCGCGCGTCAGAATGCGATGCACGTCGGCGACCATTGACGCGATCCAGCGCATATTAAAATCTTTGCCGCGCACGCCTTCTTTACCTTGCACCAGTTCGTTGACATAACGTTGTACTGGCGCTTCCCAAAAGCGCTGATTCGACATATTGATCGCAAATTCTTTGGTCTCCGCTGGCACCGTCATGCCTTTTTGCGTCAACACAAACGAACCTTGTTCACGGTCGAGGGTAAAACAATCGACGCCATCTCCCACGGTCAAGATCAATTGTGTTGAGGGACCATACACCGCGTAACCGGCGGCAACTTGCTGTGTACCTTTTTGCAAAAAGGCTTTTTCGGTAGGTTCAACACCCTCGGGGCAACGCAGCACCGAGAAAATGGTGCCAACCGACACATTGACATCAATATTGGATGAACCATCAAGCGGATCAAATACCAACAGGTATTCGCCTTTGGGAAAGCGATGCGGAATCGCATGCGGGTCGTCCATTTCTTCGGACGCCATCGCCGCCAAATGACCGCCCCATTCATTGGCTTCGAGCAAAATTTCATTCGACAGCACATCGAGCTTTTTTTGTGCTTCACCTTGGATATTGTCAGTACCGGCGTTGCCGTAAACACCGGCCAAGGCACCTTTGCCAATCGCATTGCTGATGCTTTTGCAAGCGCGCGCCACCACTTCGATCAGCAAACGAAGATCCGCCGGAATCGCGTCTTTTTCACGCTGTTTTTCAATCAGGTATCGGGTTAGGGTGATATGGGCCATGGCAAAGGTATCCGCTGTCTGTACTGCCGAATAGTGTAGCGGTTCGTACGCGGCTGCGCCGCCATGTCGCCAACCAACACGCGCCCAACACGATGTGACATTGCCCAAAAGTTGAACATTAATGGCCTGAACGAACTCCGCCGTACGATGAATCGTTATGGTTGTACCGTTATCACTGACATCAGCGTTTGTCTATTTTGTTGAACACGGCGAATCGTTTTACGAAGCAATTGCGCTGCTGCATAAAGTCCGTACAATCGGCCATTCCGTTACGTTATTTCTTCCCTTTCTTATATTAGGAGTTTTGCATCATGTCGTCGTTTTCGCGTATTCAACGTCTGCCACCGTATGTGTTTAACATCACCGGTGAGTTGAAGGCGGCGGCGCGTAAACGTGGTGAAGACATCATCGATTTCGGCATGGGCAATCCCGATGGCGCGACACCACCGCATATCGTCGCCAAAATGATCGAAGCGGCACAACGGCCGGATACGCATCGTTATTCCGTGTCAAAAGGCATTCCGCGTTTGCGCAAAGCCATTAGCGGCTGGTATCAGCGTCGATTCAATGTCGATATTGATCCGGATAGCGAAGCGATTGTGACCATTGGATCAAAAGAAGGCATTGCGCATTTGTGTTTAGCGATGCTCGACAAAGGCGATGCCGTGTTGGTGCCCAATCCGTCGTACCCGATTCACATTTACGGGCCCGTTATTGCCGGTGCCGATATTCGCAGTGTGCCGATGAAAGAAGGCGTCGATTTTTTTGCGGAGTTAGAAAATCAGATCCGTTTGTCGTACCCGCGCCCCAAAGTATTGATTTTGAATTTTCCATCGAACCCCACGACACAATGTGTTGATCTGGCGTTTTTCGAAAAAGTCGTCGCACTGTGTAAAGAATATGGCATCTGGATCATTCACGACATTGCCTATGCGGACATCGTGTTTGATGGCTATGTGGCTCCGTCCATTTTGCAAGTGCCCGGCGCCAAAGACATTGCCGTGGAATTTTTTACGTTATCGAAAAGTTACAATATGCCCGGTTGGCGCGTCGGCTTTATGGTGGGCAATAAAGAATTGGTTAGCGCGTTGGCACGCATCAAGAGCTACCACGATTACGGCACGTTTGCGCCGATTCAAGTGGCATCGATTTTGGCATTGGAAGGCCCGCAAGAGTGCGTCAGCGAGATTTGCGAGATTTACCGCAAACGCCGCGATGTGTTGTGTGATGGCTTGAACAAAATTGGCTGGACGATTGAAAAGCCGAAAGCCACGATGTTTGTCTGGAGCAAAATTCCGGATGCGTACAAAGAAATGAGCTCGCTGGAGTTTTCCAAAAAAGTTCTGCGTGATGCCAAGGTCGCCGTCAGTCCTGGCATCGGCTTTGGCGAATTTGGTGACGACCATATCCGGTTTTCTTTGATCGAAAACGAGGAACGCACCCGCCAAGCAATACGCGGTTTGCGCGATATGTTCCGCCATGACGGTATCATCAGCGGCTAATCCGATTGCAGATCAGAGGGTAACTACCTAAAGTAGCGCGGCCGTTTTGTACGGCCGTTTTGCTTTAGGGGTCTCCGATGAAAGATTTGGTTTATAAGAACGAACGCACACTGTTCGTCATCGCCGCCATTTTGGCAGCAATAATATGGACGTTGGCCATCATTGGCACCGTCGGCGTCATTCTTGCGATACTGCTGCTGTTTTTCCTCTCTTACTTATTTGTGCACGCCGGTTTTATTGCCTGGATCAAGGGCAATGGCATCGAAGTCACCAGCGAGCAGTTTCCTGATTTGTACACGCGCTACAACGAATGTTGCGCCAAGCTGAATATCAAAGAGCCGCCGCGCCTTTACATTTTGAACAGCGACGGCATGCTGAACGCGTTGGCAACGCGTTTCTTGCGCAAAGATTTTGTCGTGTTGTTTTCGAGCATTGTTGATGCCCTCGAACGCAAACCCTCTTTGGTCAAATTTTATATCGGCCATGAATTGGCTCACATCCAACGCGGCCATCTCAGCTGGGGCCCCTTTCTGGCACCGGCGTTATGGTTGCCGCTGCTCGGCAGCGCGTATTCACGCGCACGCGAATACACCTGTGATCGTTATGGCTTGACCTGCTCCGATTCCCCAGTTGACGCGTGCTACGCGTTGACCGTGCTGGCGAGCGGCGATCGCAAATGGGCCGAAGTCAAAATGACCGCGTTTTTAAAGCAAGTGGAAGAAACCCGTGGGTTCTGGATGAGCTTCCATGAATTAACCAATGATTATCCGTGGTTAACCAAACGTTTGGCGCACATTGTTGCGCTCGGTCGCGGCCAAACCCCCGACATGCCACGTCGCCATCCGTTGGCGTATTTATTCGCCTTTTTCACACCACGCTCCGCCGTTCCCGGCGCTGGCGCGATTTTCTTTTTTGTGGCGTTCATCGGCGTGCTCGCCGCAATTGCATTTCCTAAGTTTCAAGAATACGTGATGCAATCACAAATGGCCGAAATGGAATCGCAATTTCAGATGCCGACCGAACCCACAACCGATCCCTATGCGACAGAACCGTCGGCGGAATCGTCG
>JAYSCL010000036.1:5327-41651 GCA_041914905.1 Enterobacterales bacterium
GCCGACCGAACCCACAACCGATCCCTATGCGACAGAACCGTCGGCGGAATCGTCGGCGGAATCGTCGTATACCGACAACACGGTGACTGAACAAAGCAGCGAAACGGCCGCCACCACTGATTTGGGCAATACCTTGATCAGTTTGCAGTACATCGCTACCGCGTATGTTGACGCGTATAAAGCCCATCCAATCGAGCAAGTGACGCTTGAAATGATGGAGTTGACGGAAAGCGATTTGCAGTCCGTGGGTATCGCGCAGTTGCAATTGACGGAAACGGCGATGGAGATCACGTTAAACGCGATCGATGAAAACACCGGCAGTAATCACACCTTGCGCATTGTCGCGGCGTACGAAGCTGACGGCAACGCAATGTTTGCACGCTGCAGTGACACCAGCTTGACGGTGGAACAACTTGAAGGCATTTGTCGTCAGCAGTAATGATTTTCACGACGCAAGTGTTTACAAGTTAGTGGAGCCAATAGCCGAATGGCACTTGCGTCATGCCGACGCCTTGAGTAAAACCAGAAACGTCATCAGCAAGGGAGCCTTACGATGAACGACAACAACGAGATTGCTCACATCGAAAAACGCAGTCACCGTATCACCAATACCGTGTTGGGTATCGTCATTATGTTGGTCGGCGCCATTTGGCTCGCTGACAATTTTGGTTTTCGTTTTGATCTGTTTGATTTTGATAATTGGTGGGCGCTGTTTATTTTTATTGGCGCCATCAGCCCGCTGTCACAGGCGTGGACACATTATCAGCAAGAAGGTTTTTCGATGCGCGTTGCGCGCCATGTGGTCACTGGCAGCTTGATCATTGCGGTAGCCTTAATCATGTTACTCGACTTCCGCCATTTTTGGCGCTGGGTGCCAGTGTTTATTATTTTTGGTGGTTTGTATGTGATCACCAGCGATAAACGCGACTAAACACGCGAACGTTGTCGTTATCGGCAGCCTGCTCGCAGTTAACAGCAGGCTGCCACCCATCTATTGTCCTCCCGCATTCAAACTTTTTCGCGCATCTCAACGTCTGCTAAGAGCTATCGGATCTTTGTCGCTGCTGATCGTCGCGATAAATCCGTGTTTATCTGCTGGAGATGTTGATGATTCGCTGTATTTTGGCTTTATGGCTTGTTGTATTCACTTTGAATGCTACCGCCACCGACCCCACTGCCGATGTGCGAGCACATCAAACCTTAACTGCGCTTTTTGTTAAGCACTATAACGCGGGTGAATTCAACACCCTTTACGCAATGGCCGCAAAACCATTGCAAGCCAACCTTTCCGAGTCAGACTTTGTCGCTTGGCTGCAAGACAGCCGTAACGGCAGCGGCAAAATCAACAGCAGCGTGTTAACGGATGATTTGAAGGATGTTAAGTACTTCAAATTACACGGTGAAAAACAAACGTTGCGACTCGAATTAAGTGCAGCTTCTTCCACACAATTTCATGATCTCGATTTGGTAGTGCTTAACGACAGCCGCAGTACGCCGTTGCCAGGTGATAATCCTCGTCGCAGCGGTTTAGAAAAACAAATCGACGCGGCCGTGCAAGGCTTAAGTCGCGATCCACGCTCAGTCGGATTTTCGGTCGGCGTTTATTACCAGAAGCAATTTTATGTATTTCACTACGGGACCACCAAACACGGAAAATCGGTGTTACCGACACAAAAGACGCGTTACGAGATCGGCTCCATCACGAAAACCATGACGGGCACGTTGTTGGCACAAGCCGTGATCGAAAACAAATTGGCCCTCGACGATGATGTTCGTACATATCTCGACGGCAATTACGCCAATCTTGAATTTAAGGGTGAGCCCATTCGCATCAAACATCTGCTCAATCATCGCTCTGGACTGCCAAATTATTTCCCTGACAAACCAGCTATATTCGCGGATCAAAACTATGAACAGATTCCGTATCGTCTCATCGCAGCGCAATCGACTTACACGCGCGAACAGTTTTTTACCGATTTACACGCCGTTAAATTGACTGCAGCACCCGGTAGCCAATTTCGTTACTCCAATATGGCAGCGGATCTGGTCGCATTGATTCTTGAACGGCTTTATCACAAATCGTTTGCACAGTTGCTCAACGACAAATTGTTTACGCCATTGGCCATGCCCAACAGTGAGCTGCAAACCAAACAAGTGGAACATCCGCAACTGGCCTTTGGTTACAACGAAAAAGCCACGTTGATGCCACGCAATACCAGCATTATTGGCGCCGATGGCTGCATTCGCACGACTACCGATGATCTGCTGCGTTATTTGCGTCACCATCTTGATGAACGTGATCCGGCGATTGCGTTGTCGCATACGGCTACCCACGGTGCTTTGCCGCATTACGCCGTCGGACTCAACTGGCAAATGAAAACGGATTGGCGGGGTGTGCGGCAGTTATGGCAAAGCGGCGGTTCGTTTGGATTCAGTTCGTATGCGGCGATTTATCCCGAACAAGACCTGGCGATTGCCATTTTAAGCAATGAGTCCGATCCGCAAACGCAGCAACGACTGCAAGTCGCCGCTCGCGACCTTTTTCAGCGCTTGCGTTAAACCAATCGATCACATTTAAATCGTCGTTTTACCCGCCGTCTGTTCCACCGTTTGGCGCAGCACGGCGGCCAGCATTTTGCCGGCGCGGCCGAGGGGTTTATCCATGCGGTGAACCATTTTGGGTGTAAATTTGTAACGTGAACCGCCGGTGTAATTCACTTCTTTCAAACGCCCATCGGCGATTTCATCGGCGACCAAAAAGCTGGGCATCCAACCAAAACCGAGCCCCATCAACAACGCTGAACGTTTGGCGATAAAACCGCTGAGGTAAAACACACGTTCGCCGCCGAACATCAAATTGTCATCGCCGCGTTCGCTGGAATCTTGCACCGACAATTCAACATGTTGCTGCAATGTCCACAGATCCACTTCGGGCATCGCCGCGAGCGGATGGTTTGGCGCCACACACAACACACAATCAATTTCGGGCAGATCTTCAGCAATCAAATACGGTTGCAACTCGGCGTCTTTAACCAACATCAGATCGGCCTGATCTTTGTTAAAGCGGTATTGCACACCGTGCAAAAATTCGACTTTGACTTGAATGCGCGTCGGCACATTTTCATCGGCCATTTTTTTCAGCGCCAACATGATCGGTTCCAGCGGCAAAATGCCATCGATCACCAAGGTCAGGCGCGGCTCCCACGCTTCGCGCAAACGCAGTGCCAGCGTTTCCATATTGCGCGCCTGCGCCAACAAGCGCTGGCCTTCGGCGAGCAACACTTGCCCTTCCGGGGTCAGTGCGACGCGATAGCCGCTGCGGTCCAGCAGTGTCAGGCCCAACGCATCTTCGAGTTTTTTGATTTGATAGGACACCGCCGACTGTGCTTTATGCAGCTTGTCAGCAGCGCGGGCAAAGCCGCCCTCTTCGACGACAACGGCGAGGGTCAGGACGGAATCAAGGTCAAGGCGCATGATAGAAAAGTCTAATAATCAGATAGAAAGCGTGAAGATACTATTTGTTTTTTGGAAGTGCTGTCTAATCTTTCATCGCTTTCCTCTCAATCCATCTGCCTGTCCCGACCAGTTTTGACCTTTTTTTCTGCCGGCTGCCGGTTGATCTGGCGCAAAACAATTTGTCAGCATGGCGGCATACTGATACCCAAGCCCCATACCCGAATCGTCACATGCCTCGCTGCCGTTCTTCACCGAAGTGGTACACGCTTGATGTCGTGCTGACATTCGATTTTCCACGCCTGTAAAAAAGTCGCGTTTTTGTTCCCACTGCGATGTCTCGCTGAGCCATCGCTCGTTGGCTTTTTCCGAGTTTTTATAGGTAGACATCATGTCCAAACGATTACCCGAACCGTTCCGCATCAAAATGGTGGAACCCATTGTGTTACGTAGCCGCAGCGAACGCGAAGCCGCGTTGATCGCCGCCGGTTACAATCCGTTTTTATTGCGTGCGGATGATGTGTTCATTGATCTGTTGACTGACAGTGGCACCGGCGCGATGAGTGATCGGCAATGGGCCGGTTTAATGCTCGGCGATGAAGCGTATGCCGGATCACGCAACTATTTTCATTTGCAGCAAACCGTTGAGCAATTGTTCGGTTACCCATTCACAATCCCGGTGCATCAAGGTCGAGGTGCTGAACAAATTTTATTTCCCGAGTTGGTTAAACGTTGCCGCGGCCAAGCACCGGTATTTTTGTCGAATTATCATTTTGATACGACCAAAGCGCATGTCGAAATGGCCGGTGCACGCGCGATCAATGTGCTGACACCGGAAGCCTTCGACACGCAAACGTATTTTGATTGGAAAGGTAATTTCGATTTACCGCTCCTGCAAAAAACGATTGCGGAGGTCGGTGCCGACAATGTCGCCGCGATCATTATGACCGTCACCTGCAACAGCGCTGGCGGTCAACCAATAAGCCTGGAAAATATGCGCGCCGTGGCTGCCATGGCCAAACAACACGGCATTGCGGTGGTGCTGGATGTCGCGCGATTTGCCGAAAATGCCTGGTTTATTAAACAGCGCGAACCGGCGTTTCAACAGGCGGCGATCACCGATATTGTGCGCGCGATGTTTGCCTGCGGTGACATGATGACGATGTCGGCCAAAAAAGACGGGCTCGTCAATATCGGTGGCTTGTGTTGTTTTAAAAGTGACGAAGAATTGTTTCGTTCGGTGCAAGTGCGTTGCGTGCCGATGGAAGGATTTGTGACGTACGGCGGTTTGGCTGGTCGTGATATGGAGGCGCTGGCGATCGGACTAAAAGAGGTCGTTGACGAACAGTACCTCGCTTATCGCATTTCGCAGGTGGAATATTTGGGCGAATCACTGCGTCAAAACGGTATTCCGATTCAATGGCCAGTCGGCGGACACGCCGTGTTTATTGATGCGAAAAAAATGTTGCCATCGATCCCGGCGCATCAATTTCCGGCGCATGCGCTTGCCAATGCTTTGTATCTGGAAGCTGGCATTCGCGGTGTTGAAATTGGATCATTGTTGTTGGGCCGCCATCCCGTCACCAAAGCACAGGAACCGTCGCCGTTTGAATTGCTGCGTTTAACGATTCCACGCCGCACGTACACGAACGATCACATGGATTACATCGTGGAAGCGTTGCTCGCCGTAAAACAAAACGCCGACGCCATTTCGGGTTATGAATTTGTTTATGAACCGCCCGTGTTGCGACATTTCACAGCGCGTTTGCAGCCGGTGTCTCACCAAGTCGTTGCAGCGGCATAGGCGATGAGGCGGTCGTTTGACCGCCTTATATTCCCTGAGGGACCCGTTACGCCCCTTATTGACGTACTTTTGACGTCCAATACATTGAATTGTTATCAGACTGTTTCCCGTTGAGAGCTGATCGGCGCGATATTCCGGCGTAAGCTGTGCACCTGCACTGCAAGCGGGAACCATCATGGCACTGACTGAACGCCTGGCCGACATGGCGATTTTTGCCAAAGTCGTTGAATCCACCGGATTCTCCACCGCCGCCCGTGATCTGGATTTGTCCAAAGCCGCTGTCAGTAAAGCGGTCGCGCGTCTCGAGACGCATTTGGGCGTGCGGCTGTTAAATCGCACGACACGCAAGCTAACGCCCACCGAAGCGGGCATGGCTTTTCATGCCTATTGCCTGCAAGTCGTCACCCAAGCGGAAGAAGCCGAACAACATTTGGGGCAGTTGCAATCCGCCCCCCGCGGCACTTTACGCTTGGCGGCACCAATGTCGTTTGGCCTGTCGCAGGTCACCAAGGTACTGCCTAATTTTCAGCATCGCTTTCCTGAAGTCGATGTGGAATTGAGCCTCGTCGACGGCAAGATCGATTTGGTGGCAGGCGGGTTTGATCTCGCACTCGATGTCGGTGAACCACAAGATTCCAGTTTGATCGCGCGTCGCCTGACCACCTCACGCCAAGTGATCGTCGCATCACCGGACTATTTGGCGCGCAATGGCACGCCACAATTGCCGTCGGATCTCGCTCGTCACCCGTGTTTATTGGGTAGCTGTGTCAACAACAGTCGCTGGGAGTTCGTCGGTCTTGGTCGTGCCGAATCGGTGTTTGTCACCGGCCCCTTTCGCATCAACTGTTTGCTCGGTTTGCGCCATGCGGTGCTCGCCAGTCAAGGCGTCGCACGTCTGCCCAGTTTTTGTGTCGCCGATGATTTGTTAAGCGGCAAACTCGTCGCACTTTTGCACGATTGGACGCATACACCTGAAACCATTTACGCGATGTATCCACATCGCAAACATTTGCCGGCCAAAGTAAAAGCCGCGCTCGATTTTTTTGTCCAAACGTTCGGCGACAACCCGTATTGGGATCAATGTTTAATGGCAAATTAGTTTGCAGGAATCTGATAGCTCATTCCGCCCACTTCCCAGACACTGCAAACAGCACACCACTGAAGGAAACACCATGAAACCGCGTGATTTATTTGAGCTGCTGCTATTAGCCGCTATCTGGGGCTCGTCTTTTTTGTTCATGCGCGTCGCCGCACCGGAATTTGGTCCGATACCGTTGATCGCCATTCGCGTTGCGATCGCAATGGTGTTTTTGTTGCTGATCTTGAGCTGGCAAAAAGGCCTGCCGAAACTGCGCGGAAAAACCCCGCATTTCACCGTGGTTGGCGCCATCAATTCGGCGATCCCATTTACGTTATTTGCGTACGCGACCTTGCACGTGACGGCCGGATTTGCCGCTGTTTTAAATGCCAGTGTGCCGTTGTTCAGCGCGATAGTCGCGTATTTCTGGTTGCGTGATAAATTGACACCGATACGCATTATCGGTTTGCTGATCGGCTTTGCCGGTGTGGTGGTGTTGGTATGGGGCAAAGTGTCGTTTAAAGGCGATGGCAGCGGCTGGGCCGTGCTGGCCGGTTTGGCCGCATCCTTGTCGTACGGTATTTCAGCGAACTACACCAAACGCCATCTGCACGGAGTTGATCCACTCGCGAATGCCACCGGCAGTCAAATCGCCGCCACGATTTTATTATTGCCACTTGCGGTGATGTATTGGCCGGCCCAATCACCGTCGTTGACCAGTTGGTTAGCGGTGATTGCACTTGGCATTGCGTGCACAGGTATTGCGTATATTTTGTTTTTCCGGTTGATCGCACATGTAGGCCCAACCAAAGCAGTTGCAGTCACATACTTGTTGCCGATCTTTGGCATGTTATGGGGTGCGTTGTTTTTAAGCGAAGGCGTCACCGGCAATATGATCGCCGCCTGCGTTGTCATTTTGATCGGCACAGCATTTGCGAACGGATTGATAAAATGGCCCGAACGCCAAACCAAAGCAGCGCCGTCAACCGCGAATTAAAAACGTGGCAGTGATCGCAAATTAAATTAAGAGAAATAGAACCGTAGGGCGGTATTCATGCCGCCTCTGGCAGCGAAGACATGCGTTAAAAACGCAGGCATAAATAAAAGTTTCGAAATTTTTCGCGGCATGAGCCGCCCACAGGAATTTGGCGCAGGACGCGCCAAAACGAAAAAAGGGCCAGTCGTTCCCGACTGGCCCCCTCGCATATCGCAAGATTCAAGAGTTCATTTACGTTTTACCGTAAATGGAGAGCTGCACACAATGGCAGCCAAGCACTGAATTGCTTTCCCGAGCGCACCCATCCACTGGATGTCACTACACAAACCGGTACTGGCTGCCGGGGTCCATTAGACCTAGATCGCCTGACATAATCAGTTGCAATTTCGTAGACTTTTGTATCGCAATGTACGGTAGTCGCACCCAGTTCGAATACCGTACGCCGTTGACTTTCAGCCGAGTTGCTTTAGCGTAGCGGCCCCACCCGGACGAGGCGGTATGACATGGCCTTCATTGAACTGAAATTGCAGCTGCACCGCAACCAAGCCGACACACTGTCTGATTGGCTCGATGAGCTCGGAGCACTCGCGGTCACCATGGTCGATGCCGAGGACAATCCAATCCTCGAACCCGGTCCCGGCCAAACCCCGCTGTGGGAACAACTGGTGCTGACCGCGCTGTTTGATGCCGATATCGATCGTGATGCCACTGCCGCGCATTTGATGGCTCATGTCGATTGGCCCGCCGGTACCGCGCTGCGCTGGCAGGCCGTTGCCGATCAAGACTGGGTCCGCGTGTGGATGGATCGTTTTCAACCGATGCCGTTTGGCCGCCGTTTGTGGGTTTGTCCGAGCTGGCATCCGATCCCGGCCGAAGCCACCGTGCCGCTGTTGCTCGATCCCGGCCTGGCATTTGGTACCGGCACGCATCCAACCACGCGTTTGTGTCTGGAATGGCTGGATGGTGCCGACTTACAGGGCAAACATGTGCTCGATTACGGTTGTGGTTCCGGCATTTTGGCGATTGCGGCCGCCAAACTGGGCGCTGCTCGTTTAACGGCCATCGACAACGATCCACAAGCACTGCTCGCGACGCGCGAAAACGCGCAGCGCAATCAGGTCGCACTCGACCACGCTGAAATTGCGTTGCCACCGCTCGCCGAAAACTTTCAGTGTGACGTCATTGTGGCCAATATTTTGGCCGAGCCACTGCGCGCATTGGCGCCCTCATTTGCCACGTGGCTACCGAAGGGTGGCAAGCTCGTCTTATCGGGTTTGTTAGCCACACAAGGTGAAGAAATGTGCCAGCGTTATGCGGGCTGGTTTGATGATTTGCAGATTCATCAACATGAGGATTGGATCCGAATTAGTGGCACACGGCGCTGATGGAAGCAGCGAATAATGCTAGGCTTGCAACGCCCGCTTAAAAACAAACGAAAACGACACTTAAAAGAATGGAAGCGCAGTACACTCGTTGCCCACATTGCAAAACGGTTTTCCGTTTAACGCCCGCGCAACTCGACACCGCTCAGGGTCGGGTTCGCTGTGGTGCCTGTCTGCAAGTTTTTCCAGCTCGACAAAATCTCGTACGCCCGGTGCAAAAAGATCCGGCCGCCGAAACTGTCGTAACACAAGCGGCCATTCCGTCACCTGCACCTGCACCTGCACCTGCACCTGCACCTGCACCTGCCAAGATCCCAGAAGATCTAACTGAGCCCGTCAATCGCGCGCTCAATGCCGTTGACACAGTTCTGTCACCGCCGGCTTCCGACATGGCCGTTCAGAAAGTGGCCGCGACAACGGAAAAAACCATCAACGTCGATCCCTGGGCTGATTTTCATTTCGGCAGTGATGATACGGATGAAAAAGTCAGCAATGACGAGCAGCACGAACACATCGACGAGATTCCGCTTCCTGCCGCTGTCGATGACGTCATCACTCCGGCAGCAATCAATGCCGCTATGGCGGAAACCATCGACGAAACCGCCCTCGACGATGACGATATAGGCATCGACGCGACACCGCAGCCATTCGATGCGGTCCCCGAGCCGACACCCGCGCGGGTGATGGCGGACACGCCCATCGTTGTTAACACGGACATGCCGCGCCAAGAACCTGATTTCGACGACGAGGACTTGCGCTTCGATGACGACAATGGCTTGAGCGTTGAACAAGATGACAGCGAACCGCCAGCGGCGCAAATGCCAAGACGACCCGACGAAAAATTGGATCTGACGCCGCCGTCCGCACGCGAATTCAAACCGCAACAACGAGTCGCTCCTGACGACGATGACGACTTTATGAGTTTCGAAGTACGCGATGACGTTCCCACCGACAACAGTCCAATGCCGCCGGATTGGTTTGCGTCGTCGCCATCGGAAGACGAGTTAGCCAGCTTCAAGCCGGTGAAGAAACCGGGCGGCGATTTCGGCGAAAACCGCGACGATTTGCCCATGCCCACGGTGAATCCCGATACGCCGATCAATCCACCTTCACCGCCTGAACATGCCGCGCCAGCGAATCCGAATTGGCAAGGCGAACGCGTGTACGGTTTGCAGGAAGATCCCTTGCCGCTGCCCAGTGACAGTGATACCGGCTCTTGGCGCATCGAACCGCACACGCCGCCGGCGGATCCGCACTATTACGATTTGCCAGAAACCGGCGGCAAATGGCCGTGGAAAGGACTCATCTGGTTTGGCGCAGCGAGTGTGTTGATCGCCTTGCTGGTGTCGCAGATCATGTGGCCCAAACGCGCCGAATGGCGTGAAGATGAAAAACTTGGCCCCTATGTCGAAGCGGTCTGTGCCCACATTGATTGCGAACTGCCGGCACGGCGCAATGTCGCCAAAATTGCGCTCGTGCAAAAAGCCAGCGTCGTTAAAGATCCTCGCGATCCGAAAAAATTAAAAATTGATTTGCTGATGCAAAACAACGCGGGATTTGATCAAGCGTTTCCCGATATCGAACTGACCTTTACCGATATCGAAGGACAAACTGTCGCCACTCGTCGTTTCCAACCAGAAGAATATTTAGGCAAAGACGATCCCCCGACCATCATGCCCGCCAATGTACCGGTGCATGTGTCCTTTACCGTGATCGAACCGAAACCCACGGTAACCGGTTTTGAGTTTAATTTTCTGCCGGCGTCACTCCCCTAAATCGTCATACTGCGCAATCATCTCGAAGGCGACATGACGCACGATGCAGTAGCGCGCAGCAACATCCAACAAGACTTTACGTTGAAGCAACCTGTGGCGCGCTTCAACGTGTGAAACCTTAAAACTCGCCATGCCGTCCCAACTCAAAGCGCAAGGCTATTGCAGTGGCATCGTTTAGCGAGGGATCCAAACCCGGGTTGTGAATACGTTGCAAACTTGCCTGCAAGGTCAACCAGTCGTTGACGCTGTAGCGATAAGCCAATTCAAATGTGGTTTCGCGTTGGCGTAATTGGCGTTCTGCGGTTGATTCTGCCTCACGAAATTGATCGCTTGCTTGCACCGATGCGATCGCAAGGCCGATTTGATCAGAATAGTCTTCGGCCACCACGCCGTTCAGCACTACGCCGGTGCCAACATAGCGCGCAAACGCATTGACGCGATCGTTGGCGCGACCAAAACGTGCAAACACATCCACGCGACGATCGCTGTGTCGCCAAACGCTGTGTTCCGCTAACAGATACACACCATCATTATTGTCTTTGTGTTGACCATCGATCGTTGTCGACATGGCACTGTAACGCCAGCTACCAAGCGCCCATTTGCTGACACCGTTTGGCATCGTTTGCGCATTGGCGCGATAGCCGGCTTCGCACGTCATCAACACGCCATCACCGCTGTTGAATTGAATATGCGTGCCTTTTTCGTTATCGGGATCGCCCGGTACACCGTCCAGCACGATGCATTGTGCAAAGCTATTCGCCCTGATCGCCGTGGCCCAGCGCACACCAAACGAGGTGCTGGGAAAGATCGATGGCCCGTTCACGCCGCTTTGCGAAAAATCCGGGCCGATGCCAAACGATGAGTTTTGAAAAAGTCCGGCGCTATCGATGACATCAAATTCGCCGTTCAAATCCATTAGTCCCATTTTGAGACTTGCTGCGCCAGCAGCGAATGGTTGCTCGAACCAAAACTCATACAGTTTGAGGGTTTCCGGAGCGTCGATATTGGAAAACACTTGCACATCACCAATGAGTTCGCTGGGGCTTTCACCGTGATTACCCAACACATAAGCAAACACACTCGCTTCGGGAGCGAAAACATCCAGCCCCAACCACTGCACCGTCAGATCTAAGTTGCCCAAATAGGCGTCGCCGGTTTTCACGCCACCGCGCAGATTGTGTGCCGATTCGCCGGTATACATCAGCGCCCATTCGTGCGCATTGACACAAGTGCCGCATAAAGTCAGCACGCAGAGCCCTTGTTTGATCGTCCGCATCATGTTCCTTATTGTTGTCGCTAAAAAAAGATAGCCAAATTCAGCGCAACATCGCGCCATGGAGACAAGACCCTAACCAAATGAGAATGACTCTCACTTGCGCCACATCAAATTGCGTTTAAACCCTAAAGTTTCGTGAAGTCAACTGGTTAAATTTCAGACGACCAGCGCTATAATGCGCGCCCTTTTCGCCCACCCCCTCCCCTAATGCAGCTCGGCCCTTATCAACTGCCCAATCGCCTGATCCTGGCGCCCATGGCAGGAGTGACCGATTTACCCTTCCGTCTGCTGTGCCGACGTTTGGGTGCTGGAATGGCGGTTGGCGAAATGATTTCGGCGAACCCCGATCTGCGTGACACCGAGAAATCGCGGTTGCGTACCGATCACAGCGGTGAATCGGGTGTGCGGGCGATTCAGATCGCCGGCGCCGATGCCGATTGGATGGCCGACGCGGCGCGCTATAACGTCGAGCGCGGTGCGCAACTCATCGACATCAATATGGGTTGCCCGGCCAAAAAGGTCTGCAACAAATACGCGGGCTCGGCGTTGATGGGCCAACCCGACTTGGCGATCGCTATCGTCAAAGCGGTGGTCGCGGCGGTGGATGTGCCGGTTACGCTAAAAATGCGCAGCGGCGTGTGTGCCAGTGACAAAAACGCCGTGGCGTTGGCTCAAGCCGCCGAAGCAGCCGGCGTAGTAGCCATTACGGTGCACGGTCGCACACGCGATCAGTTGTACAAAGGTGAAGCCGAATACGACACGGTAACCGCCGTCAAACAGGCGGTGTCGATTCCGGTGATTGCGAATGGCGACATCGACAGTCCGCACAAAGCCTTGCGGGTGTTGCACGACACCAAGGCCGATGCACTGATGATTGGTCGTGCGGCTCACGGAAATCCATGGATCTTTCGCGAAGTGAATTATTTTCTGCAACACGGCGCCGAATTGCCGGCACCGACAGCAGACGAAGTGTATGCAACGCTGCACGCGCATGTGCGTCATTTGCATACGTTTTACGGGGAATACAAAGGTTTGCGCATCGCACGCAAACATGTCGGCTGGTATGTCGAATCACGCCAAGGTGGTAACGCCTTTCGTGATGCCTTTAACCAGCTTGACGATGCCCATGCACAGCTGCACGCATTGGATATGTTTTTTCAGTCGGATCGCATCAAAACCGATTCGGATTTTCAACACCGTAACAAAGCGGCCTGCGCCGCATAGCGAGTAAGCAATGGAAACAGTAGTGGCACAAAAAACGGCACATAACGACAGCTTTATCAGCAGCCAGAATGATCAACCGACGCTGCGTGAACATGTTCATCAAGCTGTTCGTAATTACTTCGCCAACTTAGAAGGCGATATGCCCACCAATCTGTACGATCTGGTGTTGGCCGAAGTCGAAGCGCCGCTGCTTGAAGTGGTGATGGACAAAGTGCGCGATAATCAAACCAAAGCGGCGCAAGTATTGGGTTTGAATCGCGGCACCCTGCGCAAAAAATTGAAGCAATACGATTTGTGCAAGTAACTCCGGTTGCAGGTTCAGGTTGCGAGCAAAAGACATCCGTCGCTCGCAACTGTCTGCAGGCCATTCGCCCCGTTAGCTCCCCTTTCTTGTAGATGAACGTCCTCATGTCCGATTTACGTCCTATTCGTCGTGCTTTAATCAGTGTTTCCGATAAATCCGGTATTGTTGAATTCGCGCGCGAGCTGACACAGCTTGGCGTCGAAATTCTATCGACCGGCGGCACCTATAAATTGCTCAAAGACAATGCCATTGCCGTGAAAGAAGTGTCGGAATACACCGGCTTCCCGGAAATGATGGATGGTCGAGTCAAAACACTGCACCCGAAAGTGCACGGCGGCATTTTGGGCCGTCGCGGCACCGATGATGCGGTGATGGCCGAGCACGGTATTGCGCCCATCGATCTCGTTGTCGTCAATTTGTACCCGTTTGCACAAACGGTTGCCAAACCGAATTGTTCGCTGGAAGACGCGATTGAAAACATCGATATTGGCGGCCCCACGATGGTGCGCTCAACGGCAAAAAATCACAAAGACACGACCATTGTTGTCAACGCGAGCGATTATTCGCGCGTGATTGCGGCGCTGGAAAACGGTGGCACCGATTATGCCCTGCGTTACGATTTGGCGGTCAAAGCGTTTGAACACACCGCGGCGTACGACGGCATGATCGCGAATTATCTCGGCGCCATCAGCAGCCGCGGCGACAAAGAAAAATATCCGCGCACGTTTAACACTCAGTTTGTAAAAAAACAGGACATGCGTTACGGCGAAAATCCGCATCAATCAGCCGCATTTTATGTCGAAGCCAAACCTGCCGAAGCGAGTGTGGCCACCGCCGTGCAGTTACAGGGAAAAGAACTGTCATTCAATAATGTCGCCGACACCGATGCGGCATTGGAATGCGTCAAATCCTTTGTGAAACCGGCATGTGTAATCGTTAAACACGCGAACCCTTGTGGTGTCGCTGTGTCACTCGATGGCATTCGCACCGCTTATGATTTGGCCTATGCGACCGATCCGGAAAGTGCGTTTGGTGGCATCATTGCATTTAACCGCGAACTCGATGCCGACACCGCCAAAGCGATTGTGGATCGTCAATTTGTTGAAGTGATCATTGCGCCGACAGTTTCAGACGCCGCGAAAGCCGTGTTGGTCGCCAAACAAAATGTGCGGGTACTCGAAACCGGCGAATGGGCCGCTACACGCGTTGATGGTTTTGATTTCAAACGTGTGAACGGTGGTTTGCTGGTACAAGATCGTGACAACGGCATGATCACCGAAGCAGACTTAAAAGTTGTGACCAAACGCGTTCCGACGGAAGCCGAAATGCACGATCTGATTTTCGCATGGAAAGTGGCGAAGTTCGTCAAATCGAATGCAATTGTGTATGCCAAAAATCGTCAGACTATTGGTGTTGGTGCCGGCCAAATGTCACGCGTGAATTCCGCACGCATTGCCGCGATCAAAGCCGAACATGCCGGCTTGCCAGTCGCCGGTGCCGTGATGGCGTCCGATGCGTTTTTCCCGTTCCGTGATGGCATTGATAACGCCGCTAAGGTTGGAATCGCCTGCGTCATTCAGCCAGGCGGTTCCATGCGCGACGCCGAAGTAATCGCCGCCGCCGACGAACACGGCATGGCCATGGTCTTCACCGGCATGCGCCATTTCCGTCATTAATTGGTAATGCGGTCAATAAAAAACGGCGGATATTTTCCGCCGTTTTTTATTGACCAGAATTTGCGCCGCCCTCTATGCTGCAGGCAACCCACTACACAAGGATTGTATTGCGATGCGTGCCTGTTTGTTCGTCATTCCCTTATTATTTTCTGTGCTTGCCTCGCCAACCGCCTTGGCCGCCGACAAAGCAGGTGCCAGCGATCACCCGATGATTCGCCGCTATGAAGGTTCGCAGATTGTGGATTATCAGCAAACGGCCTTTGACGAATATGCATTGCCACTGGGGCGCGCCATTGGCAAAGACAGTCTCGAAAAAAGCGAAACCGTACGCGGCAAAATCACTCGCATTCAGTATGAAACCAACAAAGAGCGCTCGCCGCTCGAGGTTTACACCAATTACGAGCAAGCCTTGCAAAAGGCCGGCTTCACCACACTGTGGCAATGCGCGGAGCAAAGCTGCGGCGCGGACAAAGATAAAAATCGCAAATTCAATTTAACGGTCGGCGAATACCGCTGGCACGGTGAACACACCGATGGCCAACGCTATCTCAGCGCAAAATTGGCGCGCAGCGATGGTGACATTTATGTGTCGCTGTATGTGACTCGCGCTTACGGCATTGGCGGCGCACGCAAAGACAAGATCTACACCCAACTGATTGTCATTGAAAGCCAACCGATGGAAACCGGCAAAGTTGTCGTCGATGCCAATGCGATGTTGCGCGGTATCACCGAGCAAGGTCGCATTGCGTTATACGGTATCTATTTTGATACGGATAAAGCCACACTCAAAGCCGAATCAAACGTAACACTGGCGCACATTGCACAATTGCTGCGTGAGC
This sequence comes from Enterobacterales bacterium, assembly GCA_041914905.1. GTDB lineage: Bacteria > Pseudomonadota > Gammaproteobacteria > Enterobacterales > Permianibacteraceae > Permianibacter. Next base: position 21,136 of record JAYSCL010000036.1, read on the forward strand.
AAACGGCATTGAAATTGATCATCGTTGGTCATACCGACAGCGCCGGTGATTTTCAGCACAATCTGACCTTATCCAAACAACGTGCGCAAGCGGTGATGGCAGCCTTGATCAAGGATTACAACATCGCCGCCACTCGCTTGCGCGCCGAGGGCGTCGCGTATTTGGCGCCAACCGCAAGCAATCGCCACGATCAAGGCCGCGCGTTAAACCGGCGTGTCGAATTGATTGAACAATAGATCTTTCTATTGGGCAGCGGTCGCCATCACGACCTGATCGCGACCGCTGCGTTTCGCCTGATACAACGCGTGATCGGCGCGATGAAAAAAGCCGGTGGCGGTTTCATCGCGCTGCCATTCACTGACGCCAATGCTGATGGTCACGCGCAAAATATCGCCCTTGGCTAACGGAAACGGATGCTCCCGCACGGCGTGGCGTATTTTTTCCGCTAGGTGTTGCGCATCGTCACGCAGACAATCCCGTGCCAACACGAGGAATTCTTCACCCCCCCAACGGCACACCATATCGGACGCGCGTACCTGCGCCCGGATCTGCTCGGCCACGTGACGCAATACCTGATCGCCGAGCAAGTGACCGTGCTCATCATTGATCGCTTTAAAATGATCAACATCAATCATCAGCGCGCACGCCGGACGCGGTTCGCGTTGCATGTCCGCACTCAGTTGTTGCATCAATAAATTGAATCCCAATCGATTGTGAAAATTCGTCAACGGATCGGTCACCGCTAAAATTTCGAGGCGTTGCTGATAATGACCAACGATACGTTGCACCCACCACAACACCAGCAACGTCACGCCGAAGCTGATCAATATATTCAAACTTAATGTGCGTTGAATGGACATCAACGCGGTCGTTTCCGCTTTGTCGACATAAATCGTCCAATGCAGATCGGGAATATAGCGCGCCGACATCAGGTGCACTTCGTCGCCGTCGTTGTATTGCCGTGTGTCGGTCACACCGCCGTCTTTGGCGATAGCCCACGATGCCAACACCGGGAATTCCTGCACAAACCGTTCACGCTGAAAGCGCGGCGATGACGACAACACGATCTGACCGGACTCGTTGGCAAAGAAAATTTCGCGTTCATATTTTTGCTGATAGTCGCGAATGCGTTTGTCCATTTGCGCAACCGTCAACCCGACACCGGTCACACCAATAAACTGACCGTTGAAATCGAGCACACGATAATTGATGAACACCGTCATGGCGCGCTGATTGGATTCATCAAAATCGACATTTACTTCATAAGGCGCATTCAAGTCACGCACCCGAAAATACCAATTGTCGCTCGGCCGATCAGCCCGCACGTCCCGATGCTTGCCATCGGCGTGGTAGTATTTATACGTTTTGTCCGAAATAAAAAATGCTGTCACCGTGTGATATTCGCGTTTTATCTCGGCGAGGTAACGCGTCATCGTCGCGGCATCGTTTTCACCGTGCAACACCCATTGACGGACAAAACTATCGTTGGCCATCAACGATGAGATCAGCACCGGTTGCACCAAGTCGCGTTGAATTTCGGAGTAGATGTTGTCGGCCGTTAACGGCAGTTCGGTGTCAACAATTGCCGAACGGATAGAACGCTTGGACGTGTAATAGCTCGCCAATGACGTTAGCAAAAATCCGATGACCAAACACAGTGCCAGCCAGATCAACAGACGTTGACGATCGACAGGCACCGGAACCGGTTTGGACATATAAATTCCCTTTGCAGACGAGACAGCCGGACGATTGATTAAGCGTAGCCGGTTTTTATCGACGACAGCAGCGAGTGGCCACGAAAGGCGCGCGCAATCGCTATAATGTCGGCCTTCTATTTGTCAGCTCAACTCGCCATGAAAATTCTCCTGATCGGTAACGGTGGTCGTGAACACGCCCTGACCTGGAAAGTCGCCCAATCACCGCGCGTATCGCAGATCTTTGTTGCACCGGGCAATCCGGGTACGGCACGCGAGCCCAAAACAACCAATGTCGCCATTTCAGCCACGGATGTTGACGCTTTGAAGGCATTCGCCTTGCGCGAAAAAATCGATCTGACCATTGTAGGACCAGAAGCCCCGTTGGCGGCCGGTGTCGTCGATGCATTTCGCGCCGCCAACCTCGCGATTTTTGGCCCGCACAAACACGCCGCACAATTGGAAAGCTCGAAAGCCTTTGCCAAGGAATTTTTACAGCGCCACCAGATCCCGACTGCGCGCTACCAAACGTTTACCGACATCGCGGCTGCCAAGGCATACGTTGATCAAAACGGCGCACCGATCGTGATCAAGGCCGACGGCTTGGCCGCCGGTAAAGGCGTCATCGTTGCGATGAGCAAAGACGAAGCGTATGCCGCGATCGATGACATGTTGTCCGGCAATAAATTTGGCTCAGCCGGTTCACGCGTCGTGATCGAAGAATTTTTGTTGGGCGAGGAAGCCAGCTTCATCGTTATGTGCGACGGCAAAAATGTAATACCGATGGCCACCTCACAAGATCACAAACGCCGCGACGATGGCGACCAAGGCCCGAACACCGGTGGCATGGGCGCCTATTCACCGGCGCCGGTTGTTACGCCCACGGTGCATCAACGGGTGATGGACACGGTGATTTATCCAACAATCAAAGCGATGGCCGCCGAAGGTCATCCCTATGTTGGCTTTTTGTATGCCGGCTTAATGATCAACGATCAAGGTATGCCCTTTGTGATCGAATTTAATTGCCGCTTCGGCGATCCCGAAACACAACCGGTAATGATGCGTTTGCAATCGGACTTGGTGTCGCTGTGCGAAGCCGGCGCGAACGGCAAACTCGATCAAATTACTGCTCAGTGGGATTCGCGTTTTGCTGTTGGTGTGGTGCTGGCTGCGCACGGTTATCCGGACGATCCGCGCAAAGGCGACGAAATACATGGCGCATTTGCATCAAGCGAAAACGCCAAACTGTTTCACGCTGGCACCAGCGAAAAAGACGGCAAGATTTTAACTAACGGCGGGCGTGTGTTGTGTGCAACAGCGTTGGGCGCTACGGCGCAAGAAGCCCAACAGAACGCGTATGCACTGGCCAATAAAGTGCAATGGAATGGTATGTTTTATCGCAAAGATATTGCTTGGCGTGCGATTGCGCGTGAGCGGAAATAATTGGGATTGATGAAAAATACGGCGCTGAGTTCATGCCGAGATCCAGCGCCAACGTTATTCTACTAATTGCTGGCATTCGCACGTTTACACGGCCTTCATCGTACCTACGAAATTTACTGTTTACCGCTTAGGGACTAAGCCTTGAGATTCCCAAACGCCACAAACATAATCGTAGAATCCTTCGACTGGTTTTGAATCGCAGATCATTGCCAATTCATGACCAGCACGTGTTAGTCGAACCTTCCCTATCTGTAAATTATTTTCTTCTTCTTTAGGTAGAGTAAGAGTGGCTGACGACTCATAATAGTTTGCAATGACTGTCTTTGGAAGTCCAAATCTCGCATACCCTAAAACGTCGTCAAAATGTACGAGTCCTAGCGAATCCAGATGTGAGAGTGAACTAAAGTTGATCCCGCGCTGATTGTAGATGCTGTCGTTAACGTCAAAAACCAATGGGATGATGTCCCAAATTTGCCAACAAAAACCACCCAAATTCAAAAATAATTCAGCGTCAATTTTATCTAGGTCGCCAAGTAAATTGACAGTTTTTTTGGAGAATGCTCCTGGCCTGTTTGCTTCTCCGGCTAACACGCGGGCCCAGATTGTTTGCATTTGAGAATCAGAAACTATGCGAGACTTGTCGAAGAAGTTTGTAATCCAGTCATCAGCAACATTTTGCGGCATAGACTTATCGTCAAGATGCTCAATGGCGATTGATGTAATAGCTTCAATATTCGATTGTTTTTTTGATTCCTCTACGAGAAATCGCTGCAGTGCCCGTTGTTGAATATCGGTGATTTCAATCTGCGTTTTCGCCTGTATCTTCTCAACTTCTGCAGAGGCCTTTGCAACGCGAATCATTTGATATGGTTTGAAAATTCCACCAACCGCATCAGATATTTTTTCAATTAAAATTGTGGCTGGTTTCGTAAAGCTATCAACCTTTGCTAAATCAGTAACGTCCGTCACGATTCGAGATCCTTGGGTGATTTTCGTTAACATCACTATGCATTATAGGAGCCGTGATTCCAAGAACCTGAACGTAGAACTTGTAGGTACGATTAGCGAAGCGTAATCGTACGCATGTTTTTTCTACTCATGCTCCTGTGATGATTTTCATTCGTACGATTACGCTTCGCTAATCGTACCTACACATCGCCGGATCATTCGTTTATCCGAGCGGATGGCGAACCTGCCCTTCGCCGCGCACTACAAATTTTTCTGCTGTTAATGATTCCAAGCCCATCGGTCCGTACGCATGCAGCTTTGTTGTCGCGATGCCAATCTCGGAGCCCAAACCCAATTCGCCACCGTCATTAAAACGTGATGACGCATTAACCATGACACTCGACGCATCGACTTCGCGGACAAAGCGTTCATTTAACGCCATGTCGTTGCTGGCGATGACTTCGGTGTGTTGTGAACCAAAACGGGCGATGTGGGCAATGGCCGCGTCGGCGTTGTCGACAATTTTGATCGTGATTTTTAAATCGAGAAACTCGGCGGCATAGTCGTCGTCGGTGGCCAGTGCAATGCTGGTGTCAAAAGCACGAGTGCGTTCACAGCCCAGTATCTCGACGTGTTTGCCACGCAACGCCTTTATCGCTTTGGGCATAAAGGTCGTAGCGCAGTCACGATGCACCAATAAGGTTTCGAGTGAATTGCACACGGCCGGGCGCGACACTTTGCCATCGAGCAACAAATTCAGTGCCAGTTGTTCGTCGGCGGTTTTATCGACATACAAATGACAAACACCTTTAAAATGTTTGATCACGGGTATGCGGCTGTTGTCGGCGACAAAACGGATCAGGCCTTCGCCGCCGCGGGGGATCACCAAATCGATGAGCTGATCTTGTTGCAGCAGTGTCAGTAAATCCTGGCGATCGGTGGTCGGCATGACCGTGATCACATCGGTGGGAAAACCGCCGTCGCGCAACGCATCGTGCAACACGGCGGCGATCGCCTGATTCGACGCAAACGCTTCGGAACCACCACGTAACACACAGGCATTACCCGCTTTTAAACATAAAGCACCGGCTTCGGCGCAGACATTGGGACGCGCTTCATAAATCATCGCGATCACACCGAGCGCGATGCGGCGTTTAAAGACTTTAATGCCATTGGGGCGCACGGTAAATTCGCGTTCGTTGTTGACCGGATCGGGTAGCGCGACGATGTCACGCAAGGCATTAGCCATGGCTTGGATGCGCGCCGGATTCAACAACAGGCGATCTTGCATCGCCGCTGAACTATTTTTTTCGCGCGCCTGCTGCATATCATGGGCATTGGCAGCGAGGATGCGGTCCTGTTGCGTCACCAACGCCTCAGCTATTTTTAAAATCGCGGCATTTTTTTGTTCCGTGGTGGCGCACGCGACAACCCGACTGGCGCGTTTGGCGGCTTGCAATAATTCAATTAATATCGACATAACTTTTTCACTTAATCCACAACAACCAAATCATCACGATGCACAACGGTTTCACCGTTGGAAAAACCCAAACGCAGTTCGATGTCTTGACTACGGCAACCGGCGATGCGCGTCAGCGCCACCGAATCATATTGCACAATGCCTTTGGCGATCACGACATCGGCATGCAGAATTTCGATGGCGTCACCTTCGTTAAAATCGCCTTCAACGCGCACAACACCCGATGGCAATAACGATGCGCCTTTATCGCGCAAGGCTTGCGCGGCTCCGGCATCAACGTGCACACGACCGACAACCGGCAAGGCGTGCAACATCCAATGTTTTTTGGCGGTTTTGGGCGCGCTGCCACTGGCAAGCCAAGTGCCATCAACCTGTTGTTGCAGCAATGACATTAAGGCTTGTGGTTTTTGTGCATTGACGATCACGGTCGCAATGCCGCGTTCGGCAGCGGAGCGTGCCGCTTGCAATTTGGTGCGCATGCCGCCAGTGCCCACTTTGGAGCCGGCACCACCGGCTAACGCCATCACGTTATCGCTGACGTGATCAACATAGGGGATCAATTTGGCGTCGGCTTTGCTGCGTGGATCGGCATCAAATAAACCGTCGATATCGGTACCGATGATCAGCAGATCGGCCTCGCTTAACACCGCCACGTGTGCCGCCAAATTGTCATTGTCACCAACACGCAATTCATCGACGGCCACTGAATCGTTTTCATTGATCACCGGCAATACATCGAGCGCCAGTAGCTCACGCAAGGTGTTTTTGGCATTCACAAAGCGGCGACGATTCACCAGATCTTCATGCGTTAACAATAATTGTGCGACGGGTAAATCAAAAAACTGTTGCCAGAACGCAATCAACTGCGTTTGACCTACGGCAGCGAGCGCTTGTTTCGCTGCGATACGTGCATCATGTTGCTGACCACGCAAGCGTGCGCGCCCGGCGGCAACAGCGCCACTCGACACGATGATCACTTCTCGCCCATGCAAACGCGCTTGTTGCACAAATTGCGCAACACCAAGCAAATGACGCACGGACAACGCTTGGCCTCCGGGCGCAATCAAATTGCTGCCAATTTTGAGCACGGCACGTTGCCAACGAGGAAACACCGGTAGCACGAGCTACTCCTGTAAACATTGAATCACTGCGCACGACTGTGCCCGATCACCCGCAGTCAAACAAGTCAGACCGAGGTTGCCAGCACAGCTTTACCCCATTATCGTATCGACTCACACGTTTACACGGGAATTGAACGATGAATCGAACGCTTTCTTTCTTGCTGGCCAGCACGGTGTGTTTATCAGCCGCTCACGCCGCCGAATTCAGTGTCACCAGCACCGATATTCGTGATGGTAAGGCAATGAGCAAGCAACAAGAATTTAAGGGCTTTGGCTGCGACGGCGCAAATCAATCGCCACAGCTGTCTTGGGCCAATGCACCGGTCGGTACCAAAAGTTTTGCGATCACCGTTTATGACCCAGACGCTCCCACCGGCAGTGGTTGGTGGCATTGGTTAGTCGTCAATATTCCAGTCACAACGACATCGTTGGCAAGCAATGGCTCCGCCACCGCCATGCCAGCCGGTGCCTTGCAAACGCGCACCGATTTTGGTGCCGCCGGCTTTGGTGGCGCCTGTCCGCCGCCGGGACATGGTGTGCATCGTTATCAACACACCGTATGGGCGCTCAGCGTCGACAAGCTCGACCTGAACGCTGATGCCAGCGGTGCCTTGGTCGGCTATATGCTCAATGCGAATATGTTGGCGAAGGCAACACTGACAGCGACATATGAACGCAAAAAATAAGCCCTTCTGTTTTAAATTGCGCGACAAGTTTATCGCGCACAAAAAAGCCGCGAACAATCGCGGCTTTTTTGTGACAAACCCTACTTAGAATGCCAAACGCAAATACAGCGAAGTAACGTCGAGATCGCCGTTTTGAACGGCCAAGCCGGCCGACACTTGTTTGTGGAAATGATAACCGGCTGAAAAGGTAAACGCCGTATCACTGACGACCGCATCTTCGTATTGGAAACCGGCGCTGATTTCCCAATTCGGTTCGATCATGCCGCGTGCACGCACATACATCAGCAAACCGCTATCGTCTTCGTAGTTGATGCCTTTCAAATCGTAATCGACCAAACCTGCGCCCATATTGATATCCAGCACACGCGACATTTTGACACGAAACCCGCCCGCGACCGCGATACGCTCCATGCGTACGCCTTGGTCACTGGCCCGCATGTGATCGGCCGTCACATAAAAGCTGTCGTTGATTTTGAAACTGGCTGCAGCGGCAGGGCCGTCCAGGTCAATGTCGATGTCATCAAAATCAACGTCGTTCCATTGCGCTTGTAAGTAAGTGTATTGCAAGCCACCTACACTTTGTTGTGCATAGGCCGTAGTGGCCAGCAGCAAGGCGATTGCCATTCCAATCAGTTTTTTCATCGTGTGTATCCTGTTATTGCATTTAAAATGCGGCCGCCATTCTGCCGATTTGTCCAGTATTCGCCCACTCTTTTTCTGTGACGCTGTTACACTGTTGGTAAAGTTTTGAAACATTCGCCCCAATTTTCGGCATAGGCAAACAGGGTGGCGGGCCGATACAGTGCCGCCTTACTGCGATAGATCAAATGGATACGGTAGATGTCAACGCTCCCCAACGAAGTTGAAGCTGGGCCGCTAACAAACGGCCATGAAATGAATCCGGTTGCCGCCTGGCAACGGATCGATGCAATGGATGTGCTACGCGGTTTCGCGTTAATTGGCATCTTGATGATGAATATCGAATGGTTTAACCGTCCAATTGCGAGCTTGGGTAGCTTCGATTGGAACATGGTCGGGCTTGATTATTCGGCCGGTTGGTTTGTCAAAGTGTTCGTCGAAGGCAAACTGTACAAATTGTTTTCACTGCTATTCGGAATGGGCTTTGCGGTGATGCTGTTGCGAGCCGAAGAAAACGAACGCCCTTTCGGTGCAATGATGGTGCGCCGCATGCTCGCGTTGCTTGGGTTTGGCCTGGTTCACATGTTCTTACTTTGGAACGGTGACATTCTGCACGATTACGCCATTGGAGGCCTCGCGTTGATGGGATGGCTATGGTTGCTGCGCCGCCCGAAACTGCAACGTTTTAATAATCCCACCTCCATTCGCCGTTTCGCCCTGTTTATGTTGGCTTTGCCGTTTATCGTCATGACCGTTGTCGGTATCGGTTATGGCCTGGCGGTCGACCAAGCCAAACTGAAAACCAAACACGAAGAAGCGCAGTTGGCGCATCAACAATACATCGCCAAAGTCGACGAATTTAAAGCGAAATCTGAAGACGAAAAATTGGCCATCATCAAAGCACATGAGGAAAAAATCGAGGCCGAGAAAAAAGCCGAGGAAGAGGCGGCTAAAAACGGTGAGAAAAAAGAAAAACCCGATCCAGAAAAAATGAGCAAAGATGAACGCATCAAGAAACTCGTTGACGATCGATTTGCGAGACGACTTGAAAACGAAAAAGATGAAATTACCGAACTTTCCGTTTTAACCAAAGGCAGTTACTGGGACACCGTCGTACACCGGTTTAAAGTCGAAGCCCCCCATTTGGCCTTCACCCCCATCTTTGTGATGATGATGCTGTTGTGGATCTTCTTGCTGGGTTATTGGTTGATTGTGACCGGTAAAATGCTTAACCCCAAAGAACACATCAGATTTTTCCGTGGCATGATGTACATTGGACTTGGTTTTGGTGTGCCACTGAACTTGGTGGCTTTTATGCTGTTTGTGCACCCCGGTGCACGTGACGTGGACATGTTGCAAGGTATTTCCGGCGGCTTGTTCAATCTAGGCCAATATGTTTTATGCGCGGGTTATGTCGGTTGGTTTGTTGTGTTGGTCAATTCAGAAAGATGGCACAAATTGGTGTTGTGGTTGGCACCGCTTGGTCGCATGGCGTTAACCAACTATTTGACGCATTCGCTTGTGTTGTCGACGCTGTTCTACGGTTATGGTTTTGGTCAATTTGGCCATATCGCGCGAGGCCCTCAAATGTTGGTCGTCGCGGCCGTCATTGCTGTGCAATGGGTGTTTTCACGTTGGTGGTTAAACAATTTCCATTACGGTCCGCTGGAATGGGTATGGCGTTGCATCACCTACTGGAAAATGCAACCCTTGCGCATTGATCGCGCGGTCACAACAAAAGCGATTGAAGCGTAAAATCGGAATCCATAAACAGTAAAGGCGGCTCATTAGCCGCCTTTATCTTGTACCGGAAAATTACTTTTTCATTAAATCCAACAGCATCACCACCGTCGCTTCAACACCTTTGCTGATCGCCGGTTCCGGTGTAATTTTGAATAGAGGACTGTGGTGACTGGGTACCGGTGCACCACCGTTTTTTTCGCGGATAAAATCAGCCGCTGGCGTGCCACCTACTTGAAAATACACACTGGGGATGTACGGGTCTTTGGTGAAAAAACCAAAGTCTTCAGCGCCCATCCCCAAACGGCGAAATTCCGTCAACGCTTCACCGCCCATGTTGGCACTGATCACATTTTTTAGTCGCTTGGCAAGTGCCGTATCATTCAACACTGGCGGTGTCGGCTCATCACTTAATTTGACTTCTGGCAGTTGGTCTTCTGGCAATCCAGCCGCACGACCAATATTTTTCGCCACGCGCTCGATCGCCGCCATCAAATAGTCGCGCGTGCTACGACTTTCATTGCGCACGGTCAGCTGCAATCTGGCTTCATCGGAAATGATGTTGTGTTTGGTGCCCGCGTGAAAGGATCCGACCGTGATCAGGGCGTTTTCTCGCGGCGCAATTTCGCGACTAACAATGGTTTGCAAGGCCAACACAATTTGCGCACCGATGACGACCGGATCTTTACCGCGATGCGGACTCGCACCGTGCGCCCCCACGCCATGAATGACAATATCCACGGTATCGACACCGGAGTACGGCGACACTTCATCAATAAAAATTTTACCGGCTTCGATATCCGAACTGACGTGCATCGCCAGCGCATAATCGGGCTTACCAAATCGTTGCCATAACTGATCTTCAACCATGCCTTTGGCGCCACCAACACGCTCTTCGGCCGGCTGACCGATCAACATCAACGTGCCACGCCACTCGCTTTTACGTGCGATCATTTGGCGTGCGGTGCCAATCAAACTGGTGATGTGAACATCGTGACCACAGGCGTGCATGACACCGACTGTATTGCCGTCCCAGTCTTTGCTTTTCACCGTTGAGGCATACGGTAAACCGGTTTTTTCTTCGACCGGCAAAGCGTCCATATCGGCCCGCATCATCACCACGGGTCCCTCGCCGTTTTTAAACAGCGCGACAACACCGGTTTTGCCCACTTTTTCGGTGACGGTGAAACCGGCTGCTCGCAACTCTTTGGCGACGCGCGACGCGGTGTTGAATTCCATAAAGGACAATTCAGGATGGCGATGAAAATGTTCGAACAGCGGGGACAAATAACGTTGATAATCGGCCTGAATGGCGTTTGGCAAATTGTCCGCCGCCGACAATGACGCGCTAATAAACAGCGCTGACAACCATGCTTTGTGCATCGGATTCTCCCCGGATTTGCTCAGCGGTTTCGAAGTCAGCCGTCAGCCTAACGCAAATCGGGGAGATAGAACACTGGCGCTAAACGTAATCGCCGATCGACCACTCTGCCGGAACACGACTGCTGAAATAGCCGTGTTCCGCCTCGGCGAGCAGAGAGCGAAACTGTTTGCCACTCAGTTGTACCAGTGCGTGATGATCACCGGCTTCAAAATACACCGTGTCTTGCCGCAGCAACGCGTCATCAACGACCGTTAACAGTTGATAGGCCGCGCCTATCGCCGGCACGGCTCCCGACACACAATCATCAAAAATATCGCCCAAACAGGTTTCATTGGCCAAATGAAAACGCCGCTTCAACGCGCGACTTAAGTGAAACAAGCTCAGACGTCGATCGGCCGGGATCACGGCCAAAACGCGTTGCCCGTGTTCATCTTCGGCCAACACGGCTTTAGCCAGTTGTTGCGGTGGAATGCGCGCCAGTTGCGCCGTGCGCAAACTGTTTTCACAGTAGGCATGGCGCCGCAAATCATAAAACACACTGTGATGCTGCAAATGTTCCTGTACACGAGTCGCCATTGACATGCGATACCTCCGACACAAAAAAGGGTCCAAGGCACAATCCGTTGCGCACAACGGTCGATTGTAATGATTTAAAACGAGGTGCTTAGTATGAAGGCGCCACTGTGACAAGTGCGTTAAAGCTTGGTGTTATAAAAACGCTACGTTTCACTCAAATGTGGCAGATGAATCGCATCTTTTTTTGATCTGATGCGTATTCACAACACCAGCGCATTGTCTTGTGCGACAGAGGCCAACAGTTCGCGAAACGATTGAAACACCTTCGGCACTGGCTGCCGCGATGATGGGGTGGACTTTTGCGAGCGCTTCTTTTTTGTCACCGGCTGTTGCCCGGTCAACGCAAGGCCTAACTGCTGCCTTAAACGACGCTTGAATGATGGCGACAATTGACGCAGCACCGCATCAGCATACGCATCGCACAAAGCGGCAAATTGGCGTGCATCACCGCTTAGGTTGTGTTGCGCCAATTCTGCTCGCCGATGCGCAAGCCAGTAACGGGTCCAACACCATTGCAAAGGATGCGCGGCATTCAATGACAAACTGTCCGGGGCATCCAGCCAGAATCCTGTTGGCGAGCGGTAACACACCGTCAACCGTTGATCGGCCGGACACAAACGAAAACGCAATTGCCCGAGAAAATCGACAACAATCCAATCTTCACACGAGATCACCCGCACACCGTTTTGCGCTGCGCTAACAATCGCGGCGCACCACTCCGTCACCCGTGCGGGTTGCACTCCCATCCCACTTGCTGACATGTCGGCATCTCCTAACAAGACACCGTCAGCGTAAGTGACCATTAAGCGCAAGCGGTGCGCTCAAAAAATGCAGACAAAAAAAAACCGATCCGCCGATCGGTTTTTTTATTTGGTGGAGATAAGGGGAGTCGAACCCCTGGCCTCATCATTGCGAACGATGCGCTCTACCAGCTGAGCTATATCCCCAAGGCGGCCAGATTGTAGCGGCTGTGGTGCGGCGCGTGAACCCCGTTTAAGCGATGTCTTTACTTGGGTTGGGTGGCCACCAAGGCCGGCAGCTGACCGACATCACGGTACCAGGCCGCCAAGTCAGTGGCATGCTGTTGCCAAGCGACTTCAGTGTGACGAAAGTCTAGGTAGGCGAGTGCACAGTAGATGTGCAAACCGAGGAAACACGGCTCGCTCGGCATCGCGGCCATTTGCTGTTGCAGGTATTGCACCGTACGCAGGATCGCGTTGCGATTGCGGGTCATCCACAGTTCGTTTTGCTGGGCTTCCGGTTTGGTTTTTTCAATCCGCAGCTGCACCGCGACATCGAGCAAACCTTGCGACGTGGCCTGCCATTTTTTAACGCGCCAGTCACGCTTGTGCGCGGCAAACAGATCCGGGCCTTCGCCGTATTCATTCAGGTAATCATTGATGACGGTGCTGTCGAACAACGCATCGTTGTCATCGAGCAGCAAGCACGGAATTTTGCCCAACGGATTGTTGGCGATCAGTTCCGGCGGATTGTCCAGCGCGTTGACTTCCACTTCGTGCACACGCGGCAACCAATTTTTTTCGCGCAACATGACGCGACTGGTGCGTGCATAAGGCGAGGCATGGGAATAAAACAATTTCATCGCACAAACGGCCAGTATCAGGGAAACGGTGGTGCGATTGTCAGCGTAAGTACCGGTTAAACACAAGGGCGCGGTGACAACGGTACCGCTAGGCCGCCGCACTGCCCGGCGAGATGATCGACAACACTTGCATCGCATATTGCTGTGTTGCCGACAACGCGTCGGCCAGATGATTTTTGTCGACGTGCAGCTGCGTGAAATACTCAGCCGGAATCGCTTTGATGTATTCGCTGTCCTGCGTCGGTGCAAAGGAAGCGAGCAAATGGCGGGCGCCGGATGCACCAAACGCGATTAACGTGGCGGCGACGGCATCTTGTCCGGCGGCTTCAGGGTTGTGCTGATATTTGACGACGGCCGTGAGCGATGGCGGCAACCGCCATGCTTCCATCAGTGCGGCGCCACAATCGGCGAACGTAAACCCGAGTTCGCTTTGTTCAGCCTCAGCGGGTCGGATGCCTTCTTGTTGCACCATCGCCAAAATGCGTCCAACCATGTCAGGTTGTTGTTCCACCAACAGCAGCAGGCCGATGTTGTGCAATAGCCCAGCAGCAAACAGGCGTTCGCCGTTGCGAAACCCCAGCTTGCGCCCCAGTGTGCGCGCAATCAGTCCGGTGTAAACGCTGTGTTGCCAAAAGCTGTCCATGTCGAGCAGTTGGCGCGGAATTCGGGCAAAGGTCGCGACCGCTGATGTGGCCAGCGCCAGGTTGTACAACTCATTGGTGCCGATTAAACGCACGGCTCGCGATACCGTGTCGACCTGACCGGGAAAGCTGTAAAACGAACTGTTGGCTAAGCGCAAAATGCGCACAGACAAGGCCGGATCGAGTGCCACCAGATCGGCAATATCGTGAACCGTAGCTTGGCGCTGAATGGCTTCCTGCAGACGGAAACAAATGTCCGGTAAGCTGTACAGGCGTCCGGCCTGACGCACAATTTCGGCAAGAGTCATCGTGTCGGCGTAAAAGGGAGAGGTAAACTGAACTATAGCCGGATATTTTTGTTCCGTCCGTCGAATTATTACTGGGGATCATGCCCAAAACCCCCTAGGATCGCGGTATTGCCAATTCTGTCACCGATCATGCTGTTACGTGCCCTGCTCATTGTCCTCTTGCCGCTGACGGCATTTGCCGTTGAAACGGTCAGTTTTCGTCATCTGGACAGTCGCGATGGCTTGCCGCAAAGCACGGTGCCCGCCATCGTTCAAGACAAATCCGGTTATATCTGGATTGCCACGTTTGATGGCCTGCACCGCTACGACGGTTACAGTTTTGTCAGCTATCGCAACGACCCCCGCGACAACAATTCGATTAGCGATAACGTCATCGATTCGTTGATGATCGACAGCAAAAATCAGATCTGGATCGGTACCGCACAGGGAGGCCTTAATCGATTGGACTCGACCAGCGGCAAATTAAAGCGTTATCTGGACGACGATGGCGATTACGCGTTACGTTCGCGTCGCATCAGTGCTTTGCTGCAAGCCCGCGATGAACGCATCTGGGTCGGCACCGCGCAAGGTCTCGCCGTGTACATTGCCGAACACGATGGCTTTGATCTGTACACCCACAATCCACTCGATGAAGAATCCGCGCCTTATGGCACGATCACCGCATTGGCCGAAAGTCACGACAACAAGATCTGGATCGGCACCGCGCGCGGTTTAAGTTTGTTTGATCCTGCCACGGAAACGTTTCGGCACTGGAAAATCGATCGCCCCGGCAACAGCAACATTCCGACGCAAATTCAAGCGCTGTGGGTCGACCACGATGGCAGTTTGTGGATCGGCACCGCACAACGTGGTTTGTTTTATTTGCCCGTCAACAGTGCCGAGTTTCGTGTTTATCGCCATATTCCACATGAAGCCAATTCCTTGCCGCACAACAATGTCAAAGCCATTCAACGCGATCGCGGCGGTTATATGTGGGTCGGCACTGAAGGTGCAGGCTTGGCGCGTATGGAAACCGATGGCAAAGGCTTTGAAACCTTTCGCCGCAACAGCAGCGACACGCACAGTTTGTCGATCGACGATGTCTGGAGCTTGTTTGAAGATCGCAGCGGTTTGCTGTGGGTTGGCACGGCAGGCGGTGGCATCAATACAACACATCCGGAATACACCGGCATCGGTCGTATCACGCATTCGCCGTATGATCCCAATTCATTATCCGAAAGTTTTGTGTGGGGTATTACCCGCGACAAACAAGGCCATTTGTGGGTCGCCACAACGCGAGGCCTCGACGAAATTGACGCCGCCACAGGGGAGATTTTTCATTACGCCAATTTCCCGAATGATGATCGTGTTACGATTTCACCGCGTCCGCATGCCGTCTACGCCGACAAAAAAAATCGCATTTGGTTTGGCACCATTGACGGCCTGTTGGCCGTTTATGATCCGGAAAAATTTCGCGCTGAAGTGATCTCACATCCCTCGCGCGTGCGCGGCCGTTTCAGCGATAACCGTATATTGATGATCGACGGTGACAGCGCCGGACGCATCTGGGTATCGACGTTTGAAAGCTTGGTTGAAGTCGATCCGATCAAACTCGACGTGGTGCGCAGTTTCCCCACCGGTGAATCACAAATGCCAGGTGCCTCGGTGCGCGTGATGATCGAAAGCGACAATCGTTTATGGTTTGGCACCCACGGTTCCGGTTTACATCGTTACGAACCGAACACACGCGAAACGATGAATTATTTTCACCGCGCCGATGATCCGGGCTCGCTGTCCAACGATGTCGTGCGCGCGCTCTACGTCGATGACAAAGGCACGATGTGGATCGGCACGATGAACGGTCTCAATCGTTGGTCGCAAGAAAATCGTCGCGGTGGCGTCGAACATTTTGATGCCTGGTTTGCACGCGATGGTTTACCCAATAGCACGATCTACGGCATTTTGCCGGGCGAAAACGGCAAGCTGTGGTTATCCACCAATGTCGGCATCAGTGAATTTGATCCGGATAAAAATCGTTTTCGTAATTTCGATTGGTCGGACGGATTGCCGGCCAATGAATACAACGGTTTGGCACAGGCAAAAACCGCCGATGGCCGTTTATGGTTTGGCGGCACCACCGGATTGGCCGTGATTGATCCGAAAAAATTGATTCATGCGCCGTCCAGCAGCGCCACCTTGATCACGTCCGTGCTGGTGCGTAACTCGGCAGACGGTTACGACTATGTACAACAACAATTGAAATTGGCCCACGATCAAAATGATGTTGCGTTTCATTTTGCGGCGGCGGACTTTCGTGATCCGAAAAAAAATCGATTTTCATATCGTTTGCTTGGCCATCGCAATGAGTGGGTCGATTTAGGCGCGAACAACACGGTGTCATTCACCAATTTGAACCCCGGCAAATACACACTTCAGGTACGCAACGCCAACAGCGAAGGCATCGCCGCCGAATCTCCGGCCGAAGTGCGTATGCAGATCCGTGCACCGTGGTACGCCACTTGGTGGGCCTATGCCGGTTATGTCGTTATGCTGATGGCGTTAGCGTATTCGTTGTGGCGTTCGCATCATCGCAAACTGGCTGAACAGGAAAAGATCAACGAACGATTACGGCGCATTGATCGCTTGAAAGATGAATTTCTCGCCAACACGTCACACGAATTGCGCACGCCGTTAAACGGCATTATTGGCGTGGCGGAGTCGTTGCGTGATGGCGTCGCCGGCACCTTGAATGATCGGGCGCGCGATCACCTGGGTTTGATCGCTGAAAGCGGTCGCCGCTTGGCACACTTGGTTAACGAAATTCTCGATTTCAAAAAGCTCACGCACAGCAACGTCACACTCGAGCGTGCCGCCGTCGATGTGCAAGCGACCGTAAATGTGGTCCTCGCGTTGTCGCGACCGTTGACTGGCGATAAAGATCTGATGCTCGTCAATGCGATACCGACCGATTTTCCGGCGGTGGATGCGGATGAAAATCGACTCGAACAAATTCTGCATAACTTGATTGGCAACGCCATTAAATTTACCGAGCGTGGCCACGTCACGATCACGGCCCGCGTGCAAGACAAAACGGCTGAGATCACGGTTGCGGATTCCGGTTGTGGTATTGCCGAAGATCAGTTGCACCGAATCTTTTTGCCGTTTGAACAAGTCGAAGATTCCATGACTCGCCATCACGGCGGCACCGGCTTAGGTCTGGCCGTGGTCAAAAAATTGGTCGACTTGCACGGCGGTCGCGTCAGCGTTCATTCGCAGCCGGAGCAAGGCTCACAATTTACGTTTACGTTGCCGCTGGCCGCGACCAATCAAATTGTACGCAAACCCAAAGAGCGCAGCGTACCACCGGCACGACTGTTGCCGCTGAAACGCCCCACCAATACGCTCATCACCACTGCCACGCCGATTCTGGTTGCCGATGATGAACCGCTGAATTGCCAAGTCGTCGCCGACTGCCTCAGCATGCAAGGGTATAGCGTGCACACAGTAGCCGATGGTCAGGCCGCACTCGATGCGATGCAACAACAAACGTTTGCACTGCTGATTCTTGATGTGATGATGCCGAAATTATCCGGCTTTGATGTGACGCGACGTGTGCGCGAAAATTTCAATTCACAAGAAATGCCGATCTTGCTGTTGTCGGCCAAGAATCGCCCCGAAGATGTCGCCACCGGTTTGGCCGCTGGCGCCAACGACTACATTGGCAAACCTGTCGAACGCAGCGAGTTGATCGCACGCGTGAAAAATCTGTTGGCCTTGCACGAAGTCAACGCGGCCAAACGTGAACGCGAGCAAACCAAAGTGATGCAAGATGCGATCACACGGCTGTCACGTTATTTTCCGCCAGCATTGGTCAAACGTTTGCTCGCGGATCCCGATCCGAAACAATTACAGGCCGAACGTCGACGTGTCACGGTGGTGTTTGCCGATTTGGTGGAATTCACCAGTTTGACCGACCGTTTTGAACCCGAAATCATTACCGATTTGCTGAATCAATTTGTCGGTGGCATGGGTGCATTGATTGAAAAATTTGGCGGCACGCTCAACGAACTGCTTGGCGACGGCATGGTGATCTTGTTTGGCGCGCCCGAAAAGATGGAAAAAGACGAGCAAGCCAAACACGCCGTTGCATTGGCGTTGGCCATGCAGCGAGAAATGCAAAAGTTGAAAAAATCTTGGCTCGATGCCGGTATCGATCACAACATCGATTTGCGCATTGGCATTCACCAAGATTTTGCCACCGTCGGCAATTTTGGCGGCGGCGGTGTGCTCGCCTATCGCGCCGTCGGCTCCGGCGTGAATTTGGCCGCGCGATTGCAGTCGCTTTGCACACCGGGTCATGTGATGGTCAGCTATCCGGTGTATGCGTTGACACGCGAATCCTACCATTTTGAAGATTTGCAAGAAGTGCAGATTAAAGGCTTTAAGCACCCGCACCGCGTCTGTGAATTGGCGCCCGAATCCGTGCCGAATTTGCAGGTCATTAATACTGATCAGTCAATCAGCTAACCAAGAACACATTAACCCCAGATCATGTTCAAAAACCAACGGAAACACGAACGGCACCAAGAACCATAAGCACACGAAACACACAACAGTGGTTAGTCAGTCATTTTCGAAGCGGTCTTCTGAAATGTGTTTGCAAGCCGACTTCGAGCGCTTTTACAAACAACTTCGTGTTCTGTGTGCGACTTCGTGTTGCAGTTGTCTGTTGTTTTGTTTCAATTTCGAGCTTTGGCGTAAATTTAATCCTGTTTAATTCGCCACTTTGCGTGTGTAACGACCATCAAATTGCACGGTCCAGGTCGTGCCATCGTTACTGCTTTCCCACAATTGTCGAATGCTGCCATCGGCATTCGGTGTCCAACTGATGCGATTGTGTACGGTTTTGCCATTGGCATCTTTGCTGTCGCCGCTCAGTACCATTTGGCCATCGCGAAATTCGCCGTCCAGCAATAACAATACACCACCATTGTCGACCCAGCTTTGATGCCAGCGTTGTCGGCTCGCATCATAAATATTGAAACTTTCACCGTAATAGCCCTGCTGGCCACGATAATGTTCATGCACAACGCAACCATTGATCGCACGCGTGATCGAGCTGTCACCGGCCTTATTGCCTTTCGGGCCCGTCACCGTCCATTCACCCAGCCAGAAATCAAATTGACGATGAGTCGCGCTCGCACAATTCGCGGCAACGGTATCGGCATCGGCTATGGCCGCCGTGCAAAGCACACTTAAACCGAGCAGTGCTGCAGTCTTCATTCTGTTCCCCTCTGGGTGGTTTGCCGGTACCTTAGCGCTTGGCGGCGTTCACGCGGGGTGAATTGTGCACAAAAGAAAGGCGCAGTAATCTGCAATGCCTTCACTGCGTATAATTCGGACCGCAACTCTCGGAGTTTCACCATGCGTTTTCTGTTTTTATCGATTTGGATTGGCTTGGCGTCCATCGCATTTGCAAGTCAGTGGGTTGGCGTTACCGCCCCTGAGTTCCGTTTGCGCGATCAAGATAATCAGCTGCTCACCTTGCAGGATTTCAAAGGGCGCTGGCTCGTGTTGTATTTCTATCCGAAAGACGACACGCCCGGCTGCACAACCGAGGCGCGTAACTTCGCCCGTGATCTGCCCCAATTTACCCAATTGAACAGCGTCGTTGTCGGTATCAGCCTTGATGATGTGGCCTCGCATAAAGCTTTTGCTGACGACAGCAAGCTGAATTTTCCCTTGCTGGCTGATGAGGATAAGAAAGTCGCCAAAGCCTATAACGTGTTGGGCTTGGGCGGCTTTTACACTAAACGTCAAACCTTTGTGATCGATCCGCAGGGCATGATCGCGCGGCATTATGAATCCGTCGATCCAGACCAGCATTCCGCCCAATTGCTGCGCGATCTGGCGCAGTTACAGGCGCCGCGCTAACCCCATCACCTGCACTTTTTTCCGATAAAAGGTTGACGGAACAGATGAAGGCAACCTTTGTCGTCTGTTATACTTTCGCCTCTGTACCCCCGGCCCCTGTTTGAATTGGGCTAGCCGGGGGCCTGATCACCCGGTTTGAAGCCCCAGACACTCAATACGAACCGGACTCGTGACCTAAGCGAGTCAACGGTCGGCAGAAGTTTTGTCTGGCTTCTACCCTTACTGGCATATTTTCGGTAATACTTCGCAGTACTACCGTGGTTGTGGGCTGTTACTTTCACCTATTTGAGCAATGATTAACTTAAACGCGTTCAAAACCTATCTGCAACGCTTGCCTATG
>JAYSCL010000037.1:0-40826 GCA_041914905.1 Enterobacterales bacterium
ACAGCACGACGGGTACTGTAAAGAACCCAGTAAAGCGGGCGCGCATTATATCGGCACCCAGCCTTGCGTCAACCTAAATTTTGGTCGGGAATGAATGATTGGGCAATAAACCCATTCGAGTACGGCCGTTTTCCGGCTGCGAAATCACGAAACTCGCGTAAGGAGCATGAAAGCCCCTTAACCGTTAATCAACGACGCCCCTTGTTGACCATTAACTCAGCGAGGCGGGCTTTTAGGTCTGGACGCGTGACTGGCTGGTTCAACAAGTAAACCGCAACATCGTGTGGTGCGACAACGGCTTGTAAACTGCCTCCCGCCCGGACATCAACCTGCTGATCCGACAAAGCCGACTGCCATAGCCCAGGTTCAAGAAATTCGCGCACATTGAACTGGCTGGCTTCATCGCCTTTATTCAGCAAAATCAACGCTTGCTGAAAATGTCCGTCGTGTTGGTAAATCCGGTAAAACGCCGCACGTTGACCTTTAAGCTCCAAAGTCAGTTGCAAACCACGTTGCAGCGCTATGTTGTCACGTCGCACCTTTGCGATTCGTTGCAGTTGCATATATATAGGATGTTCGCGTGCTCGATTCACCGCGTCTTGTCCAAAGTAATTGCGATTGCCAGCATGTTCGGCGCGCCCACGCATGAACCCCACTTCGGACCCGTAATAGATAACCGGAATACCGCGCGCGGTGAAAAGCCAGTTATGGGCGTCGATAAAACCTTCGTCACGGGCATTCATGCGCGGCATATCGTGATTGTCGTAAAAGGTCATCAGTTCGTAAGGGTTGGCATACGGGCCTTTTTCCAGAAACAGTGCCGACTCCACGTCCGCGAAATCACTGACTGGATTTTCAAACGTTGCGGCGAGCGCTTTTTTTAACGGAAAATCGAGCACGCTGATGCTGCCGTGCTCCGCCCACGTGTGCGGCGCAATATCGTTGCCGTCATAACGGAAGTCTTCGCCGAACATGAAAAATCCCGGTCGCTTGGCTCGCATGCGATCCGCGAATTGTTTCCAGAACGAATGCTGCATCCACCCTATCGTGTCAATGCGAAACGCATCCGCCCCCTGATCGATCCACTGTTCATAAGCGCCGGCCAGATAGTTCAGCACCTCGGGACTGGCGTCATTAAAATTCGACAGCTCGGCAATTTCGGCCTTGGGCAAAAAGAATCGGTGTAACGGATTGTTGAGATCGAGTTTTTCCGGCGGCAGGTTTTGATGGTCGGCAATAAGCTGTCCGTCGCGCCCATACAATTTCGCAAATTCGGGTTGCGCCTCCGGCATCGTGAACGACGGCGAACCATGGTTGCCAACAATGTCGAGCACCACATCCAGTTGTTTGCCATCCATCGCTTTGGTGAACGCGGCAAAATCCAATCCTGAGCTCGGCAGGTGTTCATCGAGCTTATAAAAGTTAACCCCCCAGTAACCGTGGTAACCCGTCTTGCCCTGATCCGTCCAAAAGCTCGCCCAATCAACCGGTTTGCCACCGCTGAACGCAGCGTCGGGGTTGTCGACAATCGGCGTGATCCAAACCGCGTCAAAACCGAGCTCGCGAATATAGTCGGCGTTGTCGAGCACACCTTTGAAGTCACCACCGAGATAACCAATGTTGTCACTTTCGCCTGCTGGCGCATTGGGCACCGGCCGATCAAAGGTATGCCAGGGACCGGCCGCTTGATCCCGATGATCATTGGTGGGATCGCCGTTGACGAAGCGATCGGTCATTGCGAAGTACACCGCTTTGGCTGCAAACGGCTCCAGCGTGCCGTAATACGACTCCGTCGGCTCAGGTGTTTCGTTGGGTGCACAAGCGAATAATGACAACAACATCGTCGCAAGTAAGTACTTTCTCATGCGCCCTGCTCCGCCAGTTTTCCAGTAACGACAACCGGGTTGTCTTTTACACGCAACACACAGACACCCGCCAGCAACAAACTGGCGCCACCGATCACCAGCGCGTAGATCGGCTGGTTCGCAAACAGCAGTTTTAACAGAAAGCCGAGCACACTCGCGGCGAGCAATTGCGGGATCACGATAAAGAAATTGAAGATGCCCATGTAGATGCCCATCTTGTCAGCCGGCAGGCTGTTCGAGAGCAAGGCATACGGCAGTGACAAAATCGACGCCCATGCAAAACCAACCCCGACCATCGACAGCAGCAACCAATCGGGATCACGGATCACGAGAAACGAAATCAACCCCAATCCACCCAGGCTGACATTGATGAGATGGCTAATGCGCAAACCGAACACGCGCACCATGCCGGCAATCACAATCGCCGCCACGGCCGCAAAACCGTTGTACGCAGAAAACAAAACACCAACCCAGTTGGCGCCATCGTTAAACGCGACCGATGCCGTATCGCTACTGCCGAAATGCACTTGCGTGACCGCTGATGTCGTGTAGATCCACATCGCGAACATTGCAAACCAAGAAAAGAACTGCACCACCGCAAGTTGGCGCATGGCTTCGGGCATATCACGCAAGTCGCTGATGATGGTGCGCACCATGCTTGGTGATTCGCCTCGACTCAAAAAAAGCAGCAAGCCGCCGTAGACAGTTAAACCGGCGGCAAGCAAATACAGTTGTTTATCGAGCGACAGCACAAAAATGCTTGCGAAAGCCCCTATGCCTAACAGCAACCAGATCACGCCATCGCGCAGCGCTTTGCCACGATCCAACACTGACGTCGACGAAGGCAGCGAATCACTAAACGCACGCAGTTGTTCCGGCGGGTATTCACGCGTGCGCAGCACGGTCCAGCCAATCGCGGCGAACAGCACGACACCTCCCGCGTAAAACGCATAGCGAACGGTATCGGGCACCTGCCCGGGCTCAGCGACATTCGCGACACCAAACTTGGTTAGCAGCCACGGCAACGCACTCGCCACCACGGAGCCGATACCAATAAAAAAACTCTGCAAAACAAAACCGGTTGAGCGCTGTTCATTCGGCAACTGATCACCAACCAACGCGCGAAACGGTTCCATGGCAATATTGAACGACGCGTCCATGATCCAGAGCACACCGGCCGCGATCCATAACGTGGGTGAATTGGGCATAAACAGGAGCGCCACACTGGCCAGAATAGCGCCCATTAAAAAGTACGGACGGCGACGCCCCAAACGTGTCCAGGTGCGATCGGAAAAATAACCGACAATCGGCTGCACGATGAGACCGGTAAATGGCGCGGCGATCCATAGCGCGGGAATATCATCGATGGATGCACCCAAGGTTTGAAAAATTCGACTGGCATTGGCATTTTGCAGCGCAAAACCAAATTGAATGCCCAGAAAACCAAAGCACATATTCCAGATCTGCCAGAACGACAGTTGGGGTTTATTGTTCATATTGTCCCTCATACTTTCTGGCGGCGACGCCATTTGGCGCACACGCACAGGATGATGGCGGCGATGGTAGGCAGCAGTGACGACAGGCTAATAGTGGGATGAATACGTATTCAACCAGATTTAATCATGACGCAACCTGATGTGAGGCGATCACTCAGTCATTTTTCAGGTTGTCGCTACAAAAAAGGTATCTCGACTAATGCGATAGAGACATCGCACGCCCTTTAACCGGTGCCATGACTTCAACCGAAAAAACGGTGATGAGGAAAATAATTTTAAGCCGGCGCTAAAACGGGCATGGCGGACAGGGATTCTGTGTGCCGGTGCGCCGAATACTCTGCAGCCCATGTCACGACATCACCAACCACAATCAAACTGGGCGAGCACGCTTCGTGTACCTGCAGTGGCAGATCAACCAAACGGGCGTAGATGTTTTTCTGCGCAGCTGACGTGCCGGCGCAAATAATCGCGGCGGGCGTTTCCGGTGCTCGACCATGCGCAATCAATTGCTCACACAACGCGGCAACATTTTTAAGTCCCATATAAAACACAAGCGTCAGATCGTGCGAGTTCAGGCTGTGCCAATCCAGCTCGGGCAAGCCGTCGTCAGCACTGTGTGCCGTCAAAAACTGTACGCGATTTGCCACGCCGCGCAACGTCAACGGAATTTGCGCCGACGCGGCACATCCGAGCGCGGCCGTGATCCCCGGCACGATAGCCACCGGAATATTTTCTTCGCGCAGCGCGTGCATCTCTTCACCGCCGCGACCAAACACAAAGGGATCACCGCCTTTCAAACGCAGTACCGTTAAGCCGCGTCGCGCCAAGTCAATGAGCAACTGATTAATGTCGTGCTGTGGCATCGAATGAGCGGCACAGGCTTTGCCAACGTAAATCAATTCGGCGTCACCTCGCGCCATAGCCAATATGTCATCGGACACCAAGCGGTCGTACACGATCACATCGGCCTGTTGCAGCAATGTCCACGCACGCAACGTCAACAATTGGGGATCGCCAGGTCCGGCACCCACCAAATACACTTGCCCCACTTTTTGCCGCGCGAGCCATTCGGCGTCAGCGATCATTTTTTCGGAAATAGTCGTCGCCATGAATCCGATTTTGGCCAACAGAGTTTGCCAAACCCGCTGACGGACAGCTCCGTCGCTGATGGCCGATTTCAAGCGTTTTCGCACATCCGAAAACGTTTGCGACCAAGCCCCCAGTTGTGGTGGTAAGCGCGCCGCAATATAACTGCGCACCACGCGCGCCAACGTTGGACTGTTGCCCTCGCTACTGATCGCGATGGTCAACAATCCACGGCGTAAAATCGCGGGAAAATACACGCGCGAGTGCTGCGCATCATCCACAACATTGATCAAAATGCCGCGCGCTTCAGCTAAATGGGCAACACGTTGATTTAAACGCTCGTCGTCGGTAGCGGCGATGATCAAACGCATGCCATCCAGGTGTGTTTCATCAAACGCAGTTGCCAGCCACGTAATGCATTTTTGTGCCGCCCATTCACGCACGCGCGACTGCGCGACCGGAGCAACGACCGTCACCTGAGCGCCACAATCCAGCAAGCGAGTGACTTTTCGCGCCGCCACCACGCCACCGCCCACAACCAAACAAGGCTGCGCGTGCATTTCAATCATTAACGGTAATTTGGCCATGGTTTCAACACTCAAGCGGTGGTGGAAAATTGCGCCAGAATGCGCCGCAATTCTGGCTTGCAACTGCCGCAATTGCTGCCAGCGTTTAAACATGAGCCAATGGCCTCAACACTGCGCAAGTTTTGCGTACGAATAGCCTGCTCGATCGTTTTTTGGCGCACAGAAAAGCAACTGCAAATCAGGGCGCTGTTGTCGCCAGCAGTAACCAGAGATTGGCCAGACAACAGCGCGCGACGATCCGGCTGACTTAGCGGTTGTGCCAATCGTGATGCCAACCATAAATACGACGGCAATGCCTGTTGGCGGGTTAACCATAAAATACGTTGCACGCGGTCGTGACGAAGGTGAGCCACGCGAAAATCACCGATTGCCGCATCGTAAAAACTGACGACTTCCTGTTGCGGTTCCAACCAGTTGGCAAACCACTGCGGCCAATCAATTTCAACGTCACCGGCCAGTTCAGCGACGACACCGTTTTCCACCACGGTGCTGGCGGCGTAGTCACTGTGCGGCAAGGACAAGGCGTCGACACTGAGCACTAATGCTTGCCACTGCGGTCGCCAACGTTGCCAACGCACTTCGCTGTGCTTAAATGCCGGCTCACCCGACGCGCGATCGACTCGCGCGGCGACCACGTCATTGATGACAGCACTTGGCGCACACTGCGCCGTCCAATGCATCGCAGCGAAACTGTCGCCCGGTTTGATTGTGTCATCGCGTTGTACACGCAACCGTATGGTGCCACTCGCCTCTCGCAACCAATCACCGTCGTTTACCGACAAGGTTTTGGCATCTTGGCTGTGCACGTACAAGCGCGGTAACGGTGTGTGCTGACACAAGCGCAGCACATCGCCGGTGCGCGTCATGGTGTGCCATTGATCGCGCAAACGCCCCGTATTCACACGCAAATGCCCGTTTGTTTTTGGCAATGCCGTCGGCGTGATGGGCAGCAATCGCGCACGTCGTGTTGCCGTTGCAAATTGACCGTCGCCAAATAGCCGTGACTGCTGTGGTGGCCACACACGCGGTTGCCAGTTTTCGTATTCCTCATCGCTGCAGGATGCCCATGCCGACAAGTTGAATACACGATCATGATTGCGTGCACTCAATGCGCAATGTTCGCGAAAAATTTGCGACGGTTTCTGATAGGGAAATTGAGTGGAAAATCCCAAACGGTGTGCCACTTGTGTCAACGCCCACCAATCCGGTTTGGCTTCACCCGGTGGTGCACGAAACGCCCGCTGACGCGACACACAACGTTCCGAATTGGTGACCGTTCCGTCCTTTTCGCTCCACGCCAATGCGGGCAACACAACGTCAGCCCATTCCATCGTATCGTTATGGCGCACGACATCCGACACCACAACAAAATCACAACGCGCCAACGCCGCACGCACACGTTGACGGTCCGGCAAACTGACGGCGGGATTGGTGCCGATGATCCACAACGCTTTGATGCTGCCGTTATGAATGGCCTCGAACATATCCACGGCCTTCAAGCCCGGTTCGCGCGCGATGGCAGGCAATCCCCAAAACGCTTGCACTTTATTGCAATCACGCTCGCTAAAACCGCGATGTACCGCCAACTGTGTGGCCAGTCCGCCCACTTCGCGACCGCCCATCGCATTGGGTTGTCCAGTTAACGAAAACGGACTGGCGCCGGGTTTGCCGATGCGACCCGTTGCCAAATGCACATTGATAATCGCGTTGACGTTGTCGCTCCCCGATTCCGATTGATTAATGCCCATGGTAAACGCGGTAACCGTTTTTTCGGTTTTCGCAAACCAGTGAAAAAACGTGGCGACCAAATCGGGAGCTAACTCACATTGTTGTGCGACAGAGGGTATCGAAGGCGAACTCGTTTTGGCTGCAGTGAACGCGTCAACCCAGCCTTCTGTGTGTTGCGACAGAAAGCCCCAATCCACCGCATCTTCGCGTTTCAAATAGTGCAATAAACCATTAAACAAAAAGCCATCGCTTCCAGCACGCAGCGGCAAATGCAAATCAGCTTCTTCGGCGCTGGCCGTGCGGCGCGGATCAATGACGACAATTTTGGTTTTGCCGTTTTGTGCCCGCGCCGCCAATGCACGCTGAAACAAAACAGGATGAGTCCACGCGGCATTGGAACCGACAAAAATAATCAGCTCTGCGAGATCGAAATCTTCATAACACCCGGGGACTACATCCTCGCCAAACGCACGTTGATGTCCAACCACCGCAGACGCCATACACAGCCGCGAATTCGTATCGATATTGCCGGTAGCGAGCGCGCCTTTGGTAAATTTGTTAGCCACATAATAATCTTCGGTTAGCAGCTGACCCGACACATACAGCGCCACACTGTTTTTGCCATAACGTTGTTGCGTGTCGCGAAACGCGTCGGCAATACGATCGAGCGCGAGCTCCCAATTCGTGCGCTGCCCATCCATCATCGGAAACAATAATCGGTTGTGCAGCGATAACGTGTCGCTCAATGCACTGCCTTTGACACATAAACGTCCTGCGTTGGCGGGGTGCGATGTATCACCTATCACGGTCCAATGCGTCGCATCGACAGCGCTACCGTTGTTGGCGGCTACAACGCCGCAACCGACGCCGCAATAGGGACAAGTGCTGCACGTCATGCGCAAACCGCCTGCGTGTCGTCACCATTAACCTGTGCTTCGTCACTATTAATAGGGTGTTCGCGAAATCGTGCGAGCCATACCTCGTTTTTATTGAGGCGCACTTCGTATTTGGCCGCACACCCGACATCCGGCTCCACTGCGTTACCCGATTGCAGATCAATACGCCAGTTGTGCAAAGGACAGGTTACCCGCGTGCCGTGCACAATACCTTGTGACAAGGGACCACCTTTGTGCGGACACCGATCGCGCAATGCAAACAGGAGATCATCATGCGTTCTGAACACCGCAATTTCACCATCCGGATGCTGCACAATGCGCGCGCCTTGGCGTGGGAAATCAGCGAGCGTGCCGATGTAGAAATAATTATTCATGTCAATTCTCCAACTTGTTCTGCCAGTTGCCAGTTGCCAGTTGCCAGTTGCCAGAAGTTTGTTTTCGATTTTTCATGTCAACTAAAAACTGACCACTGGCAACTGCTTTTTCTAATCCACCATTGCGACCGGTATTTGTTTTTGCTGTACACGCAACGCCTGATATTCGTGCTGATCAGCGCCGTTTGCACGTTCTTGCCAGGGATCGTTCTGCGCACTTTTTTGACTGTCGATAAAACGCTCGGCGTACGCTTTGCGAGCCGCGTCATTCGCGACCAATTCGCTGCGAATCGCCTCAATACCCACGCGTTCAATCCAGTGCGCGGTGCGTTCGAGATAACGTGCTTGTTCGCGGTACATTTGCATAAACGCATAGGTGTATTCATGCACCTCCGCTTCGGTGTCGACTTTGACGAGGAAATCGGTGACGCGCACTTTGATGCCGCCGTTACCACCGACATGCAATTCGTAACCCGAGTCGACGCATACCACACCGAGATCTTTGATCGTCGCTTCAGCACAGTTGCGCGGACAACCGGACACCGCCAATTTGACTTTGTGCGGTGTCCACGCGCCCCACGTGGCCTTTTCCAGCGCGATACCAAGACCGGTTGAGTCTTGCGTACCAAATCGGCACCACTCCGATCCGACACAGGTTTTAACGGTGCGCAGCGCTTTGCCATAGGCGTGCCCGGAGACGAATCCCGCCGCATTCAATTCACCCCACATCGAAGGCAATTGATCTTTTTTGACGCCGAGTAAATCGATGCGTTGACCACCGGTAATTTTTACCGTGGGCACGTCAAAGCGTTCAGCGATATTGGCAATGGCTCGCAATTCGGATGGCGTGGTGACTCCGCCCCAAATGCGTGGCACCACCGAATACGTACCGTCTTTTTGTATGTTGGCGTGCACCCGTTCATTAATAAAACGCGATGCGTTGTCGTCTTGATACTGCCCTGGCCAGGCGCACAGCAGATAGTAATTCAATGCGGGCCGACACTTATGGCAACCGTCGGGCGTTTTCCAGGAAAAATGCGCACGAACCGCCTGCATCGTGTGCAACGATTGCGCTTGAATGGCCATGCGCACGTCCTCATGGCTTGCACTTGTGCACGCACAGATCGGTTCTTTTTGATCGGCTGCAATCACACCGCCGTGTGCTTGCAACAGCGCCTCGACTCTAGGCGTGCACGATCCACACGAGGCGGAAGCTTTGGTGTGCGCACGCACGGCATCCAATGTTTGTAAAGATTTGCTCGTGATCGCATTGACGATCGCGCCTTTGCAAACACCGTTGCAACCGCAGATCTCCGCCGTATCAGGCAGACTCATGACGCGCGCAACCGGATCGTCAGCGCCGCCGACGGCCGCAGGCCCAAACAGCAGCTGCGAGCGCTGCGTGCTGATGTCACTTTGTTGTTTGATTAAGTCGAAATACCAGGCGCCATCTTCGGTGTCGCCGTACAGCACCGCGCCCTGCAATTTGTTGTCGCGCACAACCAACTTTTTGTACACGCCACGCGCCGGATCTTGGAACAACAGTTGATCGCTGCCGTCAACGCCGAGGTGATCGCCAGCTGAAAATAATTCCACGCCCGATACTTTCAATCGTGTTGCCGTTGCGGCGCTGACAAAACGTTGATCAGCCGCGCCGCACAAGTGCCGCGCGGCAATCCGTGCTTGTTCGTACAACGGCGCCACCAAACCAAATGTTTGTTGCCCCAATTGCACGCACTCACCAACGGCGTAAATGTCTTCATCGCTCGTTTGTAAAGCGTCGTTCACGATGACGCCGCGAGCACACGACAATCCGGCCTCTTTGGCCAATTCACAATCGGGACGAATACCAACGGCCATCACGACGAGATCGGTGTCCAGTGTTTCACCGTCTTTGAATCGCAGGCGACGAACGCGTTCATCCCCCTCAATCGCGGCCGTTTCTTTGCGCAGAAAAAATTTCAGACCGCGCGCTTCCAACGTGTCACGCAGCAAGGCGGAAGCGGGTGCATCCAATTGCCGATCGAGCAGCACATCCAATAAATGCACTACGCTGACATTCATGCCGCGTTTTGATAAACCATTGGCAGCTTCTAACCCCAGCAAACCACCGCCGATCACCACCGCGTTGCGATAATTGGCGCTGGCCAGCAACATTTGATCGATATCGGCCATATTGCGAAAGCTCAACACACCGGGCAAATCAACGCCAGGCACCGGCAATATAAAGGGGCGTGATCCGGTCGCGATGACCAGTTTGTCATACGCATACGAGGCGCCGTCAGCCACCACAATGCATTTGCGTTGACGATCAATCGCCGTTACACGACGACCTTTGTGCAGCGTGATCTGATGTTTCAAATACCAGCTGTCATCATTCAACATAATGTCGTCAATGGTTTTCTCACCGGCCAACACGGGCGACAATTGAATGCGATCATAATTGGCGACAGGCTCTTCACCAAACACCATCAATTCATAGGCATCAGCATTTAACTTGACGATTTCTTCAAGAACACGTGCGCCGGCCATGCCATTGCCGATCACAATCAAGCGCGGTTTCATCGATTTCACTCCGTGGGGTCGGTTGACGCTGCATGGCGTGATATCGCAAGCATCGTGCCAGTGCATAAATGCGCATACGCCGGATTTGTGGCGAGAAATGCCAGGGTTTTTCGCGCGGCGATCAACGTTGGTGCAATAACAATGATTGAATTGGTGCAGGGCGTTTACGTGTGCGCACTGATTCAGTGCAAAAGCAAAAACAATAAAAGAAAGCAAATCAGCGCCAGCGCAGCACTCAAATTTTTGTAGAACGATAGCGGATCACGGTCCAACCAACTGCGACGCCGCCGCGTTTCGGTTAAACCCACTCCGTGATGCATGCCATCACGCAGCGCTTCAGCGAACGCATGACAGTTGGCAAAACGCGCAGTAGCGTCGCGCTGCAAGGCGCGTTCAATGACAACATCAAACCACAGGGGCAAATCGTCACGCCATGCGCGTAATCGTTGATAGTGTTTGAATGCTGGTTTCGAAAAAACTTCGATGTCACCGTACGGTGATTCGCCACCGCTGGCCAGTTGATACAACGTGGCGGCCAATGCAAATTGATCCGATGCTGGCGTCGGCGTGTGCGCTTGCCACAATTCGGGGGCCATATAATTGGGCGTGCCAATCGGATTGGTCGCAGCAAAGGCGTCAATGCGATTGGCAACGCTGAAATCAATCAAATACAGTTTGCCATCGTCACCGCGCAGAATATTCTCGGGTTTGATGTCACCATGCACGATCTGTTGCTGATGCAAAAACTGCAGCAACTCCGCCAGCTCAATGCCAAAGCGTAACAGTTGACGCAAACCATATCGTTTGCGATCTCGACACGCCAAAGGCTTGCCAGCAATATGCGGAAACACGGCATACAAACCGGTTTGCCGCTTTGCGTCGGGCGATTTGGCCAGCACCAGTTGCGGGTGTCGCAACTGCAGCCCCATGTGTATTTCATGCAACAACATAGCGCGCGCCAATGCCGGATCTTGCGCCGATGGCGCGGCAAACTTGATCACCACTTTTTCGTTGCGCCGACGATCAATCGCCACGCAAAGATGATGCAAACGCGTTTTGGCCAGCACCGATTCAATCGCAAAATGATCGATGACTTCGCCGGGCGCTGGCATTGACGCCAATGGCAAACTCGCCAGTGTTGTCACCGTTTGGTTCGCCACCTGCGCGTCACTCTCCAACACATCGATCACCAGTGCCGAAGCATTGTCTTGACTGCCATGCTGCAGCGCTTCGTCGATCAATTGCATCGCCAAACGCTGTGCATCATCGGTCTGTGACAACAACTCATGCAAACGCTGCGGCGAAATCGCGTCGTAAATGCCATCGGTAAGAATCGCATAACGATCATGGCGTTGTACCGTATGACGACTGATATCAGGGGTGATCGCGACGCCCAATCCAACGGCTCGCAATAAACCACCGCCCATCTCGGCCGCAACACTGCGATGATCGGTCGTCAAACATTTTAAACGGCCATCACGCCAACGGTATAAACGCGTGTCGCCGGCATAGGCCAACCACAGTTGATCAGCCCGTGTCATGATTAACGTTAACGTTGACATCGCTTCAATGCACTGCGTTTTGACCTGCTGCTGACTTAATGCAAAGGCTTGTTGCAACAAGGTGCGAGGTGAAGTCTTGCCACCGTCCTCAGCGCAATGCATCACGGCGGTTTTGCACGCCAAACGCGCGGCTTCACCGGCGCTACGCGACGCACCAATACCATCGGCCACGGCGGCGTAACACTGCGATGTCAGCAACAACGACTCCGTTGGCCAATAGCTGACGGCATCGTTGTTGTGGGTGCGCACTCCACGTTCGGAACGCGCACCAATGTTTAATTGCAATTGCGTCATTCAGTTGTCAGTTGTCAGTTGTCGGCAGGAAGTTGTCTGTATTTTTATCTGTCAACTGGAAACCAACAACTGACAACTTCGCACATCGTATGCCTTTCGGCTCAGATACCGAATCAGATCCGCGCTTCCACGGCCGCGCCCCAGGTTGTCCGCCAGCGTGAACGCACACGCGACAAACCGATCAAACCGAGCGCCGCTAAAAACGCAAACAGCACAAAGCCAAGCGCGAAACTGCCGGTCATGGATTTTGACAGGCCCAATGTTTGTGCCAAGGCATATCCGCCCAAACCACCGCCCGCACCGACCAATCCAGTGATGGCGCCAATCTCATGACGGAATCGTTGTGGCACCAGCTGAAACACGGCGCCATTCGCCATACCTAGTGCAAAGGCAATCACGGAGAAAATCGTCATGGCATATTTGGCCGCAGTCGGTACTTCGGCAAACGTCCAGGGTGAACCATCCGCACTGACTGGGCCCGATGAAAATCCGGACACGATCAAATAACCAATCGCAATCACCACAAACAACATCATCAATGAACGCACGCCACCAATGTGATCGGCGAGCCAACCGCCAAGCGGACGTGCGACCGAGCCGATCAGCACCACCACCGCCGACAGCAAACCCGCGCTGACTCCGTTCAAATGAAACCACGAGCTGAAATACAGCGGTAACGTGCTGGCCAATCCGACAAAACCACCAAAGCTGATGAAATAGAAACCCATGAAATACCACGTATCAATATCGCCCAGCATGGTTTTGTAACGTGCAATGCTGAGTGGTTGCCGTGGCACCGGCGCATCTTTCACCGCAAACAAATAAATGACGAATACGAGCACAAGCGGAATCAGAAACAGCGCAAAGACACTTTGCCAACCGAAACTTTCAGCCAGTGTTGGCACAAACAGCGCATCAAGCACCACGCCCATATTGCCAGCGCCAGCAATGCCCATCACCACGCCTTGATAACGCGGTGGATACCAGCGACTGACTTGCGGCAACGCCACCGCAAAACTGGCGCCGGCTACGCCAAGCGATAACGCAAATAAAAACGCGAGACTGACATGACTAAAACCGAATTGCCACGCCAAGATCATCGACACGATAACGACGAGCTGCGACAGCAAACCAATTTTTTTAGAGCCATAATGATCGGCCATCAACCCCAGGGGAATGCGCAGCACGGCGCCGGACAATATCGGCACGGCCACCAACGCAAAACGTGTTGCCACATCCAGTTGCAATGCCGCACCGATGTACAACGCCAATGGCCCCAGGGCCACCCACACCATAAAACTGACATCAAAATACAGAAAAGCTGAAATCAAAGTTGGCCAATGGCCGCTGCGCCAGAATTCACTCCGCATGCTGTTCTCCTTATTGAATGAGGGTCGACCAACCGGCTTTTGCAATTGATAGGCCAGAATCGAAACGAGGCTTTCCACCCGTCATGAATTCGTATTCAACTGGCTTTTCCAAGCGAAATTGCGCCAATTTGCATCGGGATGTCGTTGGCTTGCACCAGAGCAGCGCACAACGCCGCCAAGACTTTTCACACCAGCTGAAAGACCGGTACCACAACGGGCTAGCCACGGCGACGCGGTATGCGCTACGTTGGCCCAACGCGAGGTTTAACAAGAAAAATCATGAGCACCGTCGAACGCTTATTGATCGCGATGACGATCATTTTTACGTTGCCGTATTTGATTTGGCGCATCGGCCGTACCGAGTATTTTGCACCGCTGGTCGTTGTGCAAATCATCATGGGGATCGTGCTCGGTCCTGGTGTGATGGGCGCCGTGTTCCCCGAGTATTATCAATTTGTGTTTACGCCAGACGTGATCACAGCAATGAACGGTATCGCGTACTGGGCCGTCATGTTGTTCGTGTTTATTGCCGGCATTGAACTCGATTTGAAAAAAGCGTGGCAGTATCGTCGCGAAAGTTCGATCACCGCCGGCCTTGCGTTGGGCGTGCCGCTTGTTTTTGGCGCCATCGCTGCGTTTTTTTTGCTGAATTACAGTCACAACTGGATGGGCGTGAACGGACAGCAATGGCAATTTATCGCTGGCATCGGTATGGCCTGCGCGGTGACTGCCTTGCCTATTCTGATTTTATTTATGGAAAAACTGGCGATTTTACGTTTGCCGTTTGGCCAACGCGTATTGCGTTATGCCAGTTTGGATGACATTGCGATCTGGGCCGTGCTCGCCATCATTCTGATGGATTGGACTCGATTAGGTCGGCAAGGATCATTTCTGCTTGGCTTCATCGCCGCCTCGTATTTGGTGTACAAAATTTTTCCGCGTCTTACCGAAAAAGATCGCTGGTATAGCAGCTTGATTTGGTTGGCCGCCTGCGGATTTGCCGCGGACTGGGCCGGTTTGCATTTTATGGTTGGCGCTTTTTTGGCCGGCGCAATTCTCGATCACCGCTGGTTCAATCAACAAAAAATGGATGATCTGCGCCACAACGTTCTGCTCGTCATCATGCCGGTCTTTTTCTTGAGCACCGGGCTGCGCACCAATTGGGAAATGGGCGGCGTCGCCGTGTTCTTGGCCGCTGGCGTGTTGTTGCTGGCCAGTGTCGGCGGCAAATTGATTGGCGTGCAATTGGCCGGCAAAGTGTTGGGCTGGCCAAAAGGCGAGGCGACCACGATTGGTTGGTTGCTGCAAACCAAAGCGCTGATCATGATTATTTTTGCCAATGTGTTGCTCGACAAAAAAATCATCAGTGCCGAAATTTTTACCGCCTTACTGTTAATGGCCGTCGTCAGCACGATGCTAACCATTCCTATGGTTAATCGCCGGGTGAACATCTTGCTCGGCTTAAGCAGCGCCGCTGAACAACCCCCACAATCGTTGCCATACGTTGGGGAAATCCCCCGCTCGCTCACCCAATCGAACACCACCGAGCGCATCTGAAACACATCCACACCGCGTTTCCTTGCGTAGCAACGTCGCGACACCTGACGTCGCTTACGCAAGAAGTTCAACGTGAATCACGCCCTCGGGACATTAGGAAGCGTTTACGCCGCATTTGCACGCGGCGATATCGACACCATCATTGCGGCGATGGCCGACGATGTGAAGTGGGAACACTGGCAAGATAATCGTGCGCAACAAGCTGGCGTCAATTGGCTGCAGCCACGGCAAGGAAAGGAAGGCGCGCGAGCCTTTTTTGCCAGCCTTGCTCCGTTTGAGTTTCCGCAATTCGATATTCTGTCGATGATGACGGGCGGCAATAAAGTCGCCGTCGAAGTGGAGTTGACGGTGTTTGTGCCCACTCTTAATGCGCGTGTGAAAGAAGAAGAAATTCATTTATGGACATTTAACGATGACGGCAAAATCAGTCATTTCCGTCATTACCTTGATACCGAAAAGCACATTCAGTTGTCGCGGGCGTTGAATCGCTGATGAAATAGGCGTCGTTCAAACGGCGGGCACCGCCGAACGTTATCATTTTTGAATAAAGTCCCGCGCTCCAGCCCTCCCCCGCTTCGCGAGGAGAGGGTGCTCGGAATAAAAAAACGTGCTGACCATACGATCAGCACGCGAGACGGTGCACAATAGTCGGAGAACTGCGTGCAATCCAGAGAGAAAACTTAAGCGATTTTAGCCATCGCCTCGCCGGGCGTATTGAGCTCGGCCAAGCGCGCCGCATGTGACGGAAAATTCAAACCACAACCCTCGATAAACCGACGCACACCCTTCAAATCAAATTGTTTGGCCAATTGGCTACCGGCACGCAGCTGTTCCTGCGCGGGATAAATACCTTTTCCGGTTAACAAACAATTCCACGACATATTGGGGAAATAGGCATCGAGTTTTTGGCGCTCCAGTTCGTCAGTGATGTTCATGCCTTTGACCCAGCTGACCAAGATTGAGCGTAGCGATTCCGACAGGTTTTCATTTTTGGCGCAGGCCAGCCAATAATCGGTGTCCGATCGCGACGAGATCTTGAAGTGACAGACAATGTAGTCACGAATGGCATCGAATCGTGTGTTCACATTTGCGTTAAAATCATGGCGAAACTGATCCGTAAACTGACCGTGTTCATAATGCGAAATAAACTGCGCCACCGTGTGCTGCACCATGTCCAACGCGGTCGCTTCCAGTGGCTCTATAAAGCCTTGTGACAGGCCAATCGCCAAACAATTTTTGACCCAATGGCGCTCTACACGCCCCACTTTCATTTTCAGGTGACGGCCCTGAACATCGGAATCGAGCAGACCTAAATGCGCACGAAATTCGGTTTCGGCTTTGTCGGCATCACAAAAGGATGAGCTGTACACATAACCATTGCCAATACGGTGCGTCAGTGGAATCGCAAATGCCCAACCGTATTTCAGCGCCGTTGAACGCGTTTGGCATTCAATCTCACCTTTGTGCATGGTTGGAAACACCACACAGGAATCATTGAACAGCGCATTCGAATAGTTTTTAAACGGTTCCTTTAAGGCTTGCTGCATTAACTGACTGCGAAACCCGGTGCAGTCAACAAAAATATCCGCCGTGATCAAATCGTCCGCGCTTGTCCGCAATGCGGCGATGCTGCCGTCTTCAGCCAGCAGCACTTCAGTGATTGTCGCCTGCCGGTAAATCACACCTTTTTTGGTCGCAAAATTGTGCAAATATTTACCCAACAAACCGGAATCAAAGTGATAGCCGTAGTTTATTTCAAAGGGGAAATTTTCCGGCGCAACAGGCGCCAGGTATTTTTCGGCCAAGTGCGTCGTTAAAAAGAAATGATCGGGATGACCTTCCAGATCCACACCTTTGCGACGCAAAAAGCTGTTGTGAAAAAACGCCGGCGCTGTGTGTTGATCCGGCTGCGACAAGAACGGATGAAAATACGTCGAAAAACCCGGCTTGGTCGACCAGCCATTAAAGCGGATACCGTTTTTATACGTCGCTTTGCATTGCGGCATCCAGTCCGCTTCTTCTGCGCCAATCGTGTCCATAAACCCCTTGAGCGGTGGCGTCGATCCTTCACCAACACCAATAATGCCAATATCCGGCGATTCCACCACCGTGATCTCAAACCCCTTGGGCAACCAATAATGCGCCATTAAATTGGCCGCGATCCAACCCGCGGTGCCGCCGCCGACAATGACGATTCGTTTTTTGACAGATGCTTGCTGATTCATCGTATCACCGCTTTATTCGTTTTAAAAACAACAAACCGCCCGCGAGCAGCACTCGACGGACGGTTTGTTGTTGATGACAACATCAGGGAATTACCGATTCATGCTTAGTACTTGTAGTTAACACCTAAATAATACTGCTTACCGAAGGTGCGGTATTCACCGAGCAAGGCGCCATCACCATAGGCAATTTTATTGGGCTCATCGTTCAAGTTATTGCCCTGCAGAACCAATTGAAGCCCGTTTTCAAATGCATAAGACACTTGGGCATCGATAACGGTGTACTCTTTGGCGGCTGCAGTTTCACTGCCTCCCGGTCGGGTGATGATGGTCGGATACTCATCACGATAGCGCGCGTTCATGTGTGCACTAAAATTATCGATGTTCCAGAAAATCGTCGTGCTCCACACATTTTTTGACAAGCCGGGAACACCCATTTTTATGCCGTCGTATTGGCCCGAGCCTGGGATTTCAATTTCACTTTCAGTATAGGAATAGCTGGCAGTGATACCGAGTCCTGAGAACACACCTGGCAGCGTGTTAAACGTTTTAGTCGCAGCCAATTCATAGCCACGAATATAGCCGCCATCTTCAGTGTTGACGAATGTTTCATATGCACCCGCTGTCATACCAGCCGGTATTTCGATACCAAGCTCAGCAAACAATGCTGCGCTGCCTGGACCTTCTGGATGAAATCTTTTCGCCACCATCGTGTCGATGTCTTTCCAAAAAATCGCAGCAGTAACGGCACCGCCATCTTCGAAATAATGCTCATAACTTAAATCAAACTGTCTGGCACGGAATGGATCAAGAAAGGGTGATCCTTTGGTCCAAACGTTATACACATTGGGTCCGGCGGTACCACCGTTCCATGAACCCGCGCCACCTTTTAATTGTCCAGCAGGTGGGCGCCCCATGACCTCCGCCGCAGCGAAACGCACAATATCATCCGCGCTGATTTCGAAGTTCAAATTCAATGATGGCAACACATCCGTGTAAGTCGGACCGTATTCAATGTGCTTCAGATAGTCATTTTGATTTCCCAAACCATCGGTGATCACATCGCCATTGCCCGCACCAACATTTTGCAAGCCGATGGCGGTGACCTCGGTTTCAATCACACGAACACCAATGTTTCCGCTAAATGGTGTGCGCCCAATATTGCCTTCAAGATTCGTCATCAGATAATAGGCAAATGTTTTTTCTTCAACAGCTCCTGACTCAATAAATGTCCAATCACGAGAGCCGAAAGCCTTAATACCGGCGTAGTTACCGGCACCAAATATACTGTCAGCCAAACCATCAAGATTAACGATCAAATGATCTGGTGCACCAGCTACGCTACCCACAGAAACGAAGCCGTCAACTTCTTGGGGCATACAGGTCATCTGGTTTTGCGTGAAATTGTCGCTGCAACCCGACACACCGTTAACTGAATTTACCCAATTGCCATTGCCATCGACAAATCGGAACTGACCTTCGCGACTACCATAACCGAACATACCACGATTTGAATCAAACAATCGCTCGGACGAACGAATACCCACTTCGAACGATGAAATTGGGCCCCACTCTACGTCTTGCGAAAAATCAACTTTAATCGTGTCGATTTCATCAGTGTACTCATGAGGATATTCTTCGTAGCGAGACAAGCGCATGTAACTAAGATCGGTAAGATCAAAGTTGAAAGCCAATGCGGGGGTCTCATCACCATTTAAGGCGTAGCTTAATGCTTGGCCGCCCAGTTCACGCCAGTATGGACCTGTCACCGAATTACCGTTTTCAACTCCGGTAGCGTTGCCCAGCTCAAATGCATGCAATGAGGCGATGCGGTCTTTACGTGTTTTGGTGGCTTCACTGCTGGAAACGTCAAATGACAAAGTGGATTTATCACTAATATGCCATTCAACGTTGAGCCCATAGGCGTCCGAGTCGGCATCGGTCGATTGATCTTCCGAACGAGTTTCAATCCATGGTCCTTCTTCACGATTGACAATCGTCATCGTTGCGCCAGTTAACACTCCATTGTTTACCTGTGGATTGGTAACTGAATAGTGCGCTGCTGGGCGTCCAAAACCGCTGACGGTGACGCCGTGACGAAAATCTTCCGACTCAAACTCTGATTTGAAGTAGTCAAACGCAATTTTGAGATTGTCATTCGGCTTAAATACGAACGCAGCAATCATGCCGTCACGAATATCGTCGCCAATACCGGCGGTCATCTGAATTGAGTCAGGGAATTTTTCTGCTTGTCCGTCACCGTTAACATCACGTGAACGGTAGCCGTTGTTGCCATCAGCGCCTGCGATTGCCCCTTCAAAACTATTTGGCTGCTTCAAATGTGCGATGCCTAGCGCAACGCCCAATGTGTTATCAAGGAATTTGCCTTGATAGGCCAAACTGAAGCGCTCACCAGTTGCATCACCTCCGATGCTATCCGTTGTGTCATTTTTTGAAGTACGGAAGCTGGCACTGAAATTGTGATCTTTTGCAGCATCCAAAGGATTAATTGTTTTCAAATCAACCGTACCGGCCACACCACCTTCAATTAGTGACGCTTTCGGTGACTTGTATACGCCAGCCGAAGTAATCAACTCAGAAGGAAACTGATCAAATGACATCCATCGCGTACTTTCGGTGTAGGCAGACGTTGTAGCCTGCTCGCGCCCGTTGATAGTTGACTGAATAAAATCGCCGTTCATGCCACGGATATTGAGTTGCGAAGATTGGCCAGATTCACGCACCGTGGTGACACCCGGGATACGCCCTAACGCATCGGCAATCGACATATCGGGCAAAGAACCCAGCTCGCCCGATTCAACGAAATCGGCAATCGTGTCGCTATCACGTTTGGAGTCAATCGACGAAATGATCGATTGACGAATGCCGTAAACCTCAACAGTTTCGGCGTCTTTTTTGTCGGCATCCACTTTCTCTTCCGTGGCCGTGCCTTCCGCAGCATGTGCAGCGGCCAGCGCCTGCAGCGCCGACAACAACGCCACACTGAGCATGCTGCGTTTGAATTTCTTCTGATACATCCTAAGTCTCCCCGTTTTTTTGTGTGTGTGGGCCACGCTCCGCATACCGTCTTGCTCTGGTGGGTTTGGACGGCTGCGCGACAAAGGGCCGATTGAGCGTGGGGCTGATGGTATCTGCGGCGCTTTGATTGAGGAGGGGTCTGCATACGTATTCAAGCTGTGCCCTTTGCCAACGGCAACACCGTTACGTGCCGACACCGCCGTGTTTTGTGTTCGCTTTCCCACACACCTGAAACAGTGTAGTAGCCCTTTACCCGGACCTTGTAAGTGTCGAAATTTTCTGCAAATCGTCGGCGTGCGAGCCAGTCGATTGCGCGACATCGACGGCCACACCGAACACCAGTCCGCGACATTTTGCGATGCGTCAATTCGCGCTTTGCACTGTCAATTGCGGGCCTCAATTTACATACGTATTCATCTCGTTCGCGCACGACCAGCGCGATGCTTTCAGGTGCAGACCGGCACCGACTTGCTGTTCTGCACATAAAGTGAACAACTTTTTGACTGCAGATCACACGCCGAACCCTAAGCAAATCGGGCGTGATGTGATGGCACAGTGCACATCGACACAACAATCACTCAAAGGCGACCCCGTGCGCATGGTCCAACGCCACCATCATGGCCCTGCGCGGATATCGTTTTGACCGTGTAATCGGCTTCACGCCAATTCACGCATACGTCAGTAACAATCGAATGCAAATGTTGCGCTTCAGACAATGTGCATTGGTTTGAATTGGGTGCATTGGTTTGAATTGGCCTGGAAGTGCTGGATTTGGCCCGACTACTATTCCACTCACTGCTCTACATACGAATTCATCTTCGCGCACCATTTGCAAAGCAGACATCAGCGTGTAAACAGTGATCCTGCACC
Organism: Enterobacterales bacterium; assembly: GCA_041914905.1. GTDB lineage: Bacteria > Pseudomonadota > Gammaproteobacteria > Enterobacterales > Permianibacteraceae > Permianibacter. The sequence continues at coordinate 21,512 of JAYSCL010000037.1, forward strand.
ATTTTGAAAGGCGAGCACACCATGCCGACAGCACAACTCATCGATTCTGCATCCAGCAGTGAGTGGATGACCTTTACGAAAACGTCAACGCATCAGAACCTGGAATCGTTGACGCATGACATTCTTGAAGATGTTCGCGCTGGCTTGAACGATTTTTTGGCAGGCGACAAATTGTCCGCGTTTCGTTTTGTGCAAATTCATGCCGTTGAAAAGTTGATGCAGTTTATTGAGCGCACCACCGACAGCTGTGCCTTTATCACCAACGACAGTGGCTCGGCGTTTTCATTTGCTTCACGCTATCCCGATTACGCACCGTGGCTGCGTTCAATGATGTTGGGGCCGGATGAAACACCACACGCAGCCGAATCGATTCTGGCGTTCTTACACGACAATTGGCCACTGGCCGTTGAAGACGAGTTATCGGCGCGTGCGCTATTGCAACAAATCAAATGACTCCTTGCGGATCTGTCCTCCACGCGCCACTTTGGCGCGTTTTTTTTTTGAGTTCAAAATGTTCGGGGCCTTGAAAGAGCGTTAAAAACCGACACACTTTGGTTGCATAAAACACCGCCCCTAACCCACCCCTCTCCCCGCTAACGCGAGGCGAGGAAGCTATGGACTCCTTCCCCCTTCAAGGGGGAAGGTTGGGATGAGGGATGGTTTGAAATGCAGACCATTTCAGATCAGCTATTTAGTCGGGCAACTGCGGGCACACTATTGCCACCCGTCTTTTGGAAGACCAACCAACCTAACAGCGACATTACCTGGCTAGGGTTGCGACACGCATTTGTTCAAACACGTTTGGCGTGTTCCCCATGTCAAAAGCCGCTTGGACATTTTGCCGATTTTCGGCAAAATATCTTTCCACTCTGTATTAGGCATAAAGCCAGTATGCATTCATCAAATAGAATTCAATGTAACGATATTGCCTACCGACAAGGCTACATTGAAATACTGCCGAATATTCATGAAGGACATATAAACATCGAAACTTGGATGGTCGCTCCGGAGAATTCAATGTCCAATCGAGATGTCGATTTTGATCTGTTGCGGGATGATCAATTTATAGGGAATACTGAAATTGAAATGAGCATTGAAAACGCGGAACGGCTTGTTCGCCTTCTTCAGGCGGCTATTTTCAATGTTAAAAACCGCAGCCAAAATACCTAACTATTCAATCGCATTAAAGCCATCATCTTTTTTTAAGGAAGAGGTTGGGCGAGGTTGAATATATTGATTTACGCTATTGCGCTTCAATCTAATCATCACACCGCTGAAACAACACCGCGTTAATCACTTTGCCATCCGAGACAAACAACTGATCGGGTGAAGCGGCGGGCACGCTGGCACGAACACCGTCTAATTCAAAATCAACGTAATGCGCTGACGCGGAAATGGCGTACAGCACACGGGTGCCTTGAAATAGCGTGGCTTTGTAACGGCAATTGACGTCAAACGTTTTATCGGTTTGTTGTTTGACAATTTGCCACGAAACGGGCTGTTCAATTGACATGGCCGGTTGTGCGCTCAACAGGCCCACAACCAACAACGAATACATGACATTCACGAAATCATCCTGATGGCTTGCAAAGAAACAATGCAGGTCGCAAAAACCTTGCCAATGGCCGTTCGTAGACAACTGCACTGACACGGCGGCGTTAGACGTTAAAAGATAGCACAGCAGGATTAGGGCGTTGGCGAGCCCAGCAAAAACCGCAGCGGAACATGCAGTCGTGCACTCCACGCCTGCTCGCTGTGATCAGCGCCTTTGAATTCACGGCTTTGCCAGTCCTTGGCGCTGTAGCCTTTGCGCCGCAAGACCTCGTCGACTCGCAACTGGTGTTCGGCATATAGCGCATCAAGCATTTCAGTACCGTAATCAAAATAGACAGTGTGTTGCCCTGATGCCGGAAAGTGGCGCTCGACATAAGCGATCATCGCGTCTGGCACACGATTGTTATCACGTTTGTCGGCAAAACCGGGCCAATGTGTGCTCAAACAGGCCGCACCACCAAACACATCGGGGTATTCGGCCAACGCATACATGGAAATTAGACCGCCCATACTCGAACCGGCGACAAACGTGCTGTCACGTTTAGAATCAACAGCGTATTGGCGATCGACAAACGGTTTTAGTTCATTCACCAGAAATCTGAGATAACGATTGGAATAGACCGGAACCGATGCCGCATTGATACGTTTAGCGTAATAGTCGTACAGCGCGATTTGCACATCGCGCGGCAAAGTCTCAAATGCTTTTTGCGGAAAATATTCCGGCGCACGCGCCGTACCGGCATTCCATATACCGACCACGATAAACGGACGCACCGCGTGTTTTGCCATCAATTCGCTGGCGACTTCATCAACGCGCCATTCCTGCTTGTTCCACGTTGTGCGGCCATCAAACAGCATTTGGCCATCGTGCATGTACAGCACCGCGTACGGCGCCTGTTGTGGATAACCCGTTGGCAGCCAAACATCAACATTGCGTTCGCCGATCTGCGTTGACGACAGTGTGTGACGAACGATCGATCCGGCGCTAACCGCCGGCACTGTGTTGTCAGCGGTGCAGGCTGCGCTTAACACGCCGAAAAGCATCAACACGAAAACTTTCATGGTTAGAAGCCTCCGATAAAACTCGAAAAAAACACGCTGAGTTTTGAGAATCTGTTGATTGCGATCTTTTCGCCCGCAAGCGGGCTCCAACCATACTGCATCGCGCTTCAATTTTTTGAATCGCCGCGCCTGATATCCCGCAAAAACTTACGTATAAAGCAACGTTAGTGCGCCACACTCACTCGATGATCGCGGTTGATCGTTGACCAGCGCACCACGACATCGCCATCGCGAATCATCCAGCCGTCGCGTTGCGCTGGCGCATGCGCGGCGGACAATTTTGTCAGCGGCTTGCCGTCAAGCATCACCGAACGCGCCGCGTGAACACCGATCAAGCGCATCTCAAAATACGGCGCGCTGCTTTGATAATGTCCGCCGCGACGAGTGATCGCATACTCATTGCGTTCGCGCTGTCGTTTTTGCGTGATCTGCAGCCGCATATAGTCGCCGTCATGGTAAGCAAAGCTGTCGCCGGCGTCGCTGTAAAACTCGCGACTGGATGACGCTGCCGGATAAATGTCAAACGTTAGCGGCTGTGTATTCATCTCGCCGGTGTGTTGCACGGTCGGTTGCCTCAACACCACAGCGCCTTCGCGCACAAACATTGGAATGCTCGCCAGTGTCACGTCAACGCTGATCTCGCGACCACCTTCAATGGATTGGCTACTTTCCCACGCAAACCATTTTCCTTTGGGTAAATAAGTGGCACGTTGCGCAGCGCCTTCGTGCAACACCGGCGCCACTAATACGTCACCACCAAACATAAATTGATCATCGCGCGACCACGTGCCCGCATCGTGCGGAAACTCGACAAACAACGGACGCATCAGCGGCACACCACTGCGACTGCTCGCTTCCATTTCGCTGTAGATCATGGGTAATAATTGATAACGCCATTCGAGTGTGCGGCGATTGATGGCTTCGAACGCGGCGCCGTATGACCACGGTTCTTGATCCGGTGTGCCTTGCTGCGTGTGCGCGCGCATAAACGGCGAAAACAACGAGGCTTGCAACCATCGCGTGAATAATTCACCGGAGGGCACACCGGCAAATCCGCCAATGTCGGCACCGACAAAATTAAAACCCGATACGCCCATGCCCATTAACGTCGGTAAAGATTGGCGCAATGAACTCCAATCCGAGGTGTTGTCGCCGGGCCACACAGCCGCGTATTTTTGCCCGCCCGCGTACGTTGCGCGGGTTAACACAAACGGACGTTTGCCGGGACGCAATCGCAATAAACCTTCATGCGTCGCACGTGTGTGCAACAAACCATACACATTGTGAATTTCCGCTTGCGTGGTCGGATAGCCATCGTTTTGGTGTTGCACATCAATGGGCATCGTGTTGTGCGGCGCTATCCAGACCGCCGGTTCGTTCATATCATTCCAAATACCGGCAACACCTTGTGCGAGCAATTCTTTGTGTAGATCGCCCCACCAGTGTCGTGTGGTCGCGCGCGTGAAATCCGGAAACACACTGTTGCGAGGTGTTTTGGCATTCGATGGCCACACCGGTCCTTCAAACACGGAGCCATCGGGATTTTTCACAAAATGATCGCCGGCGATGCCTTGATCATAGGGCGCGTAACCGACTTCGTTTTTTGGGTGAGGGTCTACGATCGTGACCACTTGGAAGCCTTGTTGCTGCAGATCGGCGATCATGTTTTGTGGCTGCGGAAAATAATCGCGATTCCAGATAAACGGAGTGAAATCTTGCAAATAGTCAATGTCGAGCCACAGCGTATCGGCCGGGATTTTTTTATCGCGAAACGTGTTGGCGATTAAGCGTAAGCGCGACTCGGGAAAGTAACTCCAACGCGATTGATGAAAGCCCAATGCCCAACGTGGAGGCAGCGGCGTTTTGCCGGTCAAATCCGTGTAACGCGCGATGACAGATTTAGGATCGGGGCCGGCAATAAAATAGTAATTCACTTCACCACCATCGGCGCTCATCGTCAGCACACCGCGTTGCGCTTTGCCAATATCGAACGAAGTACGAAAGCTGTTGTCGAGAAAAATGCCGTGTGTGTTACCTTCGCGCAACACCAAATAAAATGGCACTGACACATAGATCGGATCGACAGACGAGTCATAACCGTAGGTGTCGCTGTTCCACATCGTGTAGTGATAACCGCCCAGCGCCACACCGCGTTTATTCAATTTGCCGGTCTTTTCACCGAGGCCGTAAATTTGTTCGTCATCACGTAAGCGTTTGCTCAGTTGCCAGCCGTTTTTGTAGTGCTGCAAGCCACGCTCATTGTCGTCGCGATCGAGTGAGCGACCTTGTTTGTCAAAAAACTCGACTCGCATTGGTTGATGTTGCACGTTAACGATCAATGCTGAGGTTTTAAGCGTTGTCGCTTTGTCGTCACCGGTGACAGCAATCGTAACCGGTTCACGATACGACAGGTCCACGGCAAAAGAACGATCGTCATTCAGCTGCGTTGGTGTGGTTAATCGCACTCGGATGATTTCGTTGCTGATGGCAGTGATGCTAAGCAGCGACTCTTCGCGCTTGAGCGTAAATCCGCGATCGGAATTTTGCAGGATGTCGGTGGCGTTGGACTCGATAATGTGAAACGTTAACAACGCAACGAAAACAGTTGATGGACGTAACATACAAAAACTCGAAAAGGAATTGGCGAAAGGGTGATGTAAAAGATACCGCTCCTCACCCCTGCCCTCTCCTCGCACGCGAGGAGAGGGAGTTTAGGCTCCTTCTCCCGTCAAGTGAGAAGGTTGGGACGCCCCGCAGGAGGCACTCTTGGGGTGTGAGGAATGTTTTTTGTTTTGGTTGGTTACAATTCAATAACTTCTCCTCCCCAGCCCTCTCCTCGCAAGCGAGGAGAGGGAGTTTTTACGCCATACCCCTTCAAGGGAGATGGTTGGGTTAAGAGATAGTTCTACTGTGCGACACAAAATCACGGCGATACAAACACCGCCACTGTTCGGGCCGGCACCGTGAAGCTGCCGCTGACATTATCAACACTCGCGGTTTGCACCACGCTGTCGACACTGTCTTGTAACACCGGATGCAATTCGAAATTGGTGCCAGTCAGCGTAGCCGCCGTGATCGTGTGCGCGTTTTTGTCGACGTTCGCGAGCACAACCACCTTGCTGTAATTGGCACCCGCGTAGTCGTCACCGTCAACAACATAGCCCACCACACCGTTCACCTGAGCCGTGCCGGTATTGAGCAGCGTCATTCGCGATTTGACATCGGCGCCGGTGCGCAGGCGGAACAGCGTTGAACTTTTGCGGATCTGTAACCATTCACGGAACAACGCGGTGCTGCGCGCCGCGGCGACGGCATCCGGTTTCATTGCGGCGTTAGCCAAACGTGGTTTGATGATGCCCCAGTTATCGGCGTTTTTCTCAGCAACGGGCGCACCCACACCGTAGTTATTGCTGACCAAACTCCAGTCAATCGCGTTGAAATGATCGCCACTGTTGTAACTGTCACGGTCATACGATTTGCTGCGCAAAATATCCATACCACCGTGATAGAACGGCACGCCTTGCGCTAACGTAATGCTCGCAATACCCAGTTGCTGCACGCGCACACGATCGGCCATCGTTGTGTTCCACGGCAATTTATAACCGTTAATGTCGAATAGCGTTTGGTTATCGTGCTTATCGGCGTAGTTGATCACTTCTTGCGGATCGAGTGTGTAACCGGCGCCTTGTCCGTAATAATCCAGATGATCACCACGTTTGACATTGCCATCACTCGCCGTCATTTCATAATCGGCTAACGTCGCGGCCAAACCGATGCGCACCATATCGGACACCCAGCGCAGATCGCCTTCGGTTTTGTTACCACCAGCGCCGTTATCATCCAGATAAATACCGTTGATCAACCCTTGATTGCGCACCAGCCATTCGCCGCCATCAAAGGCACCGCCACCGCGTAAGGCATCGCGAATGCGATCGTTAAAACTGCCAATACCCGAGCCGGCGAGATTGCGTTGTGTCGCTTGCACAAAACGCGTGTTGTTAATGACTTCGCCAAAGTTCCAACCTTCGCCGTACAGATAAATATCGCGACCCGCAGCAGCGTTGACGGCGGCTTGCAAAGCGTTCATCACAGCCAGCGGTTGATGGCCCATTAAATCAAAACGGAAGGCGTCGATTTTGTATTCGCGCGCTAACGTAGCGACTGAATCAATCATCAACTTGCCCATCATTTTGTTTTCGGTCGCGGTGTTCGCGCAGCAGGTCGAATTGGTGACGTTGCCGCTGGTATCCAGACGATGGTAATAACCCGGCACAACGCGATCCAAAATGGATTTTGGATTTTGACCCGAAGCCGGCGTGTGGTTGTACACAACGTCAAGCGCAACACGCAGCCCTTTGGCGTGCAAGGCTTGCACAGCTTGACGAAACTCTTTGACACGCACGGTGGCATCCGATGGATTGGTCGCGTAACTGCCTTCAATCGCCGTGTAATGCAACGGGTCATAGCCCCAGTTAAAACAATCGTTGTCGCGCAGCTTGCTTACTTTCGATTGCTGCGATTCGGCATCAGGAGCGTCGTCAGCAATCACCGGCGAAACACAATCACGTTCAGGGATCGTGCCGATGTCGTTGATTGGCAATAAATGAATCATCGACAAACCAGCGGCTTGCAACGATGACAAATGATCCATACCAGCGCTTTCATCGGCGAACGCCAGGTATTTGCCGCGATGATTGGTGGGTACAGACTCATCTTTTGCGCTGAAGTCGCGCACATGCAATTCGTAAATCGACAGATCTTCGGCGGCCGCCAACGCGGGAATTGCATGCGCATCCCAACCGGCGGGTTTGACGCTGGCCTGATCGAGTGTGCCGATCCAACTGCGTTGACTATCGCCCGACAATGACACCGAATACGGATCGGTGACGAGATTGCGTTTCAACGCTTTTTCACTGCGCACATACACATCGACAACGTAGCGATAATATTTGCCGATCAGCGAGCTATCGCCAGTGAACGACCAAATACCGGTGGCTTCGTCGAGTGTCATCGGTTTGATCAGCGAAGCGCCACCGGTATTGCCGTGATCATAAACACAAACGGCCACTTGATTTGCGGTGGGCGCCCACACATTAAACAATGGTTGGCCGCCATTCATCACCACCCCCAATGCTTTGTCACTGGCCGCGTTGTAATACAGATCATCAAGCACACCAGCGGTTTGCAGCATGGTTGCATCGGTCACGACGCCATCATTGCGACGCGCCAAAATCGTTTGTGTGCGCAGCAAACGCTTCTTGTCGCTGTCACTAACGCCGGTTAGCTGCAACACAGCATAGGGTTGTGGAATGTACTGATAGGCCGCGCGTTGTTCATCGCTCAACACGGAGCTATCAGCCACCGTTAACGCGATGCTGCCCAGCGCGCTATTGACCTGCGTATTGATCGTCATGCCGTCTTTGGCGGTGAAATACAAACGGTATTCGCCGCTGGCGGAAACACGCGGCCACAAAATCGTGTTGCGATCGATCCAGAAGGCTTTGGCATCGGTCATCGACACATCGCCCAGCGGCTCACTGTAATGCACACGGTTATCGCCTTCGAGTAACCAAATTTCGTAACCATTGGCGAACAACATTTGACGATCGTTACCGTCTTTGCCGGCATCGTCAGTGCCTTTATGCACCAAGAAATTGAAACCGCGCGCACCTTCGCTGAATTTCTTCACCGGCACATCAATCCAAACGCCGTAGCTGTCAGTACCGGTTGTCATCGGTGCTGCAAACGGTACCGCGTTGGCCCAATCGCCAATGACAACACCACCGGGCAAACGCGCGGTGTCAATATCGTTGCCGCCACTGATTTCCCAGATATGCAGTCCAAAACCGCTGTAATCGCCCAAATAGCGTTTGTAATGCACGCGCACATTGTCGGCATCGGGCGCGATGATTAAATCGGGATTACTGGTGTACGTTGTCGCATCACCTTGTTTGCGCCAGATCTCCAAGTGATCGGCATTCAGCACATACGATTGATCGGCACCGTCGTGATCTTTTTCATCACCTTTGTGAAAAATATAACCAATCGTACCGCTCGTCGCCGTTAATGGAATATCGGCGTAACGACCAAAGTCGTCTTCACCCGTGATCGCCAATGGTGCATCCCACGCTATACCGGTGGTGTCGGCGGCGCTGCCGGATGAATTCCATACATGCAATCCCCAGCCGTCGTAATCCGCACTGCCGCGTTGATAGTGCACACGCAATTTCAGCGAAGGCGGCTCAACTCCAATCGGATTATCGGGATACGTCACCGCGTCGTTTTGGGCACGCCAAATTTCAAAATCAGCGTTTAAGGTGTAAGACTGATCGGCGCCGCCATGATCTTTTTCATCACCTTTGTGAAAAATATAACCAATGGTGCCGCTGTCACTTTGCAACGGAATTTCATAAATTTGACCAAAATCATCGGAGCCCACTGGCATCAATGGCGCATTCCATTCAATGCCGGTAGTGTTGGCGGGGCTGCCGCTTGAGTTCCAAAAATGGATACCCCAGCCGGTGTAGTCACCGTCATCGCGTTTGTAATGCACGATCAATTTTGTTGGCGTTTCGGCAACAGCGGTTAATCCGGTAACGGGCGCATCCGTACACGCCTCCAACGTTAATGTGCCCAGGCCTGTTAACTTCACCGTCGAGTTACTGCTTTCCGGTGGCGTTACTCCAGGAGGATTGTTGCCCCCATCAGAAGTACAGGCCGCGACCAACATCACCATCAACATGCTGATGATGATCGTCGCGCGCTGCACATAGCGTCGAATGGCTGTCATTGTTCTGTCTCCGTTTGCACTGAATGTTTTAATCTGCCGTGCATCGATACGTTTTGTTTTGTTTCGTCTTGTACTGTTGAGTCGTGCATGCGTATGTCATCGCAAGGTTTGCGCGAAGCAGGGCGAGTGAACACACTGCGAACCTGATCACGGTTTACCGACCGCTGGCGATGCTCTCGCCAACCGCTCAACAAGACAACGCTGATCGGGGTTGAATACGTATGCAGTTGATGAATTGTTTGACGATAATCGGCGACTCACCGTGATTCTGTTTCGACGAAAACTGAATCACCTGAATGCAGGTGATAGACGACTAAATGCATCGCGCGATGCTTGGTGCTGCGATTGTGGTGTGGGAGGGAATTTGACAATTAGAACACGTGTTCGCCTGCAATAATCCAACGTTGCAACACATCTTTGCTTTTCAACACCGGATAGTGTTTTGGATCGCGACCAGGAACCGGTGCAAACTGAATGTCCATTGCCACCTCGCGCCACGGTGACGGTTCAGTTCGCGGCGTTACGGCTTTCCCGTTTAATGTTGCCGCATTGCCATTCCACATCACGGACACTGACGAGTTCAGAGAAAACGTCAACCAATGCCGGCGACCATCCGGTGTCATCAACGCCATGTCGATGGGAATCACATCATCAGTGTCGCTTTGCATCTGCCACGTTTGCACGCCACCATCTTGTCGAAACGACAGCGTAATCCGGCGTTCGTTACCGTAAAGCACTCTGGCTCGCATCGATGACCATTGCAGCGGTAACGCGGGCTGTAAAATAATTTTCTGTTGCAATAGGTCGGGGTGAAATCCGAGAAAGTCTTGCATCGCATTGCGAGAAAATTCGGCGACGCTCCACGCTTGCGCAAACGTGCCGGAGGGGTTGACATTGCCCCGCTCATCCAGCGTTGCATCAAGCAATTCACTCATCGTGCCGCGCGTGCCCTGCTTCAGAATTTGATCAGCCAGATTTTGCGTCAACATCCAGCTTAAATCTTGTCGCCCATAACGATTGAATGCCGTGATAACAAAGCCGGCGTTCCACCCCCAGATCGTGCCGTTGTGATACGCCGCGTCTTTGTGATGAAGCGCCGGATTCTCGTGCTTCGGATGAAAAGCACGATGTGCCGGTGACAAAGACAACACACCGTATGGCAGCACCAACTGACGACTGGTTGTGTGCAACAATCGCGCCGCTTTTTCTGACGTCAGCATGGGAGAAAACGGGATGGTGATCGCCATTATTTGATTAGGGCGCACGGTTGCGTCCGGCGTGTTATCAGCACGCAAACGATCAGCAAGGTAATTCTGTTGCCAAAAACGCGCATCAACGGCATCACGTGTACGTGTCGCCATCTGTTGATAAGTGGTGGCGATGCCAAGATGGCCCGCATGGCGATGCAAATCTGCCGCCACGGTCAGCACGGTGAACCATAATGCTTGAATATCGATCGCGCGATTGCCGCGCGGCGACCATGCCTCGTTGCCCAAGATGCGCGCGTCCATCCAACTGTCGGCATCTTCGTGTGTTAACAAACCGTCGGCATCCAACCAGTGCTTTTGTACACCTTCAATGAAAGCATCGATGCGTGGCAGTTGCGCTAAAGCGTAATCGCGATCGCCGCTGTAACGCGCGTATTCGTACAATTCGCGAATCAACCACGGCGTGCCATCGGCGGTGTTGTAAATAGTGTCAGTATTGGCAGCGACGCGATTGGGTATACGGCCATACAGCGGCGATGACTTATCTGACGTCTTCTGCCAACGCAGAAAATTGTCGAGCACTTCTTTGGCCGTGGCAAATTGTCCATTGACCAGCAAAGTGCCCGGTAACACGATGAACGTATCGCGTCCCCAATTGTCACGAAACCATGGAAGGCCCGCCCAAATACCGCGACCAAATTCATTGACCACAAACGATTGGGCGCTCGCGCGCGCCCACAACAACGCGCGATTATAGTGTTCGTCATTGGTCCACAAATAGCTGGTGGTCAATCGCGCAAAATGTTTGGCGGATTCGCTTTTCCAGACGTTTTCATGGATCAGCGACGTTGCCAATTTTTTGGCTGCCACCGCCGTATTGGCAAACGCGAAATGCAGCCAAAGTTCCTGGCTGTCACTGACGCTTTGCCAGATCAGCTCACCACTCGTTGATGAGTGCAAGCGCACGGCCTGTGATGCGCTAACGGCGACATAACGTGGCACCGCGTCATCCACGGTGGCCGTCAGTTTAAATACCGAGATTGCACCGTCTTGTTCTCTCTGGTGTTGTTGCGCAAACAAATCGATCGCAGCAATAGACAACCGTGCCGCCTGTTTTGCCCGCACACGACAACTGACAACAGCGCGTCCGCTGTGCAATAACAACGTTTCATCGAAGTCGGCATAATCGTATTGTACGGCGAACGGCAGTACGTGCATTTGCTGCGCGGCCACACGCCGATCGGATCGCTGTTCGTGAACAAAACCGGCGCAATCTTGCAGCAATACGGTGTCGCGATAACGATAACCCGCCGCACCGTCGTGAGCGAAGTTGCGACCTTCGAAATAACCGGCGACATTGTCGGTCATTACAAACGGTGCATGCTCATTTTTGTGCGGATGCAGCGCCATAAACGCCCACAACGTTTCAGGCGATTGCATCGGTAGCGCCAGCACCGATGGCGCCAACACCGTGGCAAAAAAGATCAATAGAGAGCGCACGATTTAACGTTAGTTATCACGACAGGGTTAATCGGCCAGCGCCACCGACTCATTCACCTGTTCGGACAAAAAGAGTTTGTTGATCAGCAACATAACGGCGATCGAGCTGAACAAGGTGATCGCCATCAGGTGAATGTAATGCAGCGGCGACCACACGAACGTGAATACGGCGTATAACGCGACACCAAACACCATGCCAATTTTTACCGCCAATGCGTTGATGTGACTGAACACAATCGCGGCGATAAACGCCGATAGCACTGGCATCGAGTACAAACCATTCAGGCGTTGCAAAGTATCAACGATGCTGCGTGCGTTTTCGTAAAACGGCACCATCGCCAGCGAGCCTACCGTAAAAATCACGGCCACGCGTTTGCCAATCACTTTCGGATCGGCTTTCGGATTGATATACCGTTCATGAAAATCACAGGTGTACAACGCCCCCGCCGAATTCAAACACGCATTGTAACTCGATAATACCGCGCCAAAAATCACCGTAGCAAAAACACCAGACAACCACGGTGGCATCACATTGGCAACCAACGTGCCGTAGGCACTGTCACCCACCGGACCATACAATTTATAAGCAATTAAACCGGGCACCACCACAATCAGTGGAATCACCAGTTTGATGATGGCGGTGGCGTATATCCCCTTTTGTGCTTCGCGCACATTTTTGGCCGCCAACGCACGTTGCGCGATGACCATATTGGTGCCCCAGTAAAATAAATGAATGAACACCATACCGGTCAACAATGTGTGCCATGGGATATCAGATTTGTCGCCGCCCACCAGGGTTAATCGATCAAGCGGAATGCCGGAAAAATCCCAGTCGATGGCCATCATGCCAAACACAAAGACGGTAATGCCCATCACAAATAGACCGATACCGTAGTAAGTGTCAGAAACCGCAATCGCACGCAATCCACCCAGCGCCGCGTAGGCCAATCCGGGCAAGGCAAAAATCAATGCAATAACGATTATGGGCAGTTGAATACCAAACACAGCTTTCATGAACACAGAACCGGTGTACAGCACCATCGGTAGCAAAATGAACAAATAGCCGAGCATAAAAAGCGCTGATACAAACAAGCGAATGGAACGATCGCGCAAACGATGTTCAAGCAATTCGGTGGTCGTTGTGCAGTTGTATTTGTAGTACAGTGGAATCAGCACGTGCGCAAGAATAATCAAACCAATCGCCGCCCCAATTTCCCACCAAGCAACCAATAAGGTTTGTGCGCCGTTCATACCCACAATTTGTTCAGCGCTGATATTGGTCATGACCAGCGAGCCAGCGATGAATGGCCAGCTTAAGCTGCCACCCGCCAAAAAATAATCTTTGCCATTGTCGGCGGAATGACCGAGTTGGCGGCATTTCCACCACGTGATAGTGGCAATCAAAATCGTCAAACAGATAAAAACGGCAAATTGCCCGATGCCGGCGGTCATCATGTCAGTATCCCTCGTTTTCTTGCGGCTCGCTTCGGCCGCTTGCATGCAGCGAAAACTATCAGCCTGCATACGTTTGCGCTGCCATTTGGGCGGCCATGTCCGATGAATACGTATTCAAGCTATTCATGTACTGCGGCACACTCACGTTAAGCTGCACCCCACGCCGACACACGCCGTGCAGATGCCGCGTTGTGCCCTCGCAGTAACGGAAAATGACAATGTCGAATACGCCTTGGTGGCGCGGTGCCGTCACCTACCAGATTTACCCGCGCAGCTTCCTCGATACCAACGGGGACGGCATTGGTGATTTGCCGGGCATTTATCAGCGCCTCGATTACATTGCGAGCCTCGGTGTTGATGCGATTTGGATCTCGCCGTTTTTTAAGTCGCCGATGGCCGATTTTGGCTATGACATCGCCGATTACCGCGCAGTGGATCCGATGTTCGGCACGCTCGACGATTTTGATCGCATTGTGGCGAAGGCGCATTCACTCGGCATCAAAGTAATGATCGATCAGGTGCTGAGTCACACATCAAGTGAACACGAGTGGTTTAAAGAGAGCCGCGAAAACAAAACCAATGCCAAAGCCGATTGGTATGTCTGGGCCGATGCCAAAGACGATGGATCACCGCCCAATAACTGGCTGTCGATTTTTGGTGGTGTGGCATGGCAATGGGAACCGCGCCGCGGCCAATACTATTTGCACAATTTTTTAACGTCACAGCCCGATTTGAATTTTCATCATCCGGCGGTGCAGCAAGCCGCCTTGGATGCGGTGAAATTCTGGCTCGATCGTGGTGTTGATGGCTTTCGCCTCGATGCGATCAATTTTTGTTTTCACGATAAACAATTGCGTGACAATCCGGCCAAGCCGGTTGAATTGCGTGTGGGCCGAGGCTTTAGCCCCGATAACCCGTATGCCTTTCAATACCACTATTACAACAACACACAACCGGAAAATCTGGCTTTTTTGGCGCGCTTGCGCGCATTGATGGATCAGTACAACGATATCGCGGGCTTAGGTGAAATTTCATCGGAAGATTCGTTAGCAACGATGGCCGAATACACCGAACCGGGTCGCCTGCACATGGGTTACAGTTTTGAGTTGTTGACCAAAGATGGCTCAGCCAATTACATCCGCCAAACGGTAGAAAATCTCGAAGCCAAAGTCGGTAACGGGTGGCCCTGTTGGGCAATATCCAATCACGACGTTGAGCGCGTAGCGTCGCGTTGGGGTGGACCGCACCCGGCACCTGAATTGGCCACACAATTAAGCGCGATGTTGTGCTCGTTACGCGGATCGATCTGCATTTATCAAGGCGAAGAACTGGGCCTCACCGAAGCCGACATTCCTTTTGACGATTTGCAAGATCCGTATGGCATTGCGTTTTGGCCCACCTTCAAAGGTCGCGACGGATGTCGCACACCGATGCCCTGGGACTCATCCGTCGGTGCCGGGTTCAGCAACACGGCACCGTGGTTGCCGATTCCAGCCGAACATCGCGTATTGGCCGTCGCCGAACAGGAAAAAGATCCGCATTCTCGCTTAAATAAATTTCGCCACTTTATGCGCTGGCGCCAGCAACAACCGGCATTAAAATGGGGCTCGATACATTTCTTACCGTGCGCCGAACCGGTGTTAGCGTTTGTACGTGAAACTGCAGCGCAAAAAATGCTGGCCATTTTCAATTTGTCAGCAAGCGCACAAACCATTCCGCTGCCCGTGCAAGGTCATTGGCAAGAAGAGCGAACTCATGGATTGCTGAGTGCTCACGTGGATAATGGCGTGCTGCATTTTCCAGCGCACGGCGTTTGGTATGCTTCACTGACATAGAGTGGGTGGGTTGGGCTGAACACAGCGAAGCCCAACTTCCCCTTGTAATTACCTGTTGGGCTTCGCTCAACCCAACCTACAGCGTGTTCTGAGAAATGTCGCAAGCCGAATTTGATCTCGTCGCCGATATTGGCGGTACCAACGCACGCTTCGCCTTGCACACGCGCGGTACACGCGCCGAATTTAGCCAAGAAAAAGTGTACGCCTGCGCCGATTTTTTGCGCTTCGAAGATGCCGTTGCCGCTTACCGCAATGAGTGCGGTGCTGTGTTTCGCGATGCCGCCGTAGCGATTGCGAATCCGGTCACCGGCGATGCCATTCGGATGACCAATCATCATTGGGCTTTTTCGATCGACAGTGCTCGGCGCGAACTCGGTTTGAAACGCTTAATGGTAATCAACGATTTCACCGCATTGGCGTTAAGTATTCCGTTATTACCGACCAGTGAGTTGAGTCAGATTGGCGGCGGCGGCGGGGTGCCGAACGCTACCGTCGGCGTGATTGGTCCCGGCACGGGCTTAGGCGTTTCTGGTTTGGCGTGGTCAGGCACTCGCTGGATTGCTTTAAGTGGTGAAGGCGGCCACGTGAGTTATTCACCACGCAACGCCCGTGAATGGGCGATGAGCGAAGTGTTGCGCGCTCGTCATAACGGCTATCTATCGTGCGAACGTGTGATTTCCGGCCCTGGCTTGCGCGCTATCTATGAAGCGTACTGTGAGGTGGATGGCATCACCGCGCAGCAACTGACGCCCGCAGAAGTGGCCGAAAAAGCTTTGGCGGCCAGCGATCCACGTTTTAGCGAAGTATTCGACACGTTTTGTGCCGCACTCGGGTGTGCTGCTGGCAATCTGGCGCTAACGCTGGGCGCACGCGGTGGCGTGTTTATTGGCGGCGGTATCGTGCCACGCTGGGGCGAAAAATTTGTGCAGTCATCGTTCCGTCATAGTTTCGAGTCAAAGGGGCGTTTTAAGGAATACCTGGCGCCCATTCCGGTGTATGTCATACATGCGCGCTTGCCGGCACTGATCGGCGCCGCGTCCGTGCTGTCTGAATAGCTAAGTGGAGAGACTGTGATGTATGCCCCAATCCGTACTGCCGTCATCCCATCAGACAGTTGGAGCGTCGAAAGCGAAAGTGCTAAGGTTGACGGCATGAAAATAAAAGGCAAACCCACTTCGTTCGATATCGCGTTTCTCGCGGGCGTATCACAACCGACCGTGTCGCGTGCATTACGCGGCAGTCCGCTGGTCAGCGAAGAAACGCGCACACGCATTCACGATATTGCGAAACAACTCAATTACAAAGTCGACAAAAACGCATCCAATCTGCGCACGCAACATACCGGCACGTTGGCGCTGTTATTGTTTGAAGATCCGACATCAGACGATTCCAATATCAATCCCTTCTTTTTGTCGATGCTCGGTTCGATTACGCGCGCCAGTGCCATTCGTGGTTACGATTTATTAGTGTCCTTTCAGCAATTATCGACCGATTGGCACGCCGATTACGAAGACAGCAAAAAAGCCGACGGCATTATTTTGCTCGGTTACGGCGACTACATGGAAACCCGTAGCAAACTCGACAAGCTCATCGAGCAAGGCACACATTTTGTGCGCTGGGGTCCGGTGATGGCCGATCAACCCGGCGTATCGGTCGGCTGCGACAATGTGCAAGGTGGTCGCGATGCAACGGCGCATCTGATCGCTCAAGGTCGTAAGCGTATTGCCTTTTTGGGCGGCGCCGACGAACATTGTCCTGAATTTCGTGATCGCTACGATGGCTACGTAGAGGCGTTGCACAACGCAAACATTAACATTGATCGAGCATTGCAAGTCGATGCGATCACCACCGAACAAGCCGGTTATGATGCGTTGAATGAATTACTGAGTCGCAAGCAAAAATTTGACGCGATTTTTGCCGCCAGCGATCTGATCGCGATCGGCGCGATGCGCGCGCTGATGGAAAAAGGCTTGCGCATTCCACACGATGTGGCCGTGGCTGGATTCGATGACATTCCACTCGCCAGCTTTGTTAATCCCGCACTGACCACCGTTTTGCAAGACACCAAACAAGCGGGTGAAATGTTAGTGGACACATTAATCAACCAAATTCATCGGCAACCGGTCACCAGCTGCAAAATTCCAGCAAAATTGATCGTCCGTAAATCCTGCGGCGCTTAACGCATAGTGCCGCCATTTTTTTTCGGCAGGCGCTTCGTCTTCAGTTTTTTCTCACTTCACATTGTCGCTGACACATTGTCACAGGCATACTGCCCGCGTTGTGCTGCCACCGATTTTTTTGCAGAACACGGCAGCGGTTTGTGTTCACACAATTCGTTCAGGAGGAAGGAGAAAGAATGAATACCCCATCAGGCAATAATCCCTATCAAGCCCCCAACGTCGATGTCACACCTCAGATGCACAATATCGGAGGTCAATGGATCGAAGGTGGCCAAACGGTTGCCGCCGGAAATGGCACAAAATGGATCGGCGAGAGCTGGACGTTGTTCACGAAATCCCCCGGCATTTGGATTGTGAATATCATTCTGTTGTTTGTGATGATGATGTTTCTCGCTTTTGTACCACTCCTCGGTCAACTGATTTCCAATTTGCTGATGCCGATTATTATCGGAGGCCTGATGTTGGGCTGCCGCTCACTGGATGCTGGCGGACCATTACAAATTGAACATCTGTTTGCTGGATTCAAAGAAAAAGCTGGCCCACTTGCCATACTGGGTCTGATTATGTTGGCCGCCACCATCGTCATTTTTATGATCGTTGGCGCCGTTTTGCTCGGCGTTTTTGGTGCCAGCATATTCGGTGCATTTGGCGATCAAAATGCCATGGCTGGATTAATGGCCACGTATGGATTGATGTTCATGTTGGTGTTTCTTTTGCTGATCATGGCCATATCAATTCCGCTGGCTATGGCTTTCTGGTTCGCGCCAGCGCTCATCGTCTTTCACGATCTGGAACCCATTCCAGCGATGAAAAACAGCTTTAAAGGATGCCTACGCAATTTCATTCCATTCTTGCTCTACGGCATTGTCTTTTTTGTGCTGATGATTCTTGCGATTATTCCGCTGGGTTTAGGCTTTTTTGTCATTGTCCCAATGATTTATGCGTCAATGTACACAGCGTATAAAGATATCTTTCTGAAACCATGAAACAAAAAAGGGGCGACAAACCGTCGCCCCTTTTTTTTTATTCGTTCGCCTCAACTCGGAAAACTGCTTTCAACCTGTCAAATCAGCATTCACAACCGGCACCTGAGTCAAATGGATCAAACCTTTTTGACAAATTCTGATTTCAATTTCATTGGGCCGATGCCGTCAATTTTGCAGTCGATATCGTGATCACCGTCAACCAAACGAATATTTTTAACTTTGGTGCCGACTTTAACGACCAACGATGAGCCTTTGACTTTTAAGTCTTTGATCACGGTGACGGTGTCGCCATCTTTTAATTCATTGCCATTCGCATCGCGAAACACTTTGCCTGCTTCTTCGGTATTGGCAACGGCGTCTTTCGACCATTCATGTGCGCATTCAGGGCACACAAGCATGGCGCCGTCTTCGTAGGTAAATTCGGAATGGCATTTAGGGCAAGCTGGTAGCGACATGTTTTAACTCCACGTCTAAATCACTGCGTTCTCACTTTTGCAAGAATCACAAAACAAAAATAACGGCACCAATCAAAACGTGTATTGCACAACCTAAGGTGTCGCGTGACGGCAAAAAAGAAAAAGCGGGAAGAATCCCGCTTTTTCTTTTGTTGCGATCGGTTCTTGGTTTGCGGTTGTCTGATTTTCGGTTTGCACCGTCAACGGACAACCATCAACCGACAACCGCATTTCAATTACTCAATGATTTTCGCCACAACACCGGCGCCAACCGTACGGCCGCCTTCGCG
>JAYSCL010000038.1:0-40587 GCA_041914905.1 Enterobacterales bacterium
AAACCCGTTCTCACCCCATGAAGGGGGAAGAAATTTCACTCCCTCTCCTCGCGAAAGCGGGGAGAGGGCCGGGGTGAGGGGAAGTCCGATCGGCAACATTTGGGGACTTTCATGTGATCGGTATTTCGGAACAGCTAGAAGCCATCTCAAAAATAATTCAGGCGAAGACGAGGTGCGTGCAGAGGAGCGCAAGACCCGGAGTTTACACGAAGTAAATGAGGATTCTGAGCACCGCATGCACGCAGATCGCCAAGTCTGGATATTTTTGAGATGGCTTATAGTTAGTTCGGATGGATGATGTTTTAACTAATCAAGCCATTGTTAAATAGCCGCGCCCAACGGAATTTTCTTTTCACTCTCACTGTGGAACACATAATGAATATACGAGCCCTTTTTACTTGCCTTACTTGCGCATTGGCTTTGTCATCAGCCGTTGATGCCGCCGAGCGTATCGATCTGCAACAACAACCTTACAACCTGAATAAATCCTCCGCTGCGTCGAGCGATCTGCGCAGTATGCTGCGTGCGGACGATAACGATGCCTTTCAGCTTGTGCGCGAAATCACTGACCGTGGCCGAACGTATCAACGTGTGCAGCAAACCTGGCGTGGCCTGCCCATTTTCGGCGAACACGTTATTGTCGTGCGCGACAATAAAAAAAACGTGACGACATTGCACGGCACATTGATACGTCATATTGATCATGACTTGAACGACGCTTCGCCGCGTTTAACCGCCGCGCAGGCCGAGGCCATCCTGAACAAAACCGCGACCAAAATGGCGATCGGAAAAGGGATCAAAAGTCATCAGCAACGTGAATTGATGGTGTATGTACACAATGAGCTGGCGCATGTGGTGTGGTTGGTGTCGTATTTCGCCGACAACATCAACGGCGGTCAGCCAACCCGGCCACACGCACTGATTGACGCGCGAACCGGCGATATCTTGCGGCAATGGGACGCGCTCACCACCGCTGACGCAACGGGTCCTGGTGGCAATGGTAAAACCGGCAAATATGAATACGGTGTAGATTACGGCTTTTTGAATGTTGATCAAAGCGGTAGCACGTGCTCCATGAACAACAGCAGCGTCAAGACGATCAATCTGAATCATGGAACAACGGGCGCGACACCGTTTTCGTTTACCTGCCCACGCAATGAGCCGCCCGTGTTCAATGGCGCGTATTCGCCGTTGAATGATGCGCACTATTTTGGCAGCGCGATACTCAACATGTACAACAACTGGCTCGCGGCGTCGCCGGTTACGCCACCATTGACGATGCGCGTGCATTACTCGAACGCGTTTGTTGGTGCGTTTTGGGATGGCACTTCGGTTTCGTTTGGTGATGGCGACGGAAATTACTATCCTTTAACGGTGCTGGATATTGCAGCGCATGAAGTGTCACACGCGTACACCGAAAAATTTTCAAAACTGATTTACTCGGCACAATCGGGCGGCATCAATGAAGCCTTTTCCGATATGGCGGGCGAGGCCGCTGAATTTTTTATGAAAGGCAGCAATGACTGGCTCGTTGGCGCTGAGATTTACAAAAACAGTGGCGCCACCCGTTATATGGATGATCCCACCCGCGACGGCAACTCGATTGGTCATGCTAGCCAATATCGCGAGGGCATGGATGTGCATTTTTCCAGTGGCGTCTATAACCGCGCGTTTTATTTAATTGCGCACAAACCAGGCTGGACAACGCGCAAAGCATTTGAAATTTTTGGCCGCGCCAATCAACTGTATTGGACCGCGAATATGGGCTTCAACGCGGCCGCGTGCGGCGTCATCGACAGCGCACGTGATTTGAATTACAGCCGTCCCGATGTCATTGATGCGTTTGCAACTGTCGGTGTTGTCTGTGCCAGCAATCCGCCCGCCACCGAAATTTATATTCCGTCGACCACACCGAATATCAGCGGCTCGGTCGGTTCAGAAAAATATTATATGGTCAACGTCACGACAAACATCGCGATATTGCTGCTGAACACGTCTGGTGGCAGCGGTAACGTGAATCTGTACGTCAAAAAAGGTTCGGTCCCAACGACCAGTCAATATGATTGCCGTTCGATCAATAGCGGCAACAGCGAAACCTGTTCGCTGACGGTCACGCAAGCCGACAAGTACTACATTTTATTGCAGGCGCAATCGGCCTACAGTGGTGTCAATTTATACGCCAATATGGCGGTGCCCGGCGCGACATTTGAAAATCAAACAGATTTTGCGATCCCCGACAACAATCAAACAGGCGTTAAATCGCCGATCACGGTCTCCGGCGCACAAAATGCCGGCACAGTGACTGTCGCCGTCAACATTATTCATCCCTATATTGGTGATTTGATTGTTGATCTGATTCATCCCGACGGCAGCGTTTACAACCTGCACAATCGCGCGGGCGGATCGGCGGACAATATCAACAAGAGCTATAACGTCGCGGTTGGTGCCAAATCACGCGCCGGTGTCTGGCACTTGCGCGTGCGCGATCGCGCTGCACAAGACGTCGGTCGCATCGACGGTTGGAAAATTACGTTTCCCTAAAATCACGTTCTGCCATTTACAAACATGGCGATCCGCCCTCTAACACCCAGCCCGCCACTGCGCGGGCTCTTTATTTTGTCGCGACTACTTTTCCCTAAGCGTGCACAAACATCCCACAACAAAGAGAGCCACCATTGCGATTCAACGCCCACCACCATCACCACGATGCCATCGCCGTTGCCGATAACCGCATCGGCATTGGCCTGGCGACAGTGCAACGCATAATTCGGCGCCACGGTGGTCGCGTCAGTGTTAATTCCACACTCGAGCAGGGCACCGTCTTTTCGTTTACCTTACCAACGCAAGAAAACATTCACTGTCGCGTCAGCCGCCTGCCCTTTTCATTTAGAGCATATTCAGTCACCATCGGCGCCATCTTGAATTGACCGTGTTTCATCATGTCGCGTGTGTTGGCTGCTGTTGCTTGGGTTGTGGTTGCTTTGTGCTTGGGCATCGCCTGCGGATTGGTGGCCGGCCCCTGGATCAAGGATTGGTCGTTCGTATCCAAATTGATCATCAATCTGATCAAAATGGCGGCAACACCGCTGGTCTTTTTCGCCGTGCTCGAAGCGGTCATTCGTCACCACATTGCCGGGCGTGATTTCAGCAAATTGCTCAGCATTGTCAGCCTTAACGCCGTGATCGCGATCACGATCGGTCTGATTGTGGCCAACGTGTTTCAGCCCGGTCAGTACCTGACGTTTTTGGCCAGTGAACACACTGAGTTAAAAAATATCACGCAAACCGATTTGTTCAGCGCGCTGCAAAAACAGATCCCGACCAATGTCGTGCAACCGTTTGCCGACAACGATGTGATGGCCGTGGTCATTCTCGCGTTGCTGTTTGCCTTTGCGTGGCGCGCCGTCAAAGCCCGTCAACCGGATCAAGGTAATCAAATCGCCGCCGCCGAATCTTGGATCAGTTTCGCGCGCGAATTGACCGAACAAGTATTGATCTGGATCGTGAAGTTAGTGCCTCTCGCCGTTTTTTTCGCCAGCGCCAAAGTCGCCAACGAACACGGTTTGGCACCGTTCGCCAATTTAGGTATTTATGTCGGTTTCTGTTTGCTCGGCATGGTCATTCATTTGTTGCTCACCTATTCAACGTGGTTAATTGCCGTTGCCCGTATCGGACTCAAACAGTTCTGGCAGCACGCCGCACAACCAATGTTATACGCGTTTGGCGTCAACAGCAGTCTCGTTGCATTACCGCTCACTTTGCGCGCGCTCGACACGCTCGGCATATCGCGCCGCGCCTCAACACTTACCGCCTGCATCGGCACCAATTTGAATAACGACGGCATTATTTTGTACGAAGCGTTTACACTGATCGCGATCGCACAAGCCTTCGGTGTCGACATGAGCATTACCACACAACTATTCGCTGCGTTTTACTGCATCGTCGCTGCGATGGGCGTTGCCGGTGTTCCCGAAGCCGGCGTTGTCGCATTAACCTTGGTGATGACCGCCTTTGGTTTGCCGTTGGAAGCGTTAGCGGTTTTGTTGTCCGTCGATTGGATCATTGCACGCAGTCGATCAGTGTTAAATGTTGGTTCGGATATGGTTGGGGCTTGTGTGTTGCAACGGTGGTTGAAGTAAGGAACGCTATTGATTCATCCATTTACGGCAACGTTAACGATGCTTGAGTGAACTTAGTTTGTCCATAATGACTCACGTACTCTTTCGCACGGTGCACTTTTCTGCCTTTATCCAATCGAATCCTCCCTAAATCGTTGCTTGACGGTTTCGACTTCTTCGCGTCGTGACATCAGTGCCTGCACACATTCAGCGTCGAGCGTTTTACCGGCTAATTGTTGCAGTGTTGCAAATGCGCGATCGTTGTCCCACGCGTCTTTGTACGGACGACGACTGGTTAGCGCGTCGAACACATCGGCTACTGCGACGATGCGCGCTTCGATGGGTATGGCATTGGCTTTAAGGCCCATCGGATAGCCGCTGCCATCGACGGCTTCGTGATGATGCAATGCGATATTACGCAGCATCGTGACGTAAGACACACCGTCAAGACCGTAATGACGCAGCAACGTATCAATAATTTCGCGACCTTTTTCGGTATGGGTTTTCATCACCGCAAACTCTTCGTCACTGAGTTTTCCAGGCTTCAATAGAACCTGATCGGGAATACCGATTTTGCCCAGATCATGCAGCGGTGAAAACAGAAAGATGTGTTCGACAAACTGATCATCAAAGCCATAACGCGGTGCCAGTTCGCGCGCGATGATGCGTGCATAGCGAGACATGCGATCGATGTGACCCGCCGTTTCTGGATCACGATAGTGTGTAAAACTCATGGCAGATTGCACGGTGGCCCGCAACGTTTTCAGCACATCACGTTCCCCGGCGATCAACACGGCGATAAAGTGCGCGACCATGTCCAACTGCCCCAGAATCGATTCTTCAAACACGTCTTTTTGTTGTGAGTTAAAAAACACAAAACCAAGAAAAAGATCAGCATGAAACACCGGCACGGTGTAACTGGCAGCAAAACCGCTTTCCGCCATCACTTTGGCGTGTGGCGATGGATTGTGTGCGTAGATGGACAAATCATTGACCACGCGCGGTTGGCCTTTTTGCACGATCGCCATCAGTGACGGTGAGTCATTGAGTTTGGCTTGATATTGCGTCAGCGGACTGGGCTTGTCACTGCTCGACAAATACGTGTGCAGACAATCCGTTTGCGCATCGTGCAACGCGACTGCTATGCGATCCACGAAAGGATGTTGCAAACGCAGCATGCGATGCAGTGCACGTAATTTGTCGGCGAGCGACGTTGCCGCATCAAGCGGTTTCAGCGGGTCGGTATGCGAGAACAACTGATCCATTGCCGTGCTTGTTCCAGTTAGGTTGCCGTTGAGTGTAGCTGGCTTTGCGGCAACCCTTGTCCCTTCGACCGCTACGTGCGCCGCCATTTTGGGGGAATGTTGGGTTGTATTGTCTTTTTGCGCGCGTGAAAAAACCGTGAGCCACCGTGTTCAACACCCTATGGTCGCGGTGTTCGAACAACTGGACGATTGTGGTTTGGCGTGATGGCATGTTTGCGTTGTCGTGCCCGCCTTGTGCGGTCCTGTTCGTGAATCTTTATCACGCTTACACGGAGATCTCAAACATGCTTGCACTGCATCGGCGACTGACGATTTTTGTTCTGGCTTTTATTTCATTGATGCTTATTTCGGAAACGGTGCACGCGCACGGCTATGTGCACTACCCGCTGGCGCGTCAGCAATTTTGCGCACGCGACGGCGGCTATTGGTGGCCTGCCGACGGCTCGGCCATTCCGAATGCGGCATGTCGCGCGGCTTTTTTAGAATCGGGCACATTTCAATTTGTGCAAAATATTGAATTCGCCGCCAATGTGGCCGATTACAACACTATCGCGGCGGTTAAAAATGTCGTCAAAGACAACACGCTGTGTGCCGCCGGCGACAATGCCAAACGTGGCGTTAATCTGGCGCACGCGGCGTGGCAACGCACGGTGATCACACCCAAAGCGGACAATTCTTTTGACGTGTTGTTTTACGCGGCGACACCACACAACCCCAGTTTTTGGGAGATCTATTTGAGCAAACCTGGTTACAACGCAGCGACACAGCGTTTGACCTGGGCCGATCTCGATCGCATCACACAGGTTGGCAATATCGCCATTGAAAAGATCGATGGACGCAATATGTATCGAGTGCCGGTTAAATTGCCCGCCGGACGTATCGGCGATGCCGTATTGTTTACACGCTGGCAGCGCCAAGATCCGGCCGGTGAAGGCTTTTACAATTGCAGCGACATCACAATTGCGGGAAGCAATAACGAAACGTGGTATGACAAAGGTGTTTATATTCGCAGCGGCACCACCGTACAACTGAATGACGAAGTGTGGTTTCGCGTATTCAATGGTACCGGACAAGAGCGCGTTTTCGAGAAATTAACGATCACCAGCGCGAACCAGTCACTGTCACAATGGAGCGCACAAATCGCTGCGGGGGTGAACAGTAATTATCGTGCGATTGTGCAGATTGGTGTAAAAAATGCCGATGGCAGCATCCGCTTTGACAGCAGTAATGTTGCCGCAAATCATGTTTGGCTCGGTGACAGTAACGACAGCTTTACGTTGGATATCAAATCGCCACAAAGCAATCACCCACCCGTGATTAATTTGAATGCGCTGTACCAAACCAATGCCGGTGTCGCGCTCACGATTAACGCCAGTGCCAGCGATCCGGAAGGTCAAACACTGACGTATGCATGGCAACTGCCGGCCGGATTGAGTAGCAGCAACACCAGCACGGCCAATTTAATGCTGAATGCCGCGACACCCACACAAACAACGGATTACAACATCAGCTTGCGTGTCAGCGATGGCGTGAACACCAGCACAGCCAATACCGTCGTGCGCGTAATCGTCGGCGATGGCACTAACCTGCCCGAATGCAATTCGCGATCAACGTTGTCGAACGGCTGCAAGATCAGCAATTTGGCGATGAATGTGGTCAGCGGCTCCAACTGGATCAATGTGTGGATACCCGCCGGCGCGAAAAATCTGGTGCTCAGTAGCCGTGGTGGCAGCGGCAATGCCGATATGTACGTATCGTCAATTAACTGGCCAACCCCATCCAGTTACCAGCTACGGTCGACCAACAGCGGTAACACAGAGTCCGTCAGCATTTCGGCAGCCAACGGTGGCAGTTGGTATTACATCAATCTGCTGGCGGTCACCGCTTACAGTGGCTTAAGCGTACAAGCCGTTTGGCAGTAGTGCTCAAGAATTGTGGTGCTCTCACGCGAGAGCACCCGCCATGGCGGTCGATTCGTGCGATTCCGTTCACACACATTTCCGAAATTCGCCACTGGCGCTCATTTGTCTTTTTGATTAGGCTTTTGACCGGTCGTGTTTGCACGTCGTCGCAAACACGACACTTCCTCACGTGTATTGGAAATGCACCCGCTGTTGTAATGGCCAGTTGTCGTTGGATCACGTTGTTGGCCCTTGCGTTTGCCCTTCTTGTTGTTGCCTGTGAATCGCCGTTCGCACCTGTTGTGTGCCCATAAAACAATCTGGAGGTTTACATGCCTGCTCCGTTGATCGCAGCAGCCATTGCCAATATTGGTGGCTATTTGGCAAAAAATGGACTTGATCTATTGGCTGGGGTTTTTCGTGGTGCCGTCGATAAAGGCACCGAAAAAGTCGCTGACTTGATCGAAGAAAAAACCGGTATCGATATCAACAAAGCCGCCGACGATCAGGGTTTGAGCTCCGATGAATTGATCAAACTGAAAGAATTTGAGCTGCTGTATCAAGATCAAATCATGAAGCACTCAGAAGCCGTTGAAGAATTGTCGTTGGAACGCGACAAAGCGTATTTGGCCGATCGTCAATCCGCGCGCACGATGCAGGTTGCCGCGATAGGTTCAAACGATCCATTTGTTCGACGTTTTGTCTATTTCTATGCCATATTGCTGACGCTATTGTCATTTGGATTTTTATATGCCGTCCTTTTCCATGGAAAATTTCTGAGCCCTGAAAACAAAGATCTGGTCAACACCATTGTTGGTTTCCTGCTTGGCACAACAATGTCGGCCGTTGTCGGCTTCTTTTACGGTTCAAGCAAAGGCAGTTCCGATAAGAACGATCAAATTCAAGCAATGGCAGCCCAGATGGCTAGCAGCAAACGTGAATAAGTGACAAGGAGCCCTTCATGTCTTTAGTAAACGAACAACATTTGTTTTTGCTCGATGTCGCCAAACTGATTCAAGAAGCTGAGCGGCAAGCGCTGGTGTTGTCAGCCGGTGAGCTTTATCGCACGGCTGAACAGCAGGCGATTTATGTCAAAACCGGCCGCAGCAAAACCATGAACAGCAATCACTTAAAGCGATTAGCGATCGATTTAAATTTTTTCACGAAAGATGGCAACGGTGAATTAAAACTGACCTACGATATGGCCTTGCTGAAACCGCTGGGTGATTTCTGGGAAAGTTTGGCGCCCGGCAAAAACAGCTGGGGCGGCAATTGGAACAGCTTTAAAGATGTGCCACATTTTGAGCGGCGTGTGAAATAGACACCGACACGAGCCTAATGCCGTTCAGTAAAGCATCAATCTGTCGTTCCCGCGTAGGCGGGAATGACAAAAACGCTTAACGGACTGGTATTACGACACGAGTCCCATTTTTTTTGCATAAACACCGACAACGCTTTGGCTCCGATTCGTTGAAGTTTCGTGGCTAAAGCGTTCAGCGCATCAGTCATTGACTTTCAATGCCTTCCACAATCACCAGTTCAATGTCGGCGCCACCCAAGCGTCGTTGGCGCAACGCCTGATAATCATCTGACTGCCAGCAATTGACAGCGGCTTCGTAGCTGGGAAATTCCACGATCGTGTTGCGCGAGCGCGCGACGCCTTCTGCGGCAAAATAACGACCTGCTCTGGCCAGAAAACGCGCCGAATACTGTTGCAATACGGGCCCCGTTGACGAGGCGTAATGCTGAAATTTTTCTTTGTCCGTCACATCAATGTGCACAATCCAATAACCCTTAGCCATTTGCCGAATTGCTCCTAATCAACATTGCCTGCGGCGAAAAATCGCGCGCTGGTGGTGGGTGTCAACCATAACGTCGATACATGGGAAAACCGTTCACCGATCGCCATCGGTGGTGCATAAAGCAAACGATAGCTAATGCCATTGTTGGACAAGGCGCCGAGTTCTTGCACCTTGTCATTGACGTCGACATGCCATCGCGCCTGTGCCAGATCGATGTCGATCGCATGCACCGCATTGGGCGCTAACGGGATCAACCGCCACGCGGAGGCGTTGTCACAGTCACGATTCGGTAACACCATGCGGTTGTGCGCATTCAGCTGAACGTCTTGATCGTATTCGTTGCTGATCAGTTGCCAAGCACAGGCTTGCGGCGTATCGAGCAATTGCAGCTCATGTGTGGATTGATTGCGCACGCTTAAACGCAGGCGCGCACTTTTGCGCGTCACATTGACATCATCGCGCCAGGGATTGCGTCCCGATTCGACCACTTCGAGTCGCACACCAACGTCACTCCAGCGATGACCGCGAATGACGGCCGTGCCATCGCTACCGAGTGCCACTTCCATTTCCATCGCGGTTTGCCAATCCTGACCACGACCTCGCTGCTCTTCGAGCGCTAAACCGCTGCCTTGTTCGACAAAGTATTTTTCGATACCGAAATGAATGGCGCGCCTATCGTAATAGTACGGACGCGATTCAATCGCGCCTTTGATGAACGGTGGCGCCGGCGTTTCCGTCGACAATTGCTTGATCGTTGCGACGCCTTTGTGATCGATAGCCAAGCCAGCGTAAATCGGCAAATAGCCTTCTGACGTCGGCAACGTGGCGAGCAATGATTGATCGGGTGTCGCTATGTCGTAGGCCAGCTCAACATAATCACCACGAAACATATCGCGCGGATCAACCGGCGCTGTGCGCAAATAGACCACGTCGCCGGTTAAATAGATCCATTCTCGTTTGCCGGCAATCGCCAGCAAAGCCAACAGCTGCAACACCACAACCCAGAGCACACGATTTTTCATGTCGACACTCCAGCGCGGGCGTCAGTCTTTTGCTTTTTTTGTTTTACATAAAAATGACCAATCAAAAACAGCGCCGTGCCCAGCAACAAAAACGCCAACGATCGCGCCAGCAAGCTGTTGAACAAATCACTGAAGCGCGCAAACACCAATGCCGACAACAGCACACAGGCCATCACGATATCGATGCCGCGCTGCTGCTGACTGCCGTTAACGATCAGCACAACGCCGTGTCCCAGCAACACCAGGTTGGCCAGTGTCGATACCAGCACCGGTGACAGTTGCCATTCGCCCGGCACCACCAAATACACGATAACAATCATCAAGCACATCAACGCGGTGTGCCATTGTGCGGCGCGCTCGCTGCTTGACAACATTGGCAGCGGCAACAAATTCAACAAACAAACGCTCAGTGCCGACAATGCCGAAGCGCAATAAAATGCAAATTGCAGCGCATCATTTTCTTGCCAACGCAAACGAAAATAATCATCAAAATGCAGAAACGTCAGCAAATACACCAGCACCAGATACACCAACATGCCCGGCACACGCACAGCCGCTTGGGGTTGCCATTGCGCGAGCAACGGCACACTGGTGCTTAAGCGCGGTAACAGAAAACCGGTTTGCACCAACACCACAGCCACCGCAAAAATGACGTACGGCAACACCTCGTCCAATCGTTCGCCCAAACTCAACAGCCATAAAGAAAAAAACGCCGTTATCGCGCCAAATAATAAACGTCGTGAACGCACGTACACGGTCATCGGCAGCACACCGAGTAAAATCCACCACGGTGAATGATGCAGCGACAGGCGATAGGACAACAATTCCATCGCGCTCCACGTAACGAGCAAGATCAACGCGGCCAGTGTTTGTACTTCAGAGCGACGTGCCCACGCGAGCAGTAAGGCGGCGACACCCCAGAACCAAAACGCATTCGGCATATGTTCGTCGATATGATAAATTTGCGAGATCAACCAAATGGCCGCACCAAATAGCATCGTGCCGAGCAGCGCCAAGCTTTCTGCCGCAAAACGTCGTTGCCCTTTTTTGTCGAGCCAGATCGCGCCACCATGCGCACTCGCAAACAGCAAGGCAATCAAGAACAATTTGACGTAGCGATGAAGGTCTTGCCAGTTGTAGGCAAAAAACAAAATGATGCCCAAACCGAACACGACGGCGCCGATACTGGACAAAATGCTGCGCGCCGTATGACTGCCATCGGCTTCGGGATAGCGCGCCAGGATCTGTTCCGCTTGCTGCGGCGAAATCAATTGCTCGTGCCGCCATTGCTCCACTTCTGTTTGCAGCCATTGGCGCTGCGCTGGTTTTAACATCTATGCCTCACTAGGCTAACTGAGCGACTTTTTTTTCAAACCGTAACATCACTTCACGATTCATGGCATTGGCCAATTCCTGTTCGCCCATCACGACCGAATCGATCCCCAGATGTTTCAGGTGCAACAGTTCATCGTCATGATGTGTGCGCACGACAATGTCGATCTGAGGACACAGTCGGCGCGCACGCTCGATGACACGACGCGTTTGAAAACGATCCGGCGTTGTAATCACCAGCATTTTTGCCGTCGTCAAACTGCAATGCTCCAAAATACCGTCGAGAGATGCATCACCATAAATGACCTGTTTGCCTTGTTTGCGCAATTGCTCAACAAAATGACGGCTTAGCTCAACGACCAAATACGGAATGCCGTTGGCATCCATCATGCGTCCGATATTGCGGCCGACGCGGCCAAAACCGATCAGCACGACATGGTGCTGTGGCACTTCGTGCGCGGGATCGCTCACCGGTTGTGCCAAGGGATCACTGCTGCGATTTAACCAGCGCGCCAAGCGATCGCTGCGTTCCAACAATTTGACCACCGGATTGATGGAACCAAACACAAACGTATTTAACGAAATGGAAATCAGAGCACCGGCCAAAATCAAACTGCTGCCTTCTTCTGGGAGCAAACCATTTGCGGTGCCAAGCGCGGCCAAGATAAAAGAAAACTCGCCAATTTGTGCCAAGCCACCCGACACCGTTAACGCTGTCACCAGCGGATACTTGAACAGCAAAACAATGGCAAAAGCAACCAGTGACTTGCCCACCAGAATGATGCCGACGACACCGGCCACATGCCACGGTTTGTTGATTAAAATAGCGGGATCAAACAACATGCCGACTGACACAAAAAACAAAACCGCAAACGCATCTTGAAACGGCAAAGCATTGGACGCGGCCCGATGACTGATGTGTGAACCATTGATCACAACGCCCGCCAAAAAAGCCCCTAACGCAAATGACACGCCAAACAATGCTGCCGCGACATACGCAATGCCCAGCGCAATCGCGATGACCGCTAAGGTAAATAATTCACGCGAATCGGTTTTGACCACCAAATGCAACAATGCCGGCACGGCACGCACACCAATGGCTGCCATCACCGCCACAAACACCGCGACTTTTAATAACACCAACAGCAATGATTGCCAAAACGGCCAGTGACTGATCACGCTAATGTCGCCGTCGTTTAAATGTGCCAAGGCCGGCAACATCACCAACACCAGTACCATCACCAGATCTTCCACCACGAGCCAGCCCACAGCAATGCGACCCGACATGGTTTCAGTGAGTTGATGTTCTTCTAATGCTTTTAATAACACGACGGTGCTGGCCACAGACAGCGACAAACCCAGCAACAGACTTTGCGGCCATCCCCAGCCCCACCAACGCGCCAACGCGGCGCCCAATACGGTGGCGGCGGTAATTTGCAAAATCGCACCTGGCAATGCGATATGACGCATTTTCATCAGATCACGAAATGAAAAATGCAGGCCAACTCCAAACATCAACAAGATCACACCGATCTCGGACAATTGTGTCGCTAACTCGCGATCGGCCACAAACCCTGGTGTGTGAGGGCCAATCGCAATACCT
The DNA here is from genome assembly GCA_041914905.1 of Enterobacterales bacterium. GTDB lineage: Bacteria > Pseudomonadota > Gammaproteobacteria > Enterobacterales > Permianibacteraceae > Permianibacter. Next base: position 13,044 of record JAYSCL010000038.1, read on the forward strand.
GCCAACAAGTAACCAACGAGCGGCGGCAATCCAACGCGCACGACGATCAAACCGGCAATAAAGGCAAAAAGAAAACTGAATGCAATGGTACTGATCAGCGCGTGTTCCACGTTGCATCCGTCCTTTATCCTGTCATGACAGTTACTGTAGCAAGTTTGCAGACCGACTGTCGTGATCCGTTTTCAATTCGTCAGCAACGATAGAAAAATTGCGACGCCGCGTTTTAGTTCGCGTTTGTCGGCCGCCGCATAGCCGAGCATAAAGCCATAACGTTTTTCGTCGCTCAAATAAAGGGGGGAAAGTGGACGCAAGGTAATGGCATGCTCGGCAGCGTGTAAAGCGATGCCAACGTCGTCAATTTTTTGCGGACTGAGCAACACGAAATGCAATCCGGCATCACCGCCGAGCAATGTCCAGCCTTGCGCGACTAACGGCTGCAACAGTGCTTGCAAATACGCATTGCGCTCTTGATAGATCACACGCAAGCGTCGGATATGCGACGCCAATTTGCCACCATAAATGTAATCGGCAAGCGCCGCCTGCAGTGGCAAATTACCATGCGTGTAAAAACGATCGTGCGCGTGCGTGAAGGTCTCGATCCATAACGGTGGCACCACCACATAGGCCAAACGCACCGCCGGGAAAAACACCTTGCTGAACGTGCCAAGATAAAACACGCGTTGTTGCGAATCGAGCCCCTGCAACGAGGCCAGCGGCCGTCCGTTAAAGCGCAGTTCTGAATCGTAATCGTCTTCCAGAATGAATTGCTGATTGGCGATCGCCGTGCGCAATAACTGTTCACGCCGCGCCAAACTCATCACGACACCGAGCGGATATTGGTGTGACGGTGTCACATAAATCATTTTGGCGGCACGCGGAATTGCATCGACAAAAATACCTTCGTCATCGACCGGCACCGGCGCGCAGCGCAGATCGGTCGCCAGCGCCGCACTGTGAACACCGATGTAACCCGGATCTTCGAGCGCCAGCGTGTCACCGGCATCGGCCAATAAGCGAAAACACAGATCGAGCGATTGCTGCGTCGATGCCGTCACAATGACCTGCTCTGGTCGGCAATTCACCGCGCGGGCCACTTGCACATGTTGCGCAATCGCTTTTTTTAATTCGGGCAAACCTGCCCCTTGGCAATAATCCAACCATTGCCACGGCGCCCGCCGTTCGTGCTGACGCACCAAGCGTTGCCAATCTGCCAAAGGAAAGCGACGCAGATCCGGCGTGGCGGGCACAAATGCCCCGGCGCTGCGACGCGCGGGCAGCTTTGAAGAGGCCTGCAAAAACGCCGCTGCACGCGTCGACAGCGGTAACCGATCAGGCGCTTGCACGTGGCGAGAACGCGGTTGCACACGTGGCGTTTGCTGATCGGGCAATTGTTCGGACACATAACAGCCCGCTCCTTGGCGGCTGACCAAATAACCTTCGGCCTGCAGTTGCTCGTAGGCAACAAGCACCGTGTTGCGCGCCATCTGCAACTGGCTCGCCAACAGGCGCGACGACGGCAAGCGCGCCCCCGGCATCAAACGCCGGTCGAGCACCGCGCGGCGCATCGCGCGATACAGCTGTTGCTGCAGCGGCAAGGCGGAGGCCCGGTCAATCTGCGCCAATAACCAATCTTCCAGCATCGCGGCCCCCTCGTTTCGGCGTAGAACCACTCATTTAAAGTGGCCCTATTATTTTTCATAAATTGGCTCCTGACGAGGGGCCAGTTCAACTTTTACGCTGTGCGCCTTGTTTTGTGGCTACCGGACACACCGTATGTTCATCACCACCGATCTGAACGCGATGCCGATTGCGAGTATTCATCGCGCCATTGCGAGTACCTATTGGGCGACGAATATTCCACTCGATACGTTTACGCGAGCACTGCAGCACTCGCTGAATTTTGCAGCGCTCGACGCCGATACGTTTATCGGATTTGCCCGCGTGATCAGTGATCGCGCCACATTCGCCTATTTGTGTGATGTTTGGGTCGAACCCTCATGGCGCGGCGCAGGCATTGGCAAACGATTGATGACGACGATAACGGCACATCCGGATCTGCAAGGTTTGCGTCGACAACTGTTGATGACACGCGATGCGCACGGTTTGTATGCGCAATTCGGATTTCGCGCGCTCGCCAAACCCGAATTGGCGATGGAAAAACACAATCCCTCGATCTATCAGGGAAATCAGGTTTGTTAAGAAAATCACGTTTATCAGGAAACCCACTTATGAGCAGCGAACAAACACGACTTGATCGTCACCCCGAACGCGGTTATCACGATCGCGAAACGATTGATCGCATTTTGGATGCACATTGGTTATGTCATGTCGCCTTCACAGACGCCCTGGGCCCACATGTGATCCCGACGATTTACTGGCGTGACGGCGATTATGTGTACATTCACGGCGCGCGTCAGAGTCGCATGATGTTAACGCTCGCCAGTGGCGCGCCGGTGTGCATTAATGTCACGTTGATTGATGGCTTGGTGTTTGCGCGACGCGCGTTTAATCATTCAGCCAATTATCGTTCGGTGAATGTGTATGGCTGCTTTAGCGAAGTCGTTGACGATGCTGAAAAACAACAGGGCTTCGATCAGTTTTTTGACAATGTATTGCCCGGCCGCCGCGAACAGGTCATTGCCCCTGATCACAAAGAACGCGCGGCGACGATGTTATTACGCATCGCATTAAATAACGCCGTCGCCAAAATTCGTGAAGGTGGCCCCAGTGCCACCGAGAAAAACGATCCCGATTGCGCCATTCATCACTGCTGGACCGGTGTTTTGCCATTGCAATTAACCCATTCTACACCGTGGCCCTCACAACACAGTTTGTCACCGGCGTTGATGGCGCGCGTAACCGGATCGGCAACAACGGAAATTGAACTGAATGAGGTCACTGTCTGATGCAATTGCACGTTTGTTCAAATGATTGACTTGCCGAAATAGCTGTTCCGAAATACCGATCACATGTAAGTCCCCAAATGTTGCCGAACGGACTTCCCCTCACCCCGGCCCTCTCCCCGCTTTCGCGAGGAGAGGGAGTGAAACGCCTTCTCCCTTCATGGGGTGAGAACGGGGTTTCGGAACAATCACAATTGATTGTTCCGCCGTTCGAACGGGACACGCTCTGCGTGTCACCGGGGCGCGGAGCGAGGTTGGGACGCCCCGAAGGAAGCACTCTTGGGATGTGAGGGATGGTTTGATTGGTAGGCTATTTCGGATCAGCTATTTAGCAGCTTATTTGTTTGCGCCAGCGCGCCACGAGAACCGGCGCGCATAACGTCACGATTAAGACTACCGACCACAAATTTCCGTTTGTAAATTGATACGCCGCCAAAAGCGCTTGCCACGTTTGGTGCTGAACAAAAAGGCCAAAACTCCATTCAAAGATCAGCGTTGATAGTAACCACAGCACACCCACGCGCCAAAATGTGCGTGCCGATTGCTGACCAAACCACGGAGAGCTTAACCACGTTAGCCCGACGATCAGCACGCATAACAACAGACCGCTGATCATCATCGCGGACAGCAGCGGTAAACAAGGGATCAGCAACGCTTCACGCAGTGCACCATTTAAAATGGCGGCACACAAAATCATTAACCAGATCAGCAGCGCTTTGGTCAGCAAGCGGAATGACATATTGACGTTTTCACAGCGGATAGTCGTAACGGATAAAACCGTTGTAAACAGCGATCTTGTCGTACAAACGACGCGCAATCGTATTGTGCTTTTGTGTTTGCCAATAAAAACGTTCGGCGCCCTGTGCTCGCGCCTGCTCAGCGATATGAGCAATTAATCGACGAGCAATGCCTTGGCCTCGTTCATTGGGTATCACATACAGATCTTGCAGATAGCACACGGACGCACGCCAGACGCTGTCATGAAACAGATAGTGCGCGAGCCCCACCATACGTCCACTCACCCGCGCCGTCACCGCGTTAATGTGTTCGCCTTGCTGCAAACGTTGCCATGCGGCTTCGTATTCGTCGTCACTAATCTCGTCGTCGTAAAATTTTTTATACGCGCGCGCCAACTGCATCCATTCTGTTTTGTCTGCTGCACGCAACGTTTCAATGTGTACCATTATGCTGTCCATATCGGGATCACTGCTTGATCGCAATCGCTTCGACGTACACCAGTTCGCAGGCCCCTTGGCCTGAATCGGTTCGCGACAACGAGCTGCGCCATGTCCATTGATTATCGCCGCTGACTTCCACCAGCTTGCCTTTCAGTGTCACGATATCGCCACGGCGTGCGCGCAATAATGTCGCAGCGATGTCATCGTTGGCGGGGATCATATGCATATTAGCCGATGAGCGAATGATGTCATTCACCGGGATAGGCGGTTGATCAGGCCACGAATAACGATACCAACGCCCGCCCTGTGAAATGTTCAGTTTTTCATACACGGCGGGATCGGCCATTTGCCCCCATCCCAGCGCCAGATCAACCGGTGATAATTTGGCTTCGGTGTCACTGCTGTATTCGCGCGCTGACAGCACACGCGCCTGCACAGAAAATTCGGCTAACGGTTGCAGACGAAAACCATTCAAATTAAACGCGGCGGCATTGCTACTTTCCTGTGTCGTGCCGGCGGCGATCAGACCGACATCAACGGACACGGAACTCGTGGACAACGGTGTGCGCGAGCGGCTCTGCCAAAATAACAAGCCGATCACCAGTGCAGCGAGCACAAGCAATGCTTTGCTGTTTAACACCGTCTCGGCACCGGTTTCAATGCCGTCACGTTTGACGCGTACTGCACGCCTGAAACCCTCATCAAAATCCGCGTGGACCATTTTCAATTTCGGTGACGAGGCCATTTTCGACTGTCACCAATTGCATGAAATTACTGCTGCCAAAGTTGTAGGTCCAGCGTTCGCCGTATTCGATGACATGTGTCACACCGCGCTTGTCCATTTCTTTGCGCGTCAGCGTTTCACGCGCTACCGGCTCACCACATTTGACTTTTAGGCGAATGGCCGATTCACCTTTGGTGATGAGATCGCTGCCACAGCGAAACGAATCAGCGTGAACAGGCAAAACAGCAACGACAGCCAATAATCCCCAGCAGCGGCACAATGTCTTCATAACGGTTCCTGAAAATTTGAACGGCCGCGAACGTCTGATACGCGCGACAACCACCGAAGCGAATGGCGCTGATAGTAACAGTGGTGATGAGTTTTGGGCAGAGCTATGCGATGGCGCCCACAGCAAGCACGGCGTCAACGAATGCTTGCGGGGCTTCCTGCGGTAAATTATGTCCGGCTTTAGCAACGACACGGCGTTGAAATGGACCTACAAACAAATGATCACCATCGTTGTAGCATCCCACGGGCGTCACACCATCACCATCGCCTTCAATGGCAATGGTTGGCACACGAATAACGGGATCAGCGGCCAGCTGCTGTTCAATGTCGTCATAGGCTGGATCGCCTGCGACCAGACCGAAACGATGACGATAGGAATGGATCACAACCTCGACAAAATCAGCATTCTCAAACGAGGATGCGGTTTGTTGAAACACCGCCTCGTCAAATGCCCAAAACGGCGACCAGTGTTGCCACAGCAAACGCAATAATTGGCCACGATGTTGTTGTAAACCGGCCTGTCCCCGTGCAGTGTGAAAATAATATTGATACCAATAACGCCATTCGGCTTCGGGTGTATCAGGATTCATTGCGCTGGCAATGTGCTGAATATTGTAGCCACCACCAGTGACCAGCGCGTTGACACGATTAGGAAACAATGCCGCGACAACACACGCCGCACGACCGCCCCAATCGTAACCTGCGAGCGTTGCGCGTTCGATGTGCAAAGCATCCATCAAGGCGATTAAATCCACACCCAATGCCGCTTGTTGTCCTGAGCGTTGTGTGTTGTCCGCCAAAAACCGTGTCGGACCAAAGCCACGCAAATACGGCACAATGACACGAAACGATTGCGCCACCAGCAAGGCAGCAACGTCATCATAGGCATGCGCATCGTACGGAAAGCCATGCAACAATATGACGCAACGCGAATGGTGTTCACCGTATTCGTGATACGCCACGTTCAGCACGCCCGCATCAATGTGTTTTAGCACCTGCCGCTCCTTGTGCCAAAGTGAAAAAAAAACCACTAGCGCATGATCTTGTTGCCGCAGCGCGTTTGCCGGCGAGATCCACCCTGCACATCACCGACAAAAACGGATCTTATCTGCGGGACGATACCGGCATCACAAATGGGTTTTCAGAAAATCCCACATCGCCTTGTAACGCGACCAATTCATTGCATCTCCTCGCGGTCCGTGATCGGCGCCGGGATACAATTGCAGTGCGTATTCTTTTTGATGTTTAATCAACTCTTTGATCAGCAAAATGGAGTTTTGCGGATGCACATTGTCATCCATTGTGCCGTGCATGATTAAAATCTTGCCGTGCAAGTTGTTGGCGGCTTTCAGCACGCTACCGGCATCGTAGCCGGCGGCGTTGGTTTGCGGCAACCCCATATAACGTTCGGTATAAATCGTGTCATATAAGCGATAATCGGTGACGGGCGCGCCGACAAACCCCACTTTCCACGCCGTGCTGTGTGTCATCGCGTAGCTCGTCATATAGCCGCCATAACTCCAGCCTTCCAGCGCAATGCGATCCATATCGGCCCAACCTTGTTGGCGCAACCACTCAATTCCATCGAGCTGATCACGCAATTCCAGCTGGCCCAGTTTTTTGTGAATAGGCCACGCATTGACAATGCCATTATTGTGCGCGCTGCGATTATCGAGAATCCACACGACATAGCCTTGTTGGGCCAGAAAGTGATACCACAATGCATTGCTCCAGCGATCGACGACTTGCGGTGCCATCGGGCCAGCATACAAATGTTGGAACACCGGATATTTTTTGCTGGCATCAAAATCAGGTGGCAAATACATCACCGCTTCCATGGCAAACCCATCACGGTTTTTTACTTGCTGACGTTTGATCGTCGCCAGTTTTAATTTCTTGTAAGGTTCGGATACTCCGGCATCATCAAACAAACGCAGTTGTTTGCCGTTGCTGTCGAAGACCGCTTGTTTTGGCGTTTGCGTGTAACTGCTCCATGAATCAATGTACTGCGTCCAGTCTTTGTTCCACGTGATGCGATGTGTGCCACTTTCGCGGCTCAATCGTTTGAGTTTTTTGCCATTGAAGTTGACAACGTAAGCGTCGCTGCCAATCGGGTTGCGTTCGGTCGCGGTGAAATATAATTTTTTCTGTTTGTCATCAAACCCCAAGACTGTGCGCACATCCCATTTGCCCTGCGTCACGGCATTAACCAATTTGTAGTGGGCGTTGTAACGATACACATGGTGATAACCGCTGCGATCCGATTCCCACAAGAAACCGCCATCTTGCAAAAATTGCGGCAATGGCAATCGTTCAACCCACGCGGGACTGGTTTCTCGCACAACAACCGTGCTCGCCCATTTGTTGTCGTATAAGCGTAGATCCAACCACGTTTGCACGCGATCTTGCCATGACGCCAATAAACGTCCATCCGGCGACCACCCCACTTGCACGATCAAGGTTTCTTGGCCGGCATACGGATCCGGCGTCCATTGCACATTGCCGCTTACATCAACAACGCCCAATTTGGCGATCGGATTCGGATCACCGGCTTTGGGATAACGTGCACGCGCGGTGGCCAACGGCTGCTCGTGATCACCGCTTAAGGTGTACACCGGTACGTTGGTTTCATCGAGACTTAAAAACGCCAAACGCTTGGAATCCGGCGCCCACCAAAAGGCGCGAAACTCGCCACGGCCATACAATTCTTCTTGATACACCCAATCCAAACGGCCGTTAAACACGGTTTCACTGCCACCGGTCGTTAGGCGTTGTTGTTGTTTGTTTGCGATCGTCGACAAATACAGATCATTGCCTTGCAAATACGCCACATGATTGGCATCGGGACTTAATTCAGCTTCGTCTTCGACCAGATCGGGCGAGGAGGTCAGCTGAACCACTTTCGCGGCTTTTGCATCCAACACCCACAAATCGTTGTTGTGTGAAAACACATACACGGATTTTTCAACGCTTATTTGCGCACCGAGTTCATCGGCCAATTTGGCCGCCGATGCGTCATCAATGCCAGCGGCTTTTAGCATTGCCAGCAAATTACCGTCGGTGGGGATCACGGTTTTGTCGCCACTGTTCACATCGACGGTGAACAATTGCACTTGACCGTCTTTGATCACGGTTTCGACCAGTCGATTGTTCTGGTCCCAGCTTAAGCGCGTTAAGGGGGCTGTATCGAATTTGATTTTGTGTTGCGGGTGATAAATCTGCTCAAGCGTCAGCAGTTCGTTGCCAGCAACAGCAACACCGGAAAGGCCGACGACAAAAGCCGTCAGCATCGGCACATGGGCGTGCATGGGAAAACTCCACGGCGGGGTCAAAAAGTGGCTTACTGTAGCGGGCAAGAAGGCGGTGGGCTAGCATCAATTTGATGGTCAACACGAAGGTCAATGCGTTGCCACAATGCGCGTCTTTGCGCTGAAGGCCGACGATGATTTGCGGGCAGACGCGACCGTGTCTGGGCCGGCACAAATGCTACGGTGCAACACACACGCAATTACGGCCACTCTGTTTGGCCTGATATAACACGGTGTCGGCGCGCTTTAATAAATGTAAAAAATCATTAACCGACTTGCCGCTTACGGCAACACCAATGCTGACCGTGCAGGGAATGTCGTCTTTGTAATGGGCAATCGCCTCGCGCAAGCGTTCCGCAACGATGCGTGCCGATTCCGGTGTTTCATGCGGCAATAGAATCGCAAACTCTTCGCCACCAATGCGCGCGGCAAAGTCATTTGAACGCAGCTGAAACAACATTTGGGTGGCCACTCGTTTCAGCACGGCATCGCCACGAGCATGGCCGTATTCATCATTCAAACGTTTGAAATGATCGATGTCGATCATCAGCACCGCCAGCGATTGGTGATGGCGTTGCACTTCTTGCCATTCGCGCGTCGCGATTTCAAAAAAAGAGCGCCGATTGGCAAGGCCGGTCAGCGCGTCCGTCGACGCTTCGCGCGCCAGACGTTGCTCCAGTTGCAAGGTGTATACAAACTGCCGCCGCATTTGCTCGCCAATGTAAATGCCAGTGGCGGACGAGGTGGACAAAATGAAGTTATAAAAGACGATTTCATGCCAGCTGTGACTGATAAACAATACGGTCACACCGGGCACAAACCACGCCATCAACATCGACGCCACGAACACCGTACGATGACCCGACAAACACATAACGCCCATGCACATCAGCAACATCGCCGCGACACCTGTCCACCAACTGCTCAACGCGACAAAAAATATCCACGTCATCACCGCCGCAGCGATAAACGACAATCCGAGTGTGATCGGCACAAAATATTTTTGATACGTCGGTGTGTAAGACAGCAGCAAGGTGGCAAAAAAGCTGGCGCTGGCCATGATGCGCAGAGGCAGTGTGCGCGTGAACAATTCCGGGTGAATAAGCCAATCGATAAACGCGTACATGATGAACATGACGCCGGCCAAAATGAGCAAAGATCGGCAGATCGGCAGCGAACGTTGCAGCCATTGGCGATTGCTCTCGTCAACCGTCAACTCAGGCGATGTCGAAGCGGGAGCGGTCACTGACACGACAAAACAACCTTGTTTTGAGTTATAGACAGTATAGTGGATGGCAGCCAATGCATTGAATGCATTGTGCGCACTGATACCTCAAACACCGACGCTTCCTTGCCGAACACAAATGAAAAAGGCCGTGTGGTGCACGGCCTTTTTTGCTGAGGGATTACATCAAGTCTTTGCAAGTATCGCGTTCGTCTTGCAGTTCTTTTTCTGACTCTTTCATTTTGCCTTGAATGAAAGCGCCCACGGCGAGGTTTTGCACAATGGTCCACTCACCATTTTTGCAAGTAACCGGATACGAATAGATCAAACCTTTTTCAATGCCGTAACTGCCATCCGACGACACCGCCATTGATGTCCATTCGCCATCAGCGGTACCCAGAACCCAATCACGCATATGATCAACAACGGCGTTGGCAGCCGATGCCGCGCTCGATGCGCCACGCGCGGCGATCACAGCCGCACCACGTTTGGCCACGGTCGGCATAAACGTGTCTTTGACCCAGGTTTCATCGTTGATCAACGCTGGCGCCGCTTTGCCCGCAATGGTCGTGTAGGTGATGTCGGCGACTTGCGTCGTCGAGTGATTGCCCCAGATTAGTGCCTTTTTGATGTCGCTGATTTGAGTGCCGGTTTTGGCCGCCAATTGGTGCATCGCACGGTTGTGATCCAAACGGGTCAACGCGGTGATGTTGCGCGGATTAATCGATGGCGCATTTTTGCTCAAGATCAGCGCATTGGTATTGGCCGGATTGCCAACAACAACGATCTTGATATTTTTGCTGGCCACTTTATCGACGATTTTGCCAAGGGTGCTGAAAATTTTGCCATTGTCTTTCAACAGATCCGCACGCTCCATGCCCGGACCACGTGGCTTGGCACCGACCAGCAAACCATAATCAGCGTCTTTGAATGCCACTTCGGCGCTGTCGGTGCAAACGATGCCGTGCAACAACGGGAATGCGCAGTCATTCAATTCCATCGCGACGGCTTCCAGCACTTTTAAGGCCGGTGTAATTTCAAGCAATTGCAAAATGACAGGTTGGTCTTTGCCAAACATTTCGCCATTGGCGACACGGAACAGCAAGGAGTAGCAGATTTGGCCAGCGGCACCGGTAACGGCAACGCGAACGGGTTGTTTCATGGTAATCCCTCGGAGCTAGAACTTGGGGTGGGGGGCTAGGACGCCGCACCCGGTGAAAAAGGCGACGCATTCTAGCATAGACGGAAGGCGGGTTCCGGAGCGTCAACTGGCAAAATTCCACGGTATTTGGTGCTGACGTTGATGCGATTCAAGCCAACATCTCGGCCATGGCTGACAGTGACGGCAATTGACCGCGCCATTCTTGCAACAACTTGATGGTTTCCGTTTCGGTAATGCGGAATCGCGCTTCCAATAACGCCGCAAATTCACGATCGCGCGCCACCAACACCGACGACAACGGCATGTCAGAACGACTCAACGCCAAACCACCGGCAATTTGATCGCCGACGTAATCGATCACATGGTGAACCAACACCACGACCGGATCGTCACACCCCAATTCAACATCGGACAATTGACGTAAACGCTGACACAACTCTTGCGGCAAATGCCAATGCGTCAGCAACACGGCCGCCGCAATATAACGATCGATGCCATACACGCGCATCTCCAGCGCAGGCCAATCACTTTCAGCGGCGATATTCTCGCGTTGCGCGAGTAACAATTCAGTTTCTTTGGGGCGCGTATACGCCAACAGCAACGCCCCCAAATTGTGCAACAACCCCAGCAATTGACAGGCATCACCGTCAATGATCGGTTGTTTAATACGGCGCGAAATAGCACGCGCCAATTGCGCTACCGCAAAAGCATTAAGCCAGTGCTGACGCCGATCAAATTGGCCCGTCGTGTGTTGCAATCGATCGCTGCACATGAGCACCAACACCAGATTGCGCACCGTTTCCGTACCGAGCACACGCGTGACGGCTTCGTTCAGTGTGTTCACGCGACCGGCGGCGTAATACGCCGAATTGGCTAACCCTAAAATGCGCGCGCTCAACACCGGCTCTTGCTGAATCAACGCCAACAATTGCCGCATGTCGTAGCGATCGGATTGCATGAGAACAACAATGTCTTGCGCAATTTTGGGCAAAGGCGGCAGTTTGTCGAGCGCCGTGCCATTGGGCTGCTCGGATTGCAAGCGGCATTGCACCGTTTCAAAACGGAATTGCGCCGGCGTGATCGCAAACCATTGGCGAAATGCGCGCTCAAATGCCGAGCGTTCGGAAAACCCCAACATGCGGGCGATGTAATCAATTTTGTTTTGTTCGTCGGCCAATAAATGCAAGGTTTGGCCGCGCCGAAAACCATTTAACACTTCGCTGAACGTGGTGGATTCTTCGGCCAAACGGCGTTTCAAACTGCTCTCGCTGAGCGCTAACTGCTCCGCAAATGCGGCTTGCGTGACACCGGCCAGATCCGTTTGTGCACTTAACCAATCGAGCAATTTTTGCTGCATGCTGGATTGGCTTTGAATCAATTTCAACAGTTGATCGACTTCAGGGCGCAGCGCATTGCGCACCGTGGCATTGCTGTTGCGCAACACTTTGCTCAATAAGGATTTCGGATAATAGATCGCGAAACGTGAACCGCCGTAAACGATGTTCGAACCAAAATACTGTTGATGGTGCGCTGGCGCCATCGCGCGCGTGATCGGTGTTTCGGTTTTCAATGGCACGCAACGCGAATCGTGCAATAACAATTGCAGATAGCGCACCAACATCGTCGCCAATGCCTGATAACGCAGCAGATCGCCTTCGTCACCCAGATCCGGCGCAGAGGCCGTCAACACAAATTGATCGCCGTGGATCTCAATTTGTGGCACCGCGACATGGCGCGCGATCAGCGGTGACAGACGCAGCAACTCACTTAACGCGTCCTGCAAATTGTCATGGCAATGCAAATAGAAGTCGATAACACCAAACGTACCAATATCAATGGCCCAGCCCAAGCGATAACCAATATCGCTGATGCCGGCGGCGCGCAAATATTGCAACACGGATTTGTACGTTGACAGGCTGACGGACGAATGAACGTGATCAAAGGAAAAATGAAAACGCTGCTGAATATCGGCGAGCAACGCGGGTTGATCACGCAAAATATCCAGCAACGGCAGCAGGGAACGTATGGTTGTTTGTAATTCCGTTTGTGCGTTCATCGTCCCGTCACGCCCGTGTGCTTAACGCAAACTGACGTCACGCAACAAATCGCGCGCGCTGACATTGTCAGAACTAGCCACGGCGACCACAGAAGCGCCGTCATGACGTTGCACAACCGTCAACGCACGAATATCAATGCGGTGATCGGCAAGACGTTTGGCAATCGCGGCCAGCGCCCCCGGTTTGTCAGCAATGCGCAACAGCACCGATTCATCTGACACCACATGAAAATTTTCTTCTTCGAGTGCATGCAGCGTGTCTTCGTAGCGATCCACACTCAGATGAATAACGGCATCGTTGCCATGTAACTGCGCCTGGATATTGCCGATATTGATCTGCTTGGTGGCCAAAATGCCGGATAATTCGGCAATCAACCCGGTGCGATCGGCCGCTATGACGGTGATCTGTTTCATGTCCCCTCCGTTAACGCAACGCCTGATAATCGGCGATGAACTGATCGATGTGTTCAGCGCGCACATTCGGTAAGCAAATGATGTGCGTGATGCCGTTAGCGGTCGCCAATTGGTATTTGTCTTTTAGCGCGTCCGGTACCCGTGGCAACACCACGGTAATGCAATCGGGATTGCGCCACGCCTGAACACCGATGGCCTGCAATTGTTGTTCGCAATAGGCGGCCGTCTGCAACGATTGTTGCACACGGGCAGCGATGCCGTCACGTCCCAATGAGCGAATGCGATGCCATAACACGAGCGGTGTAAAACCGTTGCGCGATCCGGTGATGGTGGTGTCCAGTGAGCCGATGTAGGAAATGCCACGCGCGATGCGATCGACATGATGTTTTTGTGCGATCACGACACCGCAAGGAATCGGCGAGCCTAAAAATTTGTGCCCAGAGATCGATACCGAATCGGCGCCATCGCCGAAATCAAACGGCGGGCGTGGTGTTAAAAACGGACAGATCATGCCGGACAAAGCCGCATCGGCATGGACATAACTTTGAGGCAACGCCAGATCGCGAATGATGTCACGGATGCGCGTGATGTTGTCGCGGCCTTCGGTCATGGTGGTGCCGATATTGGCGAAAATGATCGGTGGCGAATCGCGATGAATCCGCATCGTCTCACGCAGATCGTCGTAATCGATTTCACCGTTTTCCTGCGCGCGGATCATGATCGAGCGCATGCCAAGAAAATGCAGGTTTTTAGCAACCGAATAGTGCGTTTCCTGCGAATAATAGACGATGCCCTTGGGCAATAACTCGCGCGCCAGATACAGGCCATACAAATTGCCTTCGGTACCGCCATTGGTGACATAGCCCCACCAATTATTTTCCGGTGCTCGCAGCACGTCGGCAAAAAAGGCGACCACCTCGCGCTCAAACTCGCGCGACGACACTTTCCAGGTCGAATCGGCAAATGGATCGCCAAGATTGTTGAGCGGATAGGCGAGAAACGGCAACAGATCGTCGTAATCAAAATCTTTGGCAACCGGGTACCCCAAGTAATGTTGGGTGCGCTCGGCAATCACGGCTTTGAAGAGTTGCAGACGTTGACGGTCAGGCGGAGATAACGACATGGACACTCCGTGTAGAGGGTGAATGTTCGGCAGCCACTCGTTGGCTACCCCTTCAGACAGTGTAGAAAAGGGCGCGAAGTTTACCTTGCCGCTTGTCGGGGTGCCGTTTAATATCCTAAACACTTTCTAGGGTGTTCCCTCCCCTAGCTCCCCTCCTTAAGGACCTGTCATGTCGACCAATGCTGAACTCTGGCAACGCCGTGTTGATGCGATACCGCGCGGTGTCGGCAATGCCACCCAACTGTTTGCCGATCACGCGCAAAACGCCGAAATATGGGATGTTGAAGGCAAACGCTATATTGATTTTGCCGGTGGCATTGGTGTGCTGAACACGGGACATCGTCACCCAAAAGTGCTGGCAGCCATCGAAAAACAATTGGCGCGGGTGATCCACTCCTGCTTTCAAGTCATGCCGTATGAACCCTATGTTGAACTGGCTGAAAAATTAAACGCCCTGGCGCCCATTGCGGGTCCGGCGAAGACCATTTTTTTATCAACCGGAGCCGAAGCCGTTGAAAATGCGATCAAGATCGCGCGGGCTTACACCAAGCGTCCCGGCGTCATCGCCTTTAGCGGCGGCTTCCACGGTCGCACAATGATGGGTATGGCACTGACTGGCAAAGTGGCGCCGTACAAAATAGGTTTTGGCCCTTTCCCTGCTGACATTTATCACGCGCGTTTTCCGCATCCGTATCACGGCGTGTCGGTGGCCGATGCGTTGGCCGATCTGACGCATTTATTCAAATCCGATATCGAAGCATCGCGCGTGGCGGCGATCATTATTGAACCGGTGCAAGGTGAAGGCGGATTCACGGTAGCGCCGACTGAATTCATGCACGCGTTGCGTCGTATTTGTGATGACAACGGCATTGTGCTGATCGCGGATGAAGTGCAATCTGGATTTGCGCGCACTGGAAAATTTTTTGCGATGGAGCATTTTGATGTGCACGCCGATCTGATCACCACCGCCAAATCAATCGGCGGTGGTTTACCGTTGTCGGGTGTCATTGGCAAAGCGGCGATTATGGACGCCCCAGCACCGGGCGGTTTGGGTGGCACGTACGGTGGCAATCCGATCGCCTGCGCCGCCGCTTGCGCCGTCATCGAGGTCATTGAAGAAGAGCAGATCTTGGCACGCGCCGATCACCTTGGCACAGCCTTTAAACGTCATCTGCAAACGCTGTCGCAAGACAGCAAAAACGGCATCGGTGAAGTGCGCGGACTCGGCGCAATGGTGGCGTTTGAAATCGTCAAACCGGGTACAACGACACCGGATCCAGAACGCACCAAAGCCATCACCAGCAAAGCGGCACAGTTGGGTCTTATCCTGCTCAGCTGCGGCGTTTATTTCAATACGATTCGTGTTCTCGTTCCGATCACGGTCAGCGACGACGTTTTTCAAGAAGGCTTGCAGTTGTTAAGCACCGCGATCCGCGAAACAGCGTGAGACCATCACTCAACTCTTCCCACCGAAACGCCATCAGAAAACCTGCGGGTCGTTGACCCGCTTTTTCATTTTTGTCCCATACTAGGAAGTACCCCCAATTTATGAGGACAAAAAAATGCGTTTTGCCCGACTCCTTGTGTGTGTGCTGGCGATGGCGACTGGCGCGGCTTTTGCCGCTGAAAAGTCCATCAAACTTTCATCGCTGGATTGGCCACCGTATACCGGCCCCTCACTGGCCGATAAAGGCGCCACCGCTGCCGTTGTGAAAGCGGCGTTCGAAGCGGCAGGTTATAAAGTGCAAATCGACTTTTTTCCGTGGGAACGCGCCGTTGCCATGGCCAAAGATGCGAACAGCGGTTACGCCGGTTATTTCCCCGAGTATTTTTCGGCCGACAATGAAAAAGATTTTTTGTATTCTGCGCCAATCGGTAACGGCCCTCTGGGCTTGGCACAGAACACAACCGCACCGATTACGTTCGGTAGCATTGATGATTTGAGCAAAATAAAAATCGGTGTCGTGCAGGGCTATTTGAACACCGAAGAATTTGACAAGCGCGTTGCCGCCGGTCAAATCAAAACCGAAGAAGTGGTGTCCGATGTACAAAACGTCAAAAAGCTCGAAGCCAAACGCATCCCGGCGGCTGTCATTGATGCCAATGTATTGCAATATTTGCTGAAAACCGAAGCGGCTTCGGCCAAAGGCAAAGTCGACATGCACAGTACCGTGCTCGAAGACAAAAAATTATTTATTTGCTTTCGCAAAGGCCCACAAGGTGATGAGTACGCCAAAGCACTGGCAGAGGGGCTGAAGAAAATTGATGTCAACGCCATCATGTCCGCGCATCTGAAATAAATCCCGTGCTGAAATTCGCCCGCAGTATGTGGCGTACATTCTGTCTGTACAGTTTGTTGCTGTGCGTGAGCCAATCGATCAGCGCAGCAACAAACGTTGTTCAGTTAACTTCCCTCGAATGGCCACCGTACACCGGTGAGCAATTGCCAGAACAAGGATTCAGCACTGCCGTTGTCCGCGCCGCTTTCGCCGCCGAAGGCGTTGAGTTGCGCGTCGGCTTTTATCCGTGGAGTCGCGCTGTTTTGCTGGCCAAACAGGAAAACAGTGGCTATCACGGCTATTTTCCCGAATATTTCGCCACGACCGTCGCAACACAATTTCTGTTTTCTGCCCCCATTGGTGATAGTCCACTCGGTATCGCGTACAACATTGCCCATCCAGTGTCATGGCAAACCACCGAGGATTTACGGCGCTACACGATTGGCATCGTGCAAGACTATGTCAACACCACCGAATTTGATCGCAATGTTGCGCAGGGTTTGCAATCCGTCGAAATCGTGTCAACCGATTGGCAAAATGTGAAAAAATTAGCGGCCGGTCATTTGCGCGCGGCGATCATTGACGCCAATGTGCTGCATTTTTTATTGCAACAACATCAGGCCACACCGTATCGCGTTGTGCACATGCATCCACGTTTGCTTGAAAATAAACCGCTGTATGTCTGTTTACGCAAAGGTGATAGCGGATTGCGCGTGCAACAGATATTGAGCGCCGGTTTGCGCAAAATCGATGTGCCGCAGATCATTGCGCAATGGCATGCCCGTCATCGCCTGACACCGGCCACGCCAGCCGCAAACATCAACGTGCCGCGTTAACGATACTAAACATCCGCGCCAGAACAACGACACGAATCAGTGTCGACTTCTTGACTTAAACGCCAAACTGTACTGATATTGCTGCATGGATTTTTATGCGAATAACGAACGTGTGGGAAAAACTGCTCGACGCTATCTATGAAGCGCCGATGCGCAGTCACCGCTGGGGTGATGTGCTGACGGCAACCCGCCATTTGTTGGCGGAACACCAACTCAGTTTGTATTGTTCGGCTGAGCGCGGTGCACCCGATTGGTTTTTGCCCAATGTACCGACCTGGTTCAAGCAAAGCTGCGTCGATCATCAACGTACGTTGCAGCATTGGAACAATGCCGATTTGCTGCAAAACGCGCCGCTGTACTACTTGCTCGATGAAACCACGCCCACTGGCAATGGTCATCCGTATGAACTGCACACCATCAAGCTGACATCACAACGTCGAATCTATCTGAGTGTCTTTTACGGCGATGGATTGACCCCTTCCACTTGTCTCAGTGTTTACAGCGAGCATGATTCGCTGGGTGACGACATCGAATCCGTGCTGAGAAACCTGCATCAGCATTTGCATCGCGTGTTGCGCCTGTGTTGGCACTGGCAACAAACGTGGTATGCCCAACAGATTTACATCAATGCGTTGGAAGTGCTGGGCTCAGCGGTGTTGCTACTCGATCAGCAATTGCACATCGTCTACGCCAATCGTTCGGCGAATGACGTGCTGCAACAGCGCGACGGCCTAGCTGTGCAAAACCGTCAATTGGCGGTGACCAGCGCCAGCACACGCCAAGCCTTGCACCTGATGTTCAATCGCGCGCTGACCACACAACACAGCGGCATGCTGGGGTTGGTGCGGCCATCGGGAAAACACCCGTATCAATTGACGGTGCAAGCGCTGCCTTCTCACGGTGAATTGCGCCACAGTGTGCCGAGTGCACGTTTGATGTTGCTGATCGTTGATCCGCAACAATTGCTGGAAACCGATATTGAGGAATTGACGATGATCCACGGCCTGACACCAGCCGAGGCAAAAGTCTGCATGCAATTATTGGCGGGAAATAATTTGAAGCGGTGTGCGACAACGTTGGACATCAGCTACGAAACGGTGCGTAGCCATATCAAATCGGTGTATCGCAAACTCAGTGTCCACACGCAAGCCGAATTGCTAAATATTTTGCGAGCCGGACACTAAGTCGCGCTAGTTCTGCTTTGTATTGCGTTCCTACCGAATCAAGTAATCGCTTTCAACAGCAAATAGATCAGTGAAACTGAAATACAGGCACTGATAAACATCAATGCTGCACCCAAACGGGGCGATACAAACTTGATAGCTAACTCATCCCTGTCGGCCGTACTTGCAAAGTCCTTCTCCTTGAAGGACCCGATACGCGAGTGCGACATGACATTCTCCGGATGGAGGTTGTTGGTGTATTGCGGCTTCAATCGTAGTAGATAACTTTCCATTGTGCCAAGCTCATTTGGGGTAGCCCATATATAGACATGCCACGTGTACGTAGTGCGCCTGCAGCCGACATTACACCTGTACGTAATGCGCCCGCACATTGACCCAACGTCGCAATAAGGCCGCTGATTGTTGCTCCGCTGCATCAAGCAGCAAACGTTGAGCCAATTGTTGCGCGACGGGCACCAAGCGCTGGTCGCGCGCCAAATCGGTAATGCGAAACGCCATCACGCCGGTCTGTCGCGTGCCCAATAACTCCCCTGGACCACGCAATGCCAAATCTTTTTCAGCAATCACAAAGCCGTCGTTGGACTCACGCATGACGGCCAATCGTTCTTTGGCAAAAGTCGACAACGGCGATTGAAACATCAACACACAGTGGCTTTGAGCGCTCCCCCGTCCGACGCGCCCGCGTAATTGATGTAATTGCGCGAGACCCAGACGCTCGGCATTTTCAATGATCATCAAGCTGGCATTGGGCACATCAACGCCAACTTCGATTACCGTAGTGGCGACCAACACATCCACGTCGCCGCGCTTGAATGCGCTCATCAACTGTTGTTTTTGTTCGGCTTTCAAACGACCATGCACGATTGCAACACGCGCGTGCTGCAATTGTTGCTGCAACAAATCAAACGCTGCTTGTGCTGCTTGCGCTTGCAGCTGTTCGCTTTCATCAATCAGCGTGCACACCCAATAAACTTGACGACCTTGTGTTATCGCCGCGCGCACGCGTTCAATGACCTCGTCGCGTCGCGTATTGGGCAATGCGACGGTGGTCACCGGCGTGCGCCCCGGTGGCAATTCATCAATGATCGAATTGTCGAGATCGGCATACGCGGTCATTGCCAGCGTGCGCGGGATCGGCGTTGCCGTCATCACCAATTGATGGGGCATCGTGTGTTGCCGACCCTTTTCCCACAACTGCAAACGCTGATGCACACCAAAACGATGTTGTTCATCAATAATGACCAACGCCAGATCAGAAAATTGAACATCCTCTTGAAACAACGCGTGTGTGCCAATGACCACAGCGGCACGACCATCGCCGATCATCGCCAGCGCATGTGCACGTGTCTTGCCTTTGGTTTTACCGGCAAGAAAAACGCTGTTGATTCCCAGCGGCGATAACCAACGCATAAAATTATCGAAATGCTGTTCTGCCAACAATTCGGTGGGGGCCATTAACGCCACTTGTTTGCCCGCCGCTACGGCGGTTACAGCAGCCAATGCGGCGACCACGGTTTTGCCGGATCCAACGTCACCTTGCACCAAACGCAACATCGCCTGTGTTTGCGTCATGTCTTCCGCAATTTCATGCACGACACGCTGCTGCGCGGCAGTTAACTGAAACGGCAACTGTTGCAAAAATGCTGTTTTTAACGGGCTTTCTGCTGCAATCGGTTCTGCGCGATATTGTCGCGCCTGTTTGCGTGCCTGCATAAAACACAGCTGTGTCGCCGTCAGTTCTTCGACCACCAAACGTTGTAAAGCGGGATGTTCGCCGTTTAATAGCGCATGCGTATCAACGTCAGCTGGTGGCGCATGCAACAAGGACAATGCGGTTTTCAAATCAGGCAGCGCTGCGATCGCACGGTGCCCCATCGGCAACAGGTCTGGCAGCAATGCTTGCGGCAGTTTTTGCAACACTTGCGCGATCAATTTGCGCAAACTGATTTGGTTCAAACCTTCGGTGATGGGGTACACCGGCGTTAAACGATTATGTAACGGTGCGTCGTCATTGGCGCTGAGCCAGCGAATTTCCGGATGTACCATTTCGAGTCCGCTACGTCCATAGCGCACTTCGCCAAACAAACGCGCGCGCCCACCAACACGCAAACGCTCTTGTTGGCCTTTATTAAAATAGAAAAAGCGCAACACAATGTCGCCGCTGTCATCACTGGCGTACGCCACTAAAGAGCGACGACGGCCAAACTGAATTTCTGCGCCACTAATCTCGACTTCAATTTGCGCGGTATGCCGCGACTGCAGTGCGGCAATCGCGGTGATGTGCGTACGATCTTCATAACGCAGCGGTAAATGAAACAGCAGATCAGCGCAACTGTGAATTTCCAAGCGAGCCAATTTTTGCGCCAACGCGGGCCCAACGCCAGTCAATTGACTAACCGGAATCTCTTCAAGTGTCAAAGCGCGATTCACCGTTTTGTCCAACACTGCGTTTCCGTTTCCAATTTCTGTTTGATCAGGCCTGATACCGTTGCACACAGGCGATCGCCTTCACGCCAGTAACGAATGTTTTGCGGAAAATCATGTGCTGGATTGGCAAATTCAGCCGACTGCGCGCCCCACTTCAACAATGCAAAATCGGTTTCACCACGACCGCCAGGCAAGGCGCGATAAACCCATTGCCCATCCTGTTGCGTGATGCGCAAAAACTCAAAAAAGCGTTGTCGTTGTTTGGATTTATCAATTTGAAGTCCGTAAGCAACCGCGCCGTTGTTAGCACTAAGACTCCAATTTTCTTGCGCGATCACATTGTCGGTCTCATGCACCCAATTACCGCTCAACCACGCCCAATTTGGTTCATCCGCTTTGACGGTAAGGAGCAATAGTATTGGCATTAAACATAGGCTTCGTTTCATCGTTTCATCCTTGCCAAGATTCGGCTGCAGTATGAACGAGCGTTAACCAAAGGAAAAGTCTTCGCTTCCCATTTGCGAATTAGTTATTTATTGTAAGCGGCGCACTTTAGGAGACCATCATGTCTGTCGAGCCAAGCCCCCTGCCGACCAGCCGTTCCCCCTGTCCCGGCGACAAATGCCCCATTGATAGCCTGTTGCGGCTGCTGATGGGACCGTGGACCACCCTAATTTTGTGGACGTTACATCACAAAGGCGAACATCGCTTCGGCGAATTGCGTAAAGCGATTACCGGTATTTCGGCCCGCGTGCTCACCGAGCGTTTACGCATGTTAGAAGAACACGGCATTGTCTACCGCAAACACGTGCCGGTGATCCCGCCGCAAGTCAGCTATGGTTTGACGGAGCGCGGTTTAGAATTGCGCGGTGTTCTACAACCGTTGGCGGAAATCGCCTTGCGATGGCAGCAAGAAGATCGCAAATTGAATAATCGTGTGGCGTGAAATCGCATCAATTAAGCGTTATTTTTTCGGATAATCCGATGTACCAATATCATGGTTGACTAAGCACTTGGCAAAATGCCAATGAAGACATAGAGAGTCGAATTAAAGAAATTAATGCTCCCTACCCAGCGTCAGCAGCGTATGTAAATGGCGAGCTTCATATTTCTTTCAGTGGCAGCCCTAATAGAGACTTAGGGCAAGTCAAAGAACTAATTAACCATTTGATTTCGCTAAAACTAAAGCTCTCTGGCTGCATCTACATCAACGACCCTAACTCAGATAGATTTGACCATTTCGATATAATTAAAGTGGTGGAAGATGCAGTTACAGAAATGCAAGATCGTAATTTTACAATTGAAGAGACTAGGCAGATTTTTTCCTGAACTACATAACAATTCCTTAAAGACTTCCCCGTCAAGAAAAACTTGATGGTTTTTATTTTTATTTGCACATGATTTTTCTCCCTGTATTACTCACCGCAAAAACGTTTCATACGTCAAGCAGAACAGACTGCTTCTCCTTAACCGGCCTTATTGGTGTCAATGCACCGGGCCATCATATAAACCGCGCCATTTGACCTCATTCAATCATCGGGCTGACAACGTTGCGATGATCAATCGCTACCGTTTTGTGTGCCCATCTTGTTAGCCAGGTTCTCAAATGGACGGTCTGAGCCGCTTTAGTATGACGCTTCGCAGCAAGCGTAGGGCGCAATAACCGAAGGGCATTGCGCCGCATTCAACGATTCGTAATATTTCATCAATGCCAAACGGCATTATTCTGTTTGCTACCAACTCGAACAAAAAAACGTTTTGTATTGTGATGCTTGAATTCGGCGCAATGCCCTTCGGTTACGACCGGAGGAAGTCCCCTTGAGGGATTGCGCCCTACATTTGCTGAATTTGCTAGGTGACATTCGTTGACCGTTAAACTAACTCAATTAAGTCGATAGTGCTCAGCCGTAAGTGAGTGATCGCCAACCTGATTATTTCTGGTACGTCCTTGCCAGATAGAGCTTCCTGCGATTAACTGCACAGTGCAGTTTTGTCTCCGCACACCGATGTGGTGTCGGGAATTATTAAAATCGTTGGGAGGGAATATGCAAAAGTCTGTGTTATCCATCGCGTGGTTTGTGCTCTGCACTTGGCTGCCTTTGACGCACGCGGGTGATGTTGATGATTATCAAAACCAATGGATCCATCGTGCGCTGACATTGCAGCGACAATTGGACTGGCAAATACCATTAGCCCAAAGCACGTTTGTGGCGACACACAACAGTTACAACTCGTCGAGTTACAGTACGGCCGGCAGTTATTGGGACCCGAATCAATCGCGATCTCTGACCGATCAGTTGCGCATGGATGTACGCGCACTTGAGCTGGATGTGCATTCCTTTTTTAATACGAGCGGTTGGCCCTGGCAATGGCGCAAAAATTTGTTGTTGTGTCATGGCCAAAACAATCACTTGGGATGCAGCAGTTTTGATCGCAAATTTGAAGACGGTTTGCGCGAAATAAAAAGTTGGATGGATCGCAGCGAAAATCAACAGGAATTGGTTTTGCTTTACATCGAAAACCATATCGACAGCGATCAATACAATGAAGCCATCAATCAATTAAACGCCGTGTTTGGCAATCTGATTTACCGGCCACCGGGCGGTCATTGCCAAGGCATTCCGATGCAGGTCACTCGTGAGCAACTGGTTCAGCAATGGGGTAAACGTGTATTACTGATGACCGATGGTTGCCCCAATGGCGCTTTTTCAAGTTGGGTGTTTGGTGGTGTTGGCGATCACTTACATGGTTTTCGCACTGGCAGCATTAGCGAGCTCGGTGGTTTTCCGTATTGCAACAGCAATCGTTTTTCGCGTAGCGACTACGATCGTTATCTGATCCGTTTTTACGAAGACCGCACCAATTTATCGGCGATGTTTGGCGATCCTGGCGAACCACTCACACCGGATGTGATGCGCACCATTAATCGTTGCGGCGCCAATATTTTGGGCATGGATAAACTGACGCCATTTGATGGTCGCCTTGAAGCGGCGGTCTGGAGTTGGGGGGCTAACGAACCGAACAATTGGAACGGTATGGAACATTGTGCCGAACACACCGCCGCCAATCGTTTTAACGATCTGTTCTGCGAGTTTTCGTTACCGGTGGCGTGCAAAAATTCGGTAACCCAGCAATGGTCGGTGACGCGTCGCGCCGTGCGTTGGCAAGATGCGGCGCAAGCGTGCCGCGATGAACTCGGTGCTGAAGCGCAACTGGCAACACCGCGTAATGGTTATGACAATGAGCAATTGATCATGGCCAAAGCCGCTGCCGGCGCGGCACGCGTGTGGTTGAGTTACAACGATCGCAGTCAAGAAGGACGCTGGCTGCCTTAACGGTGTTTTAGACAACAACTTGAAAACCACCGAAACATGACCATCATGTTTCGGTGTGTTTTTTTCAGGGACGAGCCATGTTGAAACTAGCTAACAACGGTGACGCTAATCAGGCTGATATTTGGCTATTTCCAGGTTTGAATGGATCGGGTCGTTTTCATCAACCCTTTTGCGCGGCTTTGTCACCACAGTTTTCCTGCATAGCATGGCCCTTGCCCGCCGACGGTCCACAAGACTATAACCATTTAATCGATTATTTTTCTCACGCGTTTGTGCAGCGTGATCGCCCAGTGACCGTGATTGGTGAATCGTTTTCCGGGCCTTTGGTGTATGAACTGGCCTGTCGCTTTCCCGATAAAATTACTCGCGTGATTTGGGCCGCCAGTTTTGTCGACAATCCACGTCCGTATTTAACGCAGCTGCCGTTGCCCACGACGCTGATTGATCTCGGTCGTCATTTGCCAGCCAAACTGATTTACCGGTTCGCGTTTCGTGGCCACGACGAAAAATTCTGGCCAGTTTTTCTTGAAGAGCGCGCCAGTTTCAGCGCCGATGTTTGGCAGGCACGTATTAAAGCCGTGAAAAAACGTCGCGCACCAGCAGCGCCACTCACGCAACCAGCGTTGTATTTGCAAGCCAGTCACGATCTCTTGATTCGGCCCAATACATTGAATGCGGTTCGTGATATTGCGCCACAACTAACGGTGAAATCGGTGAAGGCAACCCATTTGTTGCTGCAATCCAATTTTCAGGAGGCGGCACGCGTGGTCTGTGATTGGTTAAACACCACGGCGTGATCAATTTCGCAATGATGTCTTACGGTTTGCGCGCAACAAAATTCACCATCGGACGACCATCGTCGAGTCGCCCCATTTCATCAATGATCGTCGGCCAGCCGCGAAACGTTTCATTCAATTCGCCTGTGCGTAATAAATGAGCGCTACTGCGCGGTTTGCCATAGGCTGCCGCATCGGCGTGAAATTGTTGATAGACCACATAGCCGCCGCGTTTGAGCCACTGCGCCATTAGCGGCAGCAACGGGCGGTGCAAATAGCGCACGACGACAATCAAATCAAAACTGTCGCGCGCCAACGTCGGTGCGTCGCGTTCAATGTTTTGACACAAGGTATCAATGCTGAGTTGATAGCGTTCGGCGCTCAAACGCAAACGTTGCAAAGCGTCGTATTGAATATCGATCGCAGTGACTTGCCAGCCGCGCAAGGCCAAATACAGTGAGTCGCGACCACTGCCGCACGCCAGATCGAGTGCGCAACGGGTACTGACATTTTTTTCAATTTCGTCGATGACACGCGGCAATAACGCATTGGGTTGCCATAATTGTCGCGATTGTTTGCCGGTTTCGATGTTGAGTTGATCGGCCAAATCGACCAACAACCATGCCTCGACTGGTAGCACATCCACGACATCGTAGCCCCAGTCGCGCAACATGGCTTCGGCGTCGACACTGCTGTCGTCATGACACACAAAAAGCGCCGCACCGCGATCGGGCAATTCATGCCGACGCATGCGCAATTCATGATAGGGCAACGACGTCGCACCGTGCACATGCCCACGCACAAACGCGTCAGCATCGCGCAAATCGATTAACGGCAATCCACTTGCCAGCCAGCGTAACCAGCGTTCATGTACTTCACGATCCATGATAGCTCCCTGGAATTGCACTCGTCATGCACCAGTACAATTATTACAAGTGTACGACGCAGATAACGTGCCAGTTTGGAGTTTTGCGCGACGGATTAGTTTCAGTTTTTTTAATGCCGTAATTACAACGACTTAAGTGCTTATGAAATTAATACATACCGTCTTCGGGCGGCAGATCATCGTCACTTTCGCCAGGTTTGTGCGCCAATTCTCCGTCGCTACTGATTGCCGGATACGGTAGCGCATGATCGCGGCAGTATTTCGCCACTTGCGGGTGCAACCACTCCACCATTAACCGTTGTATCTCCGCGTCAGGCAGACGACAAGATTGATAATGGCCCGCATTGCGTTTTTGCCGTTCCGCTTCGTACAACACAATGGCGGTCGCGACACTGACATTCAAGGATTGCACCATACCGTCCATCGGAATGATCACATGGTGATCGGCCAACGTTGCCGCTGTTTCGCTGACACCAAATTTTTCGGCGCCCACAATAATGCAAGTAGGTTGCGCATAATCAACCTCGCGGAAATCTTTGGCGCGCTCTGACAATTGTGTGGCAACCACTTGCATACCTTGTTGCTTCGCCAACGCAATCGCCTGTTCTACTTTATCGTGCCGTTGGATCTGCACCCATCGCGTCGAACCACCGGCGCTATGGTGGCCATACTTCGTGCGTTTGCTCGGTGAAATGGCGTGAATATGACCAACACCCACCGCATCACAGGTGCGCACAATCGCCGCCAAATTATTCGGTTTGTTCACTTCATCCATTAACACCGTCAAATCAGGTTGACGCTTGTTCAAAACGGCGATGACACGGGCTAAACGTTCGGGAGTCATGGTCGGTTGTCAGTTGTGAGTTGTGAGTGTTAGTTGCGGGTTCGAGTTGCGGGTTGCAAGAAAAAAAATTCATACATAATGGTGGCGTTTTTTTTCAGAGCACAGACGATTCGTCGATTCGGTTTTTACCCGAACCCGCCACCGCTACTCAATCACCAATACCGCTTCAATTTCAACACGGCAACCGCGTGGCAATTCTTTAACGCCGACGGCTGCACGCGCCGGATACGGTTCAACAAAATACTGCGCCATCACTTCGTTAACCTGCGAAAAAAACGACAGATCAGTGAGATAGATATTCACTTTAACGGCGTCATTCAACGAACCACCGGCTGCTTCAGCGACAGCGCTTAAATTTTTGAATACGCGATGCACTTCGTCTTTGAATTCACCGCTGACCAACTGCATCGTGGCGGGATCGAGTGGGATCTGACCACTGCAATACACCGTGTTACCCACTTTGACGGCCTGTGAATAGGTGCCGATCGCTTTCGGAGCCAGATCGGAGTGAATGATTTGACGTGCCATTGTTTCCCTCGATAGTCAGTTGTCAGTTGTCAGTTGTCAGTTGTCAGTTGTCAGTTGTCAGTTGTCAG
>JAYSCL010000039.1:0-39084 GCA_041914905.1 Enterobacterales bacterium
AAAATTTGGCCGGCAAAACGTTTGATTTGCCTAAAGAGTTGCCAGCGCTGCACAAGCAAATGGTCGATTACGCGGCGCCGGGTTTGCGCGCATTGTTGGGATACTGCAAATAAAAACCTGATTAAGTAGGTTTCTTAGCTACTGTGGCCGTTCATCCTTCGACAGGCTCAGGACGAACGGAACATAGGCAGAATACCGTTCGTGGTGATGCTTCGGCAGGCTCAGCACTAAAGGTTAGTCGAACCCTAAACGGGAACGACACCGAGACAGCTACCCAATCAGGAATAAAAAAGGCGGTGATTACCACCGCCATTTTTAAGTCTGTTACTCAGCGTGATTCAGCTGGCAGCTCAATAACCTTGCTGCCGTCTTGTTGCGTAACGATATTGGCCGGCTCCGTTTTAAGTGTATCGGCACCGACAACAACAGGAATCGCGAAAGCGCGTCCCAACTTTGTCTCGCCTTCACCGCTTTCAACAAACACGTTGATATACGATTTGCCGTCTTGTATCACGGCGACATCGACGTCATTGCTGACTGACAGGCTTTGTGATTTGCTGTGTTGCAACACCAGCGATTTTTTTCCCCCCGCCAGCTGCAAGGCAGGTTCGGCATCAACGCGCACATTCAAACCATTTTTTACAGCGGCGCCAACAAACTCCATTTTTAGTTTGCCGGTTTGCCCCACTTCTGGTTTGGCGAGCCACTGATAGCGCAACTCAACCGCGGCACCGGGTTTTTGATAACCGGTGGAAGTGGCGGTGTCGTTTTTTGTGCTCGACGTTTCGGTCGGTGACGGTGAATTGCTGCACGCCGCCAACACACACATGGCAGCCAGAGAGATCAACGATTTCATGCGTGGTTCCTCAGTTCAATGAAACAGTAAAGCAGCTTTCGCGATTGCCGGTTTCGCCAAAGTTGTTGTATTCGTAAATGTCAATGACATACACGCCCGGCTGTAAATTCGCGGTCCAGCTTTCGCCTTGATTGTTGCCATTGGTTGCACCGGCATTACCGGATAAATCGACACCATTGCGATAGACAACAAAATCTACATCGCTGTCCGCCGCGAGGGCCGGTACCGATACCGTGCGATTGGCTGTAGAACTGATCGTAAATTTGATGAAACGATGCACGCCCAATTTATTGTATTGCCCATACGTTGGAATACTGCAGACATTGCTCACCGAGCTACCCGGCGTCAGCGTGAAGTACACCGGCAATACTTTGCTGTTGCCACCGTTGTTGACTTCGCTGCTGCCGAACTCATCAAGGCCGGTGGCCGTGATCGCACGCGCATTCAAAATGCTGTCAATGCTGGTTTGTTCGCCGGCGTTAACATGACTTTTTAGCCCTTGAATAAAGCTGAAAATAGACGTTGCAGCAGTCGTATTTTTTTCTTCGTTAACGAGCGTGGCCAGTATCGGCGCCATACCAAGCGCCACGCCATCGCCTGCTTCGCTGCCACTGTCATACAAGTCATACAAAATGCCTTGAACATTGGATTCGCTGGCCCATCCTGGCGATTCAGCCGCATTGGTTTCGACGTTGATGCTAAAGCCATTGGCGGAATTGCTGCCGTACGAATCGCGATAAAACGGATCATCAGTAATAATGCCGGACCAGGCATTACCAAAGCCTTCGCCAAATGCGACGCGCATATCCAATTTATCGCCACCGCCGTGTTGACCACCAATCGAGTCGGAACGCGAATGGAAGCCTTCAAAATAATGACCCCATTCATGAATAACGACGTGGTCATCAAATTCATCGGTATCGTTATTGGCTTTGCCTAACAGATAAATTTCGGTGCCATCAAAATGCGAGGTGCCGATATTGCCACTGGTTTTGTCACCGCTAGCGGCTACATTGTTGACGCTCCAATTCAGATTCAGGCTCGCGAAGACAAAGTTGGCATCGGCCGCAATGACTTTTTGTACGATGTCATACACTGAGTCCAGAACGGCAAACGGTGCTGATGCGCGCGTGTTCAAATACGTTGTGCCGGTACCGAGTGCGGCATGCAAATTTTGTGTGACATTGCTGGTGGTGACATTAAAGTTGGCCGTGACCATCGAATACAGTGCTTTGCTGTTGGTATTGTCGACGATTTGAAAATTCCACGCCGGGGTGCCCGTACGCAGCATCTGTGCTTTAACACGAACCCGTAAATTGCTGGTATTCGGGGCAACGTCGTTAAAGCTGTAATCGCCATTGGCATCGGTTGAGGTGCTGGCCAATACAGTGTTACTGCCGTTAACCAACTCAACGACGGCGCCGCGTACATTGCTCACAACGGGGGCGTTCAGATTCAAAGCGTTGGTTGACGTGTTGTGAACAGCTCGATCAAATGTCGCTTTACCAGACACCGTTACCGTGGCTGGTGCATCAATGATCGTGACAACCACGTCATCAAAGTGTATCGCCGTTTCGTTATCGGTTACCGTTAGGCGAAAGGTCAATGTAGTGGGGCTTGCCGGTGCCGTGAAGCTGGCGTTGGCGGTGTTGGCGTTGTTCAACGTAACGGTCGGTGTGCCAGCGGTTTGTTGCCAAGAATACGCCGTAATACTGCCGTCACTGTCGGTGCCGGTTCCGGTCAAATTGACGGTGGTGTTAATCACGCCGTTGAAATCACTACCTGCATTGGCTGTGGGCGCTGTATTGGTTCCCGGCACAGCGTTGACGGTCACTTGAACGTCGTCACTGGCGCTAGCGCCGTCGTTGTCGGTCGCGGTCAGGCGAAAGGTCAACACCGTGGCGGCGCTGACGCCTGGAGCGACAAAATTCGCTGATGCTGAACCGGCGTTGGTCAGACTGACGGTTGGGCCACTGAGCTGTGTCCACGCGTAAGTCGACACGCTGCCGTCGCTGTCTGTTGCGGAACCGGCCAATGTGACGGCAATCGCCTCATTAACGGTTTGATCGGTGCCGGCATTGACGGTTGGTGCGACATTGGCGGGCTCATCGTTGCCGCCTCCACCACCGCCGCCACAGGCGGTGAGCGTCAACAATAAACTGGCAGCCAGCAGTTGGGGGGATAGGTAACGCATTACAACCTCACTTTCGGAAACAAACTTCCCTGCGCTCAACAAGGGATACGTGTAGCACGCCATCGGCCTGTGAGTTAGAAAAAGAAGGGCGAAGAGCTTAGCAGTTCGGCCATCCGTTCTATGTATCGGATTGTTCTGATGTGAGTTGTGTCTAATTCGCTTACTTTTTATTGCGCCTTTTGGTGCGTGTTGGCGCGCATCGTGCCGTCAAGAACTCGTTGCCCTGACTGCACCACGATCGGTGTGGCCGAAAAGTTCGGTTGTGCGGCATCGGCGGTGGCGTCAGCGGGGGTAAGGAGTCCAATTGCGACGATGCGATCTGCGCGCAACGTGATGCGTTGCGGTGTCAGAATCTCGCCGCGATTGACATCGAACAATTGCCCGGCATCTATCGTCATGTCACCATCAGCAGGCGATATCGCCCGTGACAATGCGCTGATCGCTACGATCCATTTCATCGCTGTATTGGCCACCACAAAAACCGTGACCGCAGTGTGTCAGATCACCATGGGTTTCGACCATAACGCGGAGCAACATGACAATACACCGTGTCTCGCTGTCCTCGCTGCTGACCATCCCCATGTTGACGTTGTTGTCGTCGTGCGCATCGTTGCCGCCACGCGGTGCGGATTTGATTGTTCACAACGCGCACGTGATGACAATGTCGCCATCACCACAGGTCGCGTCGGCGTTGGCCATTCGCGCCGGTCGAATCGTGGCCATTGGCGACACCAACGAGGTGATGTTGTGGCGCGATCAACACACACGTCTTATCAATGCGAATGGGAACAGCGTGCTGCCCGGTTTGATTGATACGCACATTCATCCGGTGACGAGCGCCGTGCAGCGTGATGATTGCAGTCTTGACGACGAGAAGCTGGCCGTTACGGCAATACGCGACAAAGTGCTCGCCTGCTTGCCGGTTGATTGGTCCGCCGATCGCGTGTTTCCTGTCATCAATTTAAATCCGGCTGATTTTGCGGCAACACGTGACGATTTGGACGCGATCAGCGAACGGCCGTTTGCGCTGTTTGGCAGTGATGGCCACACCGCATGGGCCAATACCGCTGCGCTGCGATTGGCCGGTGTGACGGCGGCTACCCGCGATCCGAATAATGGTCGCATCACGCGCGATGCGTCGGGTGTAGCAACGGGCCATTTGGTGGATGATGCGGTGTCACTGTTGTCGCCATTTCTGCCGGTTGATGATCTGGCGACCAAAATTGCCATGACCAAACAAGTGATACACGATCTGCACGCGGTCGGTATCACGTCGATGATGGAAGCGTCAGCAACGGAAGCGGAGTTACAGGTCTATGCCGCATTGGCTCAGGAAGGTGCGCTGACGATCACGACACACGTCGCGCTCTTTTCCGAAGCCGACGATAGTGATCACAACTTCGCGCGTTTGCAGGAATTGCGTGCACGTTATGATAGACCCTCATCATTGCGTGTGGACACGATCAAAATCTTTGCCGATGGCGTACTCGAATTTCCGACGCAAAGTGCCGCGCTGTTGCAACCGTATCTCGATGCTCACGGTCAGATCAGTCAGCATGCCGGCAAATTGTATGTCGATCCAGAACGGTTGAATCGATTTATACAGCGTGCGCAAGCACAACAGTTCAATGTGCATTTTCATGCGATTGGCGACAAAGCCGTGCGCGTTGCACTCGATGCCGCCGCTTTCGCTCGCGCGCATTCAAATGGCGCGCCAAACCGAATCAGCATTTCACATGTGCAACTGGTCGATCCCACCGATGTACCGCGTTTTGCCGAACTCGATGTACTGGCCTCGTTGCAATTGTTTTGGGCAAAACCGGAAAACTATTCGGTGGATGCGGTGCAACCTTATATCGGGCCGCAGCGCAGCCAAATGATGTATGCCGCGCGCAGCATTGTCGCCGCAGGTGGCACCATCACCGGTGGTTCCGATTGGAACGTCAGCAGCTTCAATCCGTTTGAAGCAATGGCTGCGGCGATTTGTCGTTGTAATGAAAATGAACCTGAACGCGCCCCGCTTTTTTTGGATCAGGCTGTTGATCTCGCGACGATAGTAAAAGCCTATACGATTCATGCTGCACGTCTGCTCGGTGATGAACACAACACCGGATCACTTGTGGTCGGTAAACAGGCCGATGTGATTGTGTTGGATCGCCGATTGGACACTATCGATATCGATCGTTTACGTGCGACACAGGTGCAAACGACGATCGCCAACGGTCGCGTTGTGTATGTGCGCGAACGTTCGTCAACCAATGATGACAAAGGTGCTCTGTGAGGGGAAATAAAGCGGTGTTAACGGTTTTCAAATGGCGCTTTGCCGATGCCGAATATGATTGTGTACTGGGCACGTTGACACGGTCGCAAGAACCGATCGCGATCACCGCCACGCAAGGTGCATTGCTGGAGTGCTTGCTGCGTGCCGGTGGTGATTGGGTAGACAAAGAAAAGCTGATGATTGCAGGCTGGCATGGGCGCACGGTGGCGCACGATGTGTTTACCCACACGATGCAATCGCTGCAAGCGTTGCTGGCGACGAAAGGTCTTGCTCCGTTGCAAGCCGATGCGCAGCATCGCTATCAATTGACGGCAACGATCACACCCATTGTCGATGACTTATCGGCTACCTCAGAACCCGCCCTGGTGCCGCACGACATCGCTGCGCCGGATACACCACAAAGCGCAAAAAGAAAATGGATAGGGCTACTGCTGATTGTCGTGCTCGTCGGTGCTGGCGTGTTGATTTGGCAGTGGTCGACGCCTGCGTTACCGCGCACCACGCCATTGGCAACCTTGGCCATTGTGCCATTCAATGAAGCCATCGACAGCGATGACGATGGCTTGTTGGCAGAAGGCCTTAGTGACGATTTGATCAATCACTTTATGCGCACACCGGGCTTGGCCGTTATCGGCCGCACATCGATGTATTCGCTCAAAGAAAGCAACAGCTCCTTGGCCGAAATGGCTCAGCGTGTGACGGCCAGTCATTTGATCACCGGCAATTTACGTCGACAAGGCGACAAATTGCACGTGTCGGTGGCGTTGATCGACGCCCTTAATCTGCAAACGCAATGGACACGGGAATACCACGTCGATTGGAATCAAATGAGCAGCATCCAGGCCAATATCGTTGCCGACATTACGCGTTTTTTGAAGATGGCCGATCAAAAAAGCACGCTCGCGCAATCGGATTCGACGGAGGCATACACCGCGTATTTGCAAGCGCAAAAGTTGATGCGAGTCGGTTCAGAGGCGGCGTATAAAAACGCACAAGAACATTTTGAACGTGCCTTGCAGCTGGATCCGGATTACGTGCAAGCGATGGTGGGCCTTGCCAATGTCTACCGACGTCAATCCGAAACAGCCCAGCGATCCGTCGGTGAGGGATTTATGTTGGCGCGTCAGTTGGCAGAAAAAACCTTGCAATACGACACTAAGAACGCGCACGCACTCAATGAACTGGCGTGGATCGCATTCAATTATGAACACGATATCGCCAAATCCGTTGACTTATTTCAACAAGCCGTATCGGCCGCGCCCAATCATCTTGGCACGGTCGCCAATGCGGCCATTCTGTTGCACGATCTCGGTAAGGAGTCGGATGCGATACGATTGTCCGAATACGTCGTGAAATACGATCCGGTCAATTCACGCGCTTTTGCGAATTTGGGGTTAAATTATCTGAGTGCAGGGCGTCTTGATGACGCTTTGGCCAGCTTTCAAACGGCCTTGGTCATCAGTCCCAAGCGCATGTTGATGCACTACAATATTGGTGTCGTGCATTTGTTGAAAGGCAATTACACGGCGGCGCTGGCCGCTATGCAACGAGAACCGTCTGAAAACTTTCGCTTAATCGGGCTGGTGATGGCGTGTCATTCCTTGCAAAGAAACACGGAAGCACAAACCCTTTTGGCCGACCTAATCAGCAAATATGAATTGGATTCGGCGTTCAATATTGCGTATGTACAGGCTTGGATGGGTAACAACGATCAGGCTTTTGCGTGGTTGCAGAAGGCGCGTGACTATCGGGACCCAGGCTTGAGTGAAATTCTGGTGGAGCCAACCTTGGACAAATTGAAATCCGATCCGCGTTGGCTACCGTTCTTGCGACAAGTGGGGCTTGATCCGGATCAGATCGCGGCATTGTCTTTTAGCGTCGAATTGCCGTACTAAATGATCAGCGGATGACGATTACAACCTCGCATTGGCACAGCAGTAATGCGCACCACGAGGCCGTGAAAACCGAATTGCCGATTACATCAAACGAGAGAGCAAAACGATGAAAGCGATTGTGTTCGCATTTTGGTGCAGTGCCGGGTTGTTTCTTTCGTTGCCGACGTTGGCCACACAACCTGCACCGGATCGTCATGAAGGCAATGGGCCGTGGCCACAATTGATCTTGCGCGACGTCACGGTCATTAACGGTACCGGCGCACCAGCCGTGGGGCCAGTTGATATCGTGATCGAAAATAACCTGATCACGCGTGTGCAAATCGTCGGCGCGCCCGGTTCAGCGCAGCGCACGAAAAATCGCCCGTCATTGATCGCCGGTGGCAAAGAGCTGGATTTAAGCGGACATTTTGTGTTGCCCGGTTTAATCGACATGCACGGTCATATCGGGGGCGAAGAGCAAGCCGTGCCGGCCGAATACGTGTACAAATTGTGGCTTGGACATGGCATTACAACGGTGCGCGATCCGGGTTGCGGCAATGGCCTCGATTTTTGTTTGAATGAACGCAAACGCAGCGCGGCAAATCAGATCACCGCTCCCCGCATTTTCGCCTATTCATTTTTTGGTGATGGCCGTGACGCGCCGTTTACCAAACCAGAAGAGGCGCGCCAGTGGGTACGTGATTTGAAAAAGAAAGGCGGCGATGGCATGAAATGTTTTGGCTATCGCCCCGATATATTGCAGGCCGCTATTGATGAAATAAAAAAGCAAGGACTACGTGCAACGTGTCACCACGCACAACTGGACGTCGCGCGCGTCAATGTGTTGACGACGGCCCGTTGGGGTCTGACATCGATGGAACATTGGTACGGATTGCCGGAAGCTTTGTTTGACGATCGCAGCGTGCAAAATTACCCGGCGGACTACAACTACGCGAACGAACAACACCGTTTTGGTCAAGCAGGTTTGCTGTGGGCGCAGGCGGCGCCACCGTATTCCGAAAAATGGAACGCCGTGATGAACGAATTGCTGGCGCTCGACTTTACGTTGGATCCTACCTTCAATATTTATCAGGCCACACGTGATGTGATGCGGGCGCGCAATGCCGATTGGCAGACGGACTATGTGATGCCGTCATTGGCGAATTTTTTTACGCCCAATCGCGATTCTCATGGCTCGTTCTTTTTTGATTGGGGCACCGAAGAAGAAGTGCGTTGGAAACAAAATTACCAGCTGTGGATGCAATTTGTGAACGAATACAAAAATCGCGGCGGTCGTGTCACGGTCGGTTCCGATTCCGGTTACATTTACAAAGTATATGGTTTTGGCACGATTGAAGAACTGGAGTTGTTGCGCGAAGCCGGATTTCATCCGCTTGAAGTGATCCGCGCGGCGACACTGCACGGTGCGCAAGCACTCGGGGCGGCCGACAAACTGGGCAGTGTTGAACCGGGCAAATGGGCCGATCTACTGATCATCGATCACAATCCTTTGGCCAATTTGAAACTGTTGTACGGTACCGGCCACCAACGATTAACGGATGACAACGTCGTCGAGCGGGTCGGTGGTGTCAAATACACCGTCAAAGACGGCATTGTCTACGATGCGCGGCAACTGTTGGCCGATGTACGTCAGATGGTCGCCGCGGCCAAACGCACACCCTCGGCCACTTCAGCAAAATAGCGGCGCCGTCATGGACGAACGCTTTGAAGGACACCTATACTCATCGGGTGATAAGGGTTCGATGTGTGGCAGGGAATGAAGTCCTATTTTTTGTGGTTGCTTTTAGTGTGTGTGTGCGCGGCGAATGCTGCGGACGACGAACGCGCCGAACAATTGTATGAGCAATACAAGTTATCGGTTTACCGTATTGATGTCATCAACAGCGGTTCCAATAAAAAATCCAGTTTGGGCACCGGATTTGTCGTTGGCAATCAACATACATTAGCCAGCAATTTTCATGTGGTGTCGGCAGCGATTCACGATCCGGACAATTTTCGTCTTGAATATCAACGCAGCGACGGAGAACGCGGCAAGTTGCGCGTGATCGCCGTTGACGTTGTGCACGATCTGTCGTTGTTGCAAGCCGAAAATGAATTGGGTCAGCCGTTCGCGCTGACAACGTTACCCCGCAAAGGCACAACGTTGTTTTCGATGGGGCACCCGTTGGCACTCGATCTATCAATCGTGACCGGATCGGCGAATGGTCTGCTTGAGAAAGCGTTGTACGACAAGATCTTATTTTCTGGCAACATTAACCCGGGTATGAGCGGTGGCCCGGCCATCAATGCACGTGGCATGGTCGTCGGCATCAATGTCGCCACCAGTGGCAACGGTGTTGGCTATTTGGTGCCGGCCAATTATTTGCAGAAATTGATCGCCAACAGCTCACTGGATGATAACGCACAACAAGCCATCGATCTGCAACAGGCCATTGGCTTGCAGCTGTTGTGGAATCAACAACAGATTGTGGATGACGTAACTCGATCCGATTGGCCGACACAAAAGATCGGCAAATTTGTGGTGCCTGGTGAACTGTCATCGCGTCTGGACTGCTGGGGTGAAACGCAAAACGCAACAGAGAAAGAACCCTATATGCAGATCAGCACGAACTGCACAGGCCAAGATGATATTTTTCTGTCGGAACGCCAACGAGCCGGTTCGATTGCCTACCAGTATTTTTGGTTACAAAGCGAAGAACTGTCACCGCGCGCATTCTATAAATTGTATCAGCAACAACACAGTTCCGTATTTTTGTCCGAGGCCAATGAAACGGATGTCGGTAACTTTCAGTGCAGCGTGCGTTTTGTGCGCATCGCACGTCAATCGTTCAAAGCCAATGTGTGCGCACGTCCGTATAAACGTTATCAAGGTTTACACGATGTGATGGTGTTGATGGCGATGACGGGCCATCGCGATGAAGGCCTGATGTTCACGCTGGATATGAGTGCCGTGACGCTCGATAACGGTTTGAAATTGCTGAAACGATTTTTGGAGCGCTTTGAATGGCAGCCCTGATCCTCGAAATCAGCACGCGCGGGCGTGGGCAACCGCAATATCGTCGCGTCCGTCAATTTCCCTATCGCATTGGTCGCAGCTATGACAATGATTTGATTTTGTCCGACGACACTGTGTCGGGCAATCATTTGCACATCGAACGAGGTGTCGATGGCGTGATGCGTGTACGCAATTTGTCGCATGAAAATGGCACGCAATGCTTGGGAAAAAAATTGGGCTTCGTGCCGGTGGATATCAGTGATGATATGAGTTTGCAATTGGGACACACGACACTTCGCCTGATCAATCCGGCACGCGAGGTAAAACCAGCCAAATTATCGCACCATTATCCCGGCCCTTTGCAGCTTGCCAGCCAGTTACCGTTCGCGATTGGTTTGTTGTCGATGCTGTGGTATTGGGAATCGTGGCAGGTGGTAGACGGCATGTTCATCAAACACGCAGCGAAAGAGGTGTGGTTGGCGCAATTGCCACAGCTGATTTCGCCGCTATTGATCGCTACCTTAACGGGTTTCATTTCGCGCTTATTGCTGCACCGATGGCAATACGCCTTGCAATTGTCGATCGCCTGTATCGCGTTACTGATGGTAATGGCCATGCAAGAAATGCAGTCATGGCTGTCGTACTATTACAGTGACTACGATGCCGGCACCGTCTTGTTCTATATCATGATGGCGAGTGTGTTCACGGCGTTGTTTGCATGGCAGTTGCGCGCCTTTTCCAATTTGTCGCGTGAACGTGCGGCCATTACGTCACTGGCCATCGTGTGGCCACTCATCATCGTACTGTCGTTGCCAACCTGGCTGCGTGAAACCGATTTTCGTTCGCAACCAACGATGCACACATTGTTGCGGGCAACCGATGAACGACAACTGCCAACGATGGATATCAATAGCTTTGTCGAACAGCTTGATCATGATCTGCAAAGTGAACTATGAACAAGTAATGCAACACCATTGCGAACCGTCGCGGCCCTAAACCTGAGTGATTCATGCAACCATCTACTCATCGTTCACTGTTGATCACGGCCCTTCTGTGGCCGTTATTGATCACAGTTGTCATGTTGGGTGGTTTGTACATTTTTGGTTATTACGAACAGCAGCGACTGGTGCGTGATAACACCGCGCAACACGTCAACACCATTGTGGAAAGCAGTCAGGCATTGGCGCTGGATCTGGACACCGAGATCCGTTCGGCGGAGCGTTCGATCACGAGTTATCGCGACGAGTTTGTGCAGCAATGGCAACGCCAGCAGGATGCTTTACCGCAATTAAGCCGCACATTCAGAGAACACATCAGCCTTGCGCGAGACGGTGCTTATCGCTCGCGTGTCGAAACGTTCGATGCCGATCGTCAGGCGGGCGTTTGGTTGCCCAAATACATCGAGTGGCAAGCGTCGTACTGGCCGCTTCTGGCCGTTGCACAGACCGTTACGCAAAGTTTTGGTCGTGGCACACAAGGGCGCTACTTTGTTGATACGTGGTACATGCCGTCGTTTGGTGGCATTGTGATTTACTGGCCCAAAGAACCCGAATTTATCTATCGCGCGGCTGCCGATTTTGATTACCGCAACAGTGAATGGATCACACTGACAACGCCAATCAACAATCCCGATCGTCGCGTGCGCTGGACCAGCCCCAGCTTTGATGAAGTGCCACAGATGTGGATGATCAGTGTTGTCGCGCCGTTGTATCTTGATGGGCATTGGATGGGTTCTGTTGGCCACGATGTTCCGCTCAACGATGTATTACGTTTGACGACGGCAACGCGTAACAAAACGCATGAGCAATTCTTATTGTTGTCGGCGACGGGAAAGATATTGGCGACCGATCGTTACCACGAACAATTGCTGGCTCAGCACGGGCAGCTGACGTTGGCGCAATTGGGTGATGAGCAGCTAAATACCGTCTACGACAATGTGATCGGTGAAAGCCGTTATGCCTTTGCGCAAAGCGAAAAGGCGATCAGCTTTGCGCACAAATTGGCGGACGGACAGTTCGTGTTGTTGCATCAAGTGTCATTGCAGCCTGTGGTTGCACTTGTCGACAAATCAGTGGCGCGCAGCAAAAGCTTGATCGCGGTTGCGCTGTTGTTGCAGTTTATCCTGACGATGATCTTGTCGTATCTGTCCTATCGACGCGCGGTCAAAGACTTTACGGATCTCGATGCCGTGCAAGATCGCCTGCGCATCGCGCTAACGGACGCCGCGTACAACACACGTGAGATCTCGGCGATCTCGTATGGCATTTCGCACGATCTGCGCGCACCATTGCGACATCTGACTGGGTTTACGCAAATGTTGCGAGAACAGTCACTGACACGGATGAATGCCGATGATTTGGCATTGGTGCATAAAATCGAATCGGCGACACGGCGCGCAACGCGGCTAACCGAAAAGTTACTGACCTATTTGCGCATTGCGCAACAAGAATTGCGCTGCAAAGATTTGAATCTGCAGTCCTTGCTTGAACGTGTCGTCGTTGAAGCAGTCGCGGAATGGCCAAACAGCAAAGTCGAATGGCGGCTGAATGCGCAGTTGATGATTTATGCTGATCCGACCATGTTGCGTGAATTGTTTTACCAGTTATTCGATAATGCCTTGGCCGCTGTCGTTAATCAGACGGAACCAATGATTGTTGTCGAGGCCGAAAAGACCGTACCTTGGGTGCGCATCACGGTGCGCGACAACGGCCCTGGGTTTGACAATGAACGAGCGGAGCATCTGTTTGAGATGTTTCAACGCTTGAGCGCTGAACAAGCGCGTGGCCCCGGTGTTGGTTTGGCGATCGCGCGGCGCATTGTTGAACGTCATGGCGGTAAAATTCAGGCGCGCTGTGAGCCTGATCAAGGCGCTGAATTTGTGGTGCAATTACCGCTGACCATGAGTTAACGGCTTCACCACGATATGTTGGCTAAATTTAGGACGAAAATTTGCTTACACGTAGCGTTTATTTAATCGTGTCGTTTTGTGTCATGGCGTGCATGTCTGTGACCGAGGCGGCCGATGACAACAGTTTGCGCATTTTGATCAACAGCAAACTGCGTGAACCCTATTACTTTTACGACAGTGACTCATTACGCCAGCATACGCTGCCAACGCGCGGCATTATGATCGACATTCAGGCCGAGATCGCGCGCAAGATCGGCCGTCGTCCGGTGTGGAAACAACTGCCGCGCAGCCAAGTGGAAGATGGCATTCTAACGGGTCAAGCTGACGTACAGTGCTTTGTCGATAAACGCTGGACCGAGCGCCCGCAAGACTATTTCTGGACCGAAACCGTGTTGCAATCCGCTGAATGGATGGTGAGCAAAAAGCGCAACAACGACGTCTTAACGTTAGAAAAGCTGCGCAACAAACGCATCGGCACGATAGTGCAGTACCGGTATCCTGAAGTGGAAGCCGCCTTTGGTGAGCAATGGAAACGCGATGATGCCGACAGTGATCTGGTCAATCTGACAAAGTTGCTGAATGATCGTGTTGATGCGATTGTCATCACCGAATTATCGCTGCGCTATTGGCGACGCAATAAACCCGAGTTTGCCCGCGTTGAATGGCAGCATCTGTTGCTCAATACACACGAGCTGCGTTGCCTGATCGCCCCCAGCAATGCCGAGCTCCAAATCGCCATCAATGAAGCACTTCAAACACTGAAATCGACACATCGTATACAGGCGATTATTAATGCCTATGCGCGCTAATAAGCCATCCAATTTCGCCTGATCAAAAGAATGGAAAACGAACGGCGAGCACGAAAAGCACAACGAATCGCAAAGTAAACAGCTATCACAAGGTACACGACTGTCACAAAGAACGCTTCGTGTTCGCTTCTGCTTTTGACAATGAAATGGTCGCTAATGTTAGGTCACTTAAAGCGATTTGCGCATGCGCACAAACGTTACAACGATGCCATTTGGCAACGTATCGCTAACGTGTTGTTCAGCGTGAAAACCCGACGCTTCATAGAGTGGTACACCGGGCAAGGTTGCCATCAATTCAAGTTGTGTGAAACCGTTATCGCGCGCGCAACGTTCGCAGTGCTGTAGCAATTGTCGCCCGACGCCCTGACGTGCCGCGGCAGGATGCACAAAGAAGGCCCGAATTTTGGCCGCATCATGTGCCGGATCCAGCAACTCGGGTAAGCCAATGCGGCGCTGATCACCGCCATAAAGGGTTTTACGTCGACTCCATCCTCCGCAAGCAATCAATTGCTCGTCGCGCAACACTTTAAAATAACTGCGATCGGCAATCAGCGCGCTATCAACACCGAACACATGATGATTTAACGCATCGATTTGCGTGGCATCGTAAAAGCCGTGGCTCAATGACGCAGCGGACAATTGAATCAATTGATTGAGCGCGGGCACGTCGTTTAAATCGGCAGCCACTATCTGTATGGTTGACATCGTTTGTGAGGTTGGCGTATCACCGTGCTGCCCACACTAACGCGTTTGCGTCGCGCTGCCAACGGAGATCAACATGATGCGAGCAGGACAGTGAATCCCATCCTTTATGCGATTCCGGTTTTTTTGCTGACCATGGTGATTGAA
This sequence comes from Enterobacterales bacterium, assembly GCA_041914905.1. Classification (GTDB taxonomy): domain Bacteria; phylum Pseudomonadota; class Gammaproteobacteria; order Enterobacterales; family Permianibacteraceae; genus Permianibacter. The sequence goes on from JAYSCL010000039.1 coordinate 14,788, forward strand.
TGGTGCATTGGTCGTTGGCGTGGCCGCGATTTGTACGTCATGGCCGATGCCATCACCAGTTTGCAGATGGGCCTATTGAGTCAACTTGCGTCCGTATTTATGGCGGTGTTCACCGTCGGTATGTACGCAATGATGTATGCGCACTACCGCTTGACGAGCTGGCCGATCGAGTCGTGGTGGGTGTGGCCGTTGGCGCTACTGTTTTATGATTTTCTCTATTACTGGGTGCACCGTTGTGGCCACGAGATCAACCTGATGTGGGCGGCGCATCAGGTCCATCACTCATCGGAATATTTCAATTTGTCGACAGCGTTACGACAATCGTCGACAACGCCGCTGTGGAGTTGGCCGTTTTATTTACCGATGGCCGTGATCGGTATACCACCGCTAGTTTTTGTCACGGTTGCGCTGATCGATCTGTTGTATCAGTACTGGGTGCACACGGAATTGATTGGCAAACTTGGCTGGTTTGATCGCATTTTTGTGTCGCCGTCCAATCACCGTGTGCATCACGGACAAAATGATTACTGTCTTGATAAGAATTACGGTGGCATTTTGATCGTATGGGACCGTCTGTTTGGAACGTTTGTTGAGGAACGTGACGACGAGCACATCATTTACGGTGTGCGCAAACCCTTGGCCAGTTTCGATCCCATCTGGGGCAATTTGAATACGTATGCCGATCTGTGGCGCGCCAGTCGGTCGCCACAGAATGAACATCGTAACATGCGGTTGTGGTTCGCGGCGCCAAGTAGTCAAAGCAGTGCGACCGCGCCATTTGATCTCGCGCGATTTCAGCGCTTTCAATCACCGGCGTCGGCATCACGGCAGTATTATGTGTTGATTCATTATGTTGTTTTGATTGTAGCGATTTGTCACTTTTTGTACGTTGAGACAACATTGCCGATTGTCGCGCAAATTATCTATGCGTTGTTGTTGGCATTCAGCACGTTTTGCCTTGGCGGCCTGCTACAGGGCTATCGTTATGCACGCATATTCGAACAAATGCGCCTATTGCTCTTTGTTGGATTTGTTCTGCAATCGCACTGGTTTTCGACGCCGTTGCACTGGACGATTGTGGTGTTTGTCGTAATACTGCACGCCGTCTCGTGGGGCTGGCTTTCGACGGTTAGTCGCAGTCCCCCAAATGTGTGATTCGGTTTCTTACCGGGATAAACAGCATGGCAGCGGATGCATTTTCCGATGGCGTACTGGCGCTGGTGTGTTTGGCATTGGTGTTGGCGCATCGACGTTACAATCAAGGTTTGGTTCTGGCCTATGGCGTGATCGGTGTGGTCGCGGCAGTGGGGGCTTTGCGTTATAGCTTTTTTCCTGCGTTAAGTTCGGCGCACGCGCTCGGCAGTTTGTTGGCGAGCGTCGCCGCGATACCGTTGTTGGCGTGCAGCTTGTTATGGCAAGACAAACGTATTGCTCTGCACTGGCGCACAGCGTGGTTGTTTCTATTCATAAACAGTGCGATCGGATTATGGGTTGCGGCGATGGGGCTGCAGGATTGGTGGCAAAATATTTGTGCAGTAGCCGCATTGTTGATATTAACGGGCCATGTGGCACGACAACGCGATCTATTGAGCATTAACGGATTATTATTTGTTATCGCGGCTTTTGTCGTGCACAGCGTGCAATGGCGTGCTGGTTTGTTTTCAACGGTACAGTTGCTGCACTATCTACTGGCGATCGGTTTTATCAATTTCAGTGTCGCCCTGTCACGGCAACGCAGTTGGGATGCTTATCGCCTCGAATCACAATAGATCACAATCACAGTAGATCATCAGTCACAGTAGATCACCAGTCACATAGACAAGAATCACAATGAAAAAACTATTGCCATTGCTGCTAGCACTCGCCGCTATTGTCGTATTTTATCCGCGTGAAGCACTGTTTGATTCTGCACTTTCGCCATCAGCGGATAACACCGCGACATCGCCGTCATCAGCGGCGACCGATCCACTACGTGATTTATTTGAACGCCGGCAATCGAATCAGCTGATCGACGGTGTTGCGGTGGTGAAACAATTGTTAGCAGACGATAACCGAGGCAGCCGGCACCAACGTTTTATTGTTGAAACTGCGAGCGGTCTGACTGTGTTGATTGCGCACAACATTGATCTGGCGCCCCGCATTGACGATTTGCGCGTCGGCGAGACTATCGCGTTTCGCGGCGAATACGAATGGAATGAAAAAGGTGGTGTCGTTCACTGGACACATCGCGATCCAGCTCGTCGGCACCGCGATGGTTGGCTGCAATGGCGTGATAAACGTTATGAATAGCGCGTTGGGCGATTGGGTTTTGTGGCCCACTTTAAAAATTACGTAACTTTTCGCCATCGAGACGATAGATCATCAAATCGGTTTTGTGATCGGCACCCATCTGCAGATAAAACGCTTGAGCCTGTATATTGTGGCGCAATGTCCACCATTCAACACGTGTGCATCCGCGTTCGCGCGCGAGTTGAGTAATGTGCTGCATGATGCGCTTACCAATACCTTGACCCTGTGCGGCGGGCAACACAAACAGATCGTCCAAATGCAAACCTGGTGTACCGGTGCTCGAGGCAAACGTCATGTAAAAAATGGCATAGCCGATCACGCGTTCGTGCATTTCGATCAGCAAGGCCTCGGCGACGGCTTTGTCGCCAAATAAATGCTGTTGCAAACGCTCGGCATTGACGGTGACCGGATCGGGAAAGTGTTCACTATCGGCCAATTGCCGGATCAATTGCAGCAACACGGGGATATCGTCGTTGTGCGCAGGACGGATCATCATTTGTGGCATCGCAGCACTGTGCTCCATGCGTAACCCATAGCGGGTAAGGTAAATAACTGGGCTGAGATCAGCTCATCAATTCCATCGTAGTGTAGTTCGTTAAAACAAGTTCTGTCAGTTCATCGCGATTTACGATTCGCTTGCAATGGGCATTTGCAGTGATCGCACCTGTTCGAAAATTAATTCTGTTTGAATGTGCGCGACTTCATTGCGTTCAATAAATTTGTTCATCACCAATTCGCGCAAATGATCCGGATCGCGAACGCCAATGTGCACGAGAAAATCATCGGACCCCGCTACGTGAAAGATCTGTAACGTTTCTGGAAGACTCAGCAAATGTTCGCGAAAACTTTCCACCGCGCTCTTGCTGTGTTTGGTCAAGCGCACAACGATCATCGCCTGCACGGCAATGCCCAATTGTTTGGCATTGAATTCGGCATGATAACCGCTGATCACCTGTCGCTGTTCCAACCGTCGCACCCGCTCAAGGCAAGTGGATTCAGCCAAGCCAACCTTACGGGCCAGATCCTTATTGGACAACCGTGCATTCTTCCGCAAGGCGGCCAGAATGGCGTAATCAAATGAATCTAATGCGGTCATTATCGAAAATACCAAATTGATAGCGTCTATTCGCCAATTTAATCACATAATCTCTAGGATTGGCGTGGTCTTCTCGGAGGAATAACAATGAAAACTGCAACGCTCTGCGTCCACGCTGGTCGCACCGATCTCAAAACTTTAGGGGTCCATGCTCTGCCCATCGATCTGTCAACGACCTACCCGATCGCCGATTTGGGTGTCGGCACAGCGAGTCTTGATGCGTTCGTTAATGGCGAAGCGACGGCAGAAAACCCTGTCTACGCAAGGCTTTACAACCCAACCGTTGCGCGCTTTGAAGAAGGACTGGCAGCCCTTGAAGGTGCCGAAGCAGCCGTCGCGTTTTCCACCGGCATGGCGGCGTTGACGGCTGTGCTGTTGGCACGCAAAGCCGCCGGCGATCACGTGCTGGCAGTGCGTCCCCTATACGGCACCAGTGATCACCTGCTCAGTGCGGACTTGCTCGGCCTTCCGGTGAAATGGGTGGGCGTACACGACATTGCACAACACATAACGACCACCACCGCGTTGGTAATCATCGAGACACCGGCCAATCCGACATTGGATATTGTCGATATCCGCACAGTGGTAGCCGCAGCCGGTCAGGTGCCGGTGCTGGTGGACTCGACGTTTGCAACCCCCATTTTGCAGAACCCGATCGCGCTCGGCGCCCGTTATGTGCTGCATTCGGCGACCAAATTTATCGGTGGCCATGGTGACGTCATTGCCGGCGTCGTCGCCTGTGCGGAAGCCGACGCGAAGGCGTTGCGCCAAGTGCGCGTTGCCACCGGTGCGTTGTTGCACCCTCTGGCGGCCTATTTGCTGCATCGCGGTTTGCCGACGTTGAAATTGCGCGTCGAGACGGCGCAGGCCAATGCCCAGCACCTCGCGCATTGGCTGGAAACACAATCTGCCGTCAAAAGTGTCTATTACCCGGGATTGCATTCTCCGCTGCCGGCGCAGATGCGAGGCGGTGGTTGTGTGTTGGCGTTCGAAATGCGCGGTGGCTACCACGCAGCGGCAATGGTGATGAAGTCGGTAAAGCGTATGACGCCTGCTGTGTCGTTGGGGTCGGTCGATACCTTAATTCAACACCCCGCCGGCTTGACGCATCGTGTGTTGGACGAAAGTACCCGTCAAAGCAGCGGCATTCGTGAGGGACTGATGCGACTCAGCGTTGGTATCGAAGACGTCAGCGATCTGATCGCCGATCTCGAGCAGGCCTTCGCCAGTGCGGCGCCACGCGCGGTCGCGTGACCGGCGTCGCAGCTTTTATCATCGGACAGCAGGGTCATCAGCGCAGCGCTATACTCGATAGCGGAGATGTAACGGCTTTAGGAGGGCCTCATGCGCAACACGTTCTGTGCGCTGCTGACAATGACATTGGCCGCTTGCGGTGGCAGCGGGGGTGGTGATGACGCACCACGCACTGCCAAACTCAACTTGGCCATAGTCGATGCCCCAGTTGATGACGCGGCTGAAGTGTGGGTGCAATTCAGCGGCATTGAAATGCAAGGGCCGGACGGCCGCATCAGCGAAACGTTTACACCCGCGAAAAAAATCAATTTGTTGGCACAAACCGGAGGCAATTCGGCACCGCTGTTATCCAATTTTGAATTAACGGCCGGTCGTTACGAATGGATCCGCCTACAGGTCGATCTCGACGGTGCACTCGATACGTATTTGGTCGATAAAAATGGCCTGAGCCACGAACTCGACATTCCATCGGGTGCGCAAACCGGTTTGAAATTGAATAGCGGTTTTACACTGGCACAAGGCGGCGCCGCCAATTTCACCATCGATTTCGATTTGCGTCGCTCGGTGATCAGACATGCGCGCGGTTATCGCCTCAAACCGACTTTGCGTTTGATCGATAATATCGGTGTTGGAAACGTGACCGGAACGGTCAGCCAAGCGTTGGTTGACGCACATTGCACCAACAACGAAACCGGTGTGATTTATTTGTACCGTAACGGCATTGTGCCGGTAGTACCGGATGATATCGGTGGCAGTGGCGATCAACCGCTCACCACTACCAATGTGATCTTGACCAACGAAAATACCTATCACTTTGAATTTGGGTTTGTTGAAAGCGGTTTGTATACCGTCGCCTGGACCTGCGATGCAGTAGAGGACAATCCCGAACAAAATGATCAGGTAATTTTTAACGCGCAAAAGGATGTGCAAGTGCAAGCCAGTCAAAGTAGTCACGTTGATTTGTGAATGACTCAGAGCCGATGACCCGGCGTCACTATTATTGTTCTACGCGATCCGAAATTTTTGGCAATAATTTTTCGATTTGTGCTTCCAGCGCCAATAACTGCTCTTCACCGGCAAAATCTTTACAACCCAAATTATGATTCAGCTGCCAGTGCCTGGAAGCCGTTCGCCATTGCAGTGTCACACTTGGCATATCGGTCATAAAGTGCGGACAAACATCGGTTCCGGTCAAGCGTTCCGGTAGTTTGAGCGCGTTCACTTGGCGGTAAAGCGACTGCAACTTTTGCATGATGGTTGCGTTTAAATTACCTTTTTGTGGTGTTGGTGTTGGTGTTGGTGTTGAACTGAGGTGATAATCACCCGAGGCCGCCACCTCGAATTGGTAATCCGGACATTTGCCAAGACAAGGTCCACGCGCAAACGACAATTTGGCAGCGGGCGGTGTACTAGTTTGTGGCGCTACCACAGGGTCAACACAAGCTGACAACAAGGGCGCAACGGCGACCAGCGTGTACAAACGCGCATGACTGGGTAATTTCATGATTGGGATCTTCCCTTTATGGGCGGTTAGACGTGGCGTCATCGACCGCGATAGTGACCAAAAAAGAACGGAGCCAATCGGCTCCGTTCGGTACTGCCTGAATTAGCGCCGTTTACGCAAACCGAACAGGGCCAATAAACCGAAAAGCATCAGATCGGCTGCGCCACCGCCGCCGCCACCGCCTGAACTCTTGTTCGTCACTTGCACCGAAACCGTATCAAGGCCTTTTAAACCGTCGGAATCGGTCACCGTCAACTCAAACACCAGTGTCGCGTCGGCATCGACGGTTGGTGCTGTGAGGTTAGCCGTTGCCATGTTGGCATTGCTCAGTGTTGCCGTCGGACCGCTCACCTGGCGCCAGTTGTATGTCAGCGTGCCGCCATTGGTATCACTTCCAGAACCAAACAGTTGTATGGAGGCGCCTTCGTCAACCGACAGGTCGGTTCCGGCATTGGCCACCGGTGCCACAGCCCCGTTTGAGACCATGCGGCTGAACGGCAGGTTGCTGATACCGTTGATCTGAACGTTGTCGATGTGCCAGCCGAGGGCATAACTCGAATTCCCGGTATCGGTGCCCAGACGGAAGCGGACTTTGACATGCTTGCCGGCCAACCCCGTCAACGTCAGCGACGCGTCTTTCAACGCCGGATAATCCTCACTACTGACACCGGTATAGGCCATTAGCCCTTTCAACGGATTGTCGGCTCCAGTGCCGTTAAAAATGGTGCCGGTATACGCAGGAGTGAGGCCGGAAGATGCTCGTTGCCAGGCGCCGCCATCGACGCTGTATTCGACGACACCACCGTCATAGGGCGTGCCGTCATCACGATCGTTTTCGAAGGCGAAGGCCTGCTGCCAGCGCACAGTCAGCAGGCCGCTGCTGTCGACGATCAGATCCGGTGACTCCAGAGCGATACTGCCGGCGACAGGCGCTTCCAGCAATTGGTAGTAATAGCCATCAGGCGTTGTAGTACTTGCCGCAAGGCGCACGGTTTCGGTAAGGGCGCCGCTAACGACGGGGGTTGTCCAGTCTGCGATGATGCCGCGATTGCCATCGTCAGTGGTCGTGCTTTTGATCAAATCGTAGTTGACATAACGAACCAGCGTGGCGTCCATGGTGGTATTGTCCACAGTCGCACTATCGCTCGCCACCAGGTGCAGCGGCAGCGCTTCCGCCACATTGGCGTTGGTCAGGGTGATATGTACGGTCTGGTCGCGGGTGTCGCCAACCGGCACGGCACCGATGCTGACCGGATTGGCACCGGTCACAGTAAGCTTGTTTTGCTCCAAATTTACCGACACATTGGTCAGTGCGGTAAAACCGGTGCTGCGCAAACGGTAACTGAAATCGGCTTCGTCACCGATATCCAACACGCCATCATTATCTGCATCGCTGGTCAGGGTCATGTTCAGGTTATACATACTGGCGGCAGAGCCACGACCAAAACTTTCGACGACGCCTGCATGATCGGTGCTGTCCCGATTCGGCGCAATGGCACCCGCACCGAGACCACGTTTGGCAAACGCGGCGGCAAACAGTTCGTAATCTGACGTGCTGGTGGCTTCGACCACCGCGAGCACGGCATCACGGGCCTCAACAAACGTCGGTGAAGACGGTGTCGCTTTGTACGAGGCGACCAGATAATCCTTCATGCGAGTTTGTGCTGTTGCAAAGTCATGGTTTTTCAGCAGGGCGGCGTAACATTCCCACAACATGGTGGCCCAGACGGTGCCGGAACCGTGAACTTCCGGGTTCATAGCGATTTGAGCAAAGGTCAGCGGGTTTTTGCTCATGTCGGTGGTGTAGGGGAAGCCACGAATACCGGCAAAATAAGCATCATTGGCGGTTCGGCCTTGATCGGAATAACCACCCATCGCATACAAGCCGTCCCAGGTACTGTTATTGGCTACAGCAGTGTCGCTGGCCTCGACAGTCAGCAACAGGGCATGGAAATCACCCCAGCCCTCACCGAGTGAGCCACCTTGGTTATTGTTGAGACCGTTGGCATTACCAATCAGGCGGTTGCTGATGTAATGGCCCCATTCGTGGGCTACGGTCAGGGCATCAAAACCGGAATCACGCGAGGGTTGTGCCGTGGCAAACCGCTGCAAACGTACCGTGATGCTGCCGGCGCTGGCCGTGCGCAATAGAGCGCCGTCCGCCTGGGTTACGCTCAAAACGGGAATCGTGATCGTGGCGTCCTCGCCGGCCATGCCGGGAGCATCGCCGGCCGCATTATTGGCGATGATCACGCCAACGGCGCCGGCGTTCTGCGCGTTTTTAACTTTGACCACAAAGGTGCATTCGCCGCGGTCGATAAGGGCGATTTTGCCCGCCAGCTGGCCTGCATTGCTGGCACTTTCGCAAGCATCGGACGGTGTTCCGGTCGCATCCTGATAGGCCACCAGCGCGGCGCTGACATCAAACGACTGCGGACCAAAAGCGGCAGTATTGCTCGTGTAAAAACCGCTGCCACCGGCCGTGACGGCGATATTGGCCGAATCGCCAGCGTGGTTGTACAAATACATCTGCATGGTCGGCGATCCGCCATCAGAGGGCGTCGACATATTGGCATTGTTGGTGCCGCTGGAGTCCTGTGCCTCCGCGAGTAAGACGTCACCTTGAACACCGCCGCGACCATAATTGTTGGCCTGTGCATTACCGGCAGCTTCGTTAAAACCGTGATCGTAGAACCAGTCGTGCAACCAGTTAGTGACGTAGAACATCTCGACAACCGAGGCCTTTTTCTGGCTGTCATTGGCATTGGCCGCGATCGTGGTATCCAGCACGTAGTCGAATTTGGGCTCACCACCCGCTGCCGTGCCATTGGTGTTGGCACGTAAGTCGCTGGCGTCAAAACCGTCCTGTCCACTGATATCGGCATAGGCGTCGATATTGTTGCCGCGCGTTTGGGTCGCGTCCGCCGCCAGCCAGGGATCGTTGCTGCTAATCGGCCCCTTAATCAGAACCACTAGGTTCGGTGCCACCGTATAATCGGGCATAAAGTTATTGTTTTCGCCGGTTGGATGCGGGTGGCCTGCGCGGGCTTGCGGTCCGTCCCAGGGCAGTTTGATGCCGTCGGTATCGGCGTACACCCGGTAGCCAAACCCTTCTTTAGCCGTTAGGTTTTTGCGAAACAACAGTTCGCCGTTGTCGGCGGCAAAAACAAAACTATAGTGTTGCCCCGACTGTTTACCCGTGACCGCCGCGTGCAGTTCCAGGTAATAGGCCGGCCGCAATGTTCCCTGTAGCGGGAAATAAATTGGCTTGCTGCGAACCGGAGTCACCAGTTTGAGTTGACCACTGTTGCCGAGATGCTCATGTTCCGTAAAACCGGCTGCGGCGGTTTTGCCCTGCAACTCAGCGGCGCTTACGCTGCCACCGAGTTGAGCAAACGCCATGCTGATTGCGCTTTCAACCGGTTGCACAAAACGCTGCGCCAGTTTTTGTTCTAGGCTCTGTTTCTGTTTGCCTGCACGCTTGTATTCGGCAGCGACTTCGGTGGACAAATTACCGGACAGTGCGATCAAGTCGTGGTTGCGGTTCATAATCAGCGCCATATCGGCGCCGAAGACATCGATACCGTCAAGCTTTTGGATCACCTTGGCGATGATGGCACCACGACCGGTGTCATGAATCTCGCGCACCGTCGCGCCCGACAGCGTGGCCGGGTCTAGGCCATAGAGTGAAGCATAATGTTGCAAATGTGTGCGTGCGGCAAAATTGGCCTGTAACTGTTTTTGCAGTGGACTGGTACCCATTTTTTTGGCGCCGCCGCCAGCCCAGACAAAATTCGGCTGATTTTTGCCCTGATGCCAGGAAACCGACTGCGCCGAATCAATCAAATCATGACCAAGAGCCTGCTGCACGCGAACGTCGTGGTTGGGCACCATCCGTTTGCTGCGAGTTGTTTGACTGGCAGTAGCTGGTATGGCTTGTTCGCGCCAGGCGCTGTAGTTGGGCAGGGGGTTGGCGGCAAAGGCCAGATTCGAAATGCCGGCACTAATGGCCGCGGCGAGCAGAGTAAGGCGGAGTTGCATGTGACCTCAGAGCGGAAGACGAGCAAAGAAGCGACTCTAATCGAGATAATCTGACACTTCTATTGAAGTTTTGTAGCGAAAAGTAGTTTTTCACAAACAGAAACTGGCGGGTTACCGGAAAATAACTGTACATTTTTTAAACGCAGATCGGTAAAATCGCGCGCCCTAACCTCTGGCCCCAAACTGAGCCTAAATCCATGATTTTCCCGCAAGAATTCGATGTCATCGTTGTTGGTGGCGGCCATGCTGGCACCGAAGCGGCGTTGGCGGCGGCTCGCATGGGCGTCAATACGCTGTTGTTGACGCATAACATCGAAACGCTCGGCCAAATGAGCTGCAATCCGGCGATTGGTGGCATTGGTAAGGGCCATTTGGTGAAGGAAATTGACGCGATGGGGGGCGTCATGGCGCGCGCAGCGGATGCGGCGGGCATCCAATTTCGTACCTTGAACGCGTCAAAAGGGCCGGCCGTGAGGGCAACCCGCGCGCAAGCCGACCGCGTGCTGTACAAAGCCTTTGTGCGTCAAACGCTCGAAAACCAAGCCAATTTGTGGTTGTTTCAACAGCCGGTGGATGATTTGATTCTTGACGGTGAGCGTGTCGCTGGCGTTGTGACCAAGATGGGGCTGACCTTCAAGGCCCGCCAAGTCGTACTGACGGTTGGTACTTTTTTACAGGGCTTGATCCATATCGGTGAGCAACACTATTCCGGTGGCCGTGCCGGCGACGAGCCCTCGATTGCCTTGGCCAATAAGCTGCGAGCGATGCCGTTTCGGTTTGGTCGTTTAAAAACCGGTACCCCACCGCGCATCGACGGACGCTCCATCAATTTTTCTGGTTTGCAAGAACAACCGGGCGACAACCCAACACCGGTGTTTTCATTTTTGGGTTCGCGCGCCGATCATCCGCAACAAATTTCCTGCTGGATCACGCACACGACCACCAAAACCGCCGACGTGATCCGCGCCAACCTGCATCGCTCACCGATGTACTCCGGTCAAATAGAAGGCATTGGCCCGCGTTACTGCCCTTCCATCGAAGACAAGATCGTGCGTTTTGCCGACAAAGAAACACATCAGATCTTTATCGAGCCGGAAGGTTTACACACCACCGAGGTTTACCCCAACGGCATTTCAACGTCGTTGCCGTTTGACGTGCAAATTGAAATCGTGCATTCAATCACGGGTTTTGAAAACGCGCACATCGTGCGCCCCGGTTATGCCATCGAATACGATTATTTTGATCCACGTGATTTAAAGACCACATTTGAAAGCAAATTTATTGGCGGTTTGTATTTTGCCGGGCAAATTAACGGCACAACCGGTTATGAAGAAGCCGGCGCGCAAGGCTTGCTGGCGGGCATCAATGCCGCGCGTCAGGCACAAGACAAAGAACAATGGAGCCCTCGTCGTGATGAAGCGTATATCGGCGTTCTTGTTGATGATTTAACGACAAATGGCACGCAAGAACCGTATCGCATGTTCACCTCGCGTGCTGAATATCGCCTTCTGCTGCGTGAAGACAATGCCGATCTGCGCTTGACTGAAGTCGCGCGCAACATGGGTTTGATCAGTGATGCGCATTGGGCGGCGTATTCACGCAAACGCGAGGCCATTGACACCGAGCTGGCGCGCTTGCACCGCACGTTTGTGCAACCCAATTCCGCTGCGGCGGAGCAGCTGAATCCGCATTTTGAAAACAGCTTGCAACGTGAATTTCGCGCCGAAGAATTATTGCGTCGCCCCGAAATGGACTATGTCAAAATTGCCGCCGCGATTGGCGGTGGTGTCGACGACGAACGTGTTGCCGAACAAGTTGAGATCCAGGTTAAATACGCCGGCTATATCGATCGCCAGCAAGAAGAGATCAATAAAAACGCGCGCTATGAAAAAACCAGATTGCCCGTCGATCTCGACTACAGTACCGTTGTTGGATTGTCCGCTGAGGTGGTGCAAAAACTAAATCGCCACAAGCCGGAAACGATTGGCCAGGCATCGCGCATTTCCGGCATCACACCGGCCGCGATTTCCCTGCTGTTGGTGCATTTGAAAAAAGGCAATTTACTGAAAGAAATCGCCTGAGCAAGGTGCGGTTCATCGCACCATTATTTTTCCTGATTAGCCATACGTTTCAGCGTGCGTTGCTGTTCATCCTTCGTCAGACTCAAGACGAACGGAACATAGTCTGAATACCGTTCGTGGTGATGCTTCGGCAGGCTCAGCACTAAAGGCAAGTCGAACCATGAACGGGAGCAACACCGAGACGGATCCCTAATCAGGTTGTTTTTACCAACCCTTTTTGCTGCGGCAGATCGCCGCTGACTGTGAACTCATGACACTTGCCAACTCACTTCACACTGCATGTCAGCAACTTGATTTAAGCATTGACGCCGATCGTGAGCAAAAGCTATTGGCTTTGCTGGATGCGCTGATGATCTGGAACAAGGCCTTTAATTTAACGTCGATTCGTGACAAAAACGAAGCGCTGATCCTGCATATTCTCGATTCTTTATCGATCGCGAAATTGATCACGGGACCACAATTGCTGGATGTTGGCACCGGTCCAGGGTTTCCCGCTTTGCCGCTGGCGATTGTGTTGCCACAGGTGCAGATCACCGCACTGGATTCCAACAACAAGAAAATTCGTTTTATCCGGCAAATGGCGCATGAGTTACAACTGCGCAATGTGACACCGGTGCAAATGCGTGTGGAGGAATTTGGCGGTCAATTTGCACAAGTAACCAGTCGCGCGTTTACTGAACTCGATAATTTTATTGCGTTGACCGATCACTTGTTGGCGCCCGGTGGTGAGTGGTTGGCAATGAAAAGCCAATCGGCACAACAAGAAAAAAATGCACTATCAGCTAATTTGAAAGCGGACATCATTCCATTAACGGTGCCCTTTCTACACGCCGAACGTTGCGTCGTTCGTGTGCGTCGTTAGGCTTTGTCGTTCACATGTTTATCCGCACATCATCCAGGAGCCCATAAGCAGGCTCCTGGTAAAACTGCTCAGCTCATTTTAGTAAAAAAACTTTCAATAACTCAGACAGCGAATCGCCGGTAATTTCGCCAAGCTGGCGATAAGCTTCCCATTGTCGCTCATCAAAAAATTGATCAATGGTTGTTTGCTGCGGAAAATCGGGATTCTCGGCTTTGTATTGCGTGACATCCAGCGTTTCAGTGCCTGCAATAACGGGCTTGATGTACAACAACCAATGTACGGTTGGATCGTCGAAGCCAGCATCCAATTTAGGATCACAACCGTCGTAACACACTTGCGCTAATGCGGCGCGCACTGAGTGTCCGCCACAGCGACCATTTTCGGACAGGGCCTTTAAGCTACCCAACGCAGTGCAAATGTCACGACCACAGATACGTGCAATTTCCTCATCGCTAAGAAAATAGATATCGGCGTTAAAATCCAGTCGCGCTTTGTGCACGAGAATTGCCATGCCACCAAATTGATAATCGCTATCGCACTCGGCATCGACAATGACAAGGCGTGATAAGCGACGGCGAATTAATTCATAACCAGCCATGTTTTCGAAATGACCGCCATCGGTTAAATACCAATGTGCGTCACAGGTGCCACGAAACATTCCGAACGATTCCTGCAGTAATGCCCACGGCAAACGTGGCTTCAACGCGTCCACATTTTTGTTGCGTCGAGTGCGCCACCAAAATCCCAAGCGTACATTCAAGCTTGCCGCTAACAGTGCGTAATACCACCGTGTCGCTTGGCCAAGCCCGGTTGAGAACGCGGCGCCTGAAATGGCTACCCAACGACCTAACGTCAGCTGATCGGGGCCTAACTGCGTGTTGTCACCGAATAATTGAAAACGCGAAAAGGCTGTGGGTTTTTGCCAGGGCGACAACAAATGATGGCGAGCGCCGACGCTGATCACATGCGAGCTAATGGCAAGCTGCAAACCTTTGCGATCGGCTTGATAAAGGCCGGTGTCTTTGCCCAGCGTTTCGTTGATCGTGCAGTTGATCAAATGAATGGGTCCACCGGCTTGCTGTGGTTGATAGTCGGAAATCGGCACATCATCGCTGCTGCGCGTCGAATACATGTCGTTGCAACCATTGCCGTTGCTGTCGAGTGTTGCCGCGCGCAACCAAGCACGCTTCAGACGTGAAAAATAAAAGCTGTGAATTGATGTGTAGTTCGCAAAGGCGCTGATGCTGCCGACTGCAATAAACGCCAGCGCGCACAGTGCCAACAAACGCCAGTAAAACGGTGAATAGTCACCGGTGACATCAAAACCAGCTGCGTGGGCACAAATAAAGGCGACGATGATAAAGCTGCTCAAGATCACGACGGCAACGGCGACCAATATCGCTGTTAACACATAGCCCTGCAGGCGACCGCTCATGTCTTTGCTGCTCGATAAGGTTTGCGCAATGCGCTGTCCGATCGTGATCAATAAATTGCTGCCGAGTAAGGCGCCGAAGGCTTTGCCGAGTAAACCTTGCAAACTGGCATCGTCGAGTTTTTGCAAATAGCGCAAACCATTAAAGGCGATCCAATCAATCAACGCACAGGCGAGTGCAATACAAAAAACCAGCAAGCACAACCGCAGCAGACGTGTTGTGCGCATGCGCCAGGCGGATACAACATGTTCATCTTGGGGGCGTAGATAGATGAAACTGGCGATAACGATAAACACAACCAAAGCATACGGAAACGCGTGCAATAACGACGTGCTGTAGTGGGCGACCACCAATTTGGTTTGTTCACCCACTGCCGCCAGTGGTGCGAACAGCAGCACCAGCAAGGCGAGACTTAAGAGCCCTCGCAACAACGCATAAAGCACATTAAGCCATAACGGTTCGCCATCACCGCGTCGGAAATGCACGCCGTTTATTGCCAGTGCAAAATAGAACAAAGACACCAGCAACAGCGCCAGCAGAAAAAATAGTGCAGGGAAAAATACAGCTGGCAGATGCGTGTTGAACTGTTGAACAACAGTCCATTCGCGTCCAATGTGCGACACCAACACGGCAACGGTGGCTGTCGACACCGCAAAAAAGAAGAACAGCGCCTGCAAAAAAAACAGATTGCGTAACATGATCGCAGCGGCAGCCCAACCATCGTCATTACCACCAGGCGCCAGATAGCGACTGAATAAACGCAAATGGGTGACGCCGGCGCCATCTTGTAGCGCGTATTCGGCTTTGTTCACCGTGCCTTGCAATTGAAATAAGCGTCCAAGAAACGCACCAAAATAACCGCCACCAGACACCGTCGACATGAAATCAAATTGTGCCCACAATTTCGCTTTGGCGATGGCCTGACTCACACCGAGCGCAAACGTCGCACTGCGAATACCGCCACCGGAAAATCCAATGCCATTGGCGGCAAGATGATCACCATCGGTGTTGATCGGTGTGGGGGTATCGTCGGCACGTCGCCGACGTTGCTGGATCTGCTCGATTTCGAGTTGGCGCAAATCGGCCGGATAGATCGGATTTGGTGTTGCCATCACAAGCTCCCTCTTTGTTGATCGTTTTTATTGATCGCACTTATTGATCAGTGTGTAGTGACTACACAGAGAGCGGACAGCAATCGATAGTCGATAACGCTTCCCTGAAAATACCTTTTTATCATTGAATCATTGTGAGTGTTTGTCAACTCAGACAACCGTGATCGTATGAGTTGCCGACCATTCCGCATCCGGTGGCAGCACAATTTTGGTCATCACATTGGCCGCTTCCACACAGACAAACTGTTGCCATTCACCGTCCGCCAAATCTTTGATGGCGGCCGCACCGCTGGCGTGTGGATTCCAGATCACGGTGTCGTCGAAGCCATCGCTACTCAATTGCAGTGAGTGTTGGCCATTCAGAATGGTGGTTTGGTTGCATTGATAAATGCGATCGGTTTCGCTGGCAAATCGCAACACGTCGTCATTGGACATGCGGCGTTTTTTAGTCAGTGCATCTTCATAGCTGCACATTTGCAAACCATTAATTTGTGTCTGCGCGATGTTGGCCACGGCAAAATAACTGTGCAAAGCCGAGGTAAAGTCGATGACATCGTCGCTGCAATTGCGTACCTGCAAACGCAGCGATAATTGCTGTGATTGCAGCTCAATAAAAAAATCGGCGACGAAAGCATGAGGCCACAATGAACGTGTGTGTGCATTGTCGGTCAACTGCAAATGTGCGCTCTGTGCTGCTTTGTTGAGTAATTGCCAGGTTTGTGTGCGCGCAAAGCCATGACGTGACAGAGGCCCGCGTGTTGAAAATTGCGGGAAGATTAGCGGGATGCCACCGCGAATCGCTGTACCTTCTTTGAATTCAGCGTTGCGGCTAACAAAGAGTTGTTCACGTCCCTGGCATTGCCATGACAACACATGAGCACCGTAGCTTAGAAACTCTAATGACGCGTTGTCGCAATGAAGTTGATGGCGCTGCATATTGGTCAGACACACTACAAAAACGGTGCGTCAGTGTACTGCAAGCCGACCGGATTCGAAGAGTGGAAAATTTGAATCGTGTCGCGTGGTTTTGCGAAGCGAAAGCCCCCTTTCTTGCTTTTCAACGGTGGAGCGAGGGAGACACGCTCAGCGTGTCTCCGGGCGGGGGTTGGGGGTGGTTGATGCTGATTAAACGCGTTCAAACACCGTTGCAATGCCTTGACCAAGACCGATACACATGGTGGCCAGGCCCAGTTTGGCGTTTTTGTTTTGCATCAAATGCAACAACGTGCCGCTGATGCGGGTGCCGGAACAGCCCAGCGGATGACCGAGTGCAATCGCGCCGCCATTCAAATTGACTTTGTTTTCCATCACGTTGAGCAAACCCAGATCTTTGAGTACTGGCAGGGCTTGTGCGGCGAACGCTTCATTGAGTTCAACCAGATCCAGGTCTTGGGCGGTGATGCCGGCGCGTTTAAATGCTTTTTGCGACGCCGGTACCGGACCATAGCCCATGATGGCAGCATCGCAGCCTGCAACGGCCATGCTGCGAATTTTTGCCATCGGTGTCAGGCCGAGTGCCTTAGCGCGATCGGCGCTCATCACCAACATCGCTGAAGCACCATCGGAAATCGCAGACGATGAACCGGCGGTGACGGTACCGGTGACCGGATCAAAGGCCGGTTTCAGTTTCTGCAGATCGGCGAGGTTAGCATCAAAACGAATCACTTCGTCATAATCAAAATATTTTAATGCGCCGTCGGCATCATGGCCTTCCATGCCGACAATCTCTTTCTTGAAGCGGCCTTCTTTGGTGGCTTCAGCGGCTTTGACATGCGAGCGCAATGCAAACTGATCTTGTTGTTCGCGCGTGATGCCGTGTGTGCGACCAAGCAACTCGGCAGTAAGGCCCATCATGCCGGAGGCTTTGGCGACGCTGTTCATCAATTGCGGGGCAAAATCAACGCCGTGCATCATCGGCACATGGCCCATGTGTTCAACCCCACCGACGACAAAGACTTCACCATCACCGGTCATGATCGCACGTGTCGCATCGTGCAAGGCTTGCATTGACGAGCCACACAAACGATTGACGGTGACCGCACCAACACTGCGCGGCAAACGCGTCATCAAAGCGGCGTTACGCGCGATATTAAAATCTTGTTCCAATGTTTGTTTAACGCAGCCCCAGATCACATCTTCGACTTCGGATGGATCCACTTTCGGATTGCGATCAAACAACGCTTCGATTAATCGCGCACTTAAGACTTCTGCGCGTGTGTTGCGGAACATGCCGCCTTTGCTGCGACCCATCGGTGTGCGCACGGCATCAATAATGACCACTTCTTTCATCTTGTTTCTCCTGTAGGGCGGGCTTGCCCGCCGTGGTGGCGACCTGAAGGCCGCCCTACAAAACGTTTAATCCAATTACGCGTAATATTTTTGGCCTTTCGCGGCCATTTCACGCATGTTGGCGGTAGGCTCGTACAATTTTCCGAGCGCCTTAAATTGATCGGCGCGCGCAACAAAATTGGCGAGACCCATTTGATCGAGGTATTTCAGCGCACCACCGCGGAACGGTGGGAAACCAATACCGTAAACGAGGCCCATATCGGCTTCACTGGCGCTGGACACGATTTTTTCTTCGAGGCAGCGCACGGTTTCGATCAGCATCGGAATCATCATGCGATCGATGATGTCTTGTTTATCAAAGTCTTTTTTCGCGGCACAAACACCAGCGATCATTTCATAGGTTTTTGGATCGACATTTTTCTGCGGCTTGCCTTTTTTGTCTTCGGCATAAGCATAAAAGCCAAGGCTGTTCTTTTGACCCAGGCGTTTGTTTTCAAACAACACTTCGATCGAATCTTTGAAGTCTTTCTTCATGCGATCCGGAAAACCATCAGCCATCACATTGGCCGCGTGCACGGCGGTGTCGATGCCGACCACATCGAGCAAATACGCCGGGCCCATCGGCCAGCCGAATTTTTCCATCACTTTGTCAATCGCGGTGAAATCGGCACCATCACGCAGCAACAAACTAAAACCGTGGAAATACGGGAACAACACGCGGTTGACCAAAAAGCCCGGGCAATCATTGACGACGATCGGTGATTTGCCCATCGCGCTCGCCCAAGCAACCACGGTGGCAACGGTTTCGTCTGACGTTTTGCTGCCACGAATCACTTCCACCAGCGGCATTTTGTGCACCGGATTAAAGAAATGCATGCCGCAGAATTTATCTGGGCGCTGCAAATTCTTCGCAAGCAGATCAATTGAAATGGTCGACGTGTTCGACGTCAAAATCGCATCACCGATCAAGGCTTCGGTTTCGCGCAACACAGCGTCTTTGACTTTTGGGTTTTCGACAACGGCTTCGACGACAATGTCGACGCCTTTAATGGCATTCATATCCAGCGTGGGTGTGATCGCCGCAATGGTTTTGGCCATTTGCTCGTTGCTGACTTTGCCAATCTCAACGCCTTTGAGCAGAATTTTGCCGGCTTCTTTCATGCCGAGATCCAGCTGTTCTGGTTTGATATCTTTCATCACCACCGGCGTGCCGGTAGAGGCTGATTGATAAGCAATACCACCGCCCATAATGCCGGCGCCGAGCACGGCCGCACGTTTCACCGGCTTGGCAATTTTGCTGGCTTTTTTGGCATTCTTTTTCACGAGTTGATCGTTCAAGAAAATCGTGATCAACGATTCGGCTTGTGGCGACAACGCGACATTGGCAAAACCTTCGTGTTCAATTTTTAAGGCTTCATCACGTGACAAGCGTGCCGATTTTTCAACGACGTTAACGGCTTCCATCGGCGCTGGATAATTCGGGCCCGCTTTGCCGGCGATAAACGCTTTTGACGTGGAGAACGCCATCAGCGATTCCATTTTGTTTAAGTGCAATGGACCGGTTTTTTTGGCGCGACGTGCTTGCCAATTTAATTTGCCGGCCGCCGCTTCGCGCGCCATCGCAAACGCAGCGTCACGTAATTTTTCAGGTTCAGTGACCGCATCGACAGCGCCGACTTTTAACGCGGCATCGGCTTTATTGTGATTGCCGGTGGCGATCCACTCGAGCGCATTGTCGGCACCGATCACACGTGGCAAACGGGTGGTGCCACCAAAGCCGGGGATAAGGCCCAATTTCACTTCGGGTACACCGAGTTGGGCTTTTGTGCTCATCACCCGCAAATCGCAACACAACACCATTTCCATGCCGCCGCCCAAGCAAATGCCGTTGATGGCAGCGACCGTTGGTACGTTCAGATCTTCAAATGCGGTGAAACGCGCATTCGCTTCGGCAGTCCAGCTCAGAAGTTTGTCGCGACCCTGCGCAAACAAACTTAAGAATTCGGTGATGTCAGCGCCCACAATAAACACGTCTTTGCCCGAGGTAACGACTACGGCTTTGACGTCTTTATTGTTTTTGAGGCTTTGCGTCGCCGCGCTGAGTTCTTCCAGCGCTTGACGGTTGAATTTATTGACTGACTCATCCTGCAAATTGAATTGCAGCTCGGCAATGCCGCCATCGTGCAGCGAACATTGTATGGCTTTGCCTTGGAAAAGCATGGAAGGACTCCGTGCGAAGAGGGAAAGGGGTTGAAGAAATCGATACCGGATAGTATGCCTCTGGTCAGAGCAGTTCAAGAGGCGGATACGGACGGACTCGGAAAGGGGGTAAGTATAGCCCTCATGACCTTGTACAAATTTGACCTTTGCCGCCAACGGCGCTCGCTATTCGCTGTCG
The DNA here is from genome assembly GCA_041914905.1 of Enterobacterales bacterium. GTDB lineage: Bacteria > Pseudomonadota > Gammaproteobacteria > Enterobacterales > Permianibacteraceae > Permianibacter. The sequence continues at coordinate 35,147 of JAYSCL010000039.1, forward strand.
CGCAATTTGGTTACAGTCAGCACCCATTTTCGCGACTCGTTCCTGTCGTTGTAGCTTGAGGTTTCTGCCATGTTGAATGCCCTATACGCCGCCCATCTGCGCACACTGCAAACCCGCACCGAGGCGGCGATGGCACGCGCCGGATGTGAACAAGTCGCCATCCATTCTGGCATTCCCAAGATCGCCTTTCAGGACGATTATCACTACCACTTCAAGCCTAATTTCAATTTTGTGCACTACGTGCCGTTGACGCAACACCCGCACAGTTTTGTCATTATCAAAGCCGGTAGCAAACCCCAATTGATTTTTATGCAGCCGCGTGATTACTGGCATGTGGTGCCTTCTGATCCAGAAGGTTTCTGGGTTGATCAATTTGATATTCACATTATCCGCACACCGGACGAAGCCAAAGCGCTGATCCCTAATCTCAGCAAAACCGCTTTTATTGGCGAAGACGTGCAAGCGTTTCAAGCTTGGGGATTTGCCGCATTTAACCCGCCAACACTGTTAGCACCATTGCATTGGCAACGCGCCTACAAAACGCCCTACGAAGTGGAATGCATGGCGCAATCGAATCGTATTGCAACGCGTGCGCACATCGTTGCAAAAAATGCTTTTCTTGCTGGCGCCAGCGAATACGACATTCACCTTGCCTATCTGCAATCCGCGCAGCACATGGAATATGAAATGCCTTATGGCAATATCATTGCGCTGAACGAGCACGGCGCCGTGTTGCATTACACCGAATTGCAACGGCAAAAACCGGCGCAGCATTTAAGCTTTTTAATCGACGCCGGCGCCAGCTACAACGGCTACGCGGCCGACATTACGCGCACTTATGCGCGTGAACAAAACGAATTTGCGGCGTTGATCGCCGCCATGGACAAAATGGAACAGCAGTTGATCGCCGATGTAAAACCCGGCAAAGCGTATTTTGATGTGCACATCGAAGCGCACCACGGCGTCGCGGCGATTTTGCGCGACAGTGGCCTGGTGCAAAACTTAAGTATCGAAGCCATCGTCGCTGAAGGCATTTCCAGCACTTTCTATCCGCACGGCATTGGTCATCTGCTCGGCCTGCAAGTGCATGACATCGGCGGCCGCTTTTTGAATGACAAGGGTGAACCCAATCCACCACCGGCTGCGCATCCCTACTTACGTTTAACGCGTCAAATTGAACAAGACATGGTGTTCACCATCGAACCCGGTTTGTATTTCATCGACATGCTGCTTGATGAATTAAAAGCCAAACCCCAAGCGCAATTTGTGAACTGGCAAAAAGTTGACAGCTTGAAAAAATTCGGCGGCATTCGTATTGAAGATAATATTCATGTGCAGCCGAATGGTGTGCGCAATTTGACGCGCGAAGCGTTTGACGCGCAGTGAAAGGGGGCAATATGAAGCTGATTGGTTTTATACTATTAGGGCTCGCCTGTTCGATCGGTTGGGCCAAAGAAACACTACCGCTAGATGAACAAGAACAGCAACTTGTTGAGCAAATGCTGACTGCCTTTCAAGCCAGGGACGTTGACACTTTTGCCAAGTTGGTTGATCCAGTCGCGATGATCGATCGGGTTGCCAAAGGTATGAATCTGACTGGCAATACGCGCACTGAGTTTATTCGTGGTGGTACCGTCGGTATTCGCCGTTCGAATGACATCATGTTTGATGCGCTAAAACGAAATCAGGCAGTTACCATTTTCAAATTCAAGCACCGAATTGGTGACGAGAACCGACTGCTTTTTCGCCACAAACTGGGTGAAGAAAACGGCTATGCGTTCATTGATTTTGTGGTGAACGAAAGAGGCAAGATTGTCGATTGGTTCAGTTATGCTGAAGCAATCAAGGCCAGTGATGCCATGCGGCAAGCGATTGCGTTTATGATGAATGACAAGTCGTTGCTCAGCAGCATTTTTGGTCTGCCTCAAATCGACAATGCTGCCGTGGTGGCGTTTCGGCGGTACTCCGATCTCGTGCAAAAGCAACAGTTCAAAGATGCTTTTGCGGCATTGGATGATCTGCCTGCCGAATATAAAAAACTAAGAGTATGGGCGAGTCTTCGCGTAACGGTTGCCGGTCAATTTGACGAATCCCTGTATCGTGAGTCGCTCAATTACTTGGCGGACAACTTTGGACAAGATCCCGACTTGCAGTTTGTCTTGATTGATCATTATTTTTATCAGCAACAAATGACCAAGGTCATCATCGCCATTGATAAAGTGCAAGAAACGCTCAACGAAGACGCAGAGCTGCAGTATTTGGCCTGCGCCGTCCTCAAGAATGCACAGCAGTTGGAACCGGCCTTGCAACGCTGCCAGCGCGCGCTACGTTTGGAGCCTGCTATTGAAAACGCCTACTGGGTGATCATCGACATTGGTTTTCAGCACAAAGACGCTGGATTAGTTACCGAAACCTTAACCGCCTATGAGCAGGCGTTTGATAAACAATTTGATCCAGACGAACTGGCAGAGCTCGACGGGTACAACGCGATTGCGGATACTGACGAGTATCGAACATGGGCAAAAGAGCGGCGAGCTATGCGATAAAAAACGCGGCTTTTGCCGCGGTTTTTTAGGGCGTGTCAATAGTGCAGCTATTCGCTGTCATGCCAGATCTGGCCTCTGCACTGATCGTCACGTCCTGTGGGTGACAACTGCCACTGCGCCGCGATGCCCTCGCGCCAATCGCGTACAAACGGCCATCGTATCGAGTTGTCGTGGCTGCGTACGTCAAACGTCTCTTGCTCGATTTGCCAATGCGCGGGAACTGTCGCCACCGCCACCCATTGATCGCGATCCTTCGACCATTGTGCACTTTCAATGCGGGCCTGACCGTTACCATACGCATAAACCTCGTAAGACATTTCGCCGCAGCTGACACTGAACATAAAACGTGGCTGCGAGTTTGATTCTGCGACGGGAAAATATAACACGGCGTTATTTTCGCTGACACGATGGTTGCGTGTCCGCTGAAAGATGATATTGGCGGGCTCCAGTCCACTGCTGTCCAAGGCTACTTTCAATGCGCCCAAATCGCTGTTGGTACCATAAATCAACAGTGGCGCGTCAATGTGTGGCGGATCGATATGATTGGAAAACTCACTGAGTTGCCAACCATGTGCCGGCAGAATCTGTTGCAAAGCCTGATACAACGATGGTGGCCGTCCTTGCTGCGCAACAAACAACGTGGGCGTTGAACACGCCGACAACATTGCTACCCAGATCAATCTGAAAAATTTCATCGCCGTGCCACTCACGATAAGGTTGCGTTATTGCAGCACAAGGAAAAGCGTAATTGGCAGGTAAAAAATGCACAAATAAAAAACCGCGGCTTTTGCCGCGGTTTTTCTTACAACTGACAGCCTTTTGCTGCCGTGATTTTAAATCGTTATGAGTAATTACACGCTGTAATACATCTCGAATTCGAGCGGGTGAACGGCCATCGATACACGTTTGGCTTCAGCGCGTTTCATTGCGATGTAGCTTTCGATGTAATCTTTCGAGAAGACGCCGCCTTTGAGCAGGAACTCGTTATCGGCTTCCAGGCAATCGCAGGCCATTTCGAGTGAATGGGCCACGGTGGGGATCGCTTTGGCTTCTTCTGGCGGCAAGTCGTACAGATCTTTGTCGGCCGCATCGCCTGGATGAATTTTGTTTTGGATACCGTCCAAACCAGCCATCATCATCGCGGTGAAAGCTAAGTACGGGTTCGCGGACGGATCCGGGAAACGCACTTCGATACGACGACCTTTGGCGCTTGCTACGTATGGAATACGAATCGATGCCGAACGGTTGCGTGCCGAATACGCCAACATCACTGGTGCTTCAAAACCCGGTACCAAACGTTTGTAGCTGTTGGTTGATGCGTTGGTGATCGCATTCAAGGCGCGCGCGTGTTTGATGATACCGCCGATGTAGAACAGCGCTTCTTCGCTCAAA